>NZ_SPOZ01000018.1 GCF_004569635.1 Streptococcus sp. LYSM12
AGCAGGGGCATAGAATTTTACCACTTCCTCCGTACTCACCTGAGTACAATCCCATCGAGAAAACATGGGCTCACATCAAAAAACACCTCAGAAAAGTATTGCCAAATGCCCATACTTTCATTGAGGCACTTTTGTCCTGTTCTTGTTTCAGTTGATTATATATATGTTCTACACAAAAAACAGAACCCATTATTTTTTATTTGGGTTCTGTTTTTTTATTTGATGACGTTTTTTCTTTATTAGAAATTGGATGAATTTTAGTCCAAATAGTCCTGTTGCAATCGCTAAAATAAAAGCTAGAAAGACAGGAACGTGGTTTGAAAGATAAATATAAGTAGCAATCACGGTAATCACACTAAAAATAGCAATGTTCAAAAAAAAGAAAAATTCGTTGATTCGTTCTTTGTTTGGATTGGTTGCGTGATATGCTTGATAGGTGGCCTGTTGTTGCTCTTTCGGGATAGAATTGTCATACTCGTAATGGTCAGGCCGGTATTGTCTGAGTGCCATATCGTCTCCTTTGCGCCTAACAAGTTTACCATAATAATGCTTGTTTTCTGTAACAAAATTATTACATTTTCATTACAAAAAAATGAGAAAAGTCTGAACATTAAAATTGAGGGAAGTGCTGAAGAATATAAAAGATTGTGATATAATGGACGTCATGGAAAAAATTGTTATTACAGCAACTGCTGAAAGTATTGAACAAGTTAAACAACTATTAGAAGCGGGAGTAGACCGCATTTATGTGGGAGAAGCGGACTACGCCTTGCGGATTCCCCATTCCTTTACCTATGATGAGCTGAGAGTAATTGCGCACTTGACACATGAGGCTGGTAAGGAATTGGTCGTTGCTGCAAATGCCCTTATGCACCAAGATATGATGGACTCCATCCAACCTTTCATGGAATTGATGAAAGAAATTCAGGTGGACTATCTGGTAGTAGGTGACACAGGTATTTTTTATATCAACAAGCGCGATGGTTATCATTTTAAGTTAATCTACGACACATCTGTCTTTGTGACTTCTAGCCGTCAGATTAATTTTTGGAAAGATCATGGTGCGGTTGGTGCGGTACTAGCTAGAGAGATTCCCTCTGAGGAACTCTTTGATATTGCTAAAAATCTTGAAATTCCAGCGGAGATTTTGGTTTACGGTGCATCCGTTATTCACCATTCTAAACGAACCCTTTTGCAGAATTACTATCATTTCACAAAGGCAGAGGAAACAGATTTGTCACGAGAGCGTGGACTTTTCCTAGCAGAACCAAGCAATCCAGATAGTCATTATTCGATTTACGAGGACAAGCATGGAACGCATATTTTCATCAACAACGATATTGATATGATGATGAAGTTGAACGAGCTAGTTGAGCACAATTATCTGCACTGGAAATTAGACGGGATTTACTGCCCAGGTGAACGTTTTGTAGAAATTGTCAAATTATTTGTTGAAGCAAGAAACTTAGCAGAAGTGGGCAAACTGACTTACGATCGGGCTGTTTTGCTGGATGAACAGATCCGCAAATTACATCCAAAGGAGAGAGGGCTGGATACAGGCTTTTACGACTACGATAGAGATAAGGTAAAATAGGAAACGGTATAATGAAGAGAGAGTTAAAACGTCCGGAGGTCTTATCACCTGCTGGAACCTTGGAAAAATTAAAGGTAGCTATTGATTACGGAGCAGATGCCGTGTTTGTTGGCGGTCAAGCTTATGGTTTACGTAGTCGTGCCGGAAATTTTTCGATGGAGGAAATGAAAGAGGGGATTACTTATGCTCATGCACATGGTGCCAAGGTCTATGTAGCGGCTAACATGGTGACCCACGAGGGTAACGAAGTAGGAGCAGGAGCTTGGTTTCGTGAATTACGGGATATGGGGCTTGATGCGGTTATTGTGTCAGATCCTGCCTTGATTGTGATTTGTGCGACAGAAGCACCAGGTCTGGAGATCCACCTGTCAACGCAGGCCTCATCAACCAACTATGAAACCTTTGAATTTTGGAAAGAATTAGGCTTAACACGGGTTGTCTTGGCACGTGAAGTAACCATGGAAGAATTGGCTGAAATTCGCAAGCGTACTAGCGTTGAGATTGAAGCCTTTGTTCACGGGGCGATGTGTATTTCTTATTCTGGACGTTGCGTTTTGTCCAATCACATGAGTAACCGCGATGCCAATCGTGGAGGATGTTCACAATCTTGTCGCTGGAAATACAATCTTTATGATTTGCCATTTGGGGAAGAACGCAGAAGTATCCAAGGACAAGTACCTGAAGAATTTTCTATGTCAGCTGTTGATATGTGTATGATTGATCATATCCCAGATATGATTGAAAATGGAGTTGACAGCCTGAAAATTGAAGGACGGATGAAGTCCGTTCACTACGTGTCCACTGTGACCAACTGTTATAAGGCAGCAGTCGATGCTTACTTGGAGAGCCCAGAAAAATTTGAAGCGATTAAGCAAGAGCTAATTGATGAGATGTGGAAAGTAGCCCAGCGTGAACTGGCAACAGGTTTCTACTACAACCCACCGACAGAAAATGAGCAATTATTCGGAGCTCGTCGTAAGATTCCTGAGTATAAATTTATCGCGGAAGTTGTTGCCTTTGATAAAGCAACCATGACGGCAACCATTCGTCAGCGCAATGTTATCAATGAAGGAGATGAGGTCGAGTTCTACGGACCAGGCTTCCGTCATTTTGAAACGACTATTACGGACTTGCGTGATTCAGACGGTCACCCGATTGATCGTGCTAATCGCCCAATGGAACTTTTAACCATTAGCCTCCCGCAGGAAGTTTATCCTGGAGATATGGTACGTGCCTGTAAGTCGGGACTTATTAACCTGTATCAGGAAGACGGACAATCCTTGACTATTCGTACTTAATACTATTATAGGGGAGTAAAATCTCTCTTCATCATTTTCGTCGTTCATTCAAACGTGCTTTTTGCCAGTATTGCCCGCTTTTTCGATAGATACCCCTATTTTTCAACATCAGGTCCTAAGCTAAAGGATTTTGATATGCTTTATTCCCACTGAGTTTTTTAGCAGTTGGTGCATGCTTTTGTGGCAATCATTGTTGTTTGCCTAATCCCTCTTGAGGTTGTATGGAATGGAGAGAAAAAGCTGCCTGATGTTCATTCATCAGGCAGCTAATTTATTGTTTTTGTGATTGGCGAATCCCATCTGGTACAAGAGAAATTCGCTGAATATCACTGAGTGTAATAATACTGGTCACATTTCGTTTGAAGTTTTTGACAATCATTCGGTTCTCGTCAGGGTCAAATTTGACAATTTCGCCTGTAAAGCTCTTATCTGCATAGATGATGTGGATAGCTGCTTTTTTATAGAGAGCCAGCTGAATCATATCTAGATGAGGTGAATCTTCATTTTCTCGCGTGTCATTATGGGGCTGTTGGTTGCCTAAAAAGACATTGAGGTGATAAAGGAGAATGGATAGAAACTTTTTCATGGTAAAATGCTCCAAAGATTGATACAATTATCATATCGGAATTTTTTAGAAAAGACAAGTTTTTACAAATTTTTACGAATAGAGTATTGAGGAGGAAAAATGGCAGAATTTACATTTAAAATTGAAGAAAAGTTACTTGTTTTGTCCGAA
Source organism: Streptococcus sp. LYSM12 (assembly GCF_004569635.1). GTDB lineage: Bacteria > Bacillota > Bacilli > Lactobacillales > Streptococcaceae > Streptococcus. Next base: position 3,629 of record NZ_SPOZ01000018.1, read on the forward strand.
AACGAGAAAGGTTGGACCAAGGAATTGAATCGGGTGAGCTTTAATGGTGCACCTGCCAAGTACGATATACGGACATGGAGTCCAGATCATAGCAAGATGGGCAAGGGAATTACCTTATCTAATGAAGAATTCCAGGTGTTACTCGATGCCTTTCGGAGTTGAGAGATAGAGTCTTTTAGTTTACTTTTAGTACTAGGCAACGAGCTGCAGGCTGTACTTAGAGTACGGCAAAGAGAGTTAACGAAGTAGTAAAAGATAAACGAAATGACTATAGAAGAGAAGTGAGAACAATCACTCTTCTGACTTAAGTTGCTCTTTACTTCCCAGGTCCAACTAAAAACAGTCCACAGGACTGTTGGTCGGGTTGAAGAAAAAGTCTATTTTGGACAGGTTTCTTCAACTTTTTTATTGCCCATTCAGAGGGGCTTGCTTCATTTTTTAAGCGTTTAGACCTATCAAAAATCAACTTCTTCCTCGTTAGCTCATCTTGCTGAATATCCCATTCTATCTTTGGTTGAGAGGGAGGGGAGCCTTGCTATCCTTGCCCTCAAGCTTTCACAGTTTGCTAATCAGATATAGCCGTTTCGTTTATTTTTAGTACTAGGCAAGGAGCCGCAGGTAGTACTGGAGTACAGCAAGACGAGTGAACGAAGTAATAAAAAGATAAACGAAATGACTATATTGAGTTTCACAGAGTATGAATCGTGTGGTTTCACACCAATTCTTATGTTAGAGAGGATGTCGACATTCTGCAAATAACCCACTGGATGATTATTTCATTATCCTTTAAAGATACGACTGAGCGGTTGATAGGCTATGGTAATCATTAGTAATTTTACGAGATCAGGAATGAGAAAAGGAAGTACAGTTAGAGCAAATGTTTTTTTAAAACTACTCTGAGTTATGAGGGAGAAAACAAGACTGCCTAATCCAAAGCAGAGGGTGTCGCCCAAAAGATTAGCAAGAAAGACTTGGGTGAGAGTTGATTGAGGTGATGTAAGTCGTCCGGTCATACCTGCGTAGAGTAGAAACCCCCAGAGAAAGCCCGCAGTTGGTCCCCAAAGGCTAGCTATGCCCCCTGAAAATCCTGCAAAGACAGGTAACCCAATGGCACCTAGTAGGAGATAGAGGACGATACTGGTGATAGCTTCTTTTGGAGGATAGAGACTGGCAATTAGTCCTACTGCAAGCGTCTGTAGCGTAAAAGGCACAGGTCCAAGCGGGATGATGATTTGAGATAAGACAACGATTACTCCTGCTCCAATAGCAGGATAGACGAGTGATTTAGTGTATGAAGAACTCATATTGTGATCCTTTCAGTTTGCAAGAAGTAATGAGATTATAAAAGGATTGACGGGAAAAGTCAATCCTTTTTCTATCAGCTGTCACAGGAAAATGAAGATTTGTTATGGCACACTCTCCAACAATCCAGTAGAAACCGAGGCAGTCTAATCCCACCAGATTCCAATCAGCTTGTGGTTACGGCTACCTTTAGGTACAAATCTTCCTAGCTCCAAAGGTATAGTATACCTTTGGAGGCGGGAAATAGACGTTTGCAGAGCAAACGTTACCTAGGAAGTAGGCTGAAAACCTCCACTGGAGCTTTTCACTCGTCGTCTTTCCTATTTTTCATTCGCTTTTTTCACGCCCTTGTATCTTGGTGTAATTGAACTCGGGCTAAAAGCTCGGAAAAAAAGAGACGAAGCCGTTGCGAACTATGTTCGCTTACGGATACGGCTCCCTTTAGGGGGACAAAGCCGTTGTTGCCTATGGTTACAGCTACCCTTAGGTATAGATTTTCCTTGCTCTAAAGATATAGCATACCTTTGAAGCAAGGAAATAGATGTTTGTGGTGCAAGCACTCCCTGGGAAGTAGGCTGAAAACCTCCACTGGAGCTTTTCACTCGTCGTCTTTCCTATTTTTCATTCGCTTTTTTACGCCCTCGTATCTTGGTTTAATTGAACCCGCCCTAAACTCTGTGCGAAAAAGATAAATTTTCCTAGAAACTAACGTTTCTTCGTCAAATTTCCTATTTTCGCTTTGAGTTTTTAACGGGCTTTGTATCTTGATGTAACTGAACTCGGGCTAAAACTCTCTGACAAAAAGACCAATCTCATTGGTTGCAAAGCAATCTGCTTCGATTGCCTATTTTGTCCAGGAGTTTCTTCACGCCCTCGTATCTTGGTTTAATTGAACTCGGGCTAAAAGCTCGGAAAAAAGATAAATACTTCTAGAAGCAGGAGCTTCTTCGTCGTATTTCCTATTTTTCATTCGCTTTTTTTACGCCCTCATATCTTGGTTTACCGCATGGTGACAAATTCTTCTGAGCCTGTGGGGTGAATGGCAACTGTTGCATCGAAGTCGGCTTTGGTAGCTCCCATTTTAATGGCTACTGCAAATCCTTGGATCATTTCATCAACACCATGACCAATTCCATGAAGTCCAACGATTTTTTCCTCTGCTCCAGCCGTCACCAGTTTGAATTTGGCAGCTTGTCGGTTGCTTCCAAGAGCGGTATACATGGAGGTAAAGGTAGAAGTATAAGTCTTGATGTTCTCAGCTCCAAATTTTCTTATTGCTTCTTCTTGCGTGTAGCCAATCGTACCAATCGCGGGGTGAGAAAAGACAACAGTTGGAATAAATTGGTAGTCCATTTTTGCATCGATTTTACCATTGAAGAGGCGTTCAGACAGTATGCGACCAGCTTTAATCGCAACAGGCGTTAATTCCTTTTCACCGGTTACATCGCCCAGGGCATAGATATGAGGGATGTTGGTTTCTTGAAATTCATTGACCGCGATATGTCCAGATGAAGTAACGCCGATTCCAACAGCTTCTAAGTTCAAGTGCTCAATATTAGCCTTTCGACCGACTGCCCAGAGGATTTTTTCAGCAGTGTGCTGGCTACCGTCTTCAAAGGAAATAGTCAAGCTACCATCTACATTTTTGTCAATTCGCTGAGGGATTTTATGGGAATGAAGGGATAGTCCAGTTCGTTCCATTTCAGCGATGAGAGCATCTGTAAGATAGGAATCAAATCGCCGCAAAGGGCGATCGCGACGAACAAAGAGGTCTGTCTGTACACCGAGTGAATGGAGGACACCAGCCATTTCAACAGCAATGTAGCCAGCTCCGACAACGGCTACAGATTGAGGGAGTTTCTCCCAGGAAAAGACATCATCTGAGCTACTTGCATATTCTCCGCCGGGAATGTTCGGCAAGATAGGCTTTGCACCTGTTGCAATGACAATCTTATCTGCGTAGATATGTTCACCATTGACTTCTACAGTGTGGTCATCAACAAAACGGGCAACCCCCTTGAACACATCAACATGATTTCGTTCAAAAGTTCCGTTATAAGAATTTCTTGAGCGTTCGATATAGGCATCACGATTTTTCTTTAGGGTTTCAAAATCAAAGGTGATGGTATCTGCTGAAAAACCATATTCAGATCCATATTGATGAAAGGCTTCTGCAATCTGAGCTCCATACCACATAATTTTCTTTGGCACACAGCCAACATTGACACAGGTACCACCGAGGAGATTTCCCTCAATCACGGCAACTTTAGCATGGTGTTCTGCGGCACGGTTTATAGTAGCAATACCCCCAGAACCTCCCCCAATAGCAATCATATCATATCGTTTCATAGATTATCCTCTCTGATTTCATGTTTTCTTCTATTGTAGCGCTTTTTTTGGCTTCCTGCAAAAATTGGCTACGTTTGTTCAATCTTACAAAACTGTAAGAAAATTGTTGGTAAGAGTGCTGGCAAGAAAATCTCTTTTTTTGTAAAATAGTATCAGAAGTACTTGCATTCTTGATTGCATTTTTGTATTATGTATATAGTACAATATTGTTCACTTGGTATAAAAGGAGAAAAGATATGTTAAAGACAAAGAAAAGCAAAATCATTTTGTTTTCCGGCTTAGGGGTAGCAGCAGCTGCGCTGATTGGAGGAGGACTATTATTAGGGGGGAGCAAGACAGAGACGCCAGCTGTTCCTCAAAGCCTAACGTATACAGCAGTTAAAGAAGGTTCCATTGCCTCTTCAACGCTATTATCAGGAACGGTTGCTGCAGCTGATGAGCAATATGTTTATTACGATCCTTCAAAAGGTGACTTGAGTGCTGTGTTGGTTGCCCAAGGTGACCAGGTACAGGTCGGTACACCACTTGTTCAGTATGATACAGGTGAATTGCAGGCAGCTTACGATACGGCTGTGAGAGCTCGTGATAAGGTGGGACGTCAAATTGATGACTTGCGTACAAATGGTCAGGTTGTTGATTTGACAGGCGATGCTTCGGTTGATAGCAAATCAACTGCATCTGCACAACGGACAGTGGACATGCAGATGCAGGACTTGAACGATGCTTATGCTGATGCACAAGCAGCAGTAGCTAAGGCGCAATCTGCTTTTAATGAGGCGACTGTGACAAGTAATGTTGTAGGAACTGTTGTAGAGGTCAACAAATCCGTTTCAAAATCGAATACAAGTACCAATCAAACGATTGTTCATATTGTTAATCAAGGTAGCTTGCAGGTGACAGGTGAACTTTCTGAGTATGATTTAGCAAATATTTCAGTTGATCAAGAAGTGAAGATTACTTCAAAAGTTTATCCTGATAAAGTATGGACTGGAAAGATTTCTTATATTTCAAACTACCCAGGAAATGGTCAGACCTCAACAGCTCTCCCTGGTTCAGGAGGAAGCGTTTCAAGTTCTAAGTATCCATTCAAAGTAGCAATTACAAGCGAAGTTGGAGAATTGAAACAAGGATTTTCTGTCAATATTGAAGTTGTCAATAATAGTAAAACAATTCTTGTGCCAATTGGTGCAGTTGTTCCAGAAGGAGATAAAAACTTTGTTTGGATCATTGCTGATGGAAAAGCTAAGAAAGTTGAAATTACTCTCGGTAACTCAGATGCAATGTATCAAGAAGTAACAGGAGGTCTAAAAGTAGACGACCACGTCATCTCCAATCCAAACGATAGCCTAGAAGATGGAAAAGAGGTAGAAGCGAATGAAGAAACGACTAATCAAGCTGACCAACATCAATAAGAGCTATAAAAATGGAGAGCAAGAACTACGCGTTTTAAAAGATATTGATTTGGAAGTAGAAGAAGGGGAATTTCTTGCGATTATGGGACCGTCAGGTTCAGGTAAATCAACGCTCATGAACATTATCGGTCTTTTGGATCGTCCAACAGCAGGAGAGTACATTCTAGAAGATACAGAAGTCAGTCAGATTTCAGAAACGAAGCTGGCTCATGTTCGGAACAAGCAGATTGGTTTTGTCTTTCAGCAGTTCTTTCTTCTATCTAAGTTAAATGCTCTGCAGAACGTAGAATTACCCTTGATTTATGCAGGAGTGCCTGCTAGCAAGCGTAAGATGCTATCGCGGCAATTTTTAGAAAAGGTTGAGTTAGGCGAACGGATGGCGCATTTACCGTCTGAGTTATCAGGTGGTCAGAAACAACGGGTTGCGATTGCACGTGCCCTGGTCAACAGTCCGTCCATTATTCTAGCCGATGAACCAACAGGGGCTCTTGATACAAAGACAGGTGAACAGATTATGGAGCTTTTAACAGAGCTAAACCAGGAGGGCAAGACCATTATCATGGTAACCCATGAGCCAGAAATCGCTGCATACGCCAAACGTCGCATCGTCCTCCGTGATGGTGTCATTACTGAAGATATTCGCAAGGAGGGGAACTAAATGGAAAATGTCAAATTTGCCTTAAAATCTGTCCTTGCCCACAAGATGCGGTCGCTTTTAACCATGCTTGGGATTATTATCGGTATTGCTTCAGTTGTTGTGATTGTGGCCTTGGGGGAGGGGTTTAAAAGAAGCTTATCTGACGCCTTAGCCGGTGATCGCAATAATGTGCAACTCTATTTCTCTAATATGGTTACTGAAACGGTTCAAGATGGCTTTGCAACTCATTTTACCGAATCACAAATGATTGATGAACCAGAGCCAACTTTGACAGACGGGATTTTGAAAGGCTTGCTTGAAGTCGACGGTGTCAGCAATTACTATACAACTAATAGTAACAATGGTGAAATTAGCGTCGGTGCAAAAAAAGTGGATAGTGTCTTCATTACAGGAGTCAGCAAAAACTACTTTGATGTAAAGGATATCTCGCTCATAGCAGGTCGTAAATTTACTGCAAATGACTATACTCAATTCGCTCGCATCATTATGTTGGATGAACAAACAGCTAGTAAATTATTTGGTGATGCGACATCTGCCCTCAACCAGACAATCAGTTTAGCCAATAAGGCTTACTTGGTGGTTGGTGTCTACAAAGAAAAAGGTGAGGGTGGTATCCTTAGTTTTGGTGCTGGAGGTGCAGCCTTGATGACCAATACTCAAGTTGCTGCAGAAAATGGAGCTTCTGAAAATGCTCAAGTTTATGTGCATGTAAAAGATATTTCACGGTCTTCAGAAGTAGGGAGAGCAGCAGCAGCTTATTTGACTAGGGCTACTCATCTTAGAGAGGCGAAATATGATATTCAAGATTTCTCCCAATTTTTAGAAACGTTCAATGCTCAACTATCAGGAATGACCCTATTTATCGGTTCGGTTGCAGGAATCTCTCTCCTTGTCGGTGGTATCGGTGTCATGAACATCATGCTAGTATCTGTTACAGAACGTACGCGTGAGATTGGTTTACGGAAAGCCCTTGGGGCGACTCGTAGCAATATTCTCTTGCAATTCTTGATTGAAGCTATGGTTTTGACCAGTCTAGGTGGTCTACTTGGTCTTGGAATCGCACAATTAGCTGTTACTGCTATCAATGTAACCAAGGCGCTAGGTGGGGAAATTACGGCTGTTATTTCTATTCCAGTCGTGCTTGGCAGTCTTGCTTTTTCGGCGGCAGTCGGCATGCTCTTTGGTGTCTTACCAGCCAACAAGGCTTCTAAGCTCAATCCAATTGAAGCGCTTCGTCATGAATAAGACCCCTGCGAGGATAGCTAGGCTGGTCACAAATGAAAAGCAGTGAGGAGCTAGCTAAAGCTAGAACAATAGTATAATAAAAATCGCTTTAAATTAAGGTTTTTAGCCTTTGATTTAAGCGATTTTTACTATTCTCGGACTTTTTGTGTCCTCTCTATTCGATTTTTATTGGAAAGTTTGAAGGTAGAAGGCAACTGTGTCACCGTCTGAGAGATGCATTTCTTTAGCACCTTTTGGAGCTAACTCATCATTGACATCATACATCCAATAGGTGTTTTTCTCTGGTTTCTGATCAACATCATCAATAGAAGTTACCAGTCCATCTTTTTCTTCGATTTTGTGATGTTCTTCTAAAATATCCATCACTGAGTCATCTTTTTCGAATGATACAGTTTTCTCAACAACTTTATTGTCTGGGAAGGTAATTTTTAATGTGGCTGTGAGAGTTTGCTCGTTTTTTGAAGCTGTTTGCGGTTGGCAAGCTACTAAAAAAATACCTGCAATAATCGACAAAACGCTAAGGACTAATTTTTTCATAAGGGTAGTATCTCCTAAATATAGAATAAATAATGGGATAGAATAAAAAAGTTGAAACACTGTGTAAGATGTCAAATGACAGGCCATTTAGCCAATAGACAATCGGATTTGTCCCATATTGCCACGCAATTGGAAGACTGATTGAAAAACCATATAAGAATAAGATAATTCCTGCAAGTAGGCTCTGTAACGTTAACGCCAGTTGCCCTTTACGGATAAAAGGAGTTACAAAGATACGCCACAAAAGCATTACAATGGCAAAGCTAGCTATCTGCCAAAAAACCACTAGGCTGAATCCAAATAGAAGACTACTTCCTAACATGGTTAAAGCCATAATCCAGAGGCTGTCATTCAAAGGAAGAAAGCAAAGACTGACTAAAAAGATAGCTGAAATTGGCTTGATATTTGGCAAGGCAGCAAAGGCAAATCGCAATGTAATGGATAAGGCTGCAAGAATGATAATCTGGCTGATTCGTCTTGTTGACATCATACATGCATGGCACTTTCTATTTTATTTCCTCTTCTAGGGTAACGGATTCTCCCTTTGCTGTCAAGATAAATTCTCCTCCTTTTAGCTTATTTTTTTTGATTTTTCTCTCTATTTAGGATAAAATAGGAGCAATGAGAAAGAAAATACATCCTGTCCTTGTTGCCTTGTTCTTCTTATTTTTCGCAGGCATTATCCTAACGATAAATGCAACGAATCAGGAACAAGAAAAAGACAAGCAAGAAGCAATTCAACAGCTTGGTGAAAATAAATCGACCGCACCTAGTTACCATGCTAGTACCGTCCGCATTACAAACGCGCTGGATATGAAACCCATCATTGATGTATCTGGCTGGCAACGCCCATCTGATATTGACTACGATACTCTTTCTTCCAACATATCTGGTGCGATTATTCGTGTACAGAGTGGTTCACACACACGAAAAGATAACAATGCATCTGATGAAAAAGGAATCGATAAGCATTATCAGACTCACATCAAGGAATTTCAAGCACGTGGTATCCCTGTGGCGGTCTATGCCTATGTTACTGGAAATAGTGTGGAGTCCATGAAAAAGGAGGCAAAATCTTTCTACGAAGCTTCCTACAAATTTAAACCGACCTATTATTGGTTGGATGTTGAGGATAAAACAATGGATGACATGAATGCCGGTGTCGAAGCCTTTCGCCAAGAGTTACAGAACCTGGGGGCTAAAAATATTGGCATCTACATCGGAACCTACTTCATGGAAGAGCACCAGATTTCTGTAGATAAGTTTACTGCCCTTTGGATTCCGACTTACGGAAATAATTCAGGTTACTACAATGCGGCTCCCAACACTGATTTAGATTATGACTTGCACCAATACACATCAGTAGGCTCTCTTAATGGCTTTGCACATCATTTAGACCTCAATTTAATCACCACTCTCAAAGATCCAAATGAAGTCTATCAAAAGTTATTTACAAGCCCGGAATAATATGCTATACTAAACGTAATTAAATATCCATCACAAAGGAGTGCTTCGGCTGAGATCGCACCTGCGAAATCCTCGAACCTGATCTAGTTAACACTAGCGTAGGGATTGTGTTTGAAATGATACTTGTTGATTACTGGTATGATTAAAACCAATGGCTCCTTTTGTGAAGAAAAGGAGTCTTTCTTTATGTCCAAAAACCTCAATGCCCCTGTTGAAGTGGCTCTCTTTGCTGCTCTTGCTATGACCCTGTCCCTTATCCCTGATTTTATGGGGTGGTTTAATCCTTCCTTTGGTGCCATCCCTTTGGTGCTGATTTCCCTGCGTCGAGGTACAAAATACGGCTTATTGGCTGGTTTGATCTGGGGATTGCTCCATTTTGTTCTGTTCAAGGTCTACTACTTATCTGTCGTTCAAGTCTTTCTTGAATATATCCTTGCTTTTATGGCAATGGGACTAGCAGGCTGTTTAGCTCCTCAGTTTCAAAAGGCATTGAAGACCAAAGAACAAGGCCAAGCGTTGGGCTATGCTTTTCTAGCGGCTATTTTTGCTGTATTTGTGCGTTATCTCATTCACTACATCGCAGGTGTTATCTTCTGGTCTAGCTATGCTCCTAAGGGGATGTCTGCTTACTGGTACTCTTTCATTGTGAATGGAACGGCAGGAGGTTTGACCCTCGTTGTTGTGCTCATTGTCCTGGGGATATTACTTCCTACCAGTCCACGTTTTTTCTTACCAAATAAATGAGGAGCACTCTTTTTCATTCCTGTCTTTGATACAGTAAAGTCCTGTCTGCTTTTCTTAAAATATGATATAATAGAAGCGTTTTGAACGTCCTTTATTTGTTATAGTCGTTTCGTTTATCTTTTCTTACTTCGTTAGTTCGCTTTGCCGTACTCTAAGTACAGCCTGTAGCTCCTTGCCTAGTACTAAAAGCAAACTAAAAGACTATACTTATCAAAATCTACCTCTGACCAAAAAATTCTTAGAAATGGGACGTTAGAATGAGTAGCATTGGTCCTTAGGTAATGCAACATTACACTATTATAGTTTATTTTATGGAGGAACTTATGGCATCTTGGATTGCAAGAATAGTAAAAGGAATGATAATCGCTTTAGGATTTATCTTACCGGGTGTATCGGGTGGTGTCTTGGCTGCGATTTTGGGAATTTATGAGCGGATGATCCATTTTCTTGCGCATCTTCGGGAGAATTTTATCGAAAATACTCTCTTTTTCATTCCAGTGGGAATCGGTGGTATTTTAGGTATTGCCCTCTTTTCTTATCCTGTTGAATATCTCCTTGAACACTATCAAGTAGTTGTTCTTTGGAGCTTTGCAGGGGCGATTGTCGGAACGATTCCAAGCCTAGTCAAGGAATCGACCCAGTATGGTAAACGCGACACGATTGATCTTGCTTGGCTATGTGGAACATTTGTGATTTCTGGGCTTGTTCTTTATTTTCTCAATGATCTTGTCGGAACCCTACCTGCTAGCTTTGCTAGCTTTGTCTTAGCGGGTGCCTTGATTGCTTTGGGAATTTTAATACCGGGCCTTAGCCCCTCTAATCTGCTCCTCATTTTAGGTATTTATACTCCCATGCTCAATGGCTTTAAATCGCTTGATTTGTTAGGAACTTTCCTGCCAATTGCCATAGGTGGTGTTCTTGCTATGTTGGCTTTCTCAAAAGCGATGGATTATGCACTTAAGGTTTACCATTCTCGGGTCTATCATTTCATTATTGGGATTGTCCTATCCAGTACCCTTTTGATTCTCATTCCACAGGCGGGAAATGAGGAATCTATTTCTTACGCTGGTACAGGAATCGGTACATGGATTTCTGCCTTGCTTCTCTTTGGCCTAGGTGTTTGTCTCGGGTTATGGATGAGTAAACTGGAGGAAACGTATAAATAATGAGCAAGAAGAAAACCAAGAAAACCTTGGTGGATCAAATCTTAGACAAGGCAGGGATTGTCCATGATAGCCTTGAAATCAATGCTATTGAAGGCAAGCTCCCAGAAGATGTAGTAGCAGATCACATCTACAAGACCTTAGCCTTGGTAGGTGATAAGACAGGTCCGCTCATCGGCATTGTTCCTATTACAGAACATCTGTCAGAAAAAGCTTTGGCCAAGATTTCAGGCAATAAAAAAGTTACTATGATTCCGCAGAAAGATTTGCAAAAGACGACTGGTTATATTCATGGTGCCAACAATCCTGTTGGTATTCGCCAGAAACATTCTTTTCCTATCTACATCGACCAATCCGCTATGGAATTAGGAGAGATGATTGTTTCTGCTGGGGAAATTGGACGCTCTATTCGCATTGATAGTCAAACCTTGGCTGATTTTGTAGACGCAACATTTGCTGATTTAACCGTCAAATAAGCAGAGAAGCCTTTCTTGACATCTTATATTTTCGTGTGTCTTTGTGAGAAAAATTAGCTATCCTAGCTGATTTTTTTAATGTTTTATGCTAGAATAAATGGGATAGACTTTGGAGGAATGAAACGATTATGTCAAATGAATATTTTGAAGAATTAAATGATCAACAGTTGGTTCGCCGTGAGAAAATGGTAGCCCTCAGTGAGAAAGGGATTGATCCATTTGGAAAGCGCTTTGTCCGTACTGCAAATTCAGCAGAATTAAAGGCACAGTATGAAGATAAATCCAAGGAAGACCTCGCTGAATTAGGTGCTACCGCTGTTATTGCAGGACGAATGATGACCAAACGTGGAAAAGGAAAAGTAGGCTTTGCTCACATTCAAGATCGCGAAGGCCAAATCCAAATCTATGTTCGTAAGGATGATATCGGAGAGGAAAACTACGAACTTTTCAACAAGGCAGATCTTGGAGATTTTATCGGGGTTGAAGGAGATGTGATGCGGACCAACATGGGCGAATTATCCATTCATGCCCGCAAATTGACCCATTTGTCAAAGGCTCTGCGACCCTTGCCAGAAAAATTCCACGGTCTTACAGATACTGAAACCATCTATCGCAAACGTTACTTGGATTTGATTTCCAATCGTGACAGTTTTGAGAGATTTGTCACTCGTAGCAATATCATCTCAGAAATTCGCCGTTACTTGGATGGTCTTGGATTTTTAGAGGTAGAAACTCCTGTCCTTCATAATGAAGCTGGTGGTGCTGCCGCGCGTCCCTTTATCACCCACCACAACGCTCAAAACATTGACATGGTCTTGCGAATTGCGACAGAGTTGCACCTGAAACGTTTGATTGTCGGTGGTATGGAACGGGTCTATGAAATTGGTCGAATCTTTCGTAACGAGGGAATGGATGCCACTCACAATCCAGAATTTACATCGATTGAAGTCTATCAAGCCTATGCAGACTATCTTGATATTATGGACTTGACGGAGGGGATTATTCAGCATACTGCAAAAGCCGTTGTTGGAGACGGACCTATCACTTATCAAGGTACAGAAATCGCTATTCACTTACCATTCAAACGGATTCATATGGTTGAAGCCATTAAGGAACAAACGGGTGTTGATTTCTGGCAGGACATGACCTTTGAAGAAGCAAAAGCGATAGCAAGTGAACATAAGGTACCTGTTGAAAAACATTATACTGAAGTTGGACATATTATCAATGCTTTCTTTGAAGAATTTGTTGAGGATACTCTTATTCAACCAACTTTTGTCTATGGTCATCCTGTTGCTGTATCCCCGCTTGCTAAGAAAAATGATACCGATCCTCGCTTTACAGATCGGTTCGAGCTCTTTATCATGACCAAGGAGTACGGAAATGCCTTTACCGAGTTGAATGACCCAATTGATCAATTGGAACGTTTTAAAACGCAAGCCAAGGCCAAAGAATTGGGAGATGACGAAGCAACTGGTATCGACTACGATTACGTAGAAGCTCTTGAATATGGTATGCCACCAACAGGTGGACTTGGTATCGGAATTGACCGTCTTTGCATGCTCCTAACGGATACAACGACTATCCGTGACGTGCTTCTTTTTCCCACGATGAAGTAATCTGGTCATTTCGTTTATCTTTTATTACTTCCTTACCTCGCTTTGTCGTACTCTAGTACAGCCTGTAGCTCCTTGCCTAGTATAAAAGCAAACGAAAAGACTATAATAGTCCTGAATGAATATCAAAAAGAGGCGAGGAAGCGACGTAGACAGTAGAGTAGGCGTTCACGCAGACAGGTTGACAAAGTAGCATGTTGAATTGAGTAGAATAGACATCAAAACTCCAGTAGTATCTTGAGATACTCCCTTGAATAAGTAGACGGTGAAAAAACAAAAGTGTTCACTGGAAACGGTAGGGGAGTGGTTCATATGCATGCTGGTTTTTTTGTTTATTTTTGGCTAAATCGTTCGGTATGTAACAACTATCAACTATCCGTCCAAGATCAATTCTTCCGTTGTCTACTCTGCGAAAATCAAATAAGGTACGATAGCGTTTGACATGAGTTTCACCCATTTTATTTTCCACCTTCAACGGTCTAGCAAGACTGTTGAAAAAATAGGAATTTTGACGCAGAAGTTTAAGTTCTAGGAAAACTATATCTAAAGGTAGCCATAGCTGTAACTAGCTAAAGCTAGAACATCTGTATCTCTTTTTTGCACAGCTCGTAGCTCGAGCTCAATTACACTAAGATACGAGAGCATTTGACACAAGTTTCACCCGTTTTATTTCCCACCTTCAACGGTCATTTTAGACTGGTGAAGCGAGCAAGGTGAAAATAGGTGGGCGAACAGGGAGTGGGAAAGAACTCGGCAGGTAGAAAAACCGAACTCTTTCTTATGTGTCTTGAGTTCTTCCCCCACTCCCTAGTTAGGTCTTGATGTTTCTAGAATATTAGAGTAGAAGTTTTTGCTGTTTGGTAAGGGCAACTTGTGGAAACGCTTTTCCCTAAAATTGTCAGATTTTTCCGTATTCACTAGGGAAATATGGTATAATGAGAGCAATACTCTAGAAGATGCTTAGGAGAATAGATGAAAATTGACAAACAGCATTTGCTGAATTATTCTATTTTAATTCCGTATTTAATCTTGTCTATCGTTGGCTTGATTATGATTTATTCAACGACCAGTGCCTTACAGGTTCAAAATGCTGGAAATCCTTTTAAACTTTTGCTCAGTCAAGTGGGCTATTGGATTATTAGTTTGGTAGCAATCTATATTATTTATCGCATGAGATTGAGTTTTTTACGTAAACCGGGCTTTATCACTCTCATGTTACTGGTTGAGGGCTTCTTACTGGTCATTTCCCATTTTTTTACTCCTGTTAATGGAGCTCACGGTTGGATTCGTTTTGGTCCTAATAAAATCATCGGTTTGCAACCAGCTGAATATTTAAAATTGCTGATTGTTTGGTATCTGGCGCATCAGTTTGCTAAGATTCAAGGAGAGATTCGCAAGTATGATTACCAAGCCTTGACAAAGGGACGCTGGATTCCTAATAAACTCAATGATTGGCGTGTGGTTAGTCTAATCTTTCTCGGTCTGGTAGCTTCTCTTCCTGACTTAGGGAATGCGGTGATCGTAGCCCTGATTATGATGATTTTGGTCACGAGTAGTGGCATAGGCTATCGCTGGTTTTCGACGGCCTTGCTAGCGATTGTCTCAGCTTCTGCTGTATTACTAGGGTCTATTCGCTTACTCGGTGTAGAAGTGGTAGCCAAGATTCCACTCTTTGGGTATATTGCCAGACGTTTTTCAGCTTATTTCAATCCCTTTGAGAATGCGACAGAATCAGGTTTACAACTGACCAATTCCTACTATGCCATGAGCAACGGTGGCTGGTTTGGCAGAGGTTTAGGAAATTCGATTGAAAAAAATGGCTATTTACCAGAAGCCCATACTGATTTTGCCTTTTCGATTGTGATTGAAGAATTAGGATTTTTGGGGGCAAGTTTGATTTTGGCTCTCTTATTCTTTTTGATTTTGCGAATTCTTGTAGTGGGAATTCGGGCTAGAAATTCCTTTAATGCCATGATGGCATTTGGGGTTGCAGGTATGTTACTGGTTCAGACCTTTGTCAATATTGGAGGGATTGCCGGTTTGATTCCAGCAACAGGAGTGACCTTTCCTTTTATTTCTCAAGGAGGAAATAGCCTGCTTATCATTTCCATTGGAATTGCCTTTGTGCTGAATATCGATGCCAACGAAAGACGCGAGTTGATTCGAGAAGAGATTGAACGAACAATGGTGTAGGAAGACTATAGAAATACAACTAGTAGAAAGGAAAGATATGGTAATTCAAAAATTAGAAAACTATCATAACAAAGAGAGTATCAAAGAAGAAGTAGGAATTCTGACGGATATTTTGCAAGATGTAGCTCGTCAACTGATGTCTGAGGAAACCTTTGATAAGATTATCGAACTCGGAAATCTCTCAAAACAAGATGATTACAGCCAGTTGATGGAAATTATCAGCCAATTAACCAATGATGAATTGGCAGTTATTTCTCATTATTTCGCAGTTCTACCACTTTTGATTAACATTTCAGAAGATGTCGATTTGGCTTATGAAATCAATCATCAAAACAATTTGGGACAGGATTATCTTGGAAAAATTTCTACAACGATTGATATGGTAGCAGAGCGCGAAGACGCGGCTGAAATTCTAGAAAATCTCAATGTGGTACCAGTCTTAACTGCCCATCCGACCCAAGTACAGCGCCAGTCCATGCTTGATTTGACCAAGAATATCCATGAATTGCTCCGCCGCTATCGGGATGTCAAACGGGGGCTTATGAACCGAACCAAGTGGCTGGACGAATTGCGGTGTTACGTAGAAATTATCATGCAGACCGAAATGATTCGTGAGAAAAAACTGAAGGTAACCAATGAAATCACGAATGTCATGGATTACTACAAGAGCTCTTTTATCAAAGCGGTCACTAAATTGCAGCGTGAATATAAAACTCTTGCAGAGGAGCGAGGGATTAAGCTGATAAATCCCCATCCGATTACCATGGGGATGTGGATTGGGGGAGACCGGGATGGCAATCCATTTGTTACGGCTGAGACCTTGAAATTGTCAGCTTTTACTCAGTGTGAGGTAATGATGAATTACTACCACGCACAACTGGAAAAACTCTACCGCAATTTTTCTTTATCTACCAAGGTTGTGGCGGTTAGCCCTGCTGTACAGGCCTTGGCCGATCTATCAACAGATACTTCTGTGTATCGGGAACATGAACCTTACCGAAAAGCTTTTCATTATATCCAGATGAAATTGGCTCATACCCGTGATTACTTGATTCATGACCAGAAAAGTGATGTTCGTTATGCAAATGTTCGCGAATTTAAGGCAGATATTATAGCTATCAAAGAATCTTTGGAAGAAAATAAGGGGAGCGCTCTCTTAAAAGGAGACTTGACAGAGTTGTTAGAGGCTATTGAAGCCTTTGGCTTTTATTTGGCAAGTATCGATATGCGCCAAGATTCGAGCGTTCATGAGGCAAGTGTAGCTGAATTACTAGCTTCTGCAAAGATTGTGGAAGACTATAGTAGCCTGTCAGAAGAGGAAAAATGTCAGGTCTTACTCAAAGAATTGGTTGAAGATCCGCGTATCTTATCTGCGACCCATATTCCAAAATCAGAGCAGTTGGAAAAGGAATTGGCAATTTTTGCGGCGGCACGTGAATTGAAAGACAAGCTAGGTGAGGAAGTCATCAAGCAGCATATCATTTCTCATTCGGAGCAAGTATCTGACCTCCTGGAACTGGCTTTATTGTTAAAAGAAGTTGACTTACTTGATGCTGAGCGCGCGCGAGTGCAGATTGTGCCACTCTTTGAAACGATTGAAGATTTGGAAAATGCCCCTACCATCATGCGCAAATACTTGCAGTTGGATGTTGCCAAGTCGTGGATTGCAGGTCACAACAATTATCAAGAAATCATGCTAGGCTACTCTGATTCCAATAAAGACGGCGGCTATTTGTCCTCTAGTTGGACCCTCTATAAGGCTCAGAATGAATTGACTCAAATCGGTCAAGAATATGGGGTAAAAATTACGTTTTTCCATGGTCGTGGTGGAACAGTTGGTCGCGGTGGTGGACCATCCTACGATGCGATTACTTCTCAGCCATTTGGCTCGATTAACGATCGCATCCGTTTGACGGAGCAGGGAGAAGTGATTGGAAATAAATATGGAAATAAGGATGCTGCATACTACAATCTTGAAATGCTGGTATCTGCGACCTTGAATCGTATGGTAACCCAGATGATTGTTGATGCCAATGAGATTGATGACTACCGTGAGGTGATGAATGGTATTGTCGAAGATAGCTATCATATTTATCGTGAGTTGGTCTTTGGCAATCCTCATTTTTATGACTACTTCTTTGCAGCAAGTCCGATTCGTGAGGTGTCCAGCCTCAATATAGGTTCGCGTCCAGCAGCTCGTAAGACTATTACAGAAATCGGTGGCCTACGTGCTATTCCGTGGGTATTTTCTTGGTCACAAAATCGGATTATGCTACCGGGTTGGTACGGGGTCGGCTCTAGCTTCAAACGTTTTATTGATAAGGATTCAGAAAATTTGACGAAGTTACAGACAATGTATGAAAACTGGCCATTTTTCCGATCGCTCTTATCAAATGTTGACATGGTTTTATCTAAGTCCAACATGAATATTGCCTTTGAATATGCAAAAATGTGTGAAGATGAGGAAGTACGCTCTGTCTTTTATACGATTTTGGATGAGTGGCAACTGACCAAGAATATCATTCTTGAAATTGAACAAAAGGACGAATTACTGGCTGAATTGCCATTGTTGAAATCCAGTCTTGCCTATCGCATGCCTTACTTCAACGTGTTGAATTATATCCAAATTGAATTGATCAATCGTCTGCGTCGTGGTGAACTAAGTACAGATCAAGAAAGCCTAATCCATATCACGATCAATGGTGTTGCGACCGGTCTCCGTAACTCAGGGTAAACTAAGATACCAAGCCCGTCAAAAACTCAAGGTAAAAATAGGAAACTTTGCGAAGACGTTTCGTCTAGCAAAGGCTTCTCTTTTTTACGCAGAGTTTAGGGCGGGTTCAATTCCACAAGATACAAGGGCGTAAAAAAATTCGTATGAAAATAGGAAATTGTTGTTGTGTCTTAGGACACGAGACAAATTCTCTTTTTCACTAGAATTTTAGCCCGGGTTCAATTCCACAAGATACAAGGGCGTAAAAAATTCGTATGAAAATAGGAAATTGTTGTTGTGTCTTAGGACACGAGACAAATTCTCTTTTTCACTAGAATTTTAGCTCGGGTTCAATTCCACAAGATACGAGGGCGTAAAAAAATTCGTATGAAAATAGGAAATTGTTGTTGTGTCTTAGGACACGAGACAAATTCTCTTTTTCACTAGAATTTTAGCCCGAGTTCAATTCCACAAGATACGAGGGCGTAAAAAAATTCGTATGAAAATAGGAAATTGTTGTTGTGTCTTAGGACACGAGACAAATTCTCTTTTTCACTAGAATTTTAGCCCGAGTTCAATTCCACAAGATATGAGGGCGTAAAAATTCGTATGAAAATAGGAAATTGTTGTTGTGTCTTAGGACACGAGACAAATTCTCTTTTTCACTAGAATTTTAGCCCGAGTTCAATTCCATAAGATACCAAGCCCGTCAAAAACTCAAGGTAAAAATAGGCGGTCGAACAACAGTTGCGAGCAACTTCGACATGCTCCCCCTGCGAGGCTAGCCAGGATCGTCACGAAAGAAAGCAGGGAGTAGCAGCTAGCAACCGCATTGCGGCTGAACAGCAGTTGCGAGCAACTTCGACATGCTCCCCTTGGAGGCTAGCTAGGCTCGTCACCAAAGACAAGCAGGGAGTAGAGCTAGCTACCGCGTTTCGGCCGAACAGCAGTTACTTGCAATTTCGACGTGCACCCCTACAAAGGCAACTAGATTGTTGTGATAGCAACAATCAGCTCTACTCCAGCCATGCTTTGTCAGTGTGAGGCTTGTCCTTGGGTTTCTCACTGACAAACTATGTTTTTATAGATATGATAAAATAACACTAGGTCTGTAACTTTTCCAGGCCTAGTTTCGTTTTATTAATGAAGAAGGGAGGAAGATGCGATTAAACTAGATGATTATGAAAAAGTCTTGATTGGTTTTGCTAGGGATGTCATCTCTTACTTGATCAAATCAGGAGTGTCTAAAGAACAGGCAGAAGACGTAGTACAGGATGTTTTTGTTAAGATGTTGGAGATGCCTGTTGCCATACCTGGTGAGAAAATCCGAGCCTTTATGTATCGCTCGGCCATTCGTCGCTATATCGATAAGTACCGCAGGGATAGACGTTACATGGAAATCATAAGGCAGGAGTTTTTCAAGACCTCAGAACTTTCTCCCTTTGAGGTTGACCATTATGATTTTTTACTAGAAGAAGTAGAGAAGTTGCCTAGAAAGGATGCCCTCCTCTTGGATCTCTTTTATTTTCAAGGGTTTTCGATTATTGAAATAGCACAGCTTCTCTCTTATTCTGTCAGTAAGGTCAAGGTTCGTCTACATCGCAGTCGTCAAAAGTTAAAAAATTCTCTTAAACAGAAAGGATATGACCATGGAAACATTTGAAGTATTGGCGGAGAAGAAGAGAAGAGAATGGAAGAAAAGGACCATTTTAATCAGCTTCGGTTCTATTTTGCTGTCTGGTGGAGCTGTTTTTCTCATCTGGCTAGGTTTAGCATTTTTATCCGTAAAACAGCATCATCAGCTTGATGATTATTATCACCGACAGACAACCATTGCGTTTCCGAACATGCAACGAGATCATATTCGAGTAACATCTGCTAATCCTTTTGGCGGAAATTATGAAGCGAATCTGATAAAGGATGTAGACGGGATTTCCGTTAAATACGAAGAGATTGAAGCGAATTTTTCGGTCATGAAATGGAAGCCTGATTTTCTGGCAACTTTTGTACGTCCAGCCTCTGTAGAGCAAGATAGTACAGAGATAGCCTATAGTTATAAATCTCATCAAAAGGCTGCCTTATTTTTCAATCCTAAGGCTAACTATAATCCAGAAGCTATTATCCGAAAACCTGCTCAAGAATTACCTTATTTGGCTCAGATGAAAGGACAGTTGGTAGAAGTGGCTATCAGTTTTGACAAGCAATATACCTTAGCAGAGCTAGAAGAAAAATTACCGAAAAATCTAAAGGCAAACTGGTATTGGATTGGTAGTGCCAGTAATTTAGATAGTACACATCAAGCAATTAGTCATCTATTTGGTTGGACTCCAAGAAAACAATGGCTTGAGCCGTCCTATCAGGAATTCTATGAATTACTAGAAGAATTCAGCCGCAGTACAGAATTTAAAGAGATGGGGCAGGAGGAGCTAGTAGAAGATGTGAGAGTGCACCTTGCTTCAGAGGGAGAGCTTGGAAAGGCAACTTTCGGTGGGGTTATCCTAACCGGTAAAGCAGAGGACTTTGCACAGCTTGAAAATCAAGATTGGATTTTTGCATCAAGTATTGGTGTAGCTATCCCCAATCAGCCATATTATCAGCTTGATGCGGGATAAATCAGAAAAAAGTTAGAAAATACTTGCATTTCTGCTACAATTTGATAGAATAGTAAGGTAAAGTTAGACTGTATTGCCTACTGTCTATCTATAAAATATATTTTATTGGAGGCTTTTACCAAAATGGCAAAAGAAAAATACGATCGTAGTAAACCACACGTTAACATTGGTACAATTGGACACGTTGACCACGGTAAAACTACTTTGACTGCAGCTATCACAACTGTATTGGCACGTCGCTTGCCTTCATCAGTTAACCAACCAAAAGATTATGCTTCTATCGATGCTGCTCCAGAAGAGCGCGAGCGTGGAATCACTATCAATACTGCACACGTTGAGTACGAAACTGAAAAACGTCACTATGCGCATATCGACGCTCCAGGACACGCGGACTATGTTAAAAACATGATCACCGGTGCTGCTCAAATGGACGGAGCTATCCTTGTAGTAGCTTCAACTGACGGACCAATGCCACAAACTCGTGAGCACATCCTTCTTTCACGTCAGGTTGGTGTTAAACACTTGATCGTCTTCATGAACAAAGTGGACTTGGTTGACGATGAAGAATTGCTTGAATTGGTTGAAATGGAAATCCGTGACCTTCTTTCAGAATACGATTTCCCAGGTGATGACCTTCCAGTTATCCAAGGTTCAGCTCTTAAAGCTCTTGAAGGTGATTCAGCATTTGAAGATATCATCATGGACTTGATGAACACTGTTGATGAGTACATTCCAGAACCAGAACGCGACACTGACAAACCATTGCTTCTTCCAGTTGAGGATGTGTTCTCAATCACTGGACGTGGTACTGTTGCGTCAGGACGTATCGATCGTGGTACTGTTCGTGTCAATGACGAAATTGAAATCGTTGGTATCAAAGAAGAAACTTCTAAAGCAGTTGTTACTGGTGTAGAAATGTTCCGTAAACAATTGGATGAGGGTCTTGCAGGAGACAACGTTGGGGTTCTTCTTCGTGGTGTACAACGTGACGAAATTGAACGTGGACAAGTTATCGCTAAACCAGGTTCAATCAACCCACATACTAAATTTAAAGGTGAAGTTTACATCCTTACTAAAGAAGAAGGTGGACGTCACACTCCATTCTTTGACAACTACCGTCCACAGTTCTACTTCCGTACAACTGACGTAACTGGTTCAATCAAATTGCCAGCAGGTACTGAAATGGTAATGCCTGGTGATAATGTAACTATTGATGTTGAATTGATCCACCCAATCGCCGTTGAACAAGGTACTACTTTCTCTATCCGTGAAGGTGGACGTACTGTTGGTTCAGGTATGGTTACAGAAATCGAAGCTTAATTCGATTACGTTCCCAGAAATAACAATTATAAACAGACACCGAAAGCCTTGCAGAAGCAAGGTTTTCTTTTTTTATCGCTCAACGCTTTATTTCTCTTGTAATTTGTGATAGAATATACACTGAAAATAAAAGTAGAAGAGGTATGTGAAATGTCACGTAAACCAATTATCGCAGGAAACTGGAAAATGAATAAAACAGCAGCAGAGGCGCGTGCATTTATCGAAGCGGTGAAAACAAAAATTCCGTCAGGTGAACGCGTAGAAACTGTCATTGGTGCGCCAGCTCTTTTCATTGAGGGGATGAAAAAAGGTGTTCACAATACTGAATTGAAAGTTGCAGCACAAAACTGCTATTTTGAAGATTTTGGTGCCTTTACTGGAGAAAATAGCCCTGCAACGCTTGCAGCACTTGAAGTGGATTATGTCATTATTGGTCACTCAGAACGCCGTGACTATTTCCATGAAACAGACGAAGACATCAACAAAAAAGCACATGCTATTTTTAAAAACGGTATGACTCCAATCATCTGTTGTGGAGAGTCTCTTGAAACATACGAAGCTGGGAAAGCGGAAGAATTTGTAGGCGCACAAGTGTCCGCTGCACTTAAAGATTTGACTGGTGAACAAGTTGCTTCATTGGTACTTGCGTATGAGCCTATCTGGGCGATTGGTACTGGTAAATCAGCTACTCAAGATGATGCACAAAAAATGTGTAAAGCAGTTCGTGATGTGGTTGCAAAAGACTTTGGTCAAGATGTAGCTGACAAAGTGCGTGTTCAATATGGTGGTTCTGTAAAACCTGAGAACGTAGCAGAGTATATGGCTTGTCCAGATGTGGATGGTGCACTTGTAGGTGGAGCTTCACTCGATCCAGAAAGTTTCCTTGCTTTGCTTGAGTTTTAAAAGAGCATCACAATCGTTGAGGAGTTGGAATGTGGCGCTTTCGTAAGAAGAAAGAGCGAACATCCAACTCTTTTTTTGATGATAAATATAGGGGAATAAAAATGAAATATAAGGCGATACTGATTGTAATGGCTTTCTTCTTAGGATTTGCTGCCATTCCGTCAATAGCTGCTGAAACTCTTCGTTTGGAACCAACCCAAGATTTAGCAGTTAAGTTTGGGGAAAGAGAAGGGCGAGTGCAGCTAGAGCAGGTAGGAGAGCAAGTCAAGATTGTAGTAGCAGATGTATCAGAAGTCGATCTTAAGCTAAAAGGTTATGTCTGGAATCAAGCTGAACAATCTGAACAGGCAGAAACAGTTGATTTTACCTTGACTGAAACAGGAACTTATGAAGCTCTCTTAAGTAGGACAGGTCCTGCTGAAGTTGGTTCTTTTTCTTATATAGAAATCCGAACAGAGAAAGAAGATGGTCAGCAAGATGTAGTGGGGCAGTATTCTTTTGAATGGTCTCATCATCCCGAAGAAAGAGAAACAAAGGCGGATCCTAGTCTTGGTCAAATAGATACTAGCCCAGACTTATCTCAAGTTCCAGGTCAACCTGAGTTGAATCAGCCAGAATTGCCTCAGTTTGAGAAAGAAACGGAGTCTGAGAAAGCTCCAGTTCTTAGGAGATTTCCTCGAGAATTGAGACAAGAGTTAGCTGAAGCAGCAGAAATAAAGCCTAGTGGCACGATTGAAATCCAGCAGATTGATGCCAATAACGGGACCTTTGATGTAGTCATCCGTGATATTCGCGCTCCGAAAGCAATTCAAGGTGTACGTGTTCCTGTCTGGACCAGTAAAAATGGTCAAGATGATTTACGGTGGTATGAGGCAAGTCGACAAGCAGATGGGACGTATTATATCAGGGTTCGCAATGAGAACCACAATCGTGAGACAGGTAGCTACCATGTGCATTACTACTATCATTATGAAGATGGTAGCCAAGACGGGGTCGGTACGGCTCAAGTTGATCTTTCTCTGCCTACCAAACCTAGTGGTAAGATTGAAATCCAGCAGATTGATGCCAATAACGGGACCTTTGATGTAGTCATCCGTGATATTCGCGCTCCGAAAGCAGTTCAAGGCGTACGTGTTCCTGTCTGGACCAGTAAAAATGGTCAAGATGATTTGCGGTGGTATGAGGCAAGTCGACAAGCAGATGGGACTTATTATGTCAGGGTTCGCAATGAGAACCACAATCGTGAAACAGGTAGCTACCATGTGCATTACTACTATCATTATGAAGATGGTAGCCAAGAGGGGGTCGGCACAGCACGAGCTGATCTTCCTCTGCTTACCAAACCTAGTGGTAAGATTGAAATCCAGCAGATTGATGCCAATAACGGGACCTTTGATGTAGTCATCCGTGATATTCGTGCTCCGAAAGCAGTTCAAGGCGTACGTGTTCCTGTCTGGACCAGTAAAAATGGTCAAGATGATTTACGGTGGTATGAGGCAAGTCGACAAGCAGATGGGACTTATTATGTCAAGGTTCGCAATGAGAACCACAATCGTGAGACAGGTAGCTACCATGTGCATTACTACTATCGCTATGAAGACGGTAGCCAAGAGGGGGTCGGCACAGCACGAGCTGATCTTCCTCTGCCTACTAAACCTAGTGGAACGATTGCTATTGAAAATCAAAATGGAGCAGATGGCCGCTTTGATGTAGTCATTTCCAACCTGAGAAGTCCCAAAGAAATTCAACGTATTTTTGTACCTGTCTGGTCTGCCAAAGGTGGACGAGACGATCTTCGTTGGTATGAAGCTACCAAGGTAGGAGATGGACTCTATAGGGTTTCGATCGATCCGAGCAACCATGGCTATGATCAAGGTGTTTACCATGTTCACTGGCATGTTCAGTACACAGATGGCGTACGAGTAGGCGCTGGCACAACTCGGACAACAGTTAGCATAACGAATGTAGTAGCACGAGCAGATATAGCGGTTCAAAAGTTGAATCAAGTAGAGGGAAGCTTTGAGGTTCATATCTCTAATCTCCGTGCCTCTGCTACTGTAGATGCTGTCTATGTACCTGTTTGGGCTGAGGTAAATGGACAAAACGATATTATCTGGTATGAGGCTACTAAGCAAGTAGATGGGTCCTACAAGGTGGCGGTCTATGCGGGAAATCACCAGTTTGAAGAGGGGACCTATCATGCGCATGTCTATATTTTGAATCAAGGAAAGCATTATGGAGTAGGCGGAGTCAAGACACAGTTGAACGTGAGTCGTCGATCCAATACGGCTTTCATTGATGTAAGTAGCCATAATGGCTATTTGAGTGTGTCAGATTATCAACATCTAAAGAATCAAGGAATTCGTGGGGTTGTCGTCAAGTTAACAGAAGGAACTTCTTATACCAATCCCTATGCCTCTTCTCAGATTTCCAATGCACGACAAGCAGGTTTGAAAGTATCAGCCTATCACTATTCCCATTTCACAACTCCAATAGAAGCTAAAGCCG
Organism: Streptococcus sp. LYSM12; assembly: GCF_004569635.1. Taxonomy (GTDB): domain Bacteria; phylum Bacillota; class Bacilli; order Lactobacillales; family Streptococcaceae; genus Streptococcus. Next base: position 28,847 of record NZ_SPOZ01000018.1, read on the forward strand.
AGGCTGCATACTTTGTTGCAGCAGCTAAGCGCTTTGGTCTATCAGCTAATACTGTCATGGTCAATGATATTGAGGAGCAAAAGACTCGCAAGAATATCAATGCCAATATGAAAGAATGGGAAGCAGAGATGCGCCGTCTGGGTTACGATAATTTGATTCATTATACGGGTGCTAGTTGGATTGATGTAAATACCTTGGGATATGCTGGACCGATTCAGACAGGGCAATTTGGACTTCGCAATTTCTGGGTAGCACAATATCCTTATCAAACTATGACCTTTGACCAAGCCAAAAGTATGAGATTACATGCTGGTACAGCAGCTTGGCAGTATACTTCAACAGCCCAGTTACTACCAAGTCGACATGTCTTTGATGTGAATATTGACTATACTGGTCGTTTTACAGATTAGGATTTTTAAAAACAAGGTGACAAATAGGCAGATTAAAAAGCCTGAATTTGAAAATATACAAACGAAAAATCGCTTAAATCAAAGGTTGAAAGACCTTGATATGAAGCGATTTTTGCTATTTTTGATTTTATAGCCGTTTCGTTTATTTTTAGTACTAGGCAAGGAGTCGCAGGTAGTTGAAATAGTTGATAACTATTTCAAGTGACAGATAAGAAAAGTGTAACTTTTCTCAATGGTACAGCAAGACGAGTTAACGAAGCAATAAAAAATATAAACTAAAGGACTATAAATGAGTATGATTTTTCATGGAGTATCGATTGTCCCCCAGCGAATCTTCCTTAGTTAGAACTACAAAATAAAAGAGTGAGGGAAGTCGATTTTTATCAAATGACGACTTCAGCCATACTCTTGTCTTTTTTATCTACCTAGTATTTTTTTAACCAGGGTTAGGAATTTAGCCTTGAGTGGATGTGGGTAATAACGGAAAGTTCCCGTCAGACGAAAGACTGCTCCATTAAAGTTTTGTTTGAAACGCAAGACGCCATCTGATCCATCAAAGAGACCACTAATACCAAGGAAGTTGTAAGTCGGTACTTGAGTTTCAATGCCTTGGAGCATGGCAGTATATTGCAGGAGGAAAGGAGCTGCTAACTTTTGAAAGTTGGCAGCTGATCCGCCAAATAGATAGGTTACTTCTGATGGAAGGTAAATCATAAGGCCACCTGCAAGTGGGACAATTTCATCTCCGTAGTGCTCTGCAAAGGGCTTTAGCAAGGTAATTGCTTTTTCGATACTGGTCTTTTCTTGCTTACTGCTAGCAGTAGTAAGAGTTACTTGGAGCTGTTTGATTGCTTCTGTGAACTGAATCTCAGCAACAAGAAATGCTGTTTTGGTCTGAAAACTATCAAAAAAGTGTTGGTAATACAAATGATCCTTACTTGAAAAGCCTTGGCGCTTTCCAGTTTCTTGTACGAGTTGGGCAAATGTATCCAATTCATGGCGTTTGAGTGCTCGAACGTTGATGCCTAATTGTTTGGCTTTTTTGATATTACGCTGGCTATTTTTATTAAATGAAGTTAATAAACTCTGGGTATCAAGGCTTGAGAGATCCTTGACATAGTGCCAACTTGGCTCTCCATCGGGATAGCCAGTTTGCAGTCCATCAAATTGATAGCCCAAGTCTGTCAGGGTTGCTATTAGGTCTGTCTGTTCAGGACTGACTGCTGTTCCATAGCTATCAAATTGTTGATAAATATCGTATGGCTTAACTACTAATTCTAAGGCTCCTTTTGTCTTAGCATAGGACCTTAGTTTTTGATAAAAGGGCCTTATGTAGGTCGCATCAGTAGAGACAGGACCAGCATTGATCTCCATGTGGAGCCCTCCTGCCATTTTAAGTGTATAGACAAGGGCTGAGACAGCAATCTCGCCTGTAGTAGCGCGATAGCCTACATAGTCAACTTCTGCTCCACGTTTGGCAAATAGGTCTGCCATTTCAGGAGTTTGCATAAAGGAGAGACGTGATGCCTGGGCGGTATGAGCGATAAATTCTTCTTTTGTCAGTATTGTAAACGACATGTATCTCCTTTCTAGGAATGGTTATTACGTATTTTTTTACGAATGGTATAGGCAAGTTGAAACAATGGTGAGAGAAGTGAAGTAGCTAGACTAAATTCACCGATATATTCTTCAATAGTTGGGTTAAAATTGGACTTGAATTTGGTCAAGCCGTCATCGAGACTACCTTCTACGCCTCCCATGTTGGCCCAGACAATCCCATCTTCAAATGCTTCTTGGAATACAGTAGGATAAAGAGAATACTGAGGATAGAATTTTCGGAAATCATCATTCATCCCAGCATAGAGCATCTCCATGACGTTGCCAAAGCGGATTGATAAGATTCCTGCAATCACGACTTCCTGAGGATGTATGGAGGCAAATCCCTCGAATTCCTTGATGTATTTCTCGACAGATGCCTTTTGCTGGTTGAGCTTGGTTAAGCGTTTTTTCTGATGTGCTTCGGTTGTAGCTAGCTCTGTTTCAATGCTAGCTAACTGCTCTTTGTATTCTGCTAGTCGTTTGGTGATATTGACCTTTGCTAAATGAAGATACAAGTCATCTTGATAGATATCTGACATTTTTTTAAAGTAATCGTAATTTCGGAGAGATACCCCTTTACGTGATTCAGTTAGGGCAACGACTGCAGCAAACTCTTTTAAATCAGCACTGGTACCGCGGTAACTGATGACGCCTCGTGTCTGTGCATCTTTCATCAAGCGTTTGGTATGTTTGGGAAAGGTATTTACAATCTGCTCTGTGGTATAGACGTTGGCTTGAAACCGTGGCTGAATACTGTCTTGAATCTGAAGTGTGCGGCCGCTCCAAGTAGCACCTGCTGTTATCAGAGAGTTAATTGCAGTCAAGGTTTCTTGTTTTTCATCAACTGTTTCACCGATATGATATTGCTTTAAATGGAGATTGGGATCAAATTTAATAAAAACACTGCGGTATTTTTTAGCAATCTGTTTCAATGACTTTACGACGAAGCGAACCAATGTTTGATTTGTATAATCCATAATCGGACCGCGGGGGATATACATCATGGTCCAGCCCAATGGGAGGGGTTGGATGAGGATAGAGGCAACTGCAACAAGTGTCTGGTCTTGATAAAAACCAACGCGTTCGTTGCCCCAGTTATCCTTTACTTTCGCCCAAGAGCTACTTTGTAAGAGATTGTTTTGCGGATGTTGTTTAACAAAAGCGTCGTGTTCCTCTGCCGAGATACCTATCTTGTATGTGTACATCAATTCAATACCCACTCTCTAATAGCATGTGCAACTCCATGTTCATCGTTTGATTTGGTAATGTGAGTCGCGATTTTTTTGATATCAGGACTACCGTTTTCCATCACGACAGCCGTGCCTACGACTTCTAGCATGGAGCGGTCATTTTCTTGGTCGCCTATAGCCATGGTCTGGTCTAAGGTTAGTCCTAGTAAGGCACTGAGTTGCTTGATAGCTTCCCCTTTGTTAACGGTTTTAGGTGTTATTTCTAGGTAGAAAGGTGCTGATTTTGCAACATTGAAGCGTTTCGTAAGAGCAACTGGAATCTGTGCAATAGCAGCATCAAGCTTTTCAGGCTCGTCCACTAGCATCATCTTGATAATATCCTTATCCGCCATTTCTTCTGGTGTTCGATAAAAGACAGGTGAATCAACTAACTGGGCTTCATAAATCGTATATTTTCCTATGTTGCGGTTGCTTGTATACAGACCGTCTTTTAAGCTTGCGTGCATTGGAAGTTCTAGTTGGCGTGACAGATATTCCCATTCCAGATAGTCTTCGTAGCTTAAGCCTTCTTTGATGACATCATTTTCTGTCGCTGTTTCTTGGACTAGTCCACCGTTAAAGGTGATGACATAATCTCCCTTGTCTAAGAGGTTTAATTGGCTTAAAATGCGTTTGACACCAGAGATTGGGCGTCCAGTAGCAATGACAATTTTTACGCCTGCTTGTTTGGCATCTTGAATGGCTTGGTACACTTCGGGAGTGATTTCATGTTTGCTATTTAATAGAGTGCCATCAATGTCAATGGCTATAAGTTTTATATTCATCTGTGTTCTCCATAACTAAATTGGTCGTTGTGAATATAGCTTAAAAAAGTGGCATTTTGTGGGGCAAAGATGCTACTTTCTCTCAGCATTTCTTTCGGGAAATAGAAGCGACTATCGCCGTGAACCGTTCCTGCCAAAGAATGGACAATAGGAGAGAGCTGTGAAAGCTCAATCAGGCTACCGTCTTTGCGGACCATTTCAATCTGGGTCCGTTTTTTCTTGGCATTTGGTCGATAAATGTCATAGGGCAAGTCAAAATTGTGATGAATGGCTGTATAGTAGCTAGGTTCAAAGCCGACTTGATTGACAATCGCTTCTAAGATGGAAAGATGTGCTTCGGTCTGGGGATCAAAGGTAATGGATTTGAAGACCTTGCGGTTCACATAGCGTTGGGCTAAATCGGATAAAATCTTGTCTGGACCATCAATCCACGATTGGAAATAGGTATTCATGACACCGTCGTCTAAGGACAGATAGTCGTTTAAGTCAAACCGTTGTTCAAAGAAAGGAATCAACCGTGGAGAAGATAGTTTAAAGAAATCTTGCTGATCTTTATACAGGACTTTTGCTCGTTTGAGGAGGTTTTGCAGTAAGACCTCCATAGAGCGACTGGCAGGGTGGAAATAGACTTGCATATACATTTGATAGCGGCTGAGCACATAGTCTTCTACTGCGTGCATGCCGGATTCTTTAAAAGCAATCCCGTTTTCTGTCGGACGAATGACGCGTAAAATCCGTGTGAGGTCAAATTGCCCATAATTGGTTCCTGTAAAGTAGGAGTCACGGAGGAGATAATCCATACGGTCGACATCAATCTGACTGGAAATCAGCTGTACCACTTGCTTATTGGCATAGGTATGGCGGATGACACTGGCTACTTTTTCAGGAAAATCAGGGGCAATTTGTTGTAATAGATGATTGATTTCAGTCCCATTATGTGTGATGATTTGGCAGGTCATCTCCTCGTGATCTGTATCAAATAATCGCTCAAAGGTATGTGAATAAGCTCCGTGTCCTACATCATGTAACAAAGCAGCAACCATGGTCAAGAGCGAATCGTTGCTGTCCCAGATTGCTGCGTACTTGCTCTCGAAAGTGGAGACAATTTGCCGTGCAATCTCATAGGCTCCCAGACAATGCGAAAAGCGACTATGTTCACCACCATGAAAGGTATAGGATGTCGTTCCTAGTTGCTTGATGCGACGTAGCCGTTGAAATTCTTTAGTATTGATTAAGTTGTAGATAAATTCATTATCTACAAGTATATAATTATGAACAGGGTCACGAAATACTTTCTCACTCATTCTTTTATTATATCAAAAAAACAACGATTGTGCTGTTGTGAACTATTTGATGGTTTCGAGTCAAAAGCTGTTTACGAAAGAAAGGTTTCATATTATAATAGAACTATGACAAATCAGATAATCGTATGTTTTATTCAGTTTCTGTTGGTAGGGCTGATAGTATGGATAGCTTGGACTATCTTTTCTTATGCTAAAAAATACCGAATTGATCTTCGGGAACGTTTTTGGACAGGTTTTGGTATCGGCTTTATCACTGATTTACTAGATACTTTGGGAATCGGGACTTTTGCGACCACTACAACCCTCTTTAAGGTGACCAAGCTAGTGGAAGATGATAGAAAGATTCCTGCGACTATGACAACAGCCCATATCATTCCCGTTTTAGTGGAAGCCTTACTTTTTGTCACCATTGTCCAGGTTGATTTGCAGACCTTGGTAGCCATGGCGACGGCAGCCTTTTTGGGGGCTTTTGTTGGAGCAAGAGTGACCCAGCATTGGGACACTCAAAAAGTTCAGCGGATTTTAGGGATTTTGCTAGTCATTGCAGCTTTTTTTATGGTTTATCGTATGGTGACCAATCCTGGAGCTGATTTGACCGATGATGTGCATGGCTTATCAGGCTGGAAATTATTGGTTGGAGTTATTTTTGACTTTATCATTGGTATGTTGATGAGTATGGGCTTGGGCAATTATGCTCCTGAGTTGATTTTCTTTTCACTCATGGGAATCAGTCCAGCTATTGCCTTGCCTGTTATGATGGTAAACGCGGCTATGATTATGACGGCAGGAGCCAAGCAATTCATCAAGTCAGGTCGAGTTCATTGGCCGGGTGTTCTTGGGATTATTGTTGGAGGCGTCTTTGGCGTGTTATTAGCGGCTAAGTTTTTGAGTAGCTTAGATGTCAATAATCTGAAAATGCTCGTGGTCTTTATTGCATCTTATACAGGCTTGTCCTTGTTGAGTTCATCATTTGTATCACCTATAAAGGAGAAAAAATGAAGCTAGTCATTCAAAATAACATCAATCTTGACGGTGAAGTGGAAGTGGTGGAGGAAATTCGTGATGTTGAAGTCGTTGAAAAAGGCGATGTTCTCTATCTGACTTATCAAAACGAAGAAAAGGAAAGTGTCGTTTTGAAAATTAGTGACAAGGATTGCACTATGACACGCTTTTCTGAGCCTACGTCTGTCATGCGGTTTAGTGATAAGGGAATAACAACGACTCGGATTGCAACACCAGTCGGCATTCAAATTCTTAATGTAGTGACAGACACCTATCAAAAAGAGGGGGAGCAAGTGGTTATTCGCTATGCGCTTCAAATTCCTCAGACTGGGCAAGATTTAGCCCGCTATCATTTGAAGATAAAATGGGGGAGTTTCTAGAAAAAATCCTTGCAAATAGGTTCAACATTTGCTATAATGTTCAACATATCAAGGGAGTAGCTGACGGAAGTATCCGTTACAAGGTCGTCAATCCGAAAGAAATTTCCGGCCTTGTATGAAATAGCGAGACTTGTTTGAATAAAACAAGTCTCTTTTTGTGTTTTCAAAAAGGGACAAGAAGGAGAAGAACATGTCAACAGAACAAAAGCGTCGTGCTTTTTACACCCAAGATGCAGATCATGTTTTGCGTGAGCTAGATGCGAACGAGCAAGGTTTGTCCAGCAGCGAAGCGAAGAAACGTCTTGAAGTTTATGGTCGCAATGAACTAGAAGAGGGAGAAAAACGCTCGCTTTTAACTAAATTCTTAGACCAGTTTAAGGATATGATGATTATCATTTTGCTGATTGCGGCGATTTTATCCGTCGTGACATCTGGCTGTGAGGATATTGCAGATGCTATTATCATTTTGGCTGTGGTTATCATCAATGCTATTTTTGGTGTTTATCAAGAAGGCAAGGCTGAAGAAGCTATTGAAGCACTCAAGTCCATGTCTAGTCCAGCTGCGCGTGTCTTGCGGGATGGTCATATGACAGAGATTGAGTCAAAAGACTTGGTACCAGGAGACATCGTCAGTCTGGAGGCAGGAGATGTTGTGCCAGCAGATATGCGTCTGCTTGAAGCCAACTCCTTGAAGATTGAAGAAGCAGCTTTGACTGGAGAATCTGTTCCTGTTGAAAAAGATGTCCGCGTGCTAGTAGCAGAAGATGCAGGAATCGGTGACCGTGTCAATATGGCTTTCCAAAATTCTAATGTGACCTATGGTCGTGGACTTGGTGTAGTAGTTAATACGGGGATGTTTACTGAGGTCGGTCATATCGCAGGCATGCTTCAGGAAGCGGATGAAACGGACACACCACTTAAGCAAAATTTGAACAACTTGTCTAAAGTTTTGACTTATGTGATTTTGGTTATTGCAGCTATTACTTTTGCTGTTGCGGTCTTTGTCCGTGGGGAGCATCCACTGAAAGGGTTGTTGACCTCGGTTGCTCTTGCGGTAGCAGCAATTCCAGAGGGCTTACCAGCGATTGTAACCATTGTCTTGTCGCTCGGAACACAGGTGCTTGCCAAACGAAATTCGATTGTTCGTAAATTGCCAGCGGTAGAAACACTTGGATCCACTGAGATTATCGCATCTGATAAGACTGGTACCTTGACGATGAACAAGATGACGGTGGAAAAACTTTATTACAACGATTGCTTGGTTGATGCCAAGGAAGTAGTGATTGAAGCTGGTCTTGATTTGCCCCTTCTCGGAGCAGTCGTTCTTGCTAACGATACTAAGATTGATGCGGACGGTAAGTTGATTGGGGACCCGACAGAAACAGCCTTTGTCCAATACGCACTTGATAAGGAATATGATGTCAAAGACTTCTTAGCCCAATACCCTCGTGTGGCAGAGTTACCATTTGATTCAGACCGGAAGCTCATGTCAACAGTTCATCCATTGCCAGATGGAAAATTTTTTGTGGCAGTCAAGGGTGCGCCAGACCAACTCTTACATCGCTCAAGCATGGTGGATACAGCCGGAACAGTTCGCCCAATGACGGAGGAAGTGGCAACAGCTATTAAGGCCAACAACTCTGAAATGGCTCATCAAGCCCTCCGTGTCCTTGCAGGTGCTTATAAGATTATTGACAGTATTCCAGAAGAAATCACAACCGAAACGCTTGAAAGTGATTTGACTTTCGCTGGTTTGATTGGGATGATTGACCCTGAACGTGCAGAAGCTGCAGAAGCTGTGTGTGTTGCAAAAGAAGCAGGTATCCGTCCAATCATGATTACAGGTGATCACCAAGACACAGCAGAAGCCATTGCAAAACGTCTTGGCATTATTGAGGCTAATGATACAGAGGGCCACGTCTTGACAGGTGCTGAGTTAAACAACTTGTCCGATGAAGAATTTGAAAAGGTTGTCGGTCAGTACTCGGTCTATGCGCGCGTGTCGCCTGAACATAAGGTGCGTATCGTTAAAGCATGGCAAAACCAAGGAAAGGTTGTTGCTATGACAGGAGACGGTGTAAATGATGCGCCAGCTCTTAAAACAGCGGACATTGGTATCGGTATGGGGATTACAGGTACAGAGGTTTCAAAAGGTGCGTCTGATATGGTTCTTGCTGATGATAACTTTGCAACTATTATCGTAGCCGTTGAAGAAGGACGGAAAGTCTTCTCCAATATCCAAAAAACCATTCAATATCTCCTTTCAGCGAATACTGCAGAAGTTTTGACCATTTTCCTTGCCACCCTTTTGGGGTGGGATGTTCTTCAACCCGTTCATCTTTTATGGATCAATTTGGTGACAGACACTTTCCCAGCTATTGCTCTTGGTGTTGAGCCAGCTGAACCTGGTGTTATGAGCCATAAACCTCGTGGACGTAAGTCAAGTTTCTTCTCAGGCGGTGTGATGAGTTCGATCATTTATCAAGGATTGCTACAAGGTGCCTTGGTACTTGGAGTGTATGGCTATGCGATTGCTAATCCAGTCCATATGGCTGATAAGGCGATTCATGCTGATGCGCTTACTATGGCTTTTGCAACGCTCGGCTTGATTCAGCTCTTCCATGCTTATAACGTCAAGTCTGTTTACCAGTCTATTTTGACAGTTGGTCCATTTAAGTCTAAAACCTTTAACTGGTCCATTCTTGTCTCCTTTATTCTCTTGGCAGCAACGATTGTGATTGAGCCATTAGAAGCGATTTTCCATGTGACTCATCTGGATCTTAGCCAATGGGCTGTTGTCCTTATCGGAAGCTTCTCCATGATTATTATTGTAGAAATAATCAAATTCATTCAACGAAAATTAGGGATGGATAAAAACGCAATCTAACTTGAGTCTCAGATTAAGATGTACTAGCTGCCGAAAGGCAGCTATTTTCGCATTTGTATTTATAGATTATTCCTGTTATTCAGGCTGGTTTGTATGAGAACGAATTTTTAATAGAAGAGGGAATATTTGTGGACAAGAGGTGCTAGAAAATGGTAGAATAATGGGAATACAATAGAAAGACGAAAGTCGTTTTTCAATAAGTTAGGAGAACATATGAACTACGCTCAAAGTTTTTTAATGGCCAATATGAATGCTTTTCCACCCGAAACCCTGCCTACTATCAAAGAGGAATTGGAACGGTTGGACGAGGAATCTATCACGATGCTACTGATGACCGACATCAAAAGTCCGGTTACGGCTTTGCTATTTGCCATTTTTCTTGGAGAATTCGGAGTGGATCGTTTTTACACCGGCAATAAGGAGTTAGGGATTGCCAAGCTTGCCTTGACGATTATTGGTTATGTAACCCTGTTTATTATGGTTGGTTTTTTCCTTTTACTTGGTGCCTACATCTGGAAAGTGATTGATTGTTTCTTGATTATGAAAGCTTGTAAGCAGGCGAATTTTGAGCGCTTTATGTGGCAAATCAATCAAGTAAAAATGATCCGGCAGTCGTGAACTAAATCGGCTTCAACTCCGTTGGAGACAGTGGTTGAAAATGCGGAAGTGCAGAAATGCCCGCTGTAAACGAAGAGGAAATGTCCGAATAAGAGCTTGAAATTCAAGACGATGTCAGGATAGCCCCACCGAGTTTCTTTAGCATGTAACTTGCATTTTTTGAACCTTACTATTTCTTGTTTTCTAAAAAGCAAGAACACCGCATCTCATTTTTTATAGCAATATCCCTTAAGTAAACTGCTAGATGATGAAAATGGTGCTTTACAAATAGACAAATTATACTATTCATAGAGAACAAACTATTTTTGGAAGAGGAGATTCTATGTCAACATTTTCTGATTCTTACATTGCGGCCAATGCTAGCAATTTCCCAGCAGAAGCTATTCCTATCTTACGTCAACGTCTGGAGGCTTTGGATGAGTCTCAGAGTTCGTATATCCTTGCGACAGAGTTAAAAAATCCAACGACTGCCTTGATTTTTTCAATTTTACTAGGTTTTTTAGGTGCAGATCGGTTTTATATCGGTCAAATTGGACTGGGCGTGGCAAAATTAGTCTTGTCATGGCTGACATTTGGAATCTGGCAGTTGGTTGACTGGTTCTTAATCATGGGAGCAACCAAACGTGCCAACCTTGAGAAAATTAACATGGCTTTAATAGCGGCGGAAACAGCCGTTAAGTCAACATAAAGACAGCAGGAGGAACAAGCGTTTCTCCTTTTTGGTGTGTTCATCGTATACTGGCCATAACCCCTGTAAATAATCTGTAACACGCGAGGAAATTTGTCATCAAGGCGTAACGTATTCGAGGAAATTTTTTGTTATAATGGTAAAATGCTTGTAAGGGAGGGAATAGGATGCAATCTCGTAAAATGACGATTTTTTTATTTGGAATTTATTTCTCATTTCTGACATGGATTATCCTGTTTAAGTTGGATGTGTTCTCCACCCTCCAGATGGCTTATTATAACTCAATGGGACGCAGCATCAATTTGATTCCCTTTGCAGGGACAGCTGTTTATAATGGAATAATGGATTATAAAGAAATCGGTCTAAATGTTCTTTGTTTCATTCCTTTTGGGATTTATATGGAGGTGCTCGATAAAAAGGCGACCTGGGTTAAGAATTTAGCCTTGATGTTAGCAGTTAGTGTTGCCTATGAAGCGGTGCAATATATCTTTGGAATCGGTGTTGCAGACATTACCGATGTCCTGGCTAATGGCTTGGGTGGTGCAATCGGTATCAATATCATGTATATTCTGACCAGTATCTGGTATGAAAAAGCCTACGAGCGGGTTAATAAAATAGCCCTCCTATTGACAATTATCGTAGCGGGTCTACTTTTACTCATTTAGATATTGCAAACTTTCCTATTTTTGTTACAATAAAAGAAATGAACTTAAAAGAACAAATCATCGCATTGTCAAAGGAAATTGGGATTTCAAAGATTGGCTTTACGACAGCAGCTGATTTTGCTTACTTGGAGAAATCTCTACGAGCCGCAGTTGAAGAAGGACGAACATCCGGCTTTGAACATAAAAATATTGAGGAACGCATCAGGCCAAAGTTGAGTCTTGCTTCTGCTAAGACGATTATCTCCATTGCGATTGCCTATCCGCGGAGACTACCACAAAAACCTCAGAAAAGCCAGTATAAACGAGGGAAGATGACACCCAACTCGTGGGGGCTTGATTATCATTACATCTTGCAGGATAAGCTAGAACGCTTAGCGCGTGGTATTGAAGAGATGACAGCTGATTTTGAGTACAAGGGCATGGTTGATACAGGTGCCTTGGTCGATACAGCAGTCGCAAGGCGGGCGGGTATCGGCTTTATCGGAAAAAATGGACTTGTCATCTCAAAAGAATTTGGCTCCTATATGTTTCTAGGCGAATTGATTACAAATTTAGAGATAGAGCCTGATCAGCCAGTCGACTATGATTGTGGTGATTGTAACCGTTGTATCACGGCTTGTCCGACCTCTTGCTTGCTTGGAGACGGAACCATGAATGCGAGGCGTTGTCTATCGTTTCAGACTCAGGATAAGGGGATGATGGATCTTGAGTTTCGTAAGAAAATAAAGACGGTCATTTATGGGTGTGATATCTGCCAGATTTGCTGTCCTTATAATAAAGGAGTTGATAGCCCGCCGGTTGTGGACATTGACCCAGATTTGGCGGAGCCTGAGCTGATTCCATTTTTAGATCTTTCAAATGGGCAATTCAAGGAGAAATTTGGCATGATCGCAGGAAGTTGGCGTGGGAAAAATATTCTTCAAAGAAATGCCATTATCGCCCTTGCCAATGCCAATGATCGCTCTAGCATTCCCAAACTTTTGGAAATCATTGATAAGAAGCAAAATCCCATTCATATGGCAACAGCTATCTGGGCGCTTAGTCAGCTCGTGAAAGAGCCCAATGAGGAATTGATTGTTTTCATCGAAAATATACAGAGTGATCATCCAGATGTAATAGTAGAGCGTGATGCCTTTCTATCATTCGCCAAAAAGCTACAACTATGATATAATAAAAAGAATACAGAAAATGAGGTACCTATGGATATAGCAGAAATTCGTCAAAAAATAGAAGAGCTAGAAACCAAATTGAACTCGTTCAGGGGGTCTCTTTGACTTAGAGGGTTTGGAAGAAGAAATCGCCATCTTAGAAAATAAGATGACTGAACCAGACTTTTGGAATGACAATTTGGCTGCTCAAAAAACATCGCAGGAGCTAAATGAATTAAAGGCAACCTATCAGAACTTTCATCAGATGCTGGAGTTGTTAGATGAAACAGAAATTCTCATGGAATTTCTAGCAGAAGATGATTCCGTCAAAGATGAGCTGGAAGAAAAGTTACTAGAGTTGGACAAACTGATGACCAGCTACGAGTTGACCCTTCTTTTATCAGAGCCTTACGATAGCAACAATGCCATTTTGGAAATTCACCCAGGATCGGGTGGAACAGAGGCACAAGACTGGGGTGAGATGCTCTTACGCATGTATACGCGATTTGGAAATGCTAAAGGATTTAAGGTGGAAACACTAGACTATCAAGCTGGAGATGAGGCAGGGATTAAGTCTGTTACTTTGAGTTTTACAGGTCCGAATGCCTACGGCTTATTCAAGTCGGAAATGGGAGTGCATCGTTTGGTGCGCATTTCACCATTTGATTCAGCAAAACGTCGCCATACCTCCTTTACGTCAGTTGAAGTCATGCCAGAATTGGATGATACAATTGAGATTGATATCCGCGATGATGAAATCAAAATGGATACTTTCCGCAGTGGTGGTGCTGGTGGACAGAACGTCAATAAGGTGTCAACAGGGGTTCGTTTGACCCACATTCCAACAGGAATTGTCACCCAATCGACCGTTGACCGGACCCAGTATGGGAATAGGGAGCGGGCTATGAAATTGTTGCAAGCAAAACTCTACCAGTTGGAGCAAGAGAAAAAAGCAGCTGAGGTCGATTCGCTCAAAGGAGATAAAAAAGAAATTACTTGGGGCAGTCAGATTCGTTCCTACGTCTTTACCCCTTATACCATGGTCAAGGATCACCGTACAGGCTACGAAGTCGCTCAGGTGGACAAGGTCATGGATGGGGATATTGAAGGATTTATCGATGCCTATCTCAAATGGCGTATTAGCTAAAATAAAAAGAAAGGACTGTCATAGACAGAATACCTTATGGGAATTATTGAAATGAAAGACGTTTCCAAAAAATATGGAAACGGAACAACAGCATTAAGAGGTGTGTCCGTAAATGTCGAACCAGGGGAATTTGCCTATATTGTAGGACCTTCTGGTGCTGGGAAATCAACCTTTATCAAGCTCTTGTATCGTGAAGAAAAGTTGGACAAAGGTTCGCTCAAGCTTGGAGCCTTTGATCTTGAAAAAATCAAGAAAAAAGATGTTCCAATGTTGCGCCGTAGTGTCGGGGTTGTCTTCCAAGATTATAAATTGCTTCCGAAGAAGACTGTTTTTGAAAACATTGCCTACGCGATGGAAGTGATTGGTGAAAAACCGCGTCATATCAAAAAGCGTGTCATGGAAGTCTTGGATTTGGTTGGCTTGAAGCATAAGATTCGCTCCTTTCCCAATGAACTCTCAGGTGGTGAGCAACAGCGGATTGCTATTGCTCGTGCTATTGTTAATAATCCAAAAGTCTTGATTGCTGATGAGCCAACAGGAAATTTAGATCCTGAAAATTCATGGGAAATTATGAGTCTTTTAGAGCGGATTAACCTCCAAGGAACCACGATTTTAATGGCAACCCATAATAGTCAAATCGTAAATACACTTCGCCATCGTGTTATCGCAATCGAAGACGGTCGAGTGGTGCGTGATGAAGTAGAAGGAGAATATGGATACGATGATTAGACGATTTCTTAGACATTTTATTGAGTCTTTAAAGAGCCTTAAACGAAATGGCTGGATGACGATTGCAGCCATCTCATCCGTGACGATTACCTTGACTTTGGTTGGTATTTTCGCTTCTGTGATTTTAAATGCAACCAAGCTGACAGCTGACTTGACCAATAATGTTCGAATCAATGTCTACTTGCGTGCGAATTCGACAGATAATGCGCCAATGATTGTCAATGATCAAGGGCAGACGGTTGAAAATCCTGACTATCAGTCCATCTATAAACAGATTCTTGCTTTGGAGAATGTTAAAAGTGTTGATTATTCCAGTAAAGAAGAGCAGTTGGAACATTTGACAGCCACCTTAGGCGAGACCTGGAACCTTTTTAAAGGAGATGCAAACCCACTTTATGATGCTTACATCATTGAAACAACAGAACCTCAATATGTCAAGACTGTTGGAAAAGAGATTGCTAAAATCGATGGTGTGACAGAAGTTCGGGATGGTGAAGTTGAAACAGAGCGAATTTTCAAGCTGAATAACCTTGTCAAAACATGGGGATTTGCAGCAACAGGACTCTTGCTCTTTACAGCGGTTTTCTTGATTTCTAATACCATTCGGATTACGATTATCTCGCGTAGTCGTGAAATTCAAATCATGCGTTTAGTAGGGGCGAAAAACAGCTATATCCGCGGACCATTCTTGCTTGAAGGAGCTTGGGTCGGTTTGCTAGGTGCGATTGTACCGTCTGCATTGGTCTACTTTGCTTATCAGATGCTCTATACATCTGTCAATGCTTCCCTATCATCACAAAATCTTTCCTTGATTCGGATGAACGTCTTTGTCCCGGCTATGATTGCTAGTCTATTTGTAGTAGGAATTGTGATTGGTGCCTTGGGGTCTGTGATTTCAATGAGACGATTTTTAAGGATTTAAGCTATATATATAAAAGAGGCTGGGACTTATGTCCCAGCTTTCTCACTTTATGAACCGAATGACGTTGATGCAGGTTAATAGCTATCATGCCGTTGACGGTTGGAAATGAACTGCTGCACCTTTTTGTTTTAAGGGAACAGGCTCAAAAGCTCCACTGGAGTTTTTTACTCATATTTGTTCGTGTTTCCCACTCCACATCTGACCTCTATGACTGATGCGAACGAATTTGCTTCAGTTCCAACTTCCAACAGTCACTACTCTGACTGTTGGAGCTATGTGGGGGTGTGCTGAAACGGTCTGGGAATAGACCTTTTCAGCCCGAACCTAGCATGCAGGAAATAAGGTAAAAACCGAACGCTTTCTTATGTGGTTTGAGTTCTTTCCCCACTCCCTTTTTATTGTCCCCAAGCATGTTATAAAGTTGGTGTAAAAGCACCCCCCCTTTTTGCTGATAATCCAACTCTTTTTTTAATATAGTCATTTCGTTTATATTTTTATTGCTTCGTTCACTCGTCTTGCTGTACTCCAGTACTACCTGCGACTCCTTGCCTAGTACTAAAAATAAACGAAATGGCTATAAAAAGATAAAGGAGGTAAGAGTTATAAAAAATTGCAAAATAAATGTCTGTTCGTTACTAGCTAAAAAATGGATTAAAGGCTTTTTCGTGGGAAATGGTAGTAGAGGCTCCGTGTCCAGGATAGACCTGATAATGACTAGGTAGGGTGAAGAGCTGGGTCTGGATACTTGTTAGCAGATGTTCAAAATTACTAGTCGGTAGATCCGTACGGCCAATGGCTTCTCTGAATAGGGCATCTCCTGTAATGACCAGTTCTTGCTCTTTGAAGATGAAAGAAACGCCACCGATTGAATGCCCTGGTGTTTCTACCACGGAAAAAATAAAGCCATCTATATGGTACTCTTTATCGTACTGGAAGATTTGCTCCGCAGGTCGACAGACGATATTGTCCATATCATCATGGCGGGCTAGACCAGAGAGATTCATTTCAGGTGTGTAAAGCCAGCTTGCTTCACTGGCAGCCACGTAGACAGGTGGCGCACCAAAATGATCCCGTACCAAGTCTAAACTCATAATGTGATCGTAGTGCGTGTGGGTCAAGAGAATAGCAGCTATTGGCTTTCCGAGCCTTTCAATCATTTGCCGAATAGCTTCCCAGTCACTTCCAGGATCTACTACGATGATGTGTGACGTATTTTCTAAATAGTAGGTATTTTCATGGGCAACAGGGTTCACAGTTTTGTGCAGTTTCATCAAATGTCTCCTTGAGTAGTTATAGTCTTTTAGTTTACTTTTAGTACTAGGCAAGGAGCTGCAGGGTGTACTAGAGTACGGCAAAGCGAGTTAAGGAAGTAATAAAAGATAAACGAAATGACTATGATGTCTTTCTAGTCTAGCAAAAAATGAGATATTTGTCTGTTTTTTCTTATCAGAAAGGACTAAAAAATGATACTTTTAGAGCCTGGAGCATGAGTGGGGCTGTCGATTTAGGAGGTGTTTTTTGAAAGAATGTAGATTGTATTGAAAAAGCAAACAATGAGTAGTTTAAAAAGCAGTCTGGAATGGAAGTATTGTGCTATGAATGCAGATTTTAGGGGAAATATGGTATAATTTTACTGTTATGACAGAGAAAAAACAAGCAAATCGGTATGCTGTTGTGGACCTGGAAGCGACTAACAGTAGTAGTTATGCTAAGATCATCCAGATTGGGATAGTCATTGTGGAAGCAGGGCAGATTGTCGAAACCTATGCAACAGACATCAATCCCTATGAAAAATTGGACTACCATATCCGCGAATTGACAGGGATTACCGACCAGCAACTAGCAATAGCACCTGATTTTAGTCAGGTAGCAAAAGTGATTTATGATTTATTAGAGGGCACGATTTTTGTGGCTCACAATGTCTCTTTTGATGCCAATTTACTGGCTGAGGCTCTCTTTTTTGAAGGCTATGACTTGTACACGCCACGGGTTGATACGGTAGAGTTGGCACAGTTATTTTTTCCAACCTTGGATAAGTACAGTTTGAGCAATCTCTCCAAGGAGTTGGAACTTGACTTGGAGCAGGCCCATACTGCCATTTCAGATGCGACTGCAACTGCAAGGCTACTGTTGAAAATTCAAGACAAAATCCAGCGATTGCCTAAGCAGACCGTTGGGCATATTCTCGAATTTGCAGATCATTTGCTTTACGAATCCCGCATAGTTATTGATGAGATATATCCTACTCTATCAGACTATTTGCCCGAAGACCTAGTTTCAGTCAATGGGATTTGTTTAAAGAGACCAGCTGTAGAAAAAAATGCTGATCATCTATCGGATGATTTTGCGACCAACCTAGCTTTCTTAGGACTTGATGAGCGTCCACAACAGCAGGCATTTGCCCACATGATAGAAGAGCGTTTGCAGGAGGAGGATGTACGTGTGCACTTTATTCAGGCACAAGCAGGAATCGGCAAGACCTATGGTTATTTGCTTCCAGCGCTCGTTCATAGCAGTCAGCCTGTTCTTGTAGTGGTTCCAACTAAGATTTTACAACAGCAGATTATGGAAAATGAAGGTAGGAGGTTATCAGAAGTCTTTCATCTATCCCTAGCTTCAATTAAGTCTCCGCGCCACTATCTCAAGTTGGATACCTTTTGGCGAACCCTGGAGCGGAAAGATGATAATAGGCTCGTGAACCGCTACAAAATGCACCTTTTGGTCTGGCTTTGTGAAACCGCAACAGGGGATATGGATGAACTCAAGCAGAAGCAGCGTTATCAAGGATATTTTGATGAATTACAACATGATGCTCATGTGTCTGAGCACTCCCTGTTTGGAGAGTGGGATTTTTGGAGGCGGACACAGGAAACTGCTCGGCTAAGTCACATCACTCTGACCAACCATGCCTACTTTTTGGAGCATATAGAAAAAGATGTCTGGATGCAGAATCGTCTCCTAATCATTGATGAAGCACAAAAATTGGTTCTCTCAGCAGAAGAATATGCCAGTCAAGAATTATCGATTTCAGATTGTTTGGCCTTGCTGCAAAGTAAGCTAGATAAGTCTACGCATCTCCTTGAGAGGCGATTACTAGAGGCCTGTATCTTTGAATTGACACATCTATTGGAACAATTTCGAGCGACCGGCAGGCGGGAATTGATAACAGAAGACTTTCAAGCCCTCAGGCAAAATCTGGAAGAGTTGGGGGATAGCGAGCTTGAAGATTGGCTCTATCTCCTCAGTCAGAAGCGAGATTTTTGGCTGGAGGAACGCTATATTGATGAGAAGCGCTTAAGTTTCTTAAGGACCAGTCAGGAAGAGATGTTGGATGTAGCAAGTCTTTTGCCAAATCCTAAAATATGCTGTATCAGTGCTACCCTTGAGGTTAGTAAAAAGGTGAATGTAGCAGATTTGCTGGGCTTTGAGGAGGTGACCTTTGATAGACTTCCTAGTCAGCAGTTGGGTCATCAAATGGTTATAATCCCCAGTCAGTTACCTCATTTACTAACCTTAAAAAAGGAAGAGCATGCAGTATTTATTGGCCAGCAGATTCAGGACTTACTCGTTCTTGATAGACCAATTCTGGTCTTACTAACTTCGATTAATGTGCTTTTGGAACTGTCACAAATCTTGGAGAAAGCTGGGATTCCTCACTTAGCCCAGCATCGTCATGGTCTTGAGATGTCGCTTAAACGCCGATTTGATAAAGGAGAAGTACCGATTTTATTAGGGACAGGAGCTTTTTGGGAGGGAGTAGATTTTGCTAGTCAGACCCAAATGATTCAGTTGATTCCTCGACTGCCATTTGAAAATCCTAATGACCGTTTTGTCCATAAGGTAAATCGACGTCTGAAAGCAGAGAAGAAAAATCCCTTTTACGACTATCATCTACCAATGATGATGTTGAAATTAAAGCAAGCTATCGGACGGAGTAGTCGCTCAATGAACCAAAAGTCCTGTGTTCTTTTACTAGATAATCGGTTGAACGATATGCAGTATGGCCAGCAGATTAAGCATTTTTTAGAGACAGAATATCAGCTAGGGCAAGTTAAGTCAACGTGTGTGATAGAGGAAATAGAGCAATTTTTCAAAGAAAACTAAAGCTAGTCCTTGATTTCTTTTAGGAAAATATGACCTCATAGTCTTGAACATGGGATTGGCTACGTTGAACTGTAAATGCTAGGAAGATAGTGTTAAAAATGGGAGTGGGAAAGAACTCAAAAGATATAAGAAAGCGTTTGGTTTTTACCTTATTTCCTGCATGCTAGCCTCGGGCTGAAACGGTCTATCCCCAGACCGCTTCACTCCCCCCCCCGCATAGCTCCAACAGTCAGAGTAGTGACTGTGTTGGAGGTTGGAACTGAAGCCAACGAGTTCGCAGCAGTTCTAGAGGTCAGATGTGGAGTGTGAAACACGAACAAATATGAGTATAGTCGTTTCATTTATCTTTTATTACTTTGTTCACTCACTTTGCCGTATTCTAGTTATACCTGCAGCTTGTTTCCTAGTATAGTCATTTCGTTTATATTTTTATTACTTCGTTACCTCGTCTTGCTGTACTCCAGTACTACCTGCGACTCCTTGCCTAGTACTAAAAATAAACGAAACGGCTATACTAAAAGCAAACTAAAAGCAAACTAAAAGACTATCAAAAGCTCCGGTGGAGCTTTTTAGCTTGTTCCCTTAAAGCAAAAAGGAGCAGCAGTTCGTTTCCAACATTCAAGGGCATGATAGCTATTAAACTGCGTCAACGTCATTCGGTTCATAAAGTGAGAAAGCTAGGACTTTTTGCCTAGCCTCATTTTCTTCATGTGTTTGTCCTGAACAGAGGGCAAAATCAATGGTCAAAATATAAGAAATATGCTATACTTTTCCTTATCTAGTTAGGAAATGGGAAGATTTGATGAAAGATAAGCTAATTGTATTTAAGGTAGGTACAAGCTCTCTTACGCAGGAAAATGGTAGTTTGGATAGGATTAAGATTGCTCGCATTACCCAACAACTGGCTCAACTTCATCAGCAGGGCTACCAGTTGGTGTTGGTGACCTCAGGTTCTATCGCAGCAGGTTTTCGTCGTTTGGGCTTTGATAAACGGCCGACTAAGATTGCTGAAAAGCAGGCTAGTGCGGCGGTTGGCCAGGGATTATTGATTGAGGAATATACGCAGAATTTGATGAAAGCTGGGATTGTGTCAGCCCAGATTCTTCTAACTCAAGAGGATTTTGCAGATGCTAGGCGTTATCAGAATGCTTCTCAAGCCTTGCAGGTCTTATTGCATCAACATGCCATTCCCATTATCAACGAAAACGACACCATTGCCATTGAAGAAATCAAGGTTGGAGATAATGATACCTTATCTGCTCAAGTTGCATCGCTCTTGAAAGCTGATTTGTTGGTATTATTGACAGATGTGGATGGTCTTTATACTGCTAATCCCAATACAGACTCTACTGCAGAACATCTGGCAGAAATTGCTGAGATGAGTGAAGACCTATTTACCATGGCAGCAGGAGCAGGTTCATCCAATGGAACGGGCGGCATGACTACTAAATTACAGGCAGCCCAGATTGCTACTAAATCAGGGGTTCCAGTCTTTATTTGTTCTTCAAAAGAGGATACGGCTCTCCTACAAGCAGTTACCCAGAGTAATAAAGGGACTCTTTTTCTAGCAGATAGACAGGCTATGAATCAGCGTAAGCAATGGATGGCTTTTTACGCTAGGACAGAGGCCTCTGTGGAGATTGATAAAGGAGCAGCTGAAGCCATGCTCAGCCATGGACGGAGCTTGTTGGTTGCAGGCATTAGGGAGTTGGAGGGGACTTTCCAAGCAGGAGATATTGTATCGGTCTATAGTCAGGAAGAACACCGTATTATTGGAAAAGGTCGGGTCAAGCTTTCTTCAGAGGAATTGGGGCAGAAATTAGCCACCGAAAAAGCAGAAGGAATCTTTATCCATCGAAATGATTGGGTCAGCTTATAGAAAGGACGATAGAAGTTATGATAGCAACCAGGGATTTAGTAGACAGCCTCCTGGCGCACAAAGCTGCCATCAATTTGGCAACTACCGTGCAAAAAAATGCAGCATTGGCTGCGATGGCAGAGCAGTTAGAAGCAAGTTGTGAACAGATTTTAGTAGCCAATGCTCGTGATATGGAACAGGCTCAAGGAACGATTGCCCCTGTGATGCAGGATCGCTTACTCTTGACAGAAGAACGGGTGAAGTCTATGGCAGACGGGATTCGCTCCTTGATTGCTCTGCCAGATCCTGTCGGTCTTATTCTCAATGACTACCAAGCAGTCAACGGTCTTCAGATTCAGAAAAAGTCTATTCCTTTTGGTCTAATCGGAATGATTTATGAAAGCAGACCGAATGTGACCTCAGATGCAGCGGCACTTGCTATTAAGAGCGGAAACGCAGTTATTTTGCGTGGAGGAAAGGAAGCCATTCATTCTAATCAAGCCATTGTTACCGCCTTAAAAGCAGGGCTGGTTGAAGTAGGAATAGCACCAGAAGTAATCGAATTGGTACAGGATACAAGTCGAGCTTCAGCGCAGGAACTGATGACTGCTAAAGGCAAGATTGACCTGTTAGTACCACGAGGAGGAGCAGGGTTGATTCAAGCAGTGGTTGAGCAGGCAACAGTACCTGTCATTGAAACGGGGACAGGGATTTGTCATGTCTATGTGGATCAAGCTGCAGATTTGGCAAAGGCGCTTACGATTGTGGTCAATGCCAAAACCAGTCGCCCATCCGTCTGTAATTCTGCGGAAGTATTACTCGTTCATCAGGATATCGCAGCCCAATTTTTGCCTATGCTAGAAGAGCGATTGGCAGGTCAGGTAGAATTGCGGGCAGATGAGGGGGCACTTGCTTATTTGCATCAAGCCCAATCAGCAGGCAAAGATGATTTTCATACAGAATTTTTGGACTATATCCTAGCTGTGAAAGTAGTTGCTGATGTGAACGCAGCTACCGCTCATATTGCGGCATATTCAACTGGGCATAGCGAAGCAATCGTAACTGAAGATGCAGACACTGCGGCCTATTTTACGCAAATAGTTGATTCTGCGGCTGTTTATGTCAATGCTTCTACCCGCTTTACAGATGGGGGTGAATTTGGTTTAGGTTGTGAATTAGGCATTTCTACACAAAAAATGCATGCCCGTGGTCCGATGGGCTTGCGCGAAATGACTACCTACAAATATATCATTACAGGTACTGGGCAGGTGCGTTAGGAGGGAATACTGATGAAAGTTGGCTTTATCGGTCTAGGAAATATGGGATCGGCTATCGCTTTTTCCGTTTCGAAGACAAAAGGAGTAGAAGTGCTTCTCAGCAATCACAATCAAGCTCAAGCAGACGAGGTGCAGGCAAAAACTGGTGGACGTATTCTTGCAAATACGGTCATTATTGAGCAAGCAGATGTGATCTTTTTAGGAATCAAACCGTATCAGGTCTTTCCCTTTCTTGAAAGTATGGCAGAGGCTATTACGGCAAATCCTTCTGCAATCTGGATTTCCATGGCAGCAGGTATTAGCCTAGAGCAGTTGGCTCAGCATCTACCAGCTAGTCAAATCGTACGGATCATGCCTAATACTCCCGTTGCGATTGGTCAAGGAATGACAACTTGTACTCTAGTTAATCCTAAGTTAGTCGCTTTGACCGAGCAGCTCCTATCTAAATCAGGACAGATTAGGTGGGTAGAAGAAAGGTTGATTGATGCTGCAACAGCTCTTGCAGGCTGTGGTCCGGCCTTTGTCTATCAATGGATTGAAGCCATGATGGATGCAGGAGTGGCACAGGGATTGACTGCTGACGATGCCAAGTACTTAGCCGCTCAGACCTTACTGGGCTCTGCCCAAATGGTCTTAGACAGCGACAAACACCCAGCTCAGTTACGGCAAGAAGTCACATCACCAGCTGGTTCAACTATTGCGGGTGTCGTCAAGCTTGAAAAAGAGGGCTTTCGCTATGCTATTATGTCTGCTATCAAGGCAGCCATCAAACGAACAAAGCAGTTGGGGAAATGAAGCTGGACAAACAGTCCCAGCTTTCTCACTTTATGAACCGAATGATGTTGACGCAGTGGTTACTTGCTTTATAGTCATTTCGTTTATCTTTTGTTACTTCGTTCACTCGCTTTGCCGTACTCTAGTACAGCCTGCAGCTCCTTGCCTAGTACTAAAAGTAAACTAAGAGGCTATATAAGACAAAATCAGAAATAGTATATACTTAGCTATAAACAAATCAGCAGGGGTTCTTTTCCTGCTGATTTGTTTTATCTGTTGTTCAACTGATTGGTCTTGTCTTTAATCCACTGGCTAATGTTTGACAAGGTTTTACTATCTTCAACCTTGTCTTTTTGCTGCTGGATAAATTCTGAAAAACTTTGCTGAATCCCATCCTCGTGGACTTTCTTTTGGAGTTGACGCCACTTGTCCATAAGATTGTGCGAAGTTCTTTCATAAGCTAATTCTAAAATTTCTTCTTTTGATTTATAATTTCGGTAAAAAGCGTTGCGGGAAACCCCTGCTTTTCTGACTAATTCAGAAATAGAGATTTGACGCATATCCTTTTTTTCCAATAAAAAAAGCAGAGCTGTTTCAATGGATTCACGAGTTAGTTGATTGATTTCTTTATTGGATTGGGATAAATTTTTTAACGATTTAGGAGAAATTGTCCGTTTTTTCATAGCTTTCCTTTCCCAAAATGAAGTCGAGTTCTTCTTGCGTCCGGGATGTGACAGCCGAAAGAAAATGCTTTCACTTCGTCTGGTTTCATGATATAATTGTAAAGCAAGATAGTTTGCTTGTCAAATAAAAATCTTAGCCTTATTACTTAAATAGAATGGAAATACCTTTATGGCTAAATGGAAAATTGTCACAGATTCAGGATGTGACTACAAAGAACTAGTAAATATCGCACCTGCTACACTATTTGAAATCGTTCCGTTAACAGTACGCATTGGGGAGGAAATCTTTTTGGATGATGCCTCCCTTGATATTGACCAGATGATGGAAGTTATGTATGCTTCATCAGATGCGGCCGGCTCAGCTTGTCCTAGCCCACAGGCCTATGAAGCAGCTTATGAGGGCGCTGAAAATGTGATTGTATTGACGTTGACGGGTTCCTTGTCTGGCAGTTATAACAGTGCTCGCGTTGCGAAAGAGATATTTTTAGAAGAACATCCAGATGTCAATATTCACTTGGTTGATACCCTTTCTGCTGGTGGAGAGATGGATTTGCTAGTTGGAGAAATTAACCGCTTGATTGCTTCAGGTTTGGATTATGATGAAGTAGTATCTGCTATTACTGACTATCAAAAGAAGACCAAGTTGCTTTTTGTCCTTGCCAAGGTGAATAATCTAGTTAAAAATGGGCGTTTGAGCAAGTTGGTTGGAGCAGTCGTTGGACTTCTCAATATCCGTATGGTTGGTGAAGCAAGTAATGAAGGCAAGCTTGAGTTACTACAAAAAGCGCGCGGTCATAAGAAATCTGTCACAACAGCTTTTGAAGAAATTCTTAAGGCAGGTTACAAGGGTGGACGGATCGTGATTGCTCACCGGAATAATGATAAATTCTGTCAGCAATTCTCTGAATTGGTGCGCAATATGTATCCCGATGCTTTGATTGAAGCCCTGCCAACATCTGGCCTCTGTAGTTTTTATGCAGAAGAAAATGGTCTTCTCATGGGGTATGAAATTTAATAATAAACAAAAGGGGCTATTCAACTTTGCTTGATTGCCTTTTTGTAGGTTATCGGAGTGGAAATGAATGAAGAAAAAGAGTATTATCCTACTAGGTTTTGCCAGTGTGCTTGGTTTGCTGGCTCATCAGGAAGTGGGAACAGCTACCAAACAGGAGGTGAAAAGAACACCAGGCCAGCAGCTAGTTAATCGTGCGAATAGGGATATCAAGTGGTTAGAAGCGAGTAAAGATTCGCAGACCTACCAGATTCGTTTTGAGCAGGTGGTTGCGGCTGTAAAAAATGGGGCTAAATGCTATGATGTTCGTTCTTTTATTGAATACCAGCTTGGTCATGTAGAGGTCGCAGAACATTATCCTTTAGCGACATTAGGCCGGCAGGAGTTTCCTGCCTTGGTTCACGAGGTCCCCATTTATCTCTATAGTTCAGACAGTCGTTCATCTGCCCAGGCTGCGACACTCTTGCGTGATGAGGGGTTTCAATATGTCTATGATTTGGGCAGTCTGGATCAGGTCAAGGCAATCGGTGCGGTCCTAAATGAATGGTGGTAAATAGTAAATGTTGGAAGAAAGAATGATTGCATTAAGAACCATTGATGAAGAAAATTTTGAAGCTTGTATCCGTTTGGTAGTGAACGTCGAGGAGGAGTTTGTAGACTCTGTCTTATATTCGTTAGCAGAAGCTTGGCTCTATAGAGATTGCATGGAAGTATTTGCGATTTATCATACAGACCAGCCTATCGGCTTTGTGTCTATGTATGTAGGGAGGGAAAATCCACAAATTATTAACTTTTTAATTGACGATGCCTTTCAAGGTCTGGGTTATGGGACACAGGCTGCGGCACTATCTATTCACTATTTACAAGAAAAATACCAAGCAACCCGTATTTCACTCCCCGTTCATGTCCAGAACATAGAAGCTCAAAGATTTTGGATGAAACAAGGCTTTCATCTTTCTGATAACATTGAAAATGGCTATCTGTTTATGCGTAGGGAATAAAAGCTAGTCATATAGTAGGTCCACTAAAAAAGAGAGGCACATTATTGCTGCAGTGTGGGTCATGGATGTTAGAAAAGGTGTAATTGCGTATGTAAGAAACGCCCCTCTACTCTATTACAGATTATTTTTTGAAGTGGAAACGGGAGCGGGAAAGAATGCGATAGGTAGAAAAAGAGTTTCGGCCTTTCCTAACTTCTTACATTCTAGGTTCGGGGCTGAAACATTCTGGGAATAGACTGTTTCGCTCCCACATGCAGAGTTGATTAATCCAGATTTTGAGTTTAAAAAGTGAACAAATAGGAGTGAACAGCTCTAATGGAGTTTTTAGCTTATTCCCTTGAAACAAAAAGAAGCAGTGCTTCATTTCCAACTTTCAATGGTATGATTAGTCGTTGACGCAATCAAGCACTTCACTGAGATAGTGATGCGAACTTTTTGTCCAGCCTCCTGGGAATAAGAAGGCGCTACTCATGTTTTATAGTTCTTTCGTTTATTCCAGTACAGCCTGCAGCTCCTTGCCTAGTAATAGTCATGTAGTTTATATTTTTATTCCTTCGTTAATTCGTCTTGCTGTACTCCAGTACTACCTGCAACTCGTTGCCTAGTACTAAAAATAAACGAAACGGCTATACTAAAAGTAAACGAAAAGACTATAAGGTGACAAAAGCTCAGCTAGGGATTTCCTCCTAGCTGAGCTTTTTGAATATTTCACTGATAGCTTGCAATTCGTTCTCGAATGATTTGCTATAGGGGAGTTGGAAGTAGTCGTAGGATAGTCCTGGGATGATGCTTCCACTTGCTATACTATGCTTTAGGTGAGCGGTTATTTTATTTTTGGGAAGTTGAATGGTTAGTTGTTCGTGGGAGAGGTGGTAGGGATAGGGAAGTTGATAGTGGGATAGGCTCTTTCTCATTGCTGCTGCTTGTTTCTCTTTTTGTTGGTGGAGGTGGCGTGTATTGCGTCTAAACATGCCATTGTCGATATAGAGTGACAAGGCTTTTTGCATGATGAGATTGGTATCGTAATCAATCAAGTTTTTATGTTGTAAGAAGCTTTCACGTAAGGAGTGAGGCAGGACAACGCCTCCCAAGCGCAGAGCGGGAAAGAGGGTCGGTGTAAAGGACTTGATATAGATGACACGGTCGTGGTTATCTAGATAATGAAGTGGCAGGGTCTTTGCACTGTCAAAATCTGCTAGATAATCATCTTCAATCACATAGACATCGTATTTTTCAGCCAGTTGGAGAATGATTTGTTGGGTCTTACTAGTGTAAGTTGTTCCCAAGGGATTATGGAGGCGAGGAATGGTATAGAAATATTTAATCTTCCCTCTTTGGAAGATGTGCTCGATTTGGGTCACATCAACCCCATCCAGAGTTCGTTCAACGGTTTGGTAGGGGAGTGCTTGTTGATCCAACAAATGTTTCATCCGATAGTAGGTTGGCTCTTCGATCAAGACCTCCTCTTTGCCAGCAGCTATCTGCATCTGGTTTAGAATATAGAGAGCCTGTTGGCTTCCAGCTGTAATAACCAGCTGATCTTTTTGACAATACACATGGTAATCCATGAGTAGTTGGTGGAGTGAGGCAATCAATTCCTCCAATCCTTCTTGTTGATGATAATAATTAAAGAGATAATTTTCCCGACCAATCAGGCTTTCATGAACGCAGGTTCTAAAATCCTCGTATGGGAGTTGCAAGAAGTCTTCAGGATTGAGTGAGACAGTTTTATCTTGAAAATCTTGATCTTCTAGGATATAGTAGCCACTTTTTTCTACTGCATAGATCCGATTCTGATATTTCAATTCTAGCATAGCCTTTTGAACGGTATCCTTGCTACAGTGATAGTGCTCACTAAATTTGCGAATAGAGGGCAGTTTTTCTCCCCGTTTGAAACGGTGTTCTTCAATGCCTGTGACAATATCTTGAATAATCTGTTGGTATTTACTGATCATATCTCTCCCCCCTCCAAAATAGTATAGCGCCTTTTGAGCTGATAGACAAGTCTGATACTGCCCAGGATAAACAAAGATACGAACATGTTTTATAGTCATTTCGTTTATCTTTTATGACTTCGTTCACCCACTTTGCCGTACTCCAGTATAGCCTGCAGCTCCTTGCCTAGTACTAAAAGTAAACGAAAAGACTATAACGTGAATGTATGCTTGCTGAATGTTAATGTTCCTTGTTTTCTAGATAGAGCAGGGACACTGTATCGGGAGCTCCGTAAGGGGAGCTAGTACTCAATGCAAATAAAAAGCAAATGAATTGCATACAGACTACAAGCTGTGTAAAAAGAAACGAAGCCGTTGTAAAACTTGTTTGTTTATGGATACTGCGCATTAGGTCATGTAGAAAACAATGGCCAAATATTGTAAGAAGCTGGCTAGTATAATGAATAAGTGCCAAATCATATGGAAATAAGGTTTTTTCTTAGCATAGAAGATTGCCCCTACACTATAGGCAATTCCTCCTGCCAACATGAGAAACCAGAAAGCAGGTCCTGTTTGGCTAATGACTGACGGTAGGATAAGGACGACAAACCAGCCCATTATGAGATAGAGAGCAAGACTGAAGCGATTGTTGATTGTCGGTGTGAAGATTTTATAGAGAATACCTAAAATCGTTGTTGTCCATTGGATAGTTAATACGAGATAGCCATGCCAGTTAGGCATGAGGGTTAGCAGAACGGGTGTGTAGCTACCAGCAATTGCAATGTAAATCATACTATGGTCGATGATTCGCAAGATGTATTTGTGGGTCGAACCGTAAGCCATGGAGTGGTAAATGGTTGAAGAGAGGAACATGAGAAAAAGGCTGATGATGAAGATTGATACCCCAACCGATTGAAGCAAACCAGTCTGTTCGTAGCTATAAATAGCTGAAAAAGGAAGCAGTATCAGCGTTGCAAAGGCACTGACAGCGTGGGTGACAGCATTGCCTACCTCTTCACCAAATGAGAGGGGTAGAGATAGTTTAAAACTTTGGTTCATGGATTTCTCCTTTCAGTTCTGGAATAAGTGCAAGTGTTTCGTGATAAGACTGAATAGTCTGGCAGGCCTTTTGTAAGATGAGTGGTTGTTCTGCTAGTTCAACTCCGGCAAAACAGTTAACAAAGGCATTGTAGAGAATAGCAACCTCATGTTTTTCTTCTAGGGCCTCAATGATTTCTTGAATAGCTGCAATGGGAAAAATTGGCTTACAGATACTTAGAATGATGAGATGAGCAAGATGCGTGCGATTGTATTTTTTTCTATTTGGTTTTGGGATGTAGCCATGCTTAACATAGTTGTTGACCATGGAAGATGTCAGCAGTTTTTCTCGGTCTGCTAAAAAGGGATTGGTTTGTTGGTTGACATAGAGCAGGACTTGGTCTAGGTACAGTTCTAAATCAGGTAATTGTTGCCAGTTTGGTAAAGAATTCATTATCTACTCCTTGTTATCTAGTTATCATAACTAGATAATATCATCTTATTAACAAAAAAGCAAGAAAAGGGTAAGTAGTAAGAGGTATAGTCTTTTCGTTTGCTTTTCGTACTAGGCAAGGAGCTACAGGCTGTACTAGAGTATGGTAAAGCGAGTGAACGAAGGAATAAAAGATAAACGAAAGGACTATAAATAGTGAGAAATGCTACTTTCATAGGTTTGACGCATAACATAAAATGGGGAAGATGTGGTATAATCAAGGTATGAAAATCTTACTTCCTAATGCAAAAGAATTAAATACGAATTTAGAAAATCATCCCTTTGTTCCTCTGTCTGAAAAGAGTAGGGCTATTTTAGAGGTGTTGCGGCGGTGGTCGGTGCCAGAACTAGCAGCTTTTTACAAATTAAGGGAAGACAAGGCAGAATTGGAGGCTGATCGTTGGCATCGAATGGTTCACCAGCAAGCCAAGCTCTATCCAGCTTTACTCCTCTATGACGGTCTAATGTATCGCTACATGAAACGTAGGGATTTGAGTCAAGCAGAGCAGGATTATCTCACCCAGCATGTCTTGATTGCGACAGGATTTTATGGCTTGATTACGCCTTTCACCTTGATTTCTCCGCATCGTTTGGATTTTCAAGGGCAGCTCAGGGTAGAGGGACAATCGCTCAAGCAATTTTGGCGAAGCCAGTATGATGAGCAGCTAGTTGAAGAGGATTTGATTATTTCTCTTGCCTCCTCTGAATTTGAACAAGTCTTTTCACCAGCTATTCAAAAGCGCATGGTGCAGATTATTTTTATGGAGGATAAAGAGGGACAGCTGAAGATTCATTCGACCATTTCCAAGAAAGGGAGGGGACGTCTCGTATCTCTTATGGCAGAGAAGAATATTCAGACTCTTGATGAAATTCGACAGCTGACCTTTGATGGCTTTGCTTACTGGGCGGATAGGTCAGAAGAGGATAAATTGATTTTTGTTCGAAAGCACGGCGTATCTTAGCACCTGTATTGATAAGTGAGGAGGAGATGAGTTGTAAAGATGGGTTTCGATAGAGAAAGTACGGTCTTTATTACGCCCGTCATTCATCTTACTGGTACTCTATAGCAATCACTATCAAATCGAGCATTGTAAAAGGTTGGGGACAAGGATAGCCAAGCTCTCCTCCAGTATGCACTTCAGTTATACCTACGGCTTCTTGCTTAGTACCAAATGGATACGAAAAGATTATAAAGAAAAAATCTATTTTTGATAAAGTTCTTTACTCCTATTCTGATTTATTCCAACGAAAAGCACTTATAAATAAGCTGAACTCAGCCTGTTTATAAGTGCTTCTTCAATATTGTCTTTAAGCCCTATTTTAAAGGATTATAGTCCTTTCGTTTATCTTTTATTCCTTCGTTCACTCGCTTTGCCGTACTCCAGTACAGCCTACAGCTCCTTGCCTAGTACGAAAAGACTATATCTATGGTTTTGAAGGCAAAAGGGAGGGACCTCAATCGTGATTTCAAAATCTTGCTTTCCTAACTGTTGATTGTTAGGCTTTGTCAACAACTGATGGTCCCCTATTTTTCTAGGAACAGACAAGACTCATCCAGTGGATGAGTCTTGCTCTTTGGTGATTGATATATCAATCCGTCTATATTGTTAAAGGTTGGGAGAGCTTCATTTGTCTCAACTTTTTCTCTTTATTGAATCGCCTCAAGAAGATCGTTAGCTTGTTGTTCTAGTTGTGAAAGTGTTTCTTCTGAAAGGATTAATTGTCCAGTTCCCCATGCTTCTGGATTGATAGGCGACCCTGTAAATTCTCCTACAATCTGTGTACGGATAAATGGAAGAAGAGCCTTGTAGGCAGCAAAGAGTGGCTCATGTCCCCCATTTGCAACAGCAGATACGGTAATCAATTTATCTTGTAGGATAGACGGTCCTTTTGGATTTGACAAGTCAAGGGCACGGCTAAGCCAGTCAAGAATATTTTTTACTGGACCGGGGATGCCGTAGTTGTAAACGGGTGAGAAAATCCAGATAGCATCAGCTTGCTTAACAGCTTCGCGTGCTGCTGTAATAGCAGGAAGGACAGGCGTTTCAAGGTCTTGATTAAAGACAGGCACTTGGCTGTAGTCCAAATAAGTCACGTTTGCTTTTCCTTTAAGAAGCTTTTCAGCTTCTTTCGCCATTTGATGGCTGAATGAACCGTCACGAAGTGAACCAACTAAAAATAATACGTTTACCATGGGTATAGTCTCCTTTATAAAACTGATATGCTTTCAGAGCGACATAAGAATAGGCTCTTATGAAAGCGATGAAACTATCATAACAAAATTATCACTAATTAGCAATATTTTTACACTATATTTTGAATTTTTTTAACATAGTATTTAATATTTCTTGTTCTTCAAGGCTGAGAATGGCAAAAATTCGTCCAATATTCTCATAGTGTTCAGGAAGAATGGCTTCAATCGTTTCCTTTCCTAAATCAGTTAAGCTAATGAGGCAGGCACGTTTATCATTCGGATCTGAAATGCGGATGATATAGCCGTCTCGAATCATGTTTCTGATAACTACCGTCATATTACCAGATGTGCTGAGTAGCTTTTCAATCAATTCCTGAATCCGTAGATTTCCCTTGTTATAGAGAGCTTCTAATACTCCAAATTGTCCCATGGTCAGATTGTATTTTTTTATGATTTCAATTTCCTGCTTGTAGATAGTATTAGAAGCTCGGTGGAGAATCACTAGACTATGCAGGGCTTCTTGATTGTTTTCTAAGGCTTTTTTTACATTTTCTTTCATAGGAATAGTGTAGCAATAATTAGGCAGAACTGCAAGAAGAAAAGCTTTGGAAATATCAGCAAATATGGGGACAGGATTGTTGAAAAAATTCAGACAAATTGTTAGAAAAAATGGCATTCTGAGCTAATCTATAGTATAATAATTCTATTATGGCAAAAATGAGAAACCGTACCAGTAAATCCAGTATGACGTTTGGCAAGCAATCCCTCATTGGGGTGTTTGTTTTAGTATCTGTTATTGTTTTTTCTATCTTATATATATTAGAAGTGTCTGCGCATCCTTTTTTGCAGGGGCAGCAACAAGCCGAGCAGGTTGCGATTCAGTATGCGGGAATATCCTCTATCTCCAGGATAACTCGCTACAATGGGGAGAAAAGCTATTATAGTGTAGCTGGAAAAAACCAGGCAGATGAAGCTCTCTTGGTCTTGATACCAGAAGCATCTTCGAATATTCTCGTCTTCAAAGCTACAGACGGTATCTCTCAAGAAGAGGCTGAAACCATTGCTGCAGAAAATGGAGCTAGTGAGATTGATAAAGTGACCTTTGGTTACTTTAATAATCAGCCGATTTGGGAAGTCAAGTCAGGACAGACCTACTATACCATTGCTTTTGAAGATGGAGCATTGCTGAGTAAGGAGGGAATATGAAGTTATCACAACGAGTGCTTGAAATGGAAGAAAGTGTTACCTTGGCTGCGGGGGCGCGTGCAAAGGAGTTAAAAGAAGCCGGTAGGGATATTTTATCTCTGACTCTGGGGGAGCCTGACTTTACCACGCCAGAAAATATCCAAGAAGCAGCGATTCGCTCGATTAAAGATGGTCGTGCTAGCTTTTACACAGTTACAAGTGGCTTGCCAGAATTAAAAGCAGCCATTAGCCACTATTTTGAAACATATTACGGATATGCTGTTGCACCGAATCAAGTGACAGTGGCAGCAGGGGCAAAATTTTCGCTCTATACTTTTTTTATGAGTGTGATTGATCCACTTGATGAGGTACTTATTCCCACTCCGTACTGGGTGAGCTATGCAGACCAAATCAAAATGGCGGGAGGTGCTCCAATCTTTGTTCAAGCAACAGAAGCAAATGATTTCAAGGTAACAGTGGAGCAATTAGAAGCGAATCGAACAGATAAGACAAAGGTGTTGGTTCTCAATTCACCGTCTAATCCGACGGGTATGATTTATAGTAGGGACGAGCTTTTGGCAATCGGAAATTGGGCTGTTGAGCATGATATTCTGATTTTGGCAGATGATATTTATGGACGTCTGGTCTATAATGGCCATACTTTTACACCGATTTCCAGTCTGTCTGAGGCCATTCGCAAGCAGACGGTAGTCATCAATGGTGTATCTAAAACCTATGCTATGACTGGTTGGAGGATAGGCTATGCAGTTGGTGATGCAACGATTATCGCTGCTATGGGTAAAGTTGCTGGGCAGACGACATCTAATCCAACAGCCGTGGCTCAATATGCGGCGGTTGAAGCCTTAAGCGGTGAGCAAGACACAGTGGAGAGCATGCGTCAAGCCTTTGAAGAGCGTCTCAATACCATTTATCCTCTGCTTGCTCAAGTACCGGGATTTGAAGTAATCAAGCCGCAAGGCGCTTTCTACCTCTTCCCAAATGTCAAGAAAGCCATGGAAATGAAAGGTTTTACTGATGTAACAGACTTTACCACAACTATTTTGGAAGAAGCAGGGGTTGCTTTAGTTACGGGAGCAGGTTTTGGTGCGCCAGAAAATGTTCGTCTTAGCTATGCTACAGATCTTGATACCCTCAAAGAAGCTGTTGCACGGATTAAAGCGTTCATGGAAAAGAACTAGAAGATGTTATGGTCGACCACTTTAGTATTTGTGTCAACGATTTACAAGTTGCAAAAGCTTTTTATCGTCATACCTTAGCACCTCTCGGTTATGAATTGAGGGTTGATAATGAGCAGACAGTCAGTTTTGGTGAACCTCGGGGAAGCGACCCTGGCGGAGATTTCCGGCTGGAGGTTGACCAGCCAAAACCGTTCCACTTCGCTTTTAATGCACGGACACATGAGGAAGTTGTCGCACGTTATCATGCAGCTCTAGCTGCTGGTGGCACAGATAATGGTGCTCCTAGCTAGCGTAATCACTACCATGAAAGATATTACGCAGCCTTTATCGTTGATCCAGATGGCAATACTATTGAGATTGTCTGTCATAAAAATGAAAATAATAGAAAAGAGAAATTATGTCTAGAGATTTAGTATCGATTATTGATGTCAAAGACCATGTTGGTGAGAAAGTAACCATTGGAGCCTGGGTGGCTAACAAATCAGGTAAGGGAAAACTAGCTTTCTTACAACTCCGTGACGGAACGGCCTTTTTCCAAGCGGTTGCTTTTAAGCCTAATTTTATTGAAACCTTTGGTGAGGAAGAAGGAGCAGCTAAGTTTGATACAGTAAAAAAACTCAGTCAGGAAACATCTGTCTTAGTGACAGGGATTGTCAAAGCAGATGAGCGTTCAAAATTTGGTTATGAATTGGATATTACAGACCTTGAAGTAGTAGGTGAATCAAAAGATTACCCAATTACACCGAAAGAACACGGGACGGATTTCCTTATGGACCACCGTCATTTATGGTTACGTTCCCGCAAGCAAATGGCTATTATGCAAGTTCGCAATGCAATCATTTATGCGACGTATGAATTCTTTGATCAAAATGGCTTCATCAAGTTTGACAGTCCAATCTTGTCTGGAAATGCAGCAGAAGATTCAACAGAACTCTTTGAAACAGATTACTTTGGAACACCTGCTTATTTGAGTCAATCAGGTCAGTTGTATTTGGAAGCAGGAGCTATGGCTCTTGGTCGTGTCTTTGACTTCGGGCCAGTATTTCGTGCGGAAAAATCAAAAACTCGCCGTCACTTGACCGAGTTCTGGATGATGGATGCTGAGTATTCTTTTTTGTCCCATGAAGAATCGCTTGATTTGCAAGAAGCCTATGTTAAGGCTTTAATTCAAGGTGTTTTAAATCGTGCACCGCAAGCTCTTGAAATTTTGGAACGTGATACAGACCTCTTGAAAAAATATATTGCAGAGCCTTTTAAACGTGTGTCCTATGATGATGCGATTAGTCTTCTTCAAGAGCATGAAGCAGATGAAGATACAGATTACGAGCATTTGGAGCATGGAGATGACTTTGGTTCTCCTCATGAAACATGGATTTCAAACTACTTCGGTGTACCGACCTTTGTTGTTAACTATCCGGCTAGTTTCAAGGCTTTCTACATGAAACCAGTTCCTGGTAACCCAGATCGCGTTCTTTGTGCCGATCTTCTCGCACCAGAAGGTTACGGAGAAATCATTGGAGGATCTGTTCGTGAGGATGATTACGATGCTCTTGTTTCTAAATTGGAGGCCCTTGAAATGGATAAGTCAGAGTACGAATTTTACCTTGACCTCCGTAAATATGGATCGGTTCCCCATGCAGGATTTGGTATCGGTATTGAGCGTATGGTGACCTTTGTTGCTGGAACCAAACATATCCGTGAAGCTATTCCATTCCCACGAATGTTGCATCGTATTAAACCCTAATGAAAAAGCGCCTGTGGCGCTAGAACATATAGGATTGATAAAACTCTTGAAAGAGCTGATTGATGTTCTTTCAAGAGTTTTTTTGTTAGAAATTAGCTCATTGCGCTAGTTATAGTCATTAAATGTCATCTTTTTTCCAAGCTTTTAGCTGGAGTTCAATTTCATAAGATACGAGAGCGTAAAAAGCGCATGAAAAACAGAAGTTGCAAGCAACTTCGTCGTGAGCCCCCTGCGAGGATAGCTAGATTCCTCACAAATGAAATGTAGTGAAGAACCAACTAGCTATCACCAGACAATCGAAGCAGCTTGTCTTGCGACCAGTGAGATTGGTACCTAAAGGTAAGTATGTAAGCAAGTAGACTTTCAACTGCTTTTACACAGTTTTTTGTCTGAACCAGGCAAATTAGAAAGTTAGGGAAGTAATTTGTCAACAAGCTAACCGTTCAAAGCAGAAGAATTGTGCTTTTTATAGTCATTTCGTTTATATTTTTATTACTTCGTTCACTCGTCTTGCTGTACCATTGAGAAAAGTTACACTTTTCTTATCTGTCACTTGAAATAGTTATCAACTATTTCAACTACCTGCGACTCGTTGCCTAGTACTAAACATAAACGAAACGGCTATATTTAATCTACAACTCCCATTTGACTGTCTGAAGTGAGAGCGTTTGACTGTGAACCATGAGTTTGGAAATTGGGCAACGGCTATGGGCGAGATCTACAATTGATTCAGCTTCCTCAAGCGCTAGTCCTTCTATACTCGCTCTGGCATTAACTTGAAAGAAATAGCCTGTCAGCATGGTAGTTTCTCGGTGCAATTCGCAGGTTACATCAACACGTGACTGGCGAGTCTGTTCCTGATTTTTTAGGCAGGCTTGAATTGTCGCATTCAAGCAAGTGGCCCAAGCTGTTGCCATTAGTTCTTCTGGATTGAGCCCCTCATCTTTACTTAGGGGATGAGCGGTTTGGACTACTTTTTTGCTGGAGAGGGCAACCTTACCATGGATGCCTTCTTGGTTTGTAGCAGTGACAGAATAAAGCATAGAATCCTCCTCTTAAGCTATTGACTTACTACGTTCATTATAACACCAAATGAGAAAAGAAGTAGAAAAGAATGAATTGCCTCTTATTTCCTAAAATATGCTATAATAAAGAAATTATATCCAAAGTCCTTGATTTCAATGGTTTTCTGAGGTGTACAAGTGGCTTTACTACGTTTTCCACTACGTGGTCAGACAGCGATGAAGTTGGCCAGTTTATCTGCCA
>NZ_SPOZ01000019.1 GCF_004569635.1 Streptococcus sp. LYSM12
AGCAGGGGCATAGAATTTTACCACTTCCTCCGTACTCACCTGAGTACAATCCCATCGAGAAAACATGGGCTCACATCAAAAAACACCTCAGAAAAGTATTGCCAAATGCCCATACTTTCATTGAGGCTCTTTTGGCCTGTTCTTGTTTCAGTTGATTATAATAAAAGATAAACTAAATGACTATAAAACAAAAAGGAGCAGCAGTTCATTGCCAACCTTCAACGTCATGATAGCCATTGAAGCAAGCAGCCACTGCGTCAAGGTCATTCGGTTCATAAAGTTAGAAAGCTGGACTTTGTGCTTAGCCTCAGCTCTCTACTGACAAACATCTAAAAATTGGTGTGAAAGCACACACTTCATTAAACTCTTTAGAAAGTTGCATCTAGGCTATTTCTAATACTCATTTAAAATCAAAATTAGCATTTCTTACTACTTCCTTAAGTTGTGCGGACGGATACGGAGTTTCATTCCTAATTTTCGAGCTAAAGGTTTTGAAAATCCCGTCCTCAGCCACAAGGTATTTATTGCCGAGGATTACCACTACGGCGGAAGTAGCCTTTTAGCTCACTACGTTCGCTTTCCCTTGAAAATTAGTTTAAAAATTCTCTATTTTTGAAATTAGTTAAGTATAAGAGTTTTTTTATTCTGAGTGGATTAGAAAAAGGTTGGAGAAAATTGTCCAAAATGGACTTTTTCTTCAACCTTTTTTGGTCTTGATTAACGGGATGATGTCGGTGCAATGACTTCAGCCCCGCCCATATATGGACGAAGGACTTCTGGGATAGTGACAGAACCGTCTTCATTTTGATAGTTTTCAAGGATAGCGGCTACTGTACGTCCTATGGCAAGTCCTGATCCATTCAAGGTATGGAGGAGTTTCACCTTACCGTCTGCTTCATCGCGGTAGCGGATTTGGGCACGGCGTGCTTGGAAGTCTTCTGTATTAGAACAACTAGAGATTTCACGATAGCTATTTTGGGCAGGAATCCAGACTTCTAAATCGTAGGTTTTGGCCGCAGAGAAGCCCATGTCGCCTGTACAAAGAGCAAGAACACGATAAGGAAGTCCCAATTTTTGAAGAATGTTTTCCGCATTAGCTGTCATCTTCTCTAATTCTTCGTAAGATTTTTCTGGTTTGGCAAATTTGACCATTTCAACCTTGTGGAATTGGTGCAAGCGAATTAACCCCCGGGTATCACGACCAGCAGATCCAGCTTCTGAACGGAAAGAGGGACTGAGGGCTGTAAAGTAGATTGGCAAGTCTTTACCGTCTAAAATCTCGTCGCGGTAGTAGTTGGTGAGGGGGACTTCAGCTGTTGGAATGAGAACAAAGTTTGTACCAGCTATCTCAAAAGTATCTTCCTTGAACTTTGGATATTGCCCTGTTCCAAACATGGATTCATGGTTGACCATGTAAGGAGTGATGACTTCTTGATAGCCCTCTGCGATATGTTCATCTAGCATAAAGTTGTAGAGGGCACGTTCCAAGCGAGCACCGAGATTTTTGTAGAAAAGGAAGCGAGCACCAGTTACTTTTGCCCCGCGTTCCCAGTCGAGAATCCCTAAATCTTCCCCAAGATCCCAGTGGGCTTTTGGCTCAAAGTCAAAGTCACGCGGTGTACCCCAACGGCGAACTTCTACATTTTCTTCTTCATCTGTACCAACGGGTACGCTATCATGTGGTGTATTTGGCAAGATGATAAGAATGGCCTGTAATTTCTCGTCAATAGTAAGGAGTTCAGCGTCCAATTCTTTAATGGTTGCAGAGAGTTCCTGCATGGCAGCAATCTTGTCATCTGCATTTTCCTTGTTGCGTTTTGCTTGGGCAATTTCGGCTGAAACGGTGTTGCGTTCTGCTTTTAATTCCTCTACCTTTACCAGAATCTCACGGCGTTTTATATCTAATTCTTTGATATTTATAAGGGGTTCGGTAGCTACACCACGGCTTGCAAGTTGCGCTGCAATTTTATCAAAATCTGCTCGAATACGTTTGATATCTAACATACTTTCCTCCTATAAAAAACGCACCCATGAATCTGTTGGAGTGACAAGAGCCACGGTTCCATCCAACTTCACATGAGTGCACTTAGTTCTGTATAAAAATGTGATAAACGGTAGAATTTCATACCATTTGCCTACCTGCTCGCAACGACCGCAGACTCTCTGAAAGACGCTTGATATTACTTATCCGTTGCGACTATTATACTCGATTTTTTATTTTTTTGCAAATAGATTTTTGAAAAATTGACCGATTGTTTGTAATAATGTCGGTAATTTTACGACTTTTTGATTGCCGAGATGTTCTCTGGCTTCTTTTAAAATCTTCCCGGAATCCTTGGAAGCAAAGAGGAATTTTCCGCTGTCTGTAAAGACTTGGAAATGCCGACTGATATGGTTGCCAGAAACATTGGCACCAATCTTTTGAACATTCTCCCAAGGAATTTGAATGTAATCTTCGACATTGGCATCTGCATAAAATTCCAAAGCCTTGTCACCAATGAGAAACTTTCCGACCTTGCCTCCCATTCCTAAGTAAGAAACCCCGCTTGTTTGTAAATCAACGGTTTTATTTTGTGATTGTACCATAGCCTATCCTTTACTGTTGTTCTCCTTATACTCGTCAAACATCCGCTTTTCGGCTATGATAGTTTTCCTATGTCGTTCCTCGTCTTGCCTAGCTCTCTATAGTGATGTCTGCGATGCGTTATCTAGTACTAAATTGAACCTGAAAGACTATCATAGCTTATCTTGCGGAACTGTTGAGAAAAGTAACTGTTTTCTTGTCTATTTTGAAATAGTTAGTGACTATTTCAACTATCTACGGCTCCGTTGTCTCCTTTTCATCAATCTGCTAACAATGAAGAGGTTGATGTGAATGAACGGTCTTCGAAATGAAGTAGCACACGGGTAGAGTCTTATTCTATCATAAAAAGAAGGTCGAAACCTTCTTTTTGAGAATATGTATTCACAAGTGACTTACTTTGATTTAGGACATCGCTTTTCGATACTTATGAGCACTTTTTTAAAGCATGGGTTGGTTACTTTTAAAAAACGAACGATGAGTAGCGGAAAATCAGACTTGAATCAAAGTGTTGAACTGTAGATACAGATTCTTACATGATACCTGCTACACGAGCAAGGATGCCCACGATAAAGAGTCCAATGATGATGGTAATTGGAGAAACTTTTTTCTTCAACAACCACATACATAAGAAGGTAAGGAGCAGGTTCATAAGACCTGGGATTAAGCCGTTCAAGTTATCTTGGAAAGTTGTGATTTTAGTAGGAGTTTGTGAAAGTCCTTGTCCAACTTGTTCAAAAGCTTGACGGATGCCCTCGCTACCGTTTGCTAGTTTATCCCAGTGGATGTAAGCCTCTTTTGCAAGGGGTACTTCTGATACGTTGAACGTAAAGTTGATGGATACCCAACGTTGTGCCAAGACAGCAAGGATGAACATACCAAGGATAGAAGCACCTTTAGTGATGTCTTGGAGGATACCACCTGACATGTCTTTTGTAATTTCAGAACCAGCCTTGTAGCCAATTTCTTGTGTGTACCATAAGAATGCCATACGGATAAGGTTCCATGCTACGAAGAAGATGATTGGACCAAGGATATTTCCTGAAAGGGCAAGTGAAGCTCCAAGAGAACCAAGAATTGGACGAACAGTAAACCAGAAGACAGGATCACCGATACCAGCAAGAGGCCCCATCATACCGATTTTTACCCCTTGGATAGCTGCGTCATCGATTTCTGCGCCATTTGCACGCTCTTCTTCAAGGGCAAGTGTTACCCCAAGGATAGGAGCAGCCACGTATGGGTGTGTATTAAAGAATTCCATGTGGCGTTTTAGAGCTGCTGCTTGGTCTTCTTTTTTGGTATAGAGTTTTTTAAGAGCAGGTACTAACGAGTAGGCCCAACCCAAGTTTTGCATACGCTCGTAGTTCCAAGAAGCTTGAAGGAATTGAGAACGCCACCATACTTTTTTACGGTCGTTTACGGAAAGTTGTAGTTTTTCTGACATTGTAAATCTCCCTTCTTAGTAGTCTTCTAGGATATCGCCGATTGGGTCATTAGAGGTAGCACCTCCGCCACCATTTCCACCTGTTTTTGAAAGGTGAAGATAGATAAGGGCGATTGAAACACCAAGGGCACCAAATCCAATCAAGGTAATTTGTGTTACGGCAGCAAGTACGAAACCAATCGCAAAAAATGGCCATACTTCGCGTGTTGCCATCATATTGATAACCATGGCAAAACCAACGGCAACAACCATTCCACCACCGACTTGCATACCACCTTTGAGCCATTCAGGCATGAGTTCAAGCATTGCTTGTACAGACTCAGCAGGAATTGCAAGAAGAAGGGCAGCAGGGACAGCGATACGAAGTCCTTGAAGAGAAAGAGCGATTAAGTGGTAGCGCTCAAGAGCAGCGAAATTGCCTTTCTCAGCGGCAGCATCAGCCCCGTGTACAAGAGCGACAGAAGCTGTACGAACAAGCATTGTAAGGAAAAGTCCAGCAATCGCTAGAGGAATAGCAATCCCTTGAGCGACACTGATTGCAGCTGGTGAGAAGTCACCACCTTTAATCAAGATGATAGCCGCAGCAACAGAAGCAAGAGCAGCATCTGGTGCAACAGCAGCTCCGATGTTCGCCCAACCAAGAGCGAGTAATTGAAGCGTACCACCTAGCATAACGCCAGCAGTAAGGTTACCTGTTACAAGACCGATGAGAGTACATGCAACAATTGGTTGGTGAAATTGGAATTGGTCGAGAATTCCTTCCATACCAGCAAGGAATGCGACTAAAACGACCAAAATCATTGAAATGAATGACATGATAGATCCTTTCTTTTTATAACTATACGATAGAGTAGAGATAGAAACGATTGTTTCTACTTCTTTGTGTATGTGGATTGATTTGTTCTTGCAACCAGAGGAGGCTTTCAAGTTGTGATAGGCAACAGCTCGTATGTTTCATCTGATTTGTAGCAATCAATCGTATCACTGTTCTGATTTAGAAATTAGTGAGGCACATTTGCTTTGTTGATTAAGTCAAACAAGTCTTTCTTCGCGTCATTTGGTACTTTACGAACGTCAAATTCAACACCTAAGTCGCGCAATTTTTCAAAGGTTGCGACATCTTCTTTGTCCATAGAAAGTACGTTGTTGATCATGGTTTTACCAGTTGAGTGAGCCATTGATCCAACATTCAGGGTCGTGATTGGCACACCACCTTCAATTGCACGAAGTGCATCTTGAGGTGTTTCAAACAAGATAAGAGCATGTGTATTTCCAAAGCGAGGATCTTTTGCAACATCAATCAATTTCTGAATTGGTACGACATTTGCTTTCACGTTTCCTGGTGCAGCCTGCTTGATCAATTCCTTACGAAGCGCATCAGCAGCTACTGAGTCAGATGCAACGATGATACGGTCTGCTTTTGAGTCTGGTGTCCAAGCGGTTGCGACTTGACCGTGTAAGAGACGCGTGTCAATACGAGCAAGGTTGATTTTTAATTTCCCATCTCCGATGACCGTTCCCTCAGGAATAGCAGCTTGAGCTTTCTCAGCTTGTGGTGCAACAGCTGTTTCTTCCACAGGGTTCAATTCTTCTGGAAGGGCTTTGATTCCGTCTTTTGATTCTTTGATGATGTTGGCAGCAACAGCAGCAACGCCTGCATTTGCATCCATCATTCGTTCAGTGTAGGCTTGAATTAACATTGGCAAGTTCAAACCAGTAATGATAGCGAATGTACGGTCTGGGTTTTCTCCCATTATGCGACTTGCTTGGTTGAATGGTGAACCGCTCCACAAGTCAGCTAGAATTAAGATCTCGTCATCCGCATCAAAAGTTGCCACAGCATTGTTGAATTTGGCGTATAAATCATCTGGCCCCTCGCTTGGCATAAAAGTTACAACTTGAACTTTTTCTTGTTCGCCAAAAATCATTGAACCAGATTGATGAATACCAGCGGCAAATTCACCATGGCTTGCAATAATGATTCCGATACTCATTATGTTTCCTCCTAAAAATTTTGATAGCCAGCAAAATGGCTCTCTCTTTGTAGTGCCTGCCTATCTAGATACTAACTCTCAGTTTGTTTGTCTGGCTAAAGTTCTCCATGTTGCTGTCTATTGAGACAACATTTTAGAACTGTTTTATTATAAAACGTTTTCAAGTTTTCTGTCAAGTAAATATATGCTGTCTATGAGTAAATTTTGTGGAAAAGTTTCTGAAATTGGTCTATACATTTGCATCATAATTTACAAAAATGTCCGATAAATAAAGAATTTTTCTACCCCTCACTATTCGAAAATAAAGATGATAGAAAAATGTATCGTCCGATTGCGTTGAGCCATAAAAACAGCTTCCTCCCAAAGCAGAAGTTACACAGTCTAGTCTAAAAATAGCTTTTGAAGCTCTTTTGCTACTCCGTCTTCCTCATTGGTATAGTCTGTCAGACAGTCAGCGTAGGGGAGGAGAGTATCACTGGCATTTTTCATGGCATATCCCTTACTTGCTAGAGAGAGCATTTGGATGTCATTGTGCTCATCACCAAAGGCAATTAGGTCTGTGGCTTCCATACGGTAGTGGTCCA
The DNA here is from genome assembly GCF_004569635.1 of Streptococcus sp. LYSM12. Taxonomy (GTDB): domain Bacteria; phylum Bacillota; class Bacilli; order Lactobacillales; family Streptococcaceae; genus Streptococcus. The sequence continues at coordinate 6,604 of NZ_SPOZ01000019.1, forward strand.
GCAAATAAGTGAGGGCAGAAGCCTTGGTCACACCTTTGGCACAGGTTTCAAGGATATTGAGTGGTCCTCCCCAGGTGTTGATTTCCAGTTCACCATTGAAATACCGATTGATATCGTCTGCTAGGGCGTATTTGTCATGTGCGCGTGTCTGCATCAAAATGGAGTGTGGATCTGATGTAATCCGTTCAGGCTTCATCAAGGTGTCAGGAGTGATTTGCTCAACACCTAAGAGGGCAGGGCTAAAGTTTTCCAAATAATTTTGGGTGATGAAAAACTTATTTTTATATTCTCCTGCAATAAAGTCTGCTTCAAATCGTTCTTCTTCTTTTAGAAAGTCCATTAAATACTGCTTATCGATAAGGATGTTTTGTTCCCACTCCCAGTTTTGGTCAGGAATATGGATGAGTGAACCATTGAAGTTAATCATGGGGGTAGAGAGTCCTAGTTCCTTATAATAATTGTAGGCCATGCGGTAGGGTCTACCGGTTGCGATAATGATAGTATGGCCAGCTTCTTGAACCTTACGAATCGTTTCAATCGTGTAGGTGCTTAATTGGCTATCTTTGTTTAATAAGGTGCCGTCTAAATCAAGGGCAATCATCTTTTTCGTCATACGTGCTTCACTCCTTTTTTCGTAAACGCATACGTTTAAGTATAGCAGAATCAGCAAGGTTTCGCAAAGTGTAGTTAGAATAGGTTGGCTGTGTTTTTATTGTAAGAATGTGAGGTAGCATTTGTTATCCTAGGGTTGGTTCGACTCGATTGAGTTGAAAAATGTCAGATGAGGGAACTGCATTTTTCTAATGTGTCATCTACCGTGTGTAGCCATTCATATTTTCCAAACGCCTTGACTCTGAGGAAAAGCGCTTCATCTCGTTATATTTTAGAGCTTGACAGAGTCCTTACCTGACTTGTAAAATAGTGGTAAATCAGTCTTTAAGTTAGAGGATGAGATTGGGCAGAAATTCTTGAAATAACCAACAGGCTTGCCAGCGAGTGAGTTAAGTGATGGATTGTCAGTCTTTTCTGCTAAGAGTAGTCACTATCATCTGGTTATAAAATAGAGATTTTCCTCAATCTCTTTATGTTCAATCTCCTACAGTTTTCTATTATATATAGTCTTTTAGCATGAGGCAACGAGCTGCAGGCTGTACCTAGAGTAGGTCAAAGCGAGTGAACGAAGTCATAAAAGATAGACGAAATGACTATATGAAAGTCAGTGCTGAGCCTAGATACTAGGGAGCAAGGGACTGTGTAGACTTGCATCTAGAAGTAATAGAGGAAGATGATTAAGGCGTCGACATCGCAGTTGGGTTCTCTCTTTTTTCTTGTTTTTGCACCAGGCTAAGATAGTCAAGTCAAGAAATGGAGATTGAATGGAGAGTGTCTGAAATTTGTGGTACAATACAATAGCTTGTTAACAATTTAGTAAGGGGAGTATGGAATGAACCATCGAAATTATGGACTCGATTTACTTCGATTCGTTTTAATGTTTATGGTATGTGTATTGCACGTACTAGGACAAGGTGGAATTTTAGAGGCACTGACCGCAGGCTCTTTAAGACATAAAGTTTTTTGGTTATTGGAAATCAGTTCGTACTGTGCAGTTGATTCTTTTGCAATGATAAGCGGCTATACTGCACAGAATCGGAAACAGAGATATGAGAAAATAGTATCTATGTGGTTTCAAGCATTCTTTTACTCCTTTGTTCTCACGATCTTCCTCTCTCTTTTGGGGATAGGAGGAGGATTGGGAATAATCGATATTAAACGCAGTGTCTTTCTGGTTACTTTTGGAACTTTTTGGTATTTTACGGCTTTCGTTGTTTTATTTTTTGCAATGCCACTTCTAAATAAATTTCTATTTTCAATCGATGAAGTGCAAAGTAAGAGAGCATTTCTTGTTCTTATATTCTTGTTTTCAGTGATGGGAAGCTTCGGAGATCCATTTAAGTCACAAATTGGATATTCTGCCATTTGGTTGCTGGTGCTCTATTGTATTGGTGTTCTGATGAAGAGAGTGCATGTGTTTGCACAGAAAAGTTCACTATTTCTTATGATAGTATGGGGATGTTGCATCTTTATCACTTGGTTTACCTATATCAAGAAAGGCGATGTATTCTACGTTAGCTATATTTCCCCTACAATTGTATTATCAGGTATGATAATGGTTATCCTCTTTTCTAGACTCCGACTCAATTCCCGTATTGCTACAGTGGTTTCAAAACTATCTCCGTATGCTTTTGGTATTTATTTGTTTCAATCTAATCCAGTTATTTGGAATACTATCCTTAAAGGAGCTACTGCATTCGTTGTGAATGAAAGGCTTGTTGTTGGGATTTTGTATGTATTCTTTTTTGCATTTTTGATATTTATTTCAGGATTATTTGTAGAGATGATGAGGAGTAAGATTGATAGCTGGTTGAATATCCCATTATTGAGTCAAAAGATTGTGTATGTGTTCGATAAACTGCTGTTACGGTTATTTCGATTCTTCGTATAAGCTCAACTTCAAATAAAACGATGGTCTTAAGGTAGAATGACGTCCAACTTAGCAAGCTTAGTTGGACTGTTTATTTATATGGCAAGTATTGGGGAATCTTCAGCTATATAGTCTTTTTGTTTGCCTAGTACTAAAAATAAACTAAAGGGCTATACTATTCTTACTAAGGAGGTTCTTTTCATAATCATCCAGTTTTTTGGGAGGGGATAGGAAGCCCATGTATACAAACTTCAAGCATGTCATTTGTTTACAGTACGTTGTTGGAATTCTGAACTAGTAGACATATAATCGAACTGGTAGGGAAATAAGGAAAATTCGGACCTTTCCCTATAAAACGATAGGTTTGTATGAGAAAATCAGTGACTTCAGGAACTTTAGGGTTGAAAAGTGAATGTTTTTGGGTTATAATGTGTATATTGTTCGTAAATAAAGGAGATTTTTTTAAAATGGACAAATTTTTTGGTCTAAAAGAACATGGAACGACTGTTTCAACGGAAATCGTGGCAGGTTTGACGACTTTCTTTGCCATGTCTTATATTTTATTTGTTAACCCAAGTATACTGAGCGTTGCGGGTATGCCCTCGCAAGCGGTATTTTTAGCCACCATTATCGCAAGTACCGTGTCAACCCTTATCATGGGCTTGTTTGCCAATGTCCCTTATGCCTTGGCACCAGGGATGGGTTTAAATGCTTTTTTTACTTATACAGTAGTTATCGGACTCAGCTTTAGTTGGCAGGAAGCCTTAGCCATGGTTTTCCTCTGCGGTTTGTTTAACATTTTTATTACAGTTACCAAGGTTCGTAAGAGCATTATCAAGGCGATTCCGATTAGTTTACAGCATGCTATCGGTGGTGGTATCGGAGTTTTTGTTGCCTACCTTGGTTTTAAAAATGCGAATCTTATTACCTTTTTGACATCAGGTTCTGATATTATGACAGTGAATGGAGTAGCTCCTGCAGATGCAACAGCAGATACTTTCTCAAACGGGGTCTTTTCAGTCCTAGCAGGTGGAGGAGTAGTTCCAGCTATTTCAACCTTTACAGATCCAAGTGTTCTCTTGACTCTTTTTGGTTTAATTCTAACCGCTATTTTGGTTATTAAAAATGTCCGCGGTGGTATCTTGATTGGAATTGTGGCAACAACGCTTGCCGGTATACCAGCAGGAGTGGTTGATGTTTCTTCTATTAACTTTGCAGAAAATCATATTGGAAGTGCCTTTGCAGAGCTAGGGACCACTTTCCTTGCAGCCTTTGGAGGGATGTCATCACTCTTTAGCGATACGGAGCGTCTGCCATTGGTACTCATGACGATTTTTGCTTTCAGCTTGTCTGATACCTTTGACACACTTGGTACCTTTATCGGAACAGGTCGTAAGACAGGAATCTTCTCAGCAGAAGATGAAGTGGCACTTGAAAATGGTAAAGGCTTCAACTCAAAAATGGATAAGGCTCTGTTTGCCGATGCTATTGGTACCTCTATCGGTGCGATTTTTGGAACATCAAATACAACGACTTATGTTGAATCTGCTGCTGGTATTTCAGCAGGTGGACGAACAGGCTTGACGGCAGTGACGACAGCTATTTTGTTCTTGCTTTCTATCCTTATTTTACCGTTTGTTGGTATTGTACCTGCAGCAGCGACGGCTCCAGCCTTGATCATCGTTGGGGTTATGATGGTTTCTTCATTCCTTGATGTGGATTGGAGCAACTTTGAGGATGCGCTACCAGCTTTCTTTGCGGCTTTCTTCATGGCACTTTGTTTTTCTATCTCATACGGAATTGCAGCAGCCTTTATCTTTTACTGCTTGGTCAAAGTCTCAACAGGCAAGGCAAAAGAGATTCACCCAATTCTTTGGGGAGCAACAGCTTTGTTCATTCTGAACTTTATCATCTTGGCTATTCTTTAATTGGGTATTTTTGAACCATAGACAGGGTGGGTCAAACGAGATCTCCCTGTTTTTATAGAGTAGGAAATGTAAATCGCTTGAAAATGTCTAAAAGTGCATGTGGCTAGAAAACTAGTTACCTGCATTTTTTTCATGTGCATGTCCGTAGATAAACTGGATTATAAAATGACAAAGGGATATGACTGTGATATAATAGAAAGCATGTATAGTCGTAATGAGGAAGAATTGATAGCAGTTGGACTGACGATTGGTCGGTCACTACAGGCAGGTGATGTGCTGGTTCTGACTGGTGATTTAGGTGCTGGGAAAACCACCCTGACGAAGGGAATTGCGCAAGGTCTTGAGATTAAGCAGATGATAAAGAGTCCGACCTATACGATTGTCCGTGAGTATGAGGGGCGTCTGCCACTCTATCATTTGGATGTTTACCGGATTGGAGATGATCCTGATTCGATTGATTTGGATGATTTTCTCTATGGAGATGGTGTGACTGTAATCGAATGGGGTGAGCTTCTTGACGCCTCGCTATTGGATGATGTTTTAAGGATTGTCATTGAAAAAGTTGGTGACGGTCGTAGGATATCCTTTGCTCCGCAAGGAAAAAGAAGTCAGGCCTTGGTAGAGGAGATTGGACATGGTACAGATTAAAAAAGAGATTTTCTTTGAGGAGGCAGAAAGTGCCCATGCGGTAGCTTTCATTGACTTTATGAATCAAGTGGCAGGAGAAACAGACTTTCTTGTCATGGATGAAACAGGATTTCGGTTTACGTCAGATGAGTTAGCAGCTATTTTTGACAATAGTCTTGGCAGTCCAAACCAACTTCACCTTCTTGCTGTTTGTGGAGATGAGGTCATTGGAGCTGTCACCGTTCGTGCCTCCAACCAGTATCGGATTAGCCATGTTGGCAATATCTTTATTGCCGTACGAAAAGATTATTGGGGTCATGGAATCGGGCAACTTCTCTTACAAGAAGTGGTGGAATGGGCAAGGAGCAATGGTATCATCAAGCGGCTCGAACTGACAGTTCAGATTCGAAATAGCCGTGCGGTTTCCCTGTATCAGAAGCTGGGATTTGCAATAGAAGGCACTCAAAAATGGGGTGCAAGAACAGACGAAGGAGAATGGCTTGACCTATATTACATGGGCAAGCTGATAGACGATAAATGAGTATTGGTAAGAAGATTTTTCTCATGATTCTAGCCATTGTTGGCTTAACCGTTGGGGCTGGTGCACTCTATGCAACAACGGTGTTAAACTATTCAACGGATAGTTTTTCTAAGACTTTCAAATCGATTGAAGGGCAAAGAGAGGACCATGTCATTGAAGCGACAGAACCTCTTACAGTTCTTTTGATGGGAGTGGACATGGATCAGGTGAGCCGTGGTGGTAATTGGGAAGAAGGAAGAAGTGACTCCATGATTTTGGTAACAGTCAATCCTAGAAGCCAAAAAACAACCATGGTCAGCCTAACGCGCGATATAATGGTGGAAATTGCTAATGCTGATGGGAGTTCAAGTGGGACGGTTGAAAAACTCAACCATTCCTACAGTTATGGTCAGGCTCCGATGGCGATTGCAACAGTTGAGAAGATGCTGGACATAGATATCAATCGCTATGTTGAGATTAATATGGATGGCTTGATTGAACTGGTAGATGCCATAGGTGGAATTACCGTGAATAATACCTTAGGCTTTCCGATTTCAATCAGTGAATATGAGCCGGCCTATACAGCAGTAGTTGATCCTGGTGAGCAACATGTCAACGGAAATCAGGCCCTGGTTTATTCTAGGATGCGCTATGATGATCCAGAAGGGGATATTGGTCGCCAAAAACGCCAACGTGAAGTCATCCAGGCTATCGTGAAAAAACTGTTGAATCTAGATGGGATTACCCAATATAAGCCTATTTTAGATGCCATTTCAAACAATATGCGCACGAATGTGTCGATTACACCAGCTTCTTTCCCGGGACTTTTAGGCTATCAAGATTCCTTGAAGACGATTGAAACCTACCAGTTAGTTGGAGAGAGCCAAATGATTGATGGTCTTTCTTATCAAATTCCAACCAGTGAAGAACTACTTAATATTCAAAATACGATTAAGACCTCGCTCGATTTACCGACATCTGCCGAGCTAAAGACCAATGTCAGAGTTTCAATGACTGCTACCCCTATTTCGGTGGTTAACGCCTACACGAATTTGTCAGGGATGACCATTTCAGCTGGGGAGGGAGTGGGCTCGACTGGATTTGATGGTTCACAACAATAGGTTTTCAAGAAGCAATCGATGAATCTTGCTCTTCAGCTACTGGATACGCATCAATCTGTCAAGCTAGAAAATAGAAAAAGATAGATAGTATCTATCGTATATGACATAAAAAAACTCCTAGAAAGGTTATACCATTTCTAGGAGTTTTTTTCGGAGCTGCTTATCAGTTTTTGTCACTATTTTGATGTATAGTCATTTCGTTTATCTTTTATTACTTCGTTCATTCGCTTTGCTGTACTCTAGTACAGCCTGCAGCTCGTTGCCTAGTACTAAAAGTAAACTAAAAGACTATATTACTTCAGAATATAAACAGTCACATTTGATGAGCTTTTATAGTCGTTTCGTTTATCTTTGTTAACTCATTAGCTAGAATGCAGGAAATAAGGTAAAAATCGAACTCTTTTTTGACCTGTCGAGCTCTTTCCCCACTTCCTTTTATTTTTCTTGTTCTGTTACTTGTATCTTTTGAATTTCGTTCAAGTTGCCTGCGATAGCTTGTTGGTAGACCCGCAGTTTGTATTGGAGATCTCTAGCCATTTCTTGGAGTGGCTGTTGATAGCTTTGGATAAAGGCGAGCTGGTCTTGGATAGTTTGATAGCTCTCCTGTATGCGGCGGACGCTATCCATGGCTTCTGTCGTTTCATGTGCGATTTTCTTTCGATTTTGAACAGCGAGATAGGTGATAGTAGCAGCTGTTCCTGCTGCGATTAGGTGTTTTAATTTCATTTTGCCTCCATTCGTAATCGGTCTGCTAATTGTGCCAAGATTGGGAAATCAGGCTCATTGGTATCAAAGGTAATGTGTAGTCCATCGTGATTGTCAAAGCGAGGCAAGAGGTGGATATGGGTATGGAAAACGGTCTGTCCCGCACTTTCTTCCATATTGCTCAGTAGGTTGATACCGCTTGCTCCGAGCTTTTCTTTTAAGTGCTGTGCGATGATTGGGATTTTAGCAAATAATGTCGCGCTCGTTTCTTCGTCCATTTCTAACAGGTTGCGGAAGTGTTCTTTGGGGATGATCAAGGTATGACCTTTTGTGACTTGAGTAATATCTAAAAAAGCAAGGACATGTTCGTCTTCGTATACGGTAGATGAGGGAACATCTCCAGCAACGATGCGACAAAAAATACAATCTGACATAATGCAAACCCCTTTTCCAAAATTCTGTTATAATAAGTATATCAAATTATAGGAAAAAATGTATGTTAGAAGTAAAAAATGTGACGGGTGGTTATGTCAATATTCCTGTTTTAAAAGACGTTTCCTTTCAAGTAGCTGATGGAGAGTTGGTTGGATTGATTGGTCTAAATGGTGCAGGAAAATCAACGACTATAAAAGAAATTATTGGGCTTTTATCGCCCTATCAAGGACAGATTCTGATTGATGGGGAAAGCCTTCAATCAAAACCACAAGACTATCGGAAAAAAATTGGTTTTATTCCAGAAACGCCGAGTCTCTATGAGGAACTGACCCTGAAAGAGCATCTAGAAGTGGTGGCGATGGCCTATGACTTGGACTGGGAACAGGCTTTTGTGCAGGCAGAAAAATTACTCAAAATCTTCCGATTAGATGAAAAATTGGAATGGTTTCCGGTTCATTTTTCAAAAGGAATGAAGCAGAAAGTCATGATTATTTGCGCCTTTATGATCCAGCCGAGCCTGCTGATTGTTGACGAGCCATTTTTGGGGCTAGATCCGGTGGCTATTGATGATTTGCTTCGTCTATTAGAAGAAGAAAAAGCGAAAGGTACTTCTATTTTGATGTCGACCCACGTCTTGGATACAGCTGAGAAAATGTGCGACCGCTTTGTCATTTTACATCGAGGAGAGGTGCGGGCGCAGGGCAATTTGGCAGAACTACAAGCAACATTTGGTCGTGAAGATGCCAGCTTAAATGAGCTTTATCTTGCTCTTACCAGAGAGGGTGCAGGAGTATGAAAGGACTATTTCAGAAACGCCGACTGGCCTTTACCCAGCGCTGTCTCAAGTATCTTCGCTATGTGTTAAATGATCACTTTGTTCTCGTTCTAATGGTGTTGCTCGGCTTTTTGGCTCTGCAATACCGAGCGCTGTTGGAACATTTTCCAACAACTCCTTGGCTTGTCTACCTACTATTAGCTATTGCGACCCTGCTTTTCTTCTTTTCAGGACGAATTGCAACCTATTTAGAATCAGCGGACCGTATCTTCCTCTTACCAAAAGAAGATGAGGTTCTTAGAAATATTCAGCTAGCACGTCTGCGTGCCATTTGGCTCTGGGGGTTTGTCCAAATCTTAGGACAGGTTTTGCTCTTGCCCCTTTACTTGAAATTGGGCTGGACCTTGTTGCTCTTTCTGCTCTATCTCTTGATTTTAACTGTTGGGAAATATGCTTGGTTGGCCTTTCAGACACGTTTTATTGCTCAGTCAGGGCATCTGGATTGGGACAAGGCAGTGCAGTATGAGATGAGGCGCAAGCAGAGTATTTTACAGTTTTATTCCCTCTTTACTCCTGTCAAAGGACTCAGTAGTGATGTCAAGCGGCGTAACTATCTAGATCCTCTGCTAACTCTTGTCAAGAAATGGCAGAATAGGACATGGGATTACCTATTTATTCGTAGCTTTTTGCGTTCGGGAGATTTTTTCTGGATCAGTCTTCGCTTGGTAGCTCTAAGTGTAGCTAGTCTTCTTCTTGTTCAGGAATCTTGGCTTGCAGCGGGTTTGGCGGTCTTATTTGATTATCTGTTACTCTTTCAGTTACTACCGCTCTATCATGCCTACGATTACCAGTATCTGACACATCTTTATCCGGTCAGTCAGCAGGAAAAAGTTGAGAGTTTTAAATGGGTTGTTCAATGCATCATGTATCTGGTTCTTGTTTTGCAGTTGCTTGTAGGGATACTAGTGTTAGAAGATAGAGTGTACCTTGTCGTACTAGCGGGATTAGGAATCATTTTAGCACATCTATATCTCGGATTGAAATCAAAGAAATTGATTGACTAATGAGATGAAAACTAGTAAAATAGTAAAGAATTTTTAAAGGAGAACTGGCATGCAATTTGATACAAGCGGACTTCGTCTGCAATCGATCGCAGGAAATAGTGGTAAAGCATTTAAGGGCATGCGAACAGATGGAACGCCCGTTTTTGTCAAGTATGAAATGCCACCGATTGTTTCTGCTTTGGCGCATGAACAGATTACCCCTCCGGTTCTATCCGCTAATAGGGAGTTGGGGGTTGGTCAGCGTGTCGAGCAGGAATGGTTGAATGGTCATATCCTCACTCGTTCTGAAATGGGGGGCAAACAGGTCCAGCAAATTTTGGTGCGCATGCACTATTCTAAGATGTTGCTCAATCAAGCCTTGCAGCTTAACTACACCTATCAAGAGCCACAGGACTTGGTTCGTAAGTGGCAGCAGGAAGCACCCGCTAGGCTCTCGAAAAATAGCTATCTTCAGTCGGTTTGTAGTGATTTGTTGGCTCATTTACCAACTTTTCGTAAGGATGTGGCGACCTTTGTCCATGGGGATTTACACCATACCAACTGGGTTGAAACAACGAGTGGTTTGATTTATCTGACGGATTGGGAGACGGCTTGTGTAACAGACCGAATGATGGATGTGGCCTATGTATTGACCCACTATATTCCAAGACAGTCATGGGAAGAATGGCTGAGAAGCTATGGTTACAAATACAACCATACGGTGTTAAACAAAATTTACTGGTATGGTCAACTCGGCTATCTGAACCAGATTGCAAAACATGTTGAAAGCTATGATATGGAAGCAGCAAATAAAGAAATTTACGCCTTGCGCTATTTTCGCAAGAGCTATTATAAGGAAGTATGAGAGTAAGAAATCGTAAAGGAGCTAGTGATATGCTCCTAGCATATCCTCAATATGTCATTTTGAATCCTGAGGATTGTAAGGGGAAATGGGCTAGTATGTTTGGCAATAGCAATCCCATTCATATCGAAGTTGGTTCTGGAAAGGGTCGTTTCATCACAGGAATGGCAGCTCAAAATCCAGATATTAACTATATCGGGATTGATATTCAGATGACGGTCTTAAGCTACGCCCTGGATCGTGTGGTGGAGGCAGACTTGCCTAATATTAAGTTATTGCAGGTAGATGGGTCCAGTTTGACCAACTACTTTGCGCCAGCAGAGATTGACCGCCTCTATCTGAACTTTTCGGATCCATGGCCCAAAAAACGCCACGAAAAGCGTCGATTGACCTATAAGAATTTTTTGGATAATTATAAAGAAATTTTACCAGAAAAAGGTGAGATTCATTTTAAAACTGACAATCGCGGACTTTTTGAATACAGTCTTGTCAGCTTTTCTCAGTATGGCATGACCTTAAACGGTGTCTGGCTTGATTTACATGCCAGCGATATGGAAGATAATGTCATGACCGAGTATGAAGAGAAATTTTCGAACAAAGGTCAAGTCATTTATCGTGTAGAAGCAGCATTTTAAAAACCATTCGAAAAATCGCATGTTCAGGTTGAAGAAAAAGTCCGTTTTGGATAAATTTCGCCAACCTTTTTTGTTGCCCGTGCAGAAAAAAATGCTGAGAAATAGCATAAAATCATCCTCCATAAAAATCAACAAAAGAATTGGAGAAAATCCCCAATTCTTTGCTGCAGTACAACTATTGTTGTGACTCCAGACTTGTCTTGGGGATTTTAGATGGTATTGTAAAAGGGGATATTGTATCCAGTTTGTCGTAGCTCTGACATCTATCCCTTTACAGAGCCTTGAAATTATGTTATACTACTAAAAAGTAGAGAAAAGGAGGGTTGGTCTTGTGCCAGCCCTTTCGATATGTCTCTAGAGGGAGGTTTTAAATGGCAACGATTATAGACATTGTCACGCAAGCGATTGCTCCACACATTAAGGCACCTTATGAGCTGGTCGATGTGGAGTATGGCAAAATGGGTGGCGATGATGTTCTATCTATCTTTGTAGATAAGGAGGGAGGTATTTCCCTCAACGATACGGTCGAGTTATCAGAAGTGATTAGTCCACTTTTGGATCACATTCAGCCGGATCCGTTTCCAGCACAGTACATGCTAGAAGTGACTAGCCCTGGTCTTGAGCGGCCGTTAAAAAATGCTGAGGCAGTCGCGAAAGCTGTCGGTCAGTATATCCATGTCAAACTCTATCAAGCAGTTGATAAAAGTAAGGTCTTTGAAGGGACTCTCCTTTCCTTTGAACATCAAGAGTTAGTGATTGAATATCTGGATAAAACAAGAACAAAACAAGTGACCATTCCCTATCAGACGGTCGCCAAAGCACGTCTGGCTGTAAAAATTTAACAGAAAGGACCTTTTGAGAAAAAGGAAAATAAGATGAGTAAAGAAATGCAAGAAGCCTTCCGTATTTTGGAGGAAGACAAGGGGATTAAAAAAGAAGACATCATTGAGGCTGTTATGGAGTCCCTCCGTTCGGCCTACAAACGTCGCTACGGTCAATCTGAATCGGCTGCGATTGAGTTTGATGAGAAAAAAGGAGATTTTCGTGTCTATACTGTCCGCGAGGTAGTAGACGAAGTTTTTGATAGTCGTCTTGAAATTAGCTTGAAAGATGCCTTGGCGATTTCCTCAGCTTATGAATTAGGGGATAAGATTAAATTTGAAGAAGCACCTGCAGAATTTGGTCGTGTAGCAGCTCAGTCTGCCAAGCAGACCATTATGGAAAAAATGCGCAAGCAGACCCGCGCTATTACTTACAATACCTATAAGGGACAGGAAAAAGAAATCATGTCTGGAACAGTTGAGCGCTTTGACAATCGCTTCATCTATGTCAATTTGGGGAATATCGAAGCGCAATTATCAAAACAAGACCAGATTCCTGGGGAAGTCTTCCAATCACATGATCGCATTGAAGTTTACGTGTACAAGGTGGAAGACAATGCGCGTGGTGTCAATGTCTTTGTCAGCCGTAGTCATCCAGAAATGATCAAGCGCTTAATGGAGCAAGAAATCCCAGAAGTCTATGATGGAACAGTAGAAATCATGAGTGTTGCCCGTGAAGCAGGTGATCGGACCAAGGTTGCGGTGCGTAGCCACAATCCAAACGTGGATGCTATCGGAACAATTGTTGGTCGTGGCGGCTCAAATATTAAGAAGATTACAGGGAAATTCCACCCAGCCCGCTATGATGCGAAACAAGATCGCATGGTTCCAATGGAAGAAAATATTGATGTAATTGAATGGGTAGCAGATGAAGCAGAATTTATCTACAATGCCCTTGCCCCAGCAGAAGTTGATCAAGTCATCTTTGATACAGAAGATGGAAAGCATGCGACAGTGGTCGTACCAGATGATAAACTCTCTCTTGCCATTGGTCGTCGCGGACAAAATGTGCGTTTAGCAGCTCATTTGACAGGTTTCCGCATCGATATCAAATCGGCATCAGAATACGAAGCAATGGAAGCTGCGCTTTATGGTGAAGCAGAAGATACTGCAGCTGTAGAAACACAAGAAGCAGGTGAATAAACCTGTTTGGAGGTACTTATGGCAAAGGCTAGAAAAATTCCTTTACGCAAATCGGTTGTTTCTGGAGAGATTATTGACAAGCGGGATTTATTGCGCATTGTAAAAAATAAAGAGGGCCAAGTTTTTATTGATCCGACAGGGAAAGCAAATGGCCGCGGAGCTTATATCAAGCTGGATAATGCTGAAGCAGCTCAAGCTAAGAAAAAACGCGTATTTGACCGTGCCTTTAGCATGGAAGTAGTCGCAGAATTTTATGATGAATTGATTGCCTATGTTGATCACAAGGTCAAAAGGAGAGAACTGGGACTTGAATAACCAGCAAAGAATATTAAACTTACTCGGATTGGCGCAGCGAGCTGGTCGCTTGATTTCAGGCGAAGAACTGGTCGTTGAAAGCATTCAAAAGCAAAAGGCAAAGTTGGTCTTTTTAGCCCATGATGCAGGTCCTAATTTAAGTAAGAAAATTACAGATAAAAGTCGTACCTACCAGGTAGAAGTCGTTACCGCGTTTTCAACGCTGGAATTAAGCTCAGCAGTCGGTAAGCAACGCAAGGTGCTGGCTGTGATAGATGCTGGATTTACTAAGAAAATGAGGTCTATTATGGAATAGAACAGGAGGACAAGATATTGTCTAAGAAGAGATTGTACGAGATTGCCAAGGAATTGGGCAAGGAAAGTAAGGAAGTAGTCGCCAAAGCAAAGGAATTAGGCATTGAGGTGAAAAGCCATTCATCAAGTGTCGAAGCAGAAGAGGCATATCGGATTGCTGCTGGGTTTGCGGAAGTGAAAAAAACATTTGAGAAAGTAATGGAAAAGGTGGAGCAAGCTCCGAGCAAGAAAGGAGAGCAGGCACCACAATCTGTAGCTACAGAAATAAAAGCTACCATTCCAACGCCTCAAGTTGCATCAAATCGCCCAAAAAGCCGTAATTTCAAGGCAGAGCGTGAAGCACGTGCCAAAGAGCAAGCGGCAAGACGCAATCAGAGAAAAGATCAAGGACGTCCGCAAGACAACCGTTCAAACGGACACCAAAAGCAACGTCGTGACTCTAAAGAGCAAGAACGTAGAGATAATCGAACTCAAGGATTTGAGAAGCGCTCAGCTCAAGGGACTACTAAGGGGCAAAATCGTGTTGCACAAGGCTCAAGAGTGGAAGAAACACGTGCCAAAATTGATTTCAAGGCTCGAGCAGCTGCTTTAAAAGCAGAGCAACTGCAGGAATATGCACGTACAAGTGAAGAACGTTTCCGCCAAGCACAAGAAGCCAAGAAGCAGCCCAAAAAGCCAAAAGAAATTAAGTTTGAAGAACCTGTAGTAGAAGCAATACCGAAGAAGGTTGTACCAGCAGCGGTTGAAGCTGTACCTGCTACAGATAAACGTCGGAAAAAACAAGCTCGACCAGATAAACGTCGTGATGATTTTGATCACGAAGAAGATGGTCCAAGAAAACAACAGAAGAATCGAAATAGTCAAAATCAAGTGAGAAATCAAAGAAATAGTAACTGGAATCCAAATAAGAAAACTAAAAAAGGCAAACAGCAACAAGTAGCCAAGCCTATCACTGAACGTAAGTTCCATGAATTGCCAACTGAGTTTGAGTATACAGCGGGCATGACGGTTGCTGAAATCGCAAAACGTATTAAGCGAGAACCAGCTGAAATTGTTAAGAAACTCTTTATGATGGGAGTTATGGCAACTCAAAATCAATCCCTAGATGGAGACACGATTGAATTATTGATGGTGGACTATGGAATTGAAGCCAAAGAAAAAGTAGAAGTGGACAACGCGGATATTGAGCGTTTCTTTGTGGAAGAGGGCTACCTCAATCCAGAAGAAATGGTAGAGCGCCCACCAGTTGTAACCATCATGGGACACGTTGACCACGGGAAAACGACCCTTCTTGACACTCTTCGTCATTCGCGTGTTGCAACAGGTGAAGCAGGAGGTATCACGCAGCATATCGGTGCTTACCAAATTGAAGAAAATGGTAAGAAAATCACTTTCCTTGATACGCCAGGACACGCAGCCTTTACGAGTATGCGTGCGCGTGGAGCATCTGTTACCGACTTGACTATCCTGGTCGTTGCGGCAGATGATGGTGTCATGCCACAGACTATTGAAGCAATCAATCACTCAAAAGCTGCTAATGTTCCAATTATTGTAGCAATCAACAAGATTGATAAGCCGGGAGCGAATCCTGAGCGTGTCATCGGTGAATTGGCAGAGCATGGTGTCATCTCAACCGCTTGGGGTGGAGATTGTGAATTTGTTGAAATCTCCGCTAAGTTCAATCAAAATATTGACGAATTGTTGGAAACAGTGCTTCTGGTTGCTGAAATCCAAGAGTTGAAAGCTGACCCAACAGTTCGTGCGATTGGTACGGTCATAGAAGCGCATTTGGATAAAGGAAAAGGTGCGGTTGCGACCCTCCTTGTCCAACAAGGAACCTTGAATGTGCAAGATCCAATCGTTGCAGGAAATACTTTCGGACGTGTTCGTGCCATGACAAATGACCTCGGTCGCCGTGTCAAGGTGGCAGGACCATCTACACCTGTTTCGATTACTGGTTTGAATGAAGCACCGATGGCAGGTGATCATTTTGCAGTCTATGAAGATGAAAAATCAGCTCGAGCAGCAGGTGAAGAACGTGCTAAACGGGCCCTCTTGAAACAACGTCAGGCAACCCAACGTGTCAGTCTTGAAAACCTCTTTGATACCCTTAAAGCTGGCGAAGTTAAGTCTGTTAATGTTATCATCAAGGCCGATGTACAAGGTTCAGTTGAGGCACTTGCTTCATCCCTTCAAAAGATTGAAGTAGAAGGTGTCCGTGTCAATATCGTCCATTCAGCAGTTGGTGCTATCAATGAGTCTGATGTTACCTTGGCAGAAGCTTCTAATGCTTTCATCATCGGATTTAGTGTACGTCCGACACCGCAGGCACGCCAACAGGCAGAAGCTGATGATGTAGAAATCCGTCTCCACAGTATTATCTATAAAGTAATCGAGGAGATGGAAGATGCCATGAAAGGAATGCTTGATCCTGAATATCAAGAAAAAATCATTGGTGAAGCGCTTATTCGTGAAACCTTTAAGGTTTCAAAAGTGGGAACCATCGGTGGATTTATGGTAATCAATGGAAAAGTTACTCGTGACTCAAGTGTACGTGTCATTCGTGAGGGTGTTGTTATCTTTGATGGTAAACTTGCCAGCCTAAAACATTTCAAAGATGACGTCAAAGAAATCACCAATGGCCGTGAGGGTGGACTCATGATTGAAAACTACAACGACCTCAAAGTTGACGACATCATTGAAGCCTATATTATGGAAGAGATTAAAACGAAGTAGTGAGAGCGTAAAGCAACTTCTGGACAAAATAGGCGGCCGAACAGAAGCGGAACGCTTCGTCTTGAGACCCCTGCGAGGCTAGCTAGGCATGTCACTTTTGACATGCAGAGAATAGCCAGCTAGCTACCGCTAAGCGGTCGACTGGTAGTTTCATAAGGTAGCTCAACCAATCATCCCCTATTGATGCTCTCACCATTCTTCAGCTCTCAGTAGTAGTGTAGCTCCGTTAAATGAAGCTATGAGATAAAAATTGTAGCATTTTGCTTTGATTTTCAATTAGAAAATCCTTTAAATAGGAGGAAAGAAGATGGCGAATCATTTTCGTACAGATCGTGTGGGTATGGAAATCAAACGTGAAATCAATGAGATTTTGCAAAAGAAAGTCCGGGACCCACGTGTTCAAGGTGTAACCATAACAGATGTTCAAATGCTAGGCGATTTGTCGGTGGCTAAAGTCTATTACTCTATCATGAGTGACCTGGCTTCTGACAATCAGAAAGTACAGACAGGGCTTGAAAAGGCAAAAGGAACCATGAAACGGGAACTTGGTCGCAAGCTCACCTTGTATAAAATCCCAGATCTAGTCTTTGAAAAAGACCAATCTATTGAATATGGGAATAAGATTGATCAAATGTTACGCGCATTAGAAACGAAAGAGTAAAAAAACAGCCTCAAGGCTGTTTTTTGAAAAGATTTCATTCATTCTTGAAAAACAGTAGAAAATATGAGAAAATAGTAGCCAACTCAATAAACATTATAGTTTAGTACTAGGCAACGAGCTGCAGGCTGTACTAGAGTACGGCAAAGTGAGTGAACGAAGTAATAAAAGATAAACGAAACGACTATAAAAGTATAGCTATATTCATAACTATCATTTTCTTCTGTCGGTAGTTGACCTTGCTGAATGTTGCTGGAGAGGAGATTAGCTTTGCTATCCTTATCTCCAATCTTTCACGGTTCTCAGATTGTGAAAGCCAGTCAGCTGTCGGTGTTGCAGAGGAACAGATTTCCTTGTCAATTTACCTTACTTCTGCTACGTAGGGCAGTGAATTTCTAGTAGTTGCTTTATTGTTGTTTATGAACGGCCTTTCTGAAAACTTAGGATTAAAATTGAGGAAAGTTATATAGTCGTTCAGTTTTCATTTTTCTGTGGTTATCTGGTCTTGCCTCACTCTAGTTATGCCTACGCGACTCGTTGCCTCGGACTAAATCAAAACTGAAAGTCTATAAAAGAGCTTGTTTGTTTCTGCAGACTTAAAAAGGGGAAGTGTTGATACGGGGTAAAGATTAATAAAAAAACCTGTTGTGGAGTAGAATATGAGAGATGATATTAAAATCAATGACCGTGCCTTGGCGCTTGAGGGTCAGTTAGTTGAGACCTTAGAGAGTATCTATGATCCAGAAATAGAACTTGATATTTACAATTTAGGCTTGATATATGAAATCAATTTGGATGAAAGTGGGTTTTGCAAGGTGATTATGACGTTCACTGATGCAGGCTGTACTTGTTCTGAGACCTTACCAGATGAACTCATTGATGCTTTAAAGAAAATTGCCGGTATTAACAATGCAGGTATTGAAGTCGTTTGGTCGCCGGCTTGGAAGATGACCCGTATCAGCCGTATTGGTCGCATTACCTTAGGAATTAGTCCCAAATAAGCAATCATCAGTGAGCTGTTCCAAGATATCCCCTGTCTAGTGGATAGTGAAAAAACACCCCTTTTTACTAGAAATGATGGGGAGTTTTATAGGGGCTTGCGGTTATGTTTGTTGATTTTAATCTATAGTCTTTTCGTTTATCTTTTATTTTTCGTTCACTCGTCTTGCTGTACTCCAGTACTACCTGCGACTCCTTGCCTAGTACTAAAAATAAATGAAACGGCTATATCACTCAACCCGTATCATGTTTTTGACTTCCCAATTTTTGGGAAAATTTGCTAATTGTTTAGTGAATGCAAAAAGAAACTGGGAAAGCATCTATGATGCTTTCCCAGTTTCTTTCATTTCGTTTTATCGAGCGTCCAGCTGTTCCATCGTTTCTATCAGTGGTTTTTGAATCATCACGACCTGTGTATCCAGGTCTTTAAATCCAGCCTCATCATCAATACATTCTGCCCAATACTCAAGATGTTTTTTATCAATTTCAAAATCGGAGTCTTCAACTGCTCTTCCCCCGACACCTTGGACAGAATACCAGTAGAGGTATTCTTGACCGTCCAGGGTTTCTCTGAAAATGGTCTCAACATACATTTTTTCATTCTCAAGGGTCAGGAGGGTTTCTTCCATATGGCTATTTAAGAATTTCATCCATTCGTCAACGACGGCAGATTTTCCTGCCTTGACCTTGAAGCGGGTTAGTTCAACTGTATAGTTCATTTTTCCCTTTCTAAGCTCCTAGTCGCTTACAAACTGGAGTTTGATTGTTCGGATTTATTTTTTCCTGTTTCCTCCGTCTTCCAGAAGTCTGTTACAGCTCCTGTCGAGGCAGAGGATACGATATGGGCATATTTTCCAAGCACGCCACGTGAATAAAGTGGTGGCAGTGTAGTTTCAGCCTTGCGGCGCTCCATTTCTTCATCAGTCACCGCCATAGTAATTTCTTTGGTATCTTGGTCAACTGTTACTATATCACCTGTGCGGAGATAGGCGATTGGGCCACCCACCTGTGCTTCAGGTGCAACGTGTCCAACTACGAGACCATAAGTGCCACCCGAGAAACGACCGTCTGTGATGAGAGCGACCTTATCTCCTTGCCCTTTACCGACAATCATAGAAGAGAGGGAGAGCATTTCTGGCATACCAGGACCACCTTTTGGCCCGACGAAGCGGACAACAACTACATCGCCATCTACGATTTCGTCAGATAAGACTGCTTCAATCGCTTCTTCCTCAGAGTCAAAGACTTTAGCAGGACCGACATGGCGACGCACTTTTACTCCCGAAACTTTGGCAACGGCTCCGTCAGGTGCTAAGTTTCCTTTCAAGATGATGAGTGGTCCATCTGCACGTTTTGGATGATCAAGGGGCATAATGACTTCTTGACCCGGTGTCAACTCGTCAAAGGCTTCTAAGTTTTCAGCCACGGTCTTGCCAGTACAGGTAATGCGATCTCCATGCAAGAAGCCGTGTTTGAGTAAGTATTTCATGACAGCAGGGACACCGCCAACTTCATAGAGGTCTTGGAAAACATATTTTCCAGACGGTTTCAAATCAGCCAAGTGAGGAACCCGTTCTTGGAAATCATTGAAATCTTCTAAGGTCAGCTCGACATTGGCAGCGTGAGCAATGGCAAGAAGATGTAGCGTTGCATTGGTAGAACCTCCCAGAGCCATCGTGACAGTAATGGCATCTTCAAAGGCTTCACGGGTCATGATGTCAGACGGTTTTAACCCCATTTTTAGCATGTTGACTACTGCGCGACCTGCTTCTTTGATATCAGCTTGCTTTTCTGGTGATTCAGCAGGATGTGAAGACGAACCTGGTAGGCTCATGCCCATGACTTCAATAGCTGTTGCCATGGTATTGGCCGTATACATGCCACCACATCCACCAGGACCAGGGCAGGCATTGCATTCTAAGGCTTTGACTTCTTCAGCAGTCATATCACCATGGTTCCATTTTCCAATTCCCTCAAAGACGGAGACGAGGTCGATGTCTTTTCCGTCTAGGTTTCCAGGAGCGATAGTTCCGCCATAGGCAAAAATTGCCGGAATATCCATGTTGGCAATGGCAATCATAGATCCAGGCATGTTTTTGTCACAGCCTCCAATCGCTACAAAGGCATCTACATTGTGACCGCCCATGGCTGCTTCGATTGAGTCTGCAATAATGTCACGTGAGGTTAATGAGAAGCGCATTCCAGGTGTTCCCATGGCAATTCCGTCTGCAACTGTAATGGTTCCATATTGAACAGGCCAAGCGCCAGCGTCTTTGACCCCAGCTTTGGCTAATTTTCCAAAGTCGTGCAAGTGCATGTTACAGGGCGTGTTTTCAGCCCACGTTGAAATAACACCTACAATCGGGCTGTCGAAGCTCTCATCTGTCATTCCCGTAGCGCGTAGCATGGCGCGGTTGGGGGATTTGACCATGGAATCATAGACTGAGCTACGATGTTTCAACTGGTTGCGAGTGTTTTTTTCTGGCATAGGAAGTCCCTCTTTCGTCAAGTCTTCTTTATATTATAGCATAAATTTTTGTGAAAAAAAGGTGTTTGATTAAAAAATAGGAGCTATAGAAGCGCTTCGTTCGTTTTTATATATATTATTCTACCTATAAAATCTAAAAGGGAGCTAAAATACGGATTAGATAGTCAATAAATTTTGAAATTGTAGGAAATTGTTTAAAGTTAGGAATTTTCAGAAAATTATATTGACTTTATTAATCATTGTGATATGATAGTAGGTAATACTCATCAAAAATCAGTTTCTTCCGCTGTTACCTCCCCTTACTGAGCTACAGTTCTAGCTGTCATTTCTCTGCTAGTCAGAGCTTGATTTTTCATAGAGTATATGCAAATTTATCTAGTATTTTGAGCAAGGATATGGTACCATATTAGATAATATCTGACGATAGATGAGAGGAGGAGGAGAGTTGAATCAAATTCAATTAGAGGAAGCACATTCGGGTTCCTACCTAATATTAGACACTTTGAAAAAGTTAGGTGTTGATGTTATTTTTGGTTATCCAGGTGGGGCTGTCTTACCTCTCTACGATGAGATTTACCGTTTTAAAGGAATCCAGCATATACTGGCCCGTCACGAACAAGGGGCGACCCATGAAGCAGAGGGATATGCTAAATCCACTGGAAAAATAGGCGTCGCACTTGTGACAAGTGGTCCTGGTGCAACCAATGCCATTACAGGGATTGCAGATGCTATGAGCGATAGCGTGCCGATGCTAGTTTTTACAGGACAGGTCGCAACGCGTGGAATCGGAAAAGATGCCTTTCAAGAGGCGGATATTATTGGAATTACCATGCCGATTACCAAGTATAACTATCAGATACGGGATGCGGCAGATATTCCTCGCGTGATTACTGAAGCCATTCATATCGCGACAACAGGTCGTCCAGGTCCAGTCGTTATCGATATTCCAAAGGATATTCAGGAAACGGTGGTTGATTTTTACTACGATGATACGGTGTACTTACCAAGTTATCAGCCAACGATTAACCCGAATGGTTTGCAGGTTAAGAAGATTTTACAACAACTCTCGCTGGCTAAAAAGCCCGTTATTCTAGCAGGGGGAGGAGTCAATTATGCAGATGCTAATAAAGAATTGATTGCCTTTGCAGAGCGTTACAGACTTCCAGTTGTCTCTACCCTTTTAGGTTTAGGAACCATGCCAGTTCAGCACGAGTTATCACTCGGCATGGGAGGGATGCACGGTTCATATGCTTCCAATATGGCCTTGACAGATGCGGATTATATCATTAATATCGGTGCGCGGTTCGATGACCGCTTAACAGGAAATCCAAGCACCTTTGCTGTCCATGCGACTGTTGCGCATATCGATATAGATCCAGCTGAGATAGGCAAGGTTGTCAAGACACAAATTCCTGTCGTTGGAGATGCCAAGGCAACGCTTGAAACCTTATTGGTCTTAGAAACCGTTGAGACCAATTATGAAGCATGGACCAGTCACGTTCTTGACAACAAGCGCCGTGCTCCATTTGGCTATGATGAAGATGAGCAATCAATCAAGCCTCAGAAAGTGATTGAATTGATTGGTGAGATGACAAATGGAGATGCTATTGTGGTGACGGATGTGGGGCAACACCAAATGTGGGCAGCCCAGTTCTACCCCTACAAACACGCTCGTCAGCTCATCACTTCTGGTGGCATGGGAACGATGGGCTTTGGGATTCCGGCCGCTATCGGTGCTAAATTAGCCAATCCAAATCGTGAAGTAGTCCTCTTTGTAGGTGATGGTGGTTTTCAAATGACCAATCAGGAACTTGCAATTCTAAACGGCTACGGTGTGCCAATTAAGGTGATCTTGCTAAACAATCACTCGCTCGGTATGGTGCGCCAATGGCAGGAGTCTTTCTATGACGAACGCCGGAGCCAGTCTGTCTTTGATGCAGAGCCGAATTTCAGACTTCTAGCAGAAGCCTATGGGATTAGTTATGCAAGCTGCACCAGTCCAGCTACATTAGCTGAGGATTTAGGGGTTGTGAAAGAAAATAGACCGATGTTGATTGAAATTCATATTTCCAATAAAGAGCATGTGCAGCCGATGGTTCCAGCAGGTAAGAGTAATGCAGAAATGTTGGGGGTGAAGTTCAATGCGTAGAATGTTGACAGCCAAATTGAGAAATTCATCTGGGGTCCTGAATCGTTTTACGGGCATCTTATCTCGTAGGCAGATTAACATTGAATCAATCTCGGTAGGACCGACTGAAATTGCTGAGATTTCAAGAGTTACGGTCATCATTGATGTCAAAAGCATGGATGAGGTAGAGCAAATTATCAAACAGCTCAATCGCTTGATTGATGTCGTTCGCGTGAGAGATATTACAGATATTCCGCATATGGAGCGTGAGGTGCTCTTGGTCAAAATTGTGGCTCCACCAGCTAAGCGAGCTGAGATTTTGGCTATTATCCAACCGTTTCGGGCGAGTGTTGTTGATGTGGCCCCACATTCGATTACCATTCAAATGACGGGCGACGGTGATAAGATTGAAGCGCTTTTGCGCGTCATCCAACCCTATGGTATCAAAAATATTGCTCGTACAGGAGCAACAGGATTTAGCAGAGATTAAGCACCTGTATTCATCAGTGAGGTGCTTTGATTCAGGAGGGACTGTCATTTCCATTTATCGTTTCATCTAGCATTAAAAGCGAATAAAAGGGAAAGTAAAAGACAATCTCTACAGCTGTGTCTTGTTTTCAATTAGAGCGGATTTTCTTGAACGAATACGAGCGATATGTTGAAAAAGAAGCAATGAATCATAGGAACAGTAGCCTTGTCATGAAAGGCGGAACTGTGAATAGAGATTCTAAGATAAAATAGAAAAGAGAGAAAAACGATGACAGTAAAAATGCAGTACGAAAAAGATGTAACAGTAGCAGCACTTGACGGTAAAAAAATTGCTGTGATTGGATATGGTTCACAAGGACATGCTCATGCGCAAAACTTACGTGACACAGGTCACGATGTCATCATTGGTGTGCGTGCTGGTAAGTCATTTGATAAAGCAAAAGAAGATGGATTTGATACATTTGAAGTAGCGGAAGCTACCAAGCAAGCAGATGTCATCATGATTCTTGCACCAGATGAAATCCAAGCAGACCTCTACACAGAAGAGATTGCTCCAAATTTGGAAGCGGGCAATGCACTCGGCTTTGCTCATGGTTTTAACATTCATTTTGGATTTATTAAGGTTCCTGCAGATGTGGATGTTTTCATGTGTGCACCAAAAGGTCCGGGACACTTGGTTCGTCGTACTTTTGAAGATGGATTTGGTGTGCCAGCTCTTTATGCAGTTTACCAAGATGCGACTGGCAATGCTAAACACATTGCCATGGACTGGGCAAAAGGTGTTGGTTCAGCCCGTGTTGGTCTTCTTGAGACAAGCTTTAAAGAAGAAACTGAAGAAGACTTGTTCGGTGAACAAGCAGTTCTTTGCGGTGGATTGACAGCCCTAATGGAAGCAGGATTTGAAGTGTTGACAGAGGCAGGCTATGCACCAGAACTCGCTTATTTTGAAGTGCTTCATGAAATGAAATTGATTGTGGATTTGATGTATGAGGGTGGTTTTAAGAAAATGCGCCAATCCATCTCAAATACTGCGGAATTTGGAGATTATGTATCAGGACCTCGTGTCATTACCGACCAAGTGAAAGAAAACATGAGAGCAGTTCTTGCAGATATTCAATCTGGTAAATTTGCCAATGATTTTGTCGAAGACTACAAAGCAGGTCGTCCTCGCATGGAAGAATATCGCAAAGCAGCTGCTAATCTTGAAATTGAAAAAGTGGGAGCAGAGCTTCGTAAAGCCATGCCATTTGTCGGTAAAAATGACGATGATGCCTTTAAAATCTACAATTAAGATTAAGGCAAGATAGTTGGATAGTGAAGTAGTTAGCAAATTTGACAAGTATATAGAGGAAGTGAGGGAAATTAGTGCTACAAACGCGATTTTTCTCACTTTATTTTCATGTTAGAATCTGTAGTTATACTCTACACATCTCAACAGCTGACGAGAGGGTAGGGATAGAAAAGCCAGCCTCCTCTAAACGGAGGGGAGAATTGGCATTCAGCAAGGTGAGCCAAGGACGGAAAAAGGTGATGTTTGATGAGAAACACAAGTGAGAGGCTTTTCAATCCCCGAGAGAGTTCTTGAAAGAATATTGGCTGTATGCTGAAAAAGTAGTCTTCATGTAAATAGACAGGATGAGCTATGAATACAGTTTTTAAGACCAGTTTGTGTAAAAAGGAGAAGTTATGTTAACAGCAAAAGACATTGTTCGTGCTCATAAGGTATTGAAAGATGTCGTGGTTTACACACCACTAGATTATGATCGTTATCTATCAGAAAAGTATGGGGCAAAGATTTATCTCAAACGTGAAAATGCTCAACGCGTGCGCTCATTTAAGATTCGTGGGGCCTATTACGCGATTTCGCAGTTGAATGAAGAAGAACGGAAACGAGGTGTTGTTTGTGCGAGTGCGGGTAATCATGCTCAGGGGGTAGCCTTTACCTGTAATGAATTAAAGATTCCTGCGACGATTTTCATGCCGATTACCACACCGCAGCAAAAAATTGGGCAAGTCCGTTTCTTTGGCGGTGATATGGTGGACATCAAGCTGGTCGGAGATACTTTTGATGCATCTGCCAAAGCAGCTCAAGACTTTACCGAGCGTGAAATGCGTACCTTTATTGCGCCTTTTGATGATCGAAATGTGCAAGCAGGTCAAGGAACGGTCGCCTATGAAATCATGGAAGAAGCAGAGCGTGAATCCATCGCCTTTGATACGATGTTGGTACCAGTTGGTGGAGGTGGTCTGATTGCAGGTGTGGCAACCTATGTTAAGGAAAAAAATCCTGACATTGAAGTGATTGGTGTGGAAGCTGAGGGGGCACGCAGTATGAAAGCGGCTTTCGAAGCAGGTGGTCCTGTTCGGCTGAAAGAGATTGATAAGTTTGCTGACGGAATTGCGGTCCAAAAGGTAGGGCAGTTGACCTATGAAGTCACTCGTCAGCATGTGGAAAATCTCATTGGTGTCAATGAGGGCTTGATTTCTGAAACCTTGATTGATCTGTATTCTAAGCAAGGTATAGTAGCAGAGCCGGCAGGTGCAGCCAGTATTGCAGCTCTTGAAGTTTTGAGTGAATACATCAAAGGTAAGACGGTTTGTTGTATTATTTCAGGAGGCAACAACGATATCAACCGCATGCCAGAAATGGAAGAGCGGGCACTCATTTATGACGGTATCAAGCATTACTTTGTTGTGAATTTTCCACAACGTCCAGGAGCTTTACGAGAATTTGTAACGGACATCTTGGGACCAAATGATGATATCACACGTTTTGAGTACATCAAACGAGCGAGCAAGGGAACAGGTCCAGTTCTCATCGGGGTGGCTCTCGCAGATAAGCACGGCTATGCAGGCTTGATTGAGCGCATGGAAAAATTTGACCCCTCCTTTATCAATCTGAGAGGTAATGAGACACTTTATAGTTTGCTCGTGTAAGCGTTCAACTATTTTGTGAAAACTGCCTATTTTTGCTTGTCAGCTCTTAAATAAAACAGTATAATATTATCCAAAGAAAGGGAGGATACCATATGGTTATCAGTATTCTTAGTATTGTACTGGCTATCATTGTCTTTTTGGCCGTAGTACTTGCCTTGAGTTCGCTCTATGTCGTTCGTCAACAATCGGTTGTCATTATTGAACGATTTGGTAAATACCAGAAGTTAAGCACGAGTGGGATTCACTTACGGCTTCCATTTGGAATTGACAATATTGCAGCGCGCATTCAACTGCGTCTACTCCAAAGTGAGATTGTGGTTGAAACCAAGACTCAGGATAATGTCTTTGTGACCATGAACGTGGCTACTCAGTACCGCGTCAACGAGAACAATGTCACAGATGCCTACTACAAGCTCATGCGTCCAGAGGCGCAGATTAAGTCCTATATAGAAGATGCTCTTCGTTCATCTGTTCCGAAGTTGACCTTGGATGAATTGTTCGAGAAAAAAGACGAAATTGCCCTTGAAGTCCAAAAGCAAGTGGCAGAAGAAATGTCTACGTACGGATATATTATTGTGAAAACATTAATTACCAAGGTAGAGCCTGATGCAGAAGTCAAGCAGTCTATGAATGAAATCAACGCTGCTCAACGTAAACGTGCAGCCGCTCAAGAACTAGCAGAAGCGGATAAAATCAAGATTGTGACAGCTGCTGAAGCAGAGGCTGAAAAAGATCGTTTGCATGGTGTCGGAATCGCACAACAACGCAAGGCTATTGTGGATGGCTTGGCTGATTCCATCAAAGAATTGAAGGAATCAGAAATCGGCTTGACAGAGGAGCAAATTATGTCCATCCTCTTGACGAACCAATATCTTGATACCTTGAATAATTTTTCATATACAGGAAATAGCACCATCTTCCTACCCGCAAGTCCTGAGGGAATGGAAGACATTCGCACACAAATCTTATCTGCTCTAAAAGCAAAATAATACCGATTTTACACATTTTACTTGACAAGTTATCAAGGATATAATAAACTGAATTGAACGAATAAAAAGAAAGGGGTTTCTCATGACTAGTTATGAAAAAGTGGCCGCAGTTGTCGGTTGGGTACGCGATAAGAAAATCACAGGGTATCGTATCAGTAAAGAGACAAATGCACGTGAGATGTCAGTTATTGCTCTTGCACAGGGTCGTGCAAAAATTGACAACATTTCATTTGCTACCGCTTTGGGGCTTATTGATTTTTATGACAAAAATCATAAAAAATTTGAGAACTAATTTTAAGTGTGAGAGGGGAGTGTATGCTCCTCTTTTACTCTTTTTAAAAATACCAGCTAGTTTTTCTAGCTGGTATTTTTAGTCTTGTTCAAGGAAAATCTGCTACCTCATACTCGTCAAAGACCAACTTCTGCCTTGGATTTTCCTGCCTAGTCAAGAGTGTGATAGAGTATGAATAGAACCATTTTAACAATCTCTTATGCTTCAAAGAACATGACCGATAGAGGAAGCTTGGTTTTCATTTTTTAAGGGGTATGACCTAGGAAACGCTGCAAGAATTCTTTCGTTCTTGCTTTTTGCGGATTTTCAAAAATTTGCTGTGGGCTACCTTCTTCAGCAATCAGTCCCTTGTCCATAAAGATAACGCGGTCTGAAACATCACGGGCAAACTCCATTTCATGGGTAACGATAATCATGGTCAAGCCTGATTTGGCAAGGTCTTGCATCGTTTTTAAGACTTCACCCACCATTTCAGGGTCAAGAGCAGAAGTTGGTTCATCAAAGAGGATTACTTCTGGATGGACAGAAAGGGCGCGAGCTATTGCTACTCGCTGTTTTTGTCCACCGGATAGCTGGCTTGGTTTGGCAGTCCAGTATTGTTCAGTCATACCGACCTTGTTGAGATTTTCTTTTGCGATTTGTTCTGCCTCAGTACGGCTGCGTTTTAAGACAGTCGTTTGGGCAACAATAGCATTTTCTAAGACGTTTAGGTTATCAAAAAGATTGAAAGACTGAAAGACCATCCCTAACTTTTCGCGATAAGTTGTCAAATCATAGCCTTTTGTCAATACGTTTTTACCATGGTAGAGAATCTCCCCCTCGCTTGGTATTTCTAAGAGATTGATTGAACGCAAGAAAGTTGATTTTCCAGAACCAGAAGAGCCGATAATGGAGATAACTTCTCCTTTTTTGACAGTCATAGAAATGTCTTTTAGGACTAGATTTTGGCCAAAAGCTTTTTTCAGATGCTTGATTTCTAAAATCGTATTAGTCATGGAGGACCTCCGTTTGCATTTGGTTTGCACCAGTCGTATAGGTATCAGTATCAAAGTGTTTTTCAATCCTACGTAAGATGCGAGTGACCGTAAAGGTCAAGATAAAGTAGATGATAGCGATAAGGGTAAAGGTTTGGAAATATTGGTAGGTTTGAGTTGCTACGGTATTTCCAGAGAAGTAAAGCTCTACTACCGAGATAACATTCAATACAGATGTATCTTTGATATTGATGACAAATTCATTACCTGTCGCAGGTAAGATGTTGCGGACAACTTGTGGTAAGACAATCTTTCGCATGGTTTGGTTATGGGTAAAACCAAGAGCGGTTGCCGCTTCAAATTGACCTTTATCCACGGCGAAAATTCCTCCGCGAACGATTTCGCTCATGTAGGCACCGGTATTGATAGATACGATGAAAATTGCAGCTAAGGTTCGATCCAGATTCAATCCAAAGGCTTGAGCTGTTCCGTAGTAGATAACCATGGATTGGACAATCATCGGTGTGCCACGGAAGATTTCAATATAGACATTGATAAGAACAGCAAGAACCTTTTGGAAGAAAGCAAGAGCTTTACTGTCTGCCTTAGGAGCAGAGCGGAAGACACCGATCAATAAACCGATAGCAGTCCCAATCACCGTTCCAAGAATGGAAATGAGCAAGGTCATACCTGTTCCGCGTAGAAGTTGTTGCCAGTTATTGACGAAGATATGCCATACTTGGACTGGGAAAGACGGCTTTACTTCTTCAGTAGTCGCTTCAACTGGCTGATGCTCAATCATGTTATCCATGAGAGCTAGCTGGTCTTTTTC
Organism: Streptococcus sp. LYSM12; assembly: GCF_004569635.1. Classification (GTDB taxonomy): domain Bacteria; phylum Bacillota; class Bacilli; order Lactobacillales; family Streptococcaceae; genus Streptococcus. The sequence continues at coordinate 35,892 of NZ_SPOZ01000019.1, forward strand.
TGTAAGGATTTCTAAAACTTGATTGACTGTTGCAATGCGCCTATCGTCTTTACGCATACCAACCGCAATAGTCGTATCTTCTACACCGGTTTCAAACCCATTTGTCAACTCCACCATATGAAAGGCAGGATTGGCTTCTTGAGCTGTTCGAGCTTCGGGACGCTCTGAAACATAGGCATCAACGATACCAGCTTCGAGAGCCTGACGAATCTGGGAGAAGTCCCCCATAGCTGTTTGTTTGTCGACGCCAGGGATTTGGTCGATTAGATCATAGAGGTAGACCCCTTGTTGGGCAGTAATCTTTGCTCCTGTGAAGTCTTGAATACTACGCGCGTCTGCCCATTTGCTATCTGAGCGTACGACAAGCGTTGGAATGGACGTGTAATAACTAGAGGAAAAGGCAATTTCTTTCTTCCGTTCTTCTGTTGGGCTCATGCCTGCGATAATCATATCAATTTTGCCAGAGGTGAGAGCCGGGACAAGTCCCTCCCATTTTGTCTTTACAACGAGGACTTTTTTGTCCATTTTTTCTGCAATCTTCTTTGCGATTTGGACATCGTACCCATTAGCGAATTGGTTGGTTCCCTCAATCGGAACAGCCTCATTTTCATCTGTTTCTTGTGTCCAGTTAAAAGGTGCATAAGCAGCTTCCATGCCGACACGTAGGTATTCATCTGCCTGGACTCTTGTACTGATACAAAAAGCAGTCATGAGTGCTACAAGCAGCATCAACAATCGTTTTTTCATAGTCTCTCCTTTTTTAAAAGTAGTTATATTGTATAAAAAATTCTGACAAATTGCAAACTAATCGAAAAAGATACGTTTTCATTCTGGTTTATGATATAATGAGAAAAGATGAATAAGGAGTAAGCTATGTTTGTTGAGATTATAAAAGCGATTTTCTTTGGAATTGTAGAGGGAATAACGGAGTGGTTACCTATATCCAGTACAGGGCATCTGATTTTGGTACAGGAATTTGTTGCCTTTAAAAATGTGAGCGCTGACTTTATCTCTATGTTTAATGTTGTTATCCAGCTAGGGGCGATCTTAGCTGTTATGGTGATTTACTTCGACCGACTTAATCCCTTTCAGGCTGGGAAATCAAGTAGGGATGTTCAACTGACTTGGCAATTATGGGCAAAAGTGGTAATCGCTGCTCTGCCGGCAGCTATTTTAGGACTTTTATTTGACGATTGGTTGGATAATCATCTGTATAACTTTATTGTCGTTGCCTTGATGCTGATAGCTTATGGTGTAGCCTTTATCTATGTCGAAAAATGGCAGAAGAATCGTCAACCACAAGTGACATCTCTCCACAAGATGTCCTATCAGACGGCTCTCTATATTGGTCTGTTTCAAGTTCTTGCCTTGATTCCTGGAACTAGCCGTTCAGGAGCAACAATTCTAGGAGGAATTCTCCTTGGGACGAGCCGTGAGGTGGCAACAGAGTTTACTTTCTTTTTAGGTATTCCTATTATGTTTGGTGCTAGTCTGTTGAAAGTTCTAAAACTTCTTGTTAAAGGTTTGAGTGTAACGGCAGGTCAGTGGTTGCTCTTGTTACTTGCGATGGTGACTGCCTTTGGTGTGTCTTTGGTTGTGATTCGCTTCTTGACGGACTATGTGAAGAAACATGACTTTACTTTCTTTGGGAAATACCGAATTGTTTTAGGGACATTGTTGGTGCTTTACTATTTGATGACACTTATTTTTTAAGAAAACCAAGGCTGGGGCGAGGAGCTTCAGCCTTGACTTTATGCTTTTTAGCTTGTTTTATAGTCATTTCGTTTCTATTTTTATTACTTCGTTCACTCGTCTTGCTGTACCATTGAGAAAAGTTACACTTTTTTTATCTGTCACTTGAAATAGTTATCAACTATTTCAACTACCTGCGACTCCTTGCCTAGTACTAAAAAGAAACGAAACGGCTATAGCATAAGGAGTAAGTCACAGGAGGTTAGGAAAAAGTTTATCTCTATTTCTCAGAGTTGGCTTTACTATCTCAGGTCGGTGCTTGCCGAACCTAGAAAGTGTTGATAACTCAACATTTTCTAGGTTCGCTAACTTTGGAGAGGCAGGGAGAGGGCAATACTCCAGTCGATTTATTGTAGTTCCAATCTAGAAATAAGGAAGTGAGGAAAGCCGTTTGCTCTGAAAGAAAAACCTTGTCTGACTTCCTCTCTTTTCTTTTGTAAAAGAGGCTATTTTTTTGTATAATGTATGACATACGGGTTCTCAATAGTGGTTTGAGAAGGAACGAAGAGTATGAGGTAGCGAAATGAAGATGAAACAAATTAGTGATTCCACCTTGAAAATCACAATAAAAATGGAAGACTTGGAAGACCGTGGAATGGAAATTGCAGATTTTCTAGTGCCACAGGAAAAGACAGAGGAGTTTTTCTACACGGTTTTAGATGAATTGGATTTACCAGTAACTTTCCGCGAAAGCGGTATGTTGAGTTTCCGTGTGACACCAAAGCCAGACAAGGTGGATATCTTTGTCACCAAGTCAGATATTGATCAACATTTAAACTTCGATGATTTTACGGAGATGGCAGATTTGGATGAGCTTTCGCAAATGACACCAGATGAACTGTTAAAGACACTTGAAAAGACTATACGAGAAAAGAGTGTGGGGGACGAAAAAGCTGTCCAACAGTTGGAACAAGTTGAAGCAGATGAAGTAGAAGTGGAAGAAGTGGATAGAGAAGATCGCCAGTACATTTACTATATTCTGGATTTTGCAAGTTTACAGGAGGCAGTTCAATTTGTTTCGCTGGTTGATTTTACCATTGAAGAATCGGAACTCTACAAGATGAACGGTCGATATTATATGACTGTCTTAATCAATATTGAAAATCGTTCCACATACTATCCAGATTATATCTTATCACGGATGCTAGAACATGCAGATGATACGCCTATCTCGCGTGCAGTTCTTCAAGAACACGGAGTTCTCTTGTTGCCGGTCGGGGCGATTGATGAGCTTGGGAAGGTGAGCTTGGTATGATTCCCTTTGCTTTACAATACATCATTGTCGTCGTGCTTACAATGATGGTTTCTGTTATTGCAACCCCCTTGGTTCGTTTTTTAGCGCTTAGGATTGGAGCAGTAGACAATCCAAATGCACGGCGCATTAACAAGATTCCTATGCCCACTGCTGGTGGTTTGGCGATTTTTGTAGCATTCTTGTTAGCGACCATGTGCTTCCTACCCTCTGTGGTGACACATATTTCTCCGAGAGGGACATATGTTGAATATATTTGGCCTTTGGCTATTGCTAGTAGTATCATTATCATCACTGGCTTGCTTGATGACATCAAGGAGCTACGTCCTATGCCTAAGCTGGTAGGAATGTTGCTTGCGGCTGCCATTATTTGGATTTTTACTGAATTCCGCTTTGATAATTTCAAGATTCCTTTCGGTGGACCCATGCTTCACTTTCCAATCTGGCTTTCTTTTTGTTTGACCATTCTTTGGATTGTAGCGATTACCAATGCGGTCAATCTGATTGATGGTCTCGATGGTCTAGTGTCGGGTGTGTCTATTATCTCCCTTACAACTATGGGAATTGTATCCTACTTTTTCCTCCACGACAGCAATCTCTACCTGACGTTGACAATCTTTGTTCTGGTTGCTGCAATCATTGGTTTTCTTCCTTATAATTACCATCCAGCTATCATCTATCTGGGAGATACAGGAGCCTTGTTTATAGGCTTTATGATTGGGGTCTTATCTCTCCAAGGTCTGAAAAATTCCACGGCTGTTGCCGTGGTGACACCAATCATTATTCTAGGAGTACCGATTACCGATATTCTAGTAGCCATTATCCGTAGAACCTTGTCAGGACAAAAAATTTATGAAGCAGATCGCATGCATCTGCATCATCGTCTCTTGTCACTTGGATTGACCCATCGAGGGACAGTACTCGTCATTTATGCGATTTCCTTTATCTTTTCCCTTATTTCCTTACTTTTAAATGTATCGAGTCGCTTAGGTGGTGTTCTCCTAATAGTAGCTCTTTTACTGGGAGTAGAAATTCTCAGTGAGTTGATTGGGATTTTTGGAGAAAACAGGACCCCCATTTTAAAGCTGTTGCGCTTCATTGGTAATAGTGATGCACGACAGGAATATTTGACCCGAAAACGAATGAAGAGGGCAGAAAAGCAGAAAACACGAAGATAAGAATGTTTCTAAACAAAGAAAGAGCCTAATTGGTTCTTTTTTGATATAATACATCAGATAATACTCTTTGATACTCAAGGAAGATTAAAAATATAGTCATTTTGTTTATCTTTTATTCCTTCGTTCACTCGCTTTGCCGGACTCTAAGTATAGCCTGCAGCTCATTGCCTAGTACTAAAAGTAAACTAAAAGACTATAATAGACGAGAAAATGTAATCGAAAGTAGAACACTGTTTCTTTTTGTTTCAAGGGAACAGGCTGAAAACCTCCACTGGAGCTTTTCATTCATCGAGATAAATTGACAACGTATCGTTTTGATTTTCAAAGAGTAGGAGTATCAAAACTGAATGGAGGTAGGTATGTCAGTACTAGAAATTAAAGATCTTCACGTGGAGATTGAGGGCAAGAAAATCTTAAAAGGAGTAAACTTGACCCTAAAAACAGGGGAAGTGGCGGCCATTATGGGACCAAATGGGACAGGGAAATCAACCCTTTCAGCGGCTATCATGGGAAATCCAAACTATGAAGTGACCCGAGGTGAGGTCTTATTTGACGGTGTCAACGTCTTGGAGTTAGAAGTTGATGAACGTGCCCGTATGGGACTGTTCCTTGCCATGCAGTATCCAAGTGAAATTCCGGGAATCACCAATGCAGAATTTTTACGTGCAGCCATGAATGCTGGAAAAGAAGAGGATGAAAAAATTTCTGTCCGTGATTTCATTACGAAACTCGATGAAAAAATGGAATTGCTCAATATGAAAGAGGAAATGGCAGAGCGTTACCTCAATGAGGGCTTTTCAGGTGGTGAGAAAAAACGCAATGAAATCTTGCAACTATTGATGCTGGAGCCGACCTTTGCTCTTCTTGATGAGATTGATTCTGGTCTCGATATTGATGCTCTTAAAGTGGTTTCAAAAGGAGTGAATGCGATGCGTGGTCAAGGCTTTGGAGCGATGATTATTACCCACTACCAACGCCTCTTGAACTACATCACACCAGACGTGGTTCACATCATGATGGAAGGCCGGGTGGTCCTATCAGGTGGCCCAGAACTTGCGATTCGTCTTGAAAAAGAGGGGTATGCGAAAATTGCAGAAGAATTAGGCTTGACTTACGAAGAGGAAGTTTAAGGCGAAACTTGTTCAGAAAGGAGAAAACGATGACCAAAGAAGCCATTAAACTTTTTTCACAAGCACACGCAGAACCCGCTTGGTTGAGCGCTCTTCGTCAAGCAGCTTTTGAAAAGATTGAAACACTAGCCCTGCCAACTATTGAACGGGTGAAGTTCCACCGTTGGAATTTTGGAAGCGGTACGATTGCAGAATCAGAAGCAATGAGTAAGGTTCCTGATTTTACAGCTTTAGGGGACAATCCCAAGTTGGTGCAAGTAGGTACACAGACCGTTTTTGAACAACTGTCACCAGAATTAGCAGCAGCAGGCGTGGTCTTCACAGATTTCTATACAGCCTTAGAGGAAATTCCAGAGGTTATGGAGCAGTATTTCACCAAGGCAGTTGCGTATGATACGGACAAATTAGCAGCCTATCATACAGCTTATTTCAATAGCGGCGTGGTCTTATATGTTCCTGATGATGTTGAAATTGACCTACCTGTTGAGGGGATTTTCTACCAAGACAGTGACAGTACGGTGCCCTTTAACAAGCACATTCTCGTGATTACAGGAAAAAACGCTACATTAAACTATCTGGAATGTTTTGAAAGCATTGGAGAGGGTTGTGAAAAAGCAACGGCCAATATCACGGTAGAAGTAATTGCAGGACCAGGTAGTCAGATTAAGTTTGCAGCTATTGATCGCCTAGGTCAGCATGTGACAACCTACATGCGTCGCTGTGGAAAACTGAGCAATCATGCCAGCATTGATTGGGCGATTGGTGTTATGAACGAGGGTGATGTCGTAGCGGATTTTGATAGTGACTTGTACGGTGACGGTAGCCATGCGGATATGAAAGTGGTTGCATTATCAAGCGGCAAGCAAGTACAGGGGATTGATACGCGTGTCACTAACTACGGTCGCCATTCGATTGGCAATATCCTCCAGCACGGGGTTATCCTTGAAAAAGGAACGCTTACTTTCAATGGAATCGGTCACATTATCAAAGGGGCTAAGGGAGCGGATGCCCAGCAAGAAAGCCGCGTTTTGATGTTGTCTGATAAGGCTCGAAGCGATGCCAACCCAATCCTTTTGATTGATGAAAATGATGTCACAGCAGGACATGCGGCCTCTATCGGGCAGGTAGATCCAGAAGATATGTACTATCTCATGAGTCGTGGATTGGACAAGGCGACAGCAGAACGATTGGTTGTGCGTGGGTTCTTGGGAGCAGTGCTTACGGAAATCCCTGTTAAGGAAGCCCGCGATGAGATGATTGACGGGATTGAAGAAAAGTTAAACAAGAGGTAAGAAGCGATGCCAGTAGATAGCCATGCCATCAAGAAAGAATATCCGATTTTAGACCAGCTGGTCCATGATGAGCCGTTAGTCTATCTCGATAGTGCAGCAACGACCCAGAAACCACAAGCTGTCTTAGAGGAAATAGTGAATTATTACCAGACAGACAATGCCAATGTTCACCGAGGTGTTCATACCTTGGCAGAGCGGGCAACCAGTCGCTATGAAGCAGCGCGTGAACGTGTGAGAGAGTTTATCTGTGCTAAGTCAATCAAGGAAGTGCTCTTTACCAAAGGAACCACAGCCAGCCTCAACTGGGTAGCTCGTTTTGCGACTCAGATGCTGAAGCCAGGAGATGAGGTCTTGATTTCGATTATGGAACACCATGCCAACATCATTCCGTGGCAACAGGCTTGTCAACAGTCGGGAGCTAAGTTAGTCTATGTCTATCTCAAAGACGGTTGCTTGGATATGGAGGATTTGCGAGCCAAGCTATCACCTAAGACGAAATTCGTTTCTCTTGCCCATGTGTCAAATGTCCTTGGTGTGGTCAATCCGATTAAGGAAATTACCCAGTTCGCGCATGAAGTAGGTGCTATCATGGTGGTGGATGGAGCCCAATCAACTCCCCACATGGCGATTGATGTGATAGATTTAGACGTGGATTTCTTTGCCTTTTCAGGCCATAAGATGTTGGGACCGACCGGGATTGGTGTTCTCTATGGTAAGGAGAAATGGTTGTCACAGATGAATCCGGTGGAGTTTGGCGGTGAGATGATTGATTTCGTCTATGAGCAGTCTGCGACCTGGAAAGAATTGCCTTGGAAGTTTGAGGCAGGAACGCCCAATGTAGCAGGTGCGATTGGACTCGCTAAAGCCATTGATCTATTGGCAGAAACGGGTATGGAGCATGTTGCTCAACACGAGGCAGAATTGATGGCTTACCTCTTTCCTCGATTGCAGGCCATGGACGGTATTGTCATTTATGGACCGCAAGAGGTGGCAGAGCGCTCAGGTGTGATTTCCTTTAACATGCAAGATTTACATTCTCATGATGTAGCGACAGCACTTGATTATGAGGGGATAGCTGTTCGAGCAGGGCATCACTGTGCTCAACCGCTGCTGGCTTATTTGGGAGTACAGTCCACTGTCCGTGCTAGCTTTTACCTTTACAATACCAAGGAAGACTGTGATAAATTGATTGATGCATTAGAGAAAACAAAGGAGTTTTTTAATGGCGCTTTCTAAACTAGAAAGTCTTTATCTGACAGTAGTGACAGAACATTCCAAGTATCCTCACCACCAAGGAACCCTTGACGGAGCAGAGCAGGTGAATTTGAACAATCCAACTTGTGGCGATGTGATTAACCTATCTTTAAAGTTAGATGAAGCAGGAGAAACGATTGAAGATATTGCCTTTCTGAATGCAGGTTGTACCATTTCGACAGCCTCAGCTAGCATGATGACTGACCTCGTTCTTGGTCGAAATAAGGCAGAAGTACTTGAGCTAGCAGGGGTCTTTTCTGAAATGGTCCAAGGACAGTCAGATGAGCGCCAAAAAGAATTGGGCGATGCCGCTTTTCTAGCGGGTGTTGCCAAATTCCCTCAGCGTGTCAAGTGCGCAATGCTGGCTTGGAATGCACTAAAAAAAGGTTTAGGGGAAGAGTAAGTAAGATACAAAGCGAGAAATAAATAAACGAGTATAGAGGAGGAAAGAATGACAGAAGAGAGGGTAGAACCAAAGCCGATTGACCTCGGTGAATATAAATTTGGTTTTCATGATGACGTAGAGCCGATTATGTCTACAGGAAAAGGCTTGAACGAAGACGTAATCCGGTCCCTATCGGCAGCTAAAAATGAACCAGAATGGATGTTGGAGTTCCGCCTCAAATCCTACGAGGCTTTTAAAAAGATGCCCCTTGAAACATGGGGAGCAGACCTGTCAGAAATTGATTTTGATGATTTAATTTATTACCAAAAAGCGTCTGACAAACCTGCACGTTCTTGGGATGATGTACCTGAGAAAATTAAAGAAACCTTTGAGCGAATCGGAATTCCAGAAGCAGAACGCGCTTATCTTGCAGGAGCTGCTGCCCAGTATGAGTCAGAAGTGGTTTACCACAACATGAAAGAAGAGTTTGAAAAATTAGGGATTGTGTTTACCGACACAGACTCTGCCTTAAAAGAGTATCCAGAACTTTTCAAACAGTATTTTGCAAAACTTGTTCCGCCAACGGATAATAAATTGGCAGCTTTGAATAGTGCAGTCTGGTCGGGTGGTACTTTTATCTATGTACCAAAAGGGGTCAAATGTGATATTCCCTTGCAGACGTATTTCCGGATTAACAACGAAAGTACAGGACAGTTTGAGCGAACCTTGATTATCGTGGATGAGGGTGCAAGCGTGCATTACGTTGAAGGCTGTACAGCACCGACCTACTCGAGCGATAGTCTACATGCAGCGATTGTAGAAATCTTTGCTCTTGACGGTGCTTATATGCGGTATACAACGATTCAGAACTGGTCTGACAATGTCTATAACCTTGTTACCAAACGTGCCCGTGCTATGAAAGATGCGACCGTTGAATGGATTGACGGAAACTTAGGTGCAAAGACCACTATGAAATATCCGTCTGTGTATCTAGATGGTGCAGGTGCCCGTGGGACCATGTTGTCTATTGCTTTTGCAAATACAGGTCAACACCAAGATACAGGTGCCAAGATGATTCACAATGCACCGCATACCAGCTCATCTATTGTATCGAAATCCATTGCCAAGGGTGGTGGAGCAGTAAACTATCGTGGTCAGGTAACCTTTTCTCGTAATTCTAAGAAATCCGTCAGTCACATCGAGTGTGATACGATTATTATGGATGACTTGTCCAAGTCCGATACAATTCCATTTAACGAAATCCACAATTCGCAAGTTGCCTTGGAGCATGAGGCGAAAGTATCTAAGATTTCAGAAGAACAGCTGTATTATCTCATGAGTCGTGGTTTGTCAGAAAGTGAAGCTACTGAGATGATTGTTATGGGATTTGTCGAACCATTCACCAAAGAACTTCCGATGGAATATGCTGTTGAGCTTAATCGCTTGATTTCTTATGAGATGGAGGGTTCAGTTGGATAGAATGATTAGACACGAACAGCTAACATGCTGTTTGTGACAATCATCTACCAACTGAAGCTGGAAATAAGGAGATGCGGAAGCATTCTACAGGTTTGCTTTATCTATACTTGACCAATTGAAATGGTAGATAAAGAGCAATAATAAGCGCTCTACCTACTAAATGCAAGTAACCAATAAGCACATGCTTATTGGTTACCGTCATTTTTACCGACAAAAGTTGGAAATAAAGAAGACGGGAGTATTTCTACAAATTGTTCTATTTAGTCAGTTCTATCTCTAGCTGCGGTTACAAGGGAGTGGGAAAGAACTCAAAACACATAAGAACGAATTCGGTTTTTACCTTATTTCCTGCATTCTAGCTTCGGGCTGAAACGGTCTGGGAATAGACCGTTTCGCTCCCCCCATAGCTCCAACAGCTAGAGTCGTGACTGTTGGATCTTGGAAATGAAGCCAACGAGTTTGCATCAGTCGTAGAGGTCAGATGTGGAGTGTGAAACACGAACAAATATGAGTAAAGTCGTTTCGTTTATCTTTCACTCACGTTGCCGTACTTTAGTACAGCCTGCAGCTCCTTGCCTAGTACTCTAGTCATTTCGTTTATATTTTTATTACTTCGTTCACTCGTCTTGCTGTACCATTGAGAAAAGTTACACTTTTCTTATCTGTCACTTGAAATAGTTATCAACTATTTCAACTACCTGCGACTCCTTGCCTAGTACAAAAATAAACGAAACGGCTATAAAAGCAAACGAAAAGACTATCAAAAGCTCCAGTGGGGCTGTTGAGCCTGCTCCCTGAAAAAAGAGCAGCAGTTCATTTCCAACCTCAACGGCATGATATGATAGCCATTGAAACAATTAACCACTGCGCTGAGAAGTGGAGAGGGGGCTTTTTGTTCAGCGTCCCTCTAATTGAAGTTTAACAAGATAAGCTTATGACGGAAGAAGTTATAGTCATTTAGTTTATCTTTTATTACTTCGTTAACTCGCTTTGCCGTACTCCAGTACAGCCTGCAGCTCCTTGCCTAGTACTAAAAGCAAACTAAAAGACTATAGTACAAAGAGGAGTTGGAAAAAGACATTCTCTGCCATATAAAAAAAGGAAATTTAGAACAATTTCCTTTTTTAGATCTATAAATTTTCGTTGACATACCGTACAAAGTGGTTCCACCAAGAAAAGGGCCAGCTTGCAGGAGGAGTATTCTCTCCAATCATCAGTTCAATACTCGGCTGTTTGTCAACGTAGCCGTGCCCAATCAAGTCTGTATCTGCTAAGGTTAAGGTACCAACGATTGTTCCCTTGGCAAGTGGTGCATCAAACACAGTGTCCAGTCCTGTTGCTTTTGCAAGTGTTTCTTCATTATGTCGCACCCTTTTTGCATACATGAGCTCTTCTTTAGCAACGACCGGAGTGCTTGCATGTTTACCATTAAAGATAGATACCTTACTGTCGTGATAGGATTCGCCTGCTTTTACAATAGGGGTCCATTTAAAATAGGTATAAGAATAATTCATCAGGTTCATTGTTTCAATAAAGCGTTTTTCAGGATAGATGTCTCCGTCTTTGGTATGTAAGATAACGGTGATGATTCGCATATTATTTTCTAGACTGGTTGCGACGATAGACGTGCCGGAAGCTGTTTTGAGACCGTCTACTCCCTCTTTTTCATAAGCGCCTCCTCTTAGCATGGGATTTGTTCCATAATAAGTCGCCCCATTCAGTTTAAAGTGGGATCGGGAGGTAACCTCTAGCACTTGCGGATAATCGAGAATCAGTCGGCGGGCGATGATAGCAACATCAAGGGCAGATAAGCGGTTTTCTCTAGCCTGTTTCTCGTCTGAAACTTGAGTATCTTCATTTTCTAGAAGGTCTGTGCTTACACCAGTTGAATTGATAATGGTTGCGTCAGAAATTCCCCAAGATGCCAATTTTTCTTTCATTAAGTCCACAAAGGCAGATTCGCTACCAGCTACTTGCTCAGCTAGAGCAATCGTTGCGCTATTAGCCGAAGCGATTAAGGATGCATCAATGAGTTCCTGAACAGAGTAGGAACGTTTGTCCAAAGGAACGTTGGTCATAGGAGATGCAATCGTCAAGTGATAGGCGTAATCTGAAATGGGAACTTGGGTGTTAAGAGTCAATTTTTTCTGTTCAATCGCTTCATAGACCAAATAGACGGTTAGCAGATTTGAAATCGAGGCGATACTGGCCGGAGTAGTCGCATTTTGTTCGTAGAGAACTTTTCCTGTCTGTGCTTCAATCGCAATGGAGTGCTCAGCATCTGTGCTATATTTATCTAGGGCGTGGACAGAAAAGGGGAAGAGTGTTGCACACAAGCAAGCGATTAGGAATTTATACAATCGTTTCATATCAATGCCTCCCTCATTTTATAGTAGTCATATTATAACATAAAAGTAGGGGAGACTTCAGCTGAAATTTTCACAAGAAAATAGTCTGAAAATAATGAAAATTGTTTCTTTTGCAACATTTTCTGATAAAAGCCTTTTTTAAAAGGAAATTTTATGATATAATATCTCCCATAGACATAAAGTCTTTACTATATAGATATAAAGAGGTGTTTTATGAAGAAGTCTACCAAAAAGCTCGCTTTTGCAAGCGTGACATTGTTATCTGTGGCAACACTTGTAGCTTGCGGAGCGAAAGGTTCATCAAATGCAGCAAATGCTGAGTTGAGTTTTCCTACTGAAGTTACCCATGACGGCTCCGTCATTAAGGATGGGCAGTTTAAGTATGCAGTTGTATCACCAGCTGCTGCGACAGGTCTTCTGATTGATGAGTTAACCCAACAGCTTACCGATTCTACTTTTGGATCAATGGTTGATAACAGTATGTTTGGCTACGATGGAAACCGTAAGCTAGACGATTCAGGTCTTGCGAAAGTAGACTTTGATACGAAAGAAAAGACCATTACAGTTAGCTTGACAGGCAAAGACTACAAGTGGTCAGACGGTAAGCCATTCACGATTGACGATTACCTCTTTACAATTGAAAAAATGGCGGATAAAGGCTATACGGGTGTCCGTTTTGACGACAAATTCACAAATATCGTTGGCATGGACGAGTTTGTCGCAGGTACAGCAGATACAATCTCAGGTATTGAAAAAGTCGACGACTATACAGCGGTTTTGACTGTAAAAGAAATGGAGCCATCTATGATGTATGCGGGTGGGTCTGTACCAGCTTATGTCATGCCAAAACACATCTTTAAAGATATCCCAGTAGCAGATTGGGAAAAGAGTGAGTATGCACGTGCGACAACAAAAATTGTCGGTATGGGACCATTCAAGGTCAAAGAAGTAGTCAATGGTGAGTCGATTACTTTTGAACCGAATGAGTACTACTTCAAGGGGAAACCAAAAGTGGGCTTGAAGATGGACATCGTTTCTCCAGATACCATTGTATCAGAGATGAAAGCTGGCCACTATGATGCTGCAGAAATGCCTGTAGACCAAATAGATTCTTACAAGGATTTATCTAATGTAACCCTTCTTGGTAATCTAGAGTCATCTTATGAATACCTTTCATTTAACTTCGGTAAATATGATGAAGCAGCTAAGAAAAATGTCATGAATCCTGACGCTAAGATGAGTGATGTGAAGTTGCGCCAAGCTATGGGATATGCTCTTGATACTAAGACTGCGGGAGAAAAACTCTATAATGGCTTATACCATCCAGCAAACTCTCTGATTATCTCATTCTTTGGTGAACTCCACGATTCAGACTTGGAAGGTTTTGCTTACAATCCAGAAAAAGCAAAAGAATTGCTTGATGAAGCGGGCTACAAAGATGTAGATGGAGATGGTATCCGTGAAGGTAAAGATGGAAAAGCATTCAAGATTAGCCTTGCTGCACGTAAACGTACAGAAGCAAACGAAGCTCTTGTACAACAGTACCTTGCTTGGTGGAAAGAAATTGGCTTGAACGTTGAGCTTTACACAGGTCGGACCATTGAGATAAACTCATTCTACGAAATGGTTCAGGCTAATGATGCAAATATTGATGCTTATCTTGGCGGCTGGTCGACTGGTTATGACCCAATGCCAAATGTGTGGGGACCTACGAATAAATTCAATATGTCACGCTTTGTATCAGAAGAAAACAGTAAATTGCTTGAAGCGATTGGTTCTGTTGAATCATTCGATGAGAAGAAAAATCTTGAAAACTACAAGAAATGGCAAGAAAATGCCTTCAATGAAGCATTTGCTATCCCGTTATTTGAGTCAGAAGCTGTAACAGCGGTTAATAAGCGTGTGAAAAATTGGGATACTTACTACGGTTCAGCTTCCAAAGCCTCAGCTACAGCTTGGGAAAAGGTTGAATTGACTGCTGATAAAGGCATTGCGGAGTAATGTTCCTATCGAAAAATCTCTCATGACGGAATGTTATAGATAGATTTTGAAAAAGCCAACTAAGTTGGCTTTTTCAAATAATCGTGTAAAAAATACTGACAAAGAACGAGAGTTTTTCGGAAATTTTAAAAGAATTTTTACCTTGCTGATAGCTGAAATAGTTGGCAGAGGAGGAAAAATTGTGATAGAATAGAATGAATATTCTATTTTTTTATTGACAGGCAGCTCGGCTGTTGACGAAGGAGGAAAAGCGTGACAAATGAAAAACCGCTTTTAGAGATTAATGATCTACACGTCGGTTTCCGTATTGGCGATGAATTTTATGATGCTGTTGACGGTGTGTCCATTCATCTGCAAAAAAATGAAATTTTGGCGATTGTAGGGGAATCAGGATGTGGGAAGTCAACCTTGGCGACAACGATTATGGGACTTCATAATCCATTAAATACAAAGATTCAAGGCGCAATTCAATACAAGGATAAAGAATTGGTTGGAATGAGTGAAGCGGGTTACAATAAGATTCGTGGAAACGATATCGGGATGATTTTCCAAGACCCATTGGCTTCTTTGAATCCTTTGATGACCATTGGTGCACAAATCGATGAAGCGCTTTATTATCATACAGATATGAATGCAGAAGAGCGTACAGCTCGTGTCTTGGAATTGCTGGATCAAGTCGGTATTCCAAATCCAAAACGCACCTTTAAACAATACCCGCATGAACTATCAGGCGGTATGCGCCAACGGATCGTGATTGCTATTGCTTTGTCATGTAAACCACCGATTATTATTGCAGACGAACCCACAACTGCTTTGGATGTGACGATTCAGGCTCAAATTTTGGACTTGTTAAATGAAATCCAAGCAGAGACTGGCTCAGGGATTATCTTGATTACACACGACCTCGGTGTGGTAGCAGAAACGGCTGACCGTGTAGCGGTCATGTATGGTGGCCAATTTGTGGAAGTAGCACCTGTTGAAGAGCTCTTTACCAATCCAAAACACCCATACACTCGTTCTTTATTGAAATCAAATCCACAATCAAGTGACGAGGGTGGTGATTTGCATGTGATTGACGGAACTGTGCCACCATTGACAAAAATGCCTCGGACAGGTTGCCGTTTTGCATCACGTATTCCTTGGATTGATGCAGGTGCCCATGAAGAAAATCCAATCATGCATGAAGTATCAGCAGGTCATTTTGTACGCTGTACTTGTCATGAAACATTCTACTTTGAAGGAGAGACGAACTAATGGGATTTATTGAAGTAAAAGATTTAAAAGTTCATTACCCAATTCGTAGTGGCTTCTTCAATCGCATTACAGACTATGTTTACGCTGTTGATGGAGTTAATCTTCATTTTGAAGAAGGAAAGACCTATGGTCTTGTAGGAGAGTCTGGTTCTGGTAAGTCAACGATTGGAAAAACAATTATCGGCTTAGAACGCACAACATCTGGAGAAATCATCTATGAGGGACAAAATGTCACCAACAAATCCCGTCGTAAAAAAGGGAATTTTAACCGTGATGTCCAAATGATTTTCCAAGACTCTCTCTCAAGTTTTAATCCTAAAAAACGGATTTTAGATATTATCGCAGAACCTATCCGCAATTTTGACCGCCTATCACCAGACGAAGAGAAGAAACGAGTTCTTCGCTTATTGGATACTATTGGCTTGACAGAAGAAGCGCTTGTGAAATATCCACATGAGTTTTCAGGTGGTCAGCGTCAGCGTATCGGTGTTGCCCGCGCTTTGGCAAGCAATCCTCGCTTGATTATTGCAGATGAACCAGTATCTGCTCTAGACTTGTCTGTACAAGCGCAAGTATTGAATTACATGAAACGCATTCAAGATGAATATAAATTAAGCTATCTTTTTATTTCTCATGACCTTGGTGTTGTTCAACATATGTGTGATGAATTGTACATCATGTATCGTGGTCGCTTTGTTGAAACGGGAAGTAAAGAAGATATTTACAATCATCCACAACATATCTATACCAAGCGCCTATTATCAGCGATTCCAAGTATTGACCCCATCAATCGTGCACAAAACAAAGCACACCGCTTGGCAGCTGAGCAGGAATATCTTGAAAAACAAAGCATCTTCTATGATGAAAATGGACGTGTGTTTGACTTGAAACGATTTACAGATACTCATCAAGTTGCTCTACCAGAAACGAAAGGAGGTATCTAAGTATGTGGAAAACAGTATTGCGTCGATTCTTACTGATGATACCCCAGCTCATTCTTCTTAGTATTATCGCTTTCGCATTTGCGAAGTTGATGCCGGGTGATCCGTTTACAGGACAGGTCGATCCAAATATCGATCCTGAAGCGATTGAGCGCTTGCGTATCCAATACGGTTACTATGACCCGCTTCATGTGCAATATTTCCGGTGGATTGGAAATATCTTACAGGGGGACTTTGGTCAGAGTGTCTTCTTCAAACAGCCTGTTAGCACTATTATCATGCAACGCTTGAACAATACTATCTGGTTGTCTGTGTTGACCATGGTCATTACTTATGTGATTGCCTTACCACTTGGTATGATTGCAGGGCGCTATCAAAATTCTGTAGCAGATAAAATTATCAACGTTTATAACTTTTTAACCTTTTCAACGCCAGTCTTTATCTTTGCAATCTTGCTCTTGTGGCTATTTGGTTTCTCTCTTGGTTGGTTCCCAACGCGCGGATCGATAGCCTCAGGAGTTACTGGTGTAGAAGCTATCTTCAGTCGTTTACAACATATGATTTTACCAGCCCTGACACTGGCCATTCTATCAACAACGAGTACGATTCAGTATTTGCGAACGGGTGTGATTGATGCTAAGGCTCAGGACTATGTTCGTACAGCTCGTGCCAAAGGGGTACCAGAAAAGGTGGTTTATAACCGACACATTTTCCGAAACTCTATTTTACCAATCGCCGCTTTCTTAGGATATGAATTGACTGGCTTGGTTACAGGTTCAGTCTTTGTCGAGAATATCTTCACTTATCCGGGGATTGGGCAATTATTCATCATCTCTCTTTCCGGTCGTGACTATAGTGTTATTTTAGCACTTCTATTGATGTTTGGATTTGGAACCCTACTTGGGACCTTGTTGTCTGATATCATTATGAGTATTGTGGATCCGCGGATTCGAGTTAAGTAAGGAGGAGAAACGTGAGTAAAGATAAAACATTAGATAAAAACACGGCATCTACTCCTCCCGGAGGACTGCGTGTCATTGCTAGAGAGTTTACAAAAGATAAGGTTGCTCTAGTGTCCCTATTCCTTTTGGTTATTATTTTAGTGAGCGTCTTTGCTGGTGCTATTATTATGAACCAAGAAGAAGTGATGAAAGTTAATTTGCTTGGACGCTACCTTGCACCAGGCGTTGATGGACATATCTTAGGAACAGATGAAGGTGGACGAGATATCTTCGGTCAGCTGATTATTGGAGCTCGTAACTCGATTGTCATTGGTTTTTCAATTACCATTTTGACCAGTCTTGTCGGTGTATCCTTAGGAATCGTTGCAGGATATTACGGAGGTAAGTTTGATGGTTTCTTGATGCGAATCGTGGACTTCATCTTAATCTTGCCAACCTTAATGATGATTATCGTCTTTGTTACAATTGTTAAAAACTATACGATTTATCACTTTATCTTCATCATGAGTTTGTTTGGTTGGACCTACAAAGCACGTCTGTTTAGAACACGAACCTTGTCTGAAGCTAGTTTAGACTATGTAAATGCTTCGAAAACACTCGGTACAAGTGACTTTATGATTATGTTCCGCGAGATTTTACCCAATTTGAGTTCTTTGGTGATTGTGAATTTAACCTTGAATTTTGCAGGAAATATTGGGATTGAAACCTCTCTCACCTATCTTGGATTCGGTCTTCCAGCAACAGTCCCAAGTTTGGGAACTTTGATTGCCAATGCCAGAAGTGCCGAAGTTTTAGAAAATAAAACTTGGATTTGGTTACCAGCAGCAGTATTTATCTTGGTAATGATGTTGTGTATCAATTATATCGGACAAGCTTTCCAACGTGCAGCGGATGCAAAACAACGTTTAGGCTAACTCTGAACGGATAGAAAACAAGAGGCTGGGACTTATGTCCCAGCCTTCTAACGTTATGAACCGAATGATGTTGACGCAGTGATTGATTGCTTTAAGGGCTATCATACTGTTGAAGGTTGGAAATGAAATACTGCTCTTTTTTCAGGGAGCAGGCTCAAAAGCTCCACTGGAGCTTTTTACTTATTATTTGTTCGTGTTTCCCACTCCACATCTGAGCTTTAGGACTGATGCGAATGCGTTTACTTCATTTCCAACCTCCAACAGTCACTACTCTGACTGTTGGAGCTATGCGGAGTGGAGTGAAACGGTCTGGAATAGACTAAGCTAGAATGCAGGAAATAAGGAAAATCCAACTTTTTCTTATGTGTTTTGAGTTCTTTCCCACTCCCATTTTTAATTTCAGGGGCTTCTGGCCAACTAACCCTTGGTCTAGAGGGGCAGTAACTAGGGGGGGAGAACTCCTTTACGTTTCAAGATTTAAGCAAAAACGAAAAAAAGTAGAAAAAAAGAAAAAAAGTTATTGACAAAGCGAAATAGAGGTGATATACTGATATAGTTGTCGCTTGAGAGAGCAGACAGGAAAGACCTTTGAAAATTAAAGAAGACGAACCAAACGTGCAGGGGTAGTTTGTAGTTG
>NZ_SPOZ01000001.1 GCF_004569635.1 Streptococcus sp. LYSM12
CAGGTGCGACACCACTGGTTCACAGCGATCGTGGGAGCCAGTATACTTCTAAAGCGTATCGATACTTTGCACGACAAGCTGGATTAACCTTATCCATGTCTCGGGTTGGTAAATGTATTGATAACGCTCCAATCGAAAGTTTCTTTGGGCATTTCAAGACAGAAGCTTATCACCTGAAGAAATATAAGACCTATGATGAGCTCGTCACAGACATCGAACACTATATTGAGTTTTACAATACACGACGCTATCAGACCAAATTAAATAACCTGACTCCTATAGAATTCAGGAATCAGGTTGCTTAATATCTTTTATTATTTGACTGTCTACTTGACAGGGAGCCGTTCATACCACTGAGGCTTTTCCATTGAAAAAATATGCACAGTTTGGTCTATCTTTCAATCTGGGAAGAGTTTTTCAAACATTAGCTTATACTTGAACATGGGCTACAGCTTTCTGATATAGTCATTTCGTTTATCTTTTATCACTTCGTTCACTCGCTTTGTCGTACTCTAGTACAGCCTGCAGCTTGTTGCCTAGTATGAAAAGAAAATTAAAAGACTATATCAAGTAGAAACTTGTATCTCAATCCATTTAGGTGTATAATGTTACATGTTTTGTTTTATAGTGTAAGATGAAAGGAGAAAACATGAAAAATAAAGCAATGATGCGATTTTCGCTCTTGGTGATTTCCATCTTTCTAATGTCTCATTTGGCGATTGCACCAGCCATTCCAAAGCTCTATGATTATTATCATACTAAGAACGCCAGCCTCGGACTTGCTTCTGTGGAGAGTTTGGTAACAGTCCCAGCCATGATGATTACAATTACTGTCTTGCTCAGTAATCTAGTTGTTTCCTGGATTGGAACCAAGCGGACAGTCTTACTCGGCTTAGGCTTGATTGGTGTGTTCGGTGTTTTACCAACCTTTTTAACGTCTTTCCCTCTTAT
Organism: Streptococcus sp. LYSM12; assembly: GCF_004569635.1. Lineage (GTDB taxonomy): Bacteria > Bacillota > Bacilli > Lactobacillales > Streptococcaceae > Streptococcus. Next base: position 952 of record NZ_SPOZ01000001.1, read on the forward strand.
CTTTATCTGCCGCTTGATGTTGGGAGTAGGGATTGGACTTTATAATTCGCTTTCGATTAGTCTGATTAGTGACTTTTACGAGGGAGAGATGCGAGCTCAGATGATTGGTTTGCGAACTGCTTTCTTAAATATCGGGAAAGCCTTGACGACTCTTATTGCTGGTTATGCTTTGCTGATAGGTGTCAATTATACCTTTTTAGTCTATTTGCTTGCCTTTCCAGCCTTTATTCTCTTTTATCTGAATATTCCTGAATCTAGCCAGGCTCAGGTACCGGTAAAAGATGCTATGACATGGAATTATCAAGTAGGATTGGTTACGGCTCTAACTTTCCTAGTTGGCATCAGTTATATTGGGGCGACCATTAAAATTCCGAGTTTACTCGTGACTCAATATGGTTTTTCGACCACCTTGTCTAGTCAGCTGCTCACTATTTTAGCCTTTAGTGGGATTATTACGGGCTGTTGTTTTGGACCGATTTTAAAGAAATTGGGAGATACGACTCTTTTTGCAGTTCTCATTGCAATGGGGATTGGTAATTTCCTCTTTACCCTACCGTTTCATCTTCCTCTCTTTATCATTGCAAGCATATTGGTTGGAATGAGTTTTGTTGGTATCATGTCCTTTAATTTTTACTATATTTCCAAGCAATTTTCGAAAGAACAAGTCCATTTTGTAACTAGTCTTGCTATTACAGGAGGCAATATTGGAGTTGTTTTAACGCCTATATTCCTCACTAAATTGTTGGAAAAATTCCAGATTGAAACCTTTATCACTCCTTTTTACATTAGTAGCTGTTTAATGGTGCTTGCCTGCCTGCTTGCTTACCTATTGTTGAGAGGAAGAAACGAGTCGCTATAGAAATTTCAAAATAATCTTGACTTAGAGTTCACTTCAAGTGCTATACTAGAAGCACCTTAATAAAGAAAGTGAGGAAAAGGGATGAAAACAGCAATTTTTGAAAAGGCTGGTTCGATGATTATCGGTGAGATAGACAAGCCTCAGATTCGAGAAAAAGATGATGTGATTATCAAGATTGTGCGAGCTTGTGTCTGTGGATCAGATCTATGGTCTTATTCACATGGAGATGATCGCGAACCACATTCGATTAATTCAGGACATGAGGCTTTGGGAATTGTCGAAGAAGTAGGTAGTGAGATTACTACAGTTAAGCCAGGTGATTTTGTCATTGTTCCCTTTACGCATGGCTGCGGCCATTGTGATGCCTGCCGTGCAGGGTTTGATGGCACCTGTGATAATCATCCAGCCCCGACGAACTGGGGCGGAGGGTTCCAGTCAGAGTACCTCCGTTTTCACTATGGAAATTGGGCCTTGGTGAAAGTACCAGGACAACCCTCTGACTATTCAGAAAGCATGCTCAAGTCCCTCTTGACCTTGGCTGATGTCATGCCAACGGGCTATCATGCAGCAAAAGTAGCGCATGTTCAGCCTGGGGACAAGGTAGTTGTGATTGGAGATGGAGCAGTTGGGCAATGTGCGGTTATTGCTGCTAAAATGATGGGTGCTTCACAGATTGTCTTGATGAGCCGTCATGGCGACCGTCAAGCTTTGGCATTAGAATCAGGTGCAACGGCTGTCGTAGCAGAACGTGGCGAAGAGGGAATCGTAAAAATACGTGAACTATTAGGTGGCGGGGCAGATGTTGCACTTGAATGTGTAGGAACTGAGGCTGCAATCGAACAAGCACTCGGTGTGCTTCACAATGGCGGACGTGTCGGATTTGTTGGTGTACCGCATTATGACAGTCGTCCACTTGGTTCAACTTTTGCCCAAAATATCTCAGTTGCAGGTGGTCCAGCTTCAGTCACTACTTATAACAAGCAAGTCTTACTAAAAGCTGTGCTTGACGGGGATATCAATCCAGGACGTGTCTTTACGCAGACCTATTCTTTGGAAGATATCAATCAAGCCTACCAAGACATGGCAGATCGTAAGGTCATTAAATCTATGGTAATTGTAGACCAATGAGTTCGGTCTTTGGCATAATATAGAATAGGAGCTGATTAAAAAGATTATCTCCACTTCTTAGAGTTCGCTTCAACATCTCAGCGCAGAGGTGGGATGTTGAAGCGAACTCTTTTTTCTATCTGCCGAGTTCTTTCTTGCTCCCTAACACTTTATCGTATGAATGTTTGAAGGCTTTTGTGTTTTGATATACTTGAACACTTCGTCAATTTTTACTTTTTTCTTTACGTCCTCGTATCTTGGTGTAATTGAACTCGGGCTAAGAGCTGTATACAAAAGAAAAAACAGTCTAAAAAAGACTGTAATCACAAAAAATAAATGTATTTCTTAGCGGTAGCTATCTGGCAATTCCCTACACTTTCGTTTGGGACTAGCCTAGCTATCCTCGTCGGGGTCTCACTACGAAGCGTTCCGCTTCTGTTCGGCCGCTTGACGGTAGCTATCTGGCTCCTCCCTGCATTTCATTTGTGATGAGCCTAGCTATCCTCGTCGGGGTCTCACTACGAAGCGTTCCGTTTCTGTTCGGCCGCCTATTTTTCATTCGCTTTTTAACCGCCCTTGTATCTTGATGTAAGGATCGGGTGAATAAGGATTGGCATCAAATTCATGGGGTTGTTTAAGGATAGATTGTGCCAATTGCCAGCCGATAAAAGGCCCGCAGGTGAGGCCGGAGGAGCCTAGACCACTGGCTACTAAAATAGCGGGATGTTCAGACAGGCGTCCGTAGAAAGGCAGAAAATCAGAGGTATAGGCTCTGGTACCAACGCGCGTATGGCTGATTTCGTATTGTTGTAAGTCAGGAATAACAGCAGACGCCACCTCTTTCATCTGCTGGATTTTTTCCCTATCCAATGACAAATTATACCCCTGATCATTTTCATGGGTCGCTCCGATGACTAACTTTCCTTGTTCAAATGCCAGGATGTCGATTTCCCCATGGAGCATACAGCCAGGCCAGTTGTCGGTTGTAAAGTGTGTATCAATGGACAGTAATTGTCCCTTTTGTGGCCTTATATCGACCTTGTAGCCTAAGGGAGTGAGGAGGTCTGGCAACCAAGCACCTGCTGCCAAGATAAGCTCGTCATAGTCATATATAATCTCGTCTATCTGTACCTGATTATCAGGTAAGAGCTGGGCCTTTCCTTGGATGAAGTGTCCTCCTTGCTGTTGAAATAGCCCCAGCAGTTGATCCAGCAGTTGTCCACCGTCAACCCGTCCGCCGCCATGCGTGAGAACAGCACCTTGGTCTGTTACAAGAGGGGGAATTTGTGTGCTTAATTCTTGTCCTTTTAATATGTCAATCTGAGCAATCATTGGAGAGTGCTTCTGTCTTTCTTGAGCAAGAGTTGCTAATTGGTTTAGTAGGGAATCTTTCTTTTTAAATACCAAGGTTCCAGTTTGTTTGTAAGGGAGGTGTGTAATACCTGCTTTCTGTAAATCTTGCATCAGGTCTAGATAAAAAGCTGCTCCTTTATCAACCAAGTGATACCAGGTCTGGTTGCGACGCTGGGAGAGCCAAGGACAGATGATACCAGCAGCAGCTCTTGTCGCATTTCCTGTCCCGTCATCGATGAGCGTGATTTGCATGTTTGGGGTCTGAGAGAGGTAAAAAGCAGCAGTAGAGCCGACAATTCCTCCGCCAATAATTATAATCTTCTTTTGCTTCATATCTCTAGTATAGCATAAAGACAAGAGGGTTTCTTTATTTTTTTGAAAATGTTAGAATAGAAAAAAGGAGAAGCTATGTCAGATGTAATGTACCCAGAAGTCATGATAATTGGGAGTGGAGCTGTGAGAGTTGCGACTGTTGGTGATAGTTTGACCTATGGTTATGGCTTAGAAAATCGAGAACGGGATGCTTATCCTAGCATTTTGGCTACAAAGTTAGGTCATCATTATCAAGTATTTAATTTTGGTCTGAGTGGTCGTTCTTTGCAATCTACCTCAGATTATCCCTATTTACAGGAAAGAAATGCTCAGTTGTCGCTCGAGAGTGAGGCAGATATTGTCATCATCATGATTGGAACGAATGATAGTCGCGCTCCGTACTGGAATAAAGAACGGTTTATCAAGGAATATGGTGAACTAGTTGATCGTTATCTGCAAATGTCTAGTCAACCAGATGTCTATCTCTTAGTACCTCCTTATGTGCCGACCAGTCGTTTTGGGCTCAACAATGACATTGTTCGTACAGAACTTCAGGAAATCATCCCTAGAATTGCTGAGGATAGGGGATTAGAATGGATTAACCTTTATTCGCTAACAGAGGGACGTTTAGAGTGTTATAGTGACGGTCTACATTTGACTCCGTTTGGAAATCAGCTTGTAGCAGAGATGGTTTACGCAAAAATCATGGGAGAAAGTCTTCGGTAAATCTTGAGAAAATATGCTATACTAGTAGTAAAGGAATGGGGAGGATTATGGCAAAAAGAGAATTGATTCATCGAGTGATTGTAGTTAGTTTGTTGGCATTAGGAATGATTGCATTGCGCATTTGGGTCTTTGAACCAGTCACCATAACGAAGCAAATGGCAAATCACTACCTCAAAGAAAATGATATTATCATTGCAGTGAAAGGCAGAGAACTCGAATATGGTGATTTTGTCTTGTATCAAGTAGACGGGACAGAACATGTCGGTCGCCTCATTGCTAAGGAGGGAGATAGTGTGACCTATATGGATGATGTCTTGTATCGCAATAATGAAATTGTTGAGGAGACCTACCTCAGTAAGTCAGCAAGTCATCAAGACTATTATACAGAAGATATCATTGTCCCTCGTCTTGAGAAAAAAAATTACTGGATTCTAAATGACATACGGACCAACCGTGAAGATAGTCGTACACTTGGTTTAATTTCTTCTAAACAGGTTATCGGTCGTTTGACTTTCCGTGTCAGTCCCATAGGGGAATTTGGCTTTATTGATATCGGACTAACCCAGAAGTAGGGTTAGTTTTTTTGTACCAATTAGACTAGACCAATTTTAAGTTTGACAAACTAAAATCTTTTATATATACTATTTTTATTGGTTTTATTTAAAAAATAGATGACTATACCAATTTATAAAATCCTTTATTTAGAAATGGACGGAAAACAATATGTGTGGAATCGTTGGTGTTGTTGGAAATACAAACGCAACTGATATTTTAATTCAGGGACTTGAAAAATTAGAATACCGTGGGTATGATTCAGCGGGAATTTTTGTCACCGGTGGCGAAACAGGACATTTAGTCAAATCTGTTGGTCGTATTGCCGATTTATCGGCTAAGGTCGGAGATTCTGTGGAGGGGAACATAGGAATCGGGCATACCCGCTGGGCAACCCACGGGAAACCGACTGAAGATAATGCTCATCCTCATACGTCACAAACAGGACGTTTCGTCCTTGTTCATAACGGAGTGATTGAGAACTATCTTGAAATGAAAAATACCTATTTGGCAGGTCACGATTTTAAGGGGCAGACAGATACAGAGATTGCAGTTCATTTAATTGGTAAATTTGTCGAAGAAGATGGCTTGTCTGTACTTGAGGCTTTCAAGAAAGCTCTTCAGATTATCCAAGGCTCCTATGCCTTTGCTTTGATTGATGCTACAAAACCAGATATGATTTATGTAGCCAAGAATAAATCACCGCTTCTTATCGGTCTGGGAGCTGGTTACAATATGGTCTGCTCAGATGCCATGGCGATGATTCGTGAAACTAATGAATATATGGAAATTCACGATAAGGAATTGGTCATCGTGACAAAGGAAAGAGTGGAAATCATGGACTATGACGGTAGTCCAATCGAACGTGGCAGCTATATAGCAGAATTGGACTTGTCAGACATTGGTAAAGGGACTTATCCTTTTTATATGTTAAAAGAAATTGATGAGCAGCCAACCGTGATGCGTAAGTTGATCAATGCGTACTCTGATGTAGGTGGTCAGATGATGGTTGACCCTGCTATTGTCAAAGCTGTTCAGGAAGCAGATCGTCTTTACATTCTTGCAGCAGGGACCTCTTACAATGCAGGTTATGCATCTAAGAACATGCTTGAAGCATTGACAGATACGCCAGTTGAATTAGGTGTAGCTTCTGAGTGGGGTTACCATATGCCACTCTTGAGCAAGAAACCACTTTTCATCTTGTTGACCCAGTCTGGAGAAACAGCAGATAGCCGTCAAGTATTGGTGAAAGCGAATGAAATGGGGATTCCAAGTTTGACCATTACCAATGTGCCAGGTTCTACCCTCTCACGTGAAGCGACTTATACCATGCTACTTCATGCAGGTCCTGAAATTGCGGTTGCCTCTACCAAGGCCTATACAGCACAAATTGCGGCTCTTGCTTTCCTAGCAAAGGCAGTCGGAGAAGCAAATGGTAAGCAAGAAGCGCACGAGTTTGATTTGGTACATGAATTATCAATGGTTGCACAATCGATTGAAGCGACCCTGTCTGAGAAAGATATGATTGCAGAAAAAGTGGAGAAATTGCTTGCAACAACTCGTAATGCCTTTTATATTGGTCGTGGAAATGACTATTATGTAACGATTGAAGCTGCGCTTAAATTAAAAGAAATTTCTTATATCCAATGTGAGGGGTTTGCAGCTGGTGAGTTAAAGCATGGAACGATTTCTCTGATTGAAGATGGCACACCAGTGATTGCTTTGATTTCAGCGAGCGAGAAAGTTGCTGCGCATACACGCGGAAATATCGCAGAAGTAGTTTCTCGAGGTGCTTATAGCTTAACTATTGTTGAAGAAGGTCTGGAGCGTGAAGATGATGATATTGTGGTCAACAAGGTTCATCCTTTCCTCTCTAGCATTTCAATGGTCATTCCAACTCAGCTGATTGCCTACTATGCATCTCTTCAACGTGGGCTGGATGTTGATAAACCACGCAATTTGGCTAAGGCTGTTACAGTCGAGTAAGACTAGCTGTTGCTATTGACAGTCATTTCGTTTATCTTCTATGACTTCGTTCACTCGTCTTGCTGTACTCTAGTACAACCTGCAGCTTGTTACCCAATACTATAGTCATTTCGTTTATCTTTTATGACTTCGTTCACTCGTTTTTCTGTACTCCAGTACTAGCTGCGACTCGTTGCCTAGTACTAAAAATAAACGAAACGGCTATAAAAGCAAATGAAAAGACTATATCACCGTTCCTCGTAGTAAAACTACGAGGATTTTTTACGTAATGATGTAAGGCCGGAAAATAAAGTAGGCGAGAGACGATACAAACTAATTTCATTTTACCAGTTTTACCTTGGTCCCCTTTTGAAAAAATCTGGGCTATTTGGAACGATCATCTTTGAAAACGAAAGAGTGGATACGATGCTTCAATAGAAGTTCTTGTGACCCATTCTTATCTCGATTGGTTAGTTTTTAAGTTTTGCTGATACGAGAAAATAGAAAAGGATATACGGCTACTCTAAAATCTTACAGGAGCAAAATAAATAGTTGATGGAACAGCTAGATTGCAGTAAACGGTAGCTAGTGTAGAAATGTCCCCTTTCCCATTCTATGGAGGGATTTACGTTTAGCAGTGGAGTTTTGTCTACTTGAATGTAGAATAACATACCATTTCACCTTAGAAAAATGCAGGAAAAGGTCTTTTAATTTTCAGAAATTTCTGTTATACTAGAGTTTAATTACAAATTTGGAGGAGTTTATGGGATATATGTTTGAGATTTTACCGAGCTTATTTAATGGAGCTATGGTATCTTTGCAAGTCTTTGTGATGGTCTTGCTCTTATCTCTTCCATTAGGAGCACTTGTTGCCTTTTTGATGAAAATTCCATTTAAGCCCTTGCTTTGGTTTTTGAAATTTTACGTACTCATCATGCGGGGAACTCCCTTGTTGCTTCAGCTAATTTTTGTATATTATGTTTTGCCAAGTATCGGTGTTACTGTTGATCGGATGCCTGCGGTAATAATCACTTTCACCTTGAACTACGCGGCTTATTTTTCAGAAATCTTTCGTGGAGGAATCGAAGCAATTCCTGCTGGTCAGTATGAGGCAGCAAAAGTCTTGAAATTCACGCCGATACAGACCGTTCGCTATATCGTCTTGCCTCAGGTAGTCAAAATTGTTTTACCAAGTGTTTTCAATGAAGTGACCACCTTGGTCAAGGACACTTCTTTGATCTATGCTCTTGGGGTAAATGATTTGTTGCTTGCTAGTCGGACAGCTGCCAATCGTGATGTCAGCCTAACACCTATGTTCATTGCAGGTGCCTTATATTTGGTGATGATTGGTCTTGTGACCCTCTTTGCCAATAAGATTGAGAAAAAATTTGATTATTATAAATAGGAGGTCTTATGTTAGAAGTACGCAATCTTTCCAAATGTTTTGAGAATAAGCAGATCTTTTCCAACTATGACCTCGTGATTCCAGAAGGAAAAATTCTTGCCATTGTTGGCCAATCTGGCGGCGGGAAAACGACCTTGCTACGGATGTTGGCAGGACTTGAGACGATTGACTCTGGTCAGTTGATTTACAATGGAGAAGAACTGCCATTAGAGGAGTTAGGGAAACGACATTTATTGGGCTTTGTTTTCCAAGATTTTCAGCTGTTTCCACATTTATCAGTATTGGAAAATCTTATCTTGTCGCCCATTAAAACGCAGAATATTTCTCGTGTAGCGGCTGAAAGCAAAGCCCGTCAACTGCTTGAAACTCTTGGTCTTGTTAATCATGCAGATGCTTATCCCTATTCCTTATCAGGTGGGCAAAAGCAGCGTGTTGCTTTGGCGCGTGCGATGATGATTGATCCTGAGATGATTGGTTATGATGAACCAACTTCAGCTCTTGACCCTGAGTTACGAAAAGAGGTAGAGAATCTCATTCTTGAAAATCGTAGAACTGGTATTACACAAATCGTTGTCACCCATGACATGCAGTTTGCTGAAAATATCGCTGATGAGATTATCAAGATAACACCTAAAAACTAAAGTGAACATCAGTAAAAAAGGGGACTAGAATATGAAAATGAAAGCAATGATAAGCGGTGCAGTAGCTATAGTGGCAAGCCTTGCCCTTGCAGCATGTGGCTCTAGCAGCTCTCCAGTCAAAAAAGATAACTGGTCTAGTTATGAAGAGAGTAAAAAAATCACGATTGGCTTTGATAAAACATTTGTGCCAATGGGGTTTGAAGAAAAAAATGGTCAATATGCAGGTTTTGATATTGATTTAGCAACAACAGTCTTTGATAAATACGGTCTAGTCATTGAGTGGCAACCGATTGACTGGGATTTGAAAGAAACCGAATTAAACAATGGCAATATTGATTTGATTTGGAATGGTTATTCAGCGACAGACGCGCGCCGTGAAAAAGTCTTATTTACAGATGATTATATGGCCAATCTCCAGGTCTTGGTGACTAAAAAATCTTCTAATATTGTAGATAGTAATGGTATGAAAGATAAGGTGCTAGGCGCCCAAGCTGGTTCATCTGGCTATACCAATTTTGAAGCACAGCCGGCTATTTTAAAAGATATTGTCAAAAATAATGAAGCGACCCAATATGCAACCTTTAACGAAGCTTTGATTGATTTAAAAAATGATCGAATTGATGGTCTCTTGATTGATCGTGTCTATGCAAATTATTATTTGCAACAAGAGGGATTGATGAGCGATTATAACATCATCGATGCAGGATTTGAACAGGAGGCTTTTGCAGTTGGTGCCCGCAAGGCAGACACGACCTTGGTGGAGAAAATCAATACAGCTTTCAAAGAATTATATGCGGACGGTAGCTTCCAAAAGATTTCCAATAAATGGTTTGGAGAAGATGTCGCTACAGATGCAGTGAAGAATAAATAATGGATAAAAGGCGGGGATATTTCTCGTCTTTTTTCTATTCTCTCATTTTGTCAAAATTTTTGTGCCAAGATTTGAGTTTTTTTCTGCAAAAAGAGCTTGTATAATAAAATTAGAAAAATTTATACTCAATAAAACCCAAATGATTCTTCGTCAACTGTTGTGTTTTATTGAGTATTAGGAGGATAAATATGGAAAATTCTTCATTGAGAGTTCGGATTCAAAAGCTAGGCACGACTTTATCAAATATGGTCATGCCCAATATTGGATCGTTTATTGCATGGGGGGTCTTGACCTCGCTCTTTATTGAAAAGGGCTGGCTTCCGAACGATGAGTTTGCTACGATTGTAGTGCCAATGATTACTTATTTATTGCCACTGTTAATAGGCTATACAGGTGGTTATAATGTCTACGGTCAACGCGGTGGTGTAGTCGGGGCTATCTTGACCATGGGGGTTATTGCTGGTTCAGAAGTGCCAATGTTCATCGGTGCCATGCTTGTCGGCCCATTTGGAGCTTGGGTAATCAAAAAATTTGACCAGGCTTTTCAAGAAAAGATCCGTCCTGGTTTTGAAATGTTGGTCAATAACTTCTCAGCGGGATTGATTGGATTTGCTTTGATGCTTGTCAGCTTTAAAGTAGTCGGTCCATTCGTATCCAACATGACAAGTGCTATCGGAGGTGGAGTACAAGCGATTGTGGATATGAGGCTCTTGCCATTAGCCAATATTATCATCGAGCCAGCAAAAGTCTTGTTCTTGAACAATGCTCTTAACCATGGTATCTTTACACCGCTTGGGACAGAGCAGGTATTAAAAGTCGGAAAATCTGTCCTCTTTCTTTTGGAAGCAAACCCAGGGCCTGGCTTGGGGATCCTATTTGCCTATGCTTTATTTGGCAAAGGTTCTGCCAAATCTTCTTCATGGGGAGCAATGATTATTCACTTCTTCGGAGGAATTCATGAAATCTACTTCCCGTATGTAATGATGAAGCCCGCCCTCTTTCTAGCAGCTATCGCAGGTGGTGTATCTGGAACCTTTACTTTCCAATTATTGAATGCAGGTCTTGTAGGAGCATCTTCACCAGGATCAATCATTGCTATTACTGGTCTTGTACCAAAAGAAGGAAATTATTTCGCAAATCTTTTAGCGGTGTGGGGCGGTGTGTTTGCGGGAGCTCTGGCCTCTTTCCTTGTTGCTTCCCTTGTCTTGAAAGCTGACAAATCAGAAAGTGCTTCTCTTGAATCAGCACAAGCAGCCACTAAAGCTGCAAAAGCTGTTGCAAAGGGGCAAGCACAGGTTGCACTTTCAGAGGATATGACAGTAGATACTGTGCACCAAATCATTTTTGCCTGTGATGCAGGTATGGGAAGCTCTGCTATGGGCGCATCCCTCCTCCGCGATAAGGTAAAGAAAGCAGGATTGAATATCCCTGTGACAAACAAGGCCATTGCAAATCTTCAAGACACAGACCACACGCTTATCATCACGCAAGAAGAATTGGCCGTTCGTGCTGCACAACGTACACCTCGTGCCATTCACATAGCAGTGGATAATTTCTTGACTTCACCAAAATATGATGACATTATTGCCCAGTTGACCCAGCAAACAGCTACAGTAGCTCCAACTCAAGTAGAAGCTAGAGGTGGAGAGGGAACACCAGATTTGAATGGTGTTGATAGAGTGATTTTTGCCTATGGTGAGGCTCAAGGATCAGCGACAATGGGGCAAGCAACGCTGAGTGCCATCTTTAAAAACAAGGGAATTAAGATTCCAGTTATCAGTGTACCATATACAGACTTGTCAAGATACAATGCAGAAACCAGTTTGATTGTGACTACTCTTACCCAGCAAGCGACGGTGCAGGGGGTAGTTCCAAAAGCAACAATTATGGCTGTTGATAGTCTTGTAACAACGCCTGAATATGACAAATTGGTGGCGACAATTCACAAATAAGCAGGTCTTATTCGAACAGACAATTTAGAGCGACTGTAGTATAATAAAAGTATGTTACTAACCAAACGAGAAGAACAATTGATGAAAGCTTTCCTTCAGGTGGGAAAGCTTTCCTTAAAGGAAATGGTGGATATCTTACAGGTCTCTTCACGGACAGTCTACCGAACCTTGTCGGATTTGACAGAGAGTTTGTCCACAGAAAAGATTCATTTGATTAAGGACGGAAAGAAATACTACTTATCGGGAAATCTTTCTGCCTTGAGTGATTATCAGGCAGATACCACCTATACTCCGAGTCAACGTCAGACCTTGATGACCTATCAACTGTTGACCAGTCAGGAAGTGGTGACCAATGAGCAATTTCAAGAGCGCTTTTTGGTATCAAACGTTACTGTTATTCAAGATATTGCAGAAATTGAACGCTGTCTCAGAGTATTTGGCTTGGAATTGGTCCGTCAACGTGGGTATCGAGTGGAGAGTAAAACCAGTCAGAAGCGGCGCTTCTTAGCTATTTTACTGGCCAATACCATTTCAATTCAAGATTTTTGGACGGACAACTATGCTGATTTTCCAGCTTTGCAGGTGTACAGGACCAGACAGGCTCGTCAGGTATTTGAACGTTATCAAAGTTTACTAGGTGATATAGACCCGAAACTCAAGGAGTTTCTGATGATTTTACTGGGGCTAGCAGATAATCAGGGAGAGTTAGACCAGCAGGTTAATGTATCGAAAGCAGCCCTTGATTTTGCTCAAAAAGTTTTTACAGATCTGGCTAAGGAAACCAAGCGATTTTATAATATACAAGAGATCATCTATTTTGCGACAATCCTAGATGAGGTTATTATCAAGCGGCAGGAAGTACCCTTGTTTAGCGAGAGTTTTGACGGTGGCTTTTATTACAGTATTTCCCAATTGGTGGACAGTATCTCGCGTTTCACTAAGATTGAGTTCGTCAAGGATAAGGAGCTCTTTCCCTTATTGTTTCATCATCTTCGCTTGAGTTTAGCGGTACCCGTTCTTTTTCCAGACAGTGCAACGACCAAGATAGCCTATCTGGCGACCCAGAGAAATTCTTTCTTACACAGTCTTGTAAGCCTGGTTATGCAGGATCTTTTCCCAAGCTATATTCACAATGAATATGAATATGAATTGGTGACGCTCCACTTTGCTTCTAGTCTTAGAAGAAGTCCGGATATTTATCCTATTCGCATGCTTTTGGTGACAGATGAGCGCCCCTTGACAACCAGCGTCCTTGTATCCAAGATTAAAAGTGTGGCACCGTTTGTGGGATGGATGGACGTGCAAAGCACGACCCAGCTTGCAAGGTTAAACTTAGAGCAGTATGATTATTGCCTGACGACCAAGCCAATTCCGCAGATGGATATTGATGTTATTTCAACCTTTCCCAGTACCAAGGAAATTTTAGACTTACAAGAAAGATTGCAGTCTATTCAAGAGGAGCGGACGGTGGCGGTTCGTGAGGATATCGTAGTTAACAAGCACTATGATTTGCAGGCCTATTTGAAAGGTAGCAGTCAGTTACTGGAACATTTTTCACTCTATGATTTAGAGAATCCTGCGACATTTGAAGAGACAGTCATCCAGATTGTTAAGCATCTTCCTTACATCAAGGATTCTGGCTATCTAGCTAAAAAGTTGCTTTCACGCTTTGAGCTGAGTCCTCTTGCTATTCCCAATACGAATCTGGCATTGATTCATACCCAGTCTAGTCAAGTGGTTCAGAGCCAATTTCAAGTCGTTTCCCTACAGCAGCCAGTTACAGCCTTGTCGATGAACAATCACCCAGAAAATGTCCAGCGGGTCTTGGTCATGTTGACTAAGCTAGGTGAGCAGGAAGAAATTAGAGAACTGATGACAGCTATCAGCCAGTCCATTATCGAAAATAATCTTTATACAGAAATTTATCGTACAGGAAATCAGGAAATCATTTATCAACTTCTGAATTCAATCTTCAATGAAAAAATTAAACAATGGGAGAATTAATATGGAACTTCAACAAGAATTGATTCAATTAGGGCAAGTATTTGCAACAAAAGAAGAAGCGATCCGCTTTTGCGGACGCCAACTAGTGGAGGCAGGTCATGTCAATGAAGCCTATATTGAGGCGATGATTGAGCGGAACCAAGAACTCTCCGTCTACATGGGCAACTTTATTGCGATTCCACATGGGACAGACGCAGCAAAAAAAGAAGTTCTTTCATCAGGAATGACCATTGTCCAAGTCCCTGCTGGGGTAAATTTTGGGACGGAAGCCGATCCGAAAATTGCGACAGTCCTCTTTGGAATTGCAGGACTTGGTGATGAACATCTGGACATCATTCAAAAAATCTCTATCTTTTGTGCAGATGTAGATAATGTAGTCAAACTAGCAGATGCAGCTTCAAAAGATGAAGTAATGGCTCTTTTAAACAGTGTTGAGTAAAGAAGAAGGTGTGAACATGAAAAAAGCAGTCCACTTTGGTGCAGGAAATATCGGTCGCGGTTTTATCGGTGAAATTTTATTTGAAAATGGCTTTGAAATTGCCTTTGTTGATGTCAATGAGCAGATTATTGACGCTCTCAACGAACGCGGTAGCTATGAAATCGAGATTGCAGAAGAAGGGCAACGCCACATTGTTGTATCTGGTGTACGGGGGATTAATAATCGCATTCATCCTGAGGAAGTCGTAGTAGCTATTGCAGAGGCAAATCTAGTAACTACAGCGATTGGTCCAACTATTCTTCCCTTTATCGCAGGTCTTATAGCACAGGGCATTGAAGCACGCCGGGAGGCAGGAAATCTTCAGCCACTTGATATCCTTGCTTGTGAAAATATGATTGGTGGTTCTAGTTTTCTTTACGAAGAAGTGAAGAAACACTTGTCTGAAGCAGGTTTGACCTTTGCGGAGGAGCATATCGGTTTTCCAAATGCTGCGGTAGACCGGATTGTTCCTGCTCAAAATCATGAAGATCCACTTTTTGTCGTGGTGGAACCTTTCAATGAGTGGGTCGTTGAAACGCATGCCATGAAAAATCCTGACTTGAAACTGGGCAAAGTCCACTATGAAGCAGATTTGAAACCTTTTATTGAACGGAAACTATTCTCGGTAAACTCAGGACATGCAACATCAGCTTATATCGGGGCGCATTTCGGAGCTCAAACTATTTTAGAAGCACTTGAAAATCCAACTGTCAAGGCGAAAGTTGAAGCAGTACTTGCTGAAATCCGTAGCCTTTTGGTTGCCAAATGGGGCTTTGAAGCAAGAGCGCTTGAAGACTATCACAAGATTATCATCAGTCGCTTTGAAAATCCATTTATTATAGACGCTGTGACTCGGGTAGCTCGCACACCAATCCGCAAACTTGGCTATGATGAGCGCTTTATTCGTCCAATTCGAGAATTGAGGGAGCGTGGCTTGTCCTACGATGCCCTGCTTCAAACAGTTCGCTACATCTTTGAATATAAGGATGAAACAGATACTCAATCGCTAGAATTACAAGAGATGCTTGCCCAGGAATCTCTTACAAGTGTGATTGAGAAGGTGACAGGACTAACAGATTTAACCCTTGTTGCCGAAATTGCGACGGCAGTAGAAAGATAGAAAGTGGGATAAGGTCGAGCTTCCGCAGTCTT
Source organism: Streptococcus sp. LYSM12 (assembly GCF_004569635.1). Lineage (GTDB taxonomy): Bacteria > Bacillota > Bacilli > Lactobacillales > Streptococcaceae > Streptococcus. The sequence continues at coordinate 16,329 of NZ_SPOZ01000001.1, forward strand.
GATTGTTGTGATATGTTTATTCTAGCTCTGTCATTTCTGCATCGTTTTACCGACCACTTGATTTTGATTGTATATGACACAAAAACTGAACTAGTTTGCTAGTTCAGTTTTTGTGTTATTTGATGAAAGACGACCTGCCAGACTTCGTGGCGACGCCAGAGAGAGCTGTGGACCTTATCACCAATTTCAAAGGTGACCAGTTTTGATTTTTGGCTGATAGAAACCATTTGAAAATTGGTCAGATAGGTAGATTGGATGGGATGAGATTGTAACATCTGCTCCTTGTTGAGATAGTGTCCATTCTCATCAATCAAGAGATAGTCGTCCTTAATGAGATCTTGGTACCCTTTTTCATGTGCCTGAATTTCAGCTTCAAAGCGGTAGAGCTTATCAAAGAGATGTTCATACATCTCATCATGGGGAGTTTCAGACGGCTCAACATGGATATCAACATCAAAGACTCCATGTTTTAAAATCAAGAGTTGTTCGACTTGCTCCGTCACCTCATGACTTTCATAGACAGATAAATCAGGATTCATTTCAAGGACGATATCGAGGTAGATATTGGCTCCGTAGGTCCTACCACGTTGGGATTTGACTGCGCTAATCTTAGGTAGTTTGAGGATATCCGTTTTGTATTTATGGAGTAATTCTTCATCAAAACCGTCTGATAGAGTGAAGAAACTTTCCATGAAAATTTCGTAGGCTGTTCTTAAGATGAAGAAAGTGATGATAATGGCTGCAATTTTATCAATAATTGGAAATTGAAAGGCTGCTGCAAATACAGCAATAGAGGTTCCGATAGAGGTTAGGGCATCGGAGAGATTGTCCTTGGCTGTTGCTTCTAAGGCCTTTGAATGAACCTTTTTCGCTAAACGTTTATTATAGAGATATACGGCAAACATGACGAGGGCAGAGATGATTCCGATGATCGCACCCATGATATCAATCTCAACATTTTCCCTGCTGAGGAGTTTTTGGATAGTGCTATGGAGAACCTGAAAACCAACGACAAACATGATGAAAGAGGTAATGAGACTTGCCAGGTCTTCCATTTTCCAGTGACCAAATTTATGATCAGTATCCGCAGGTTTTCGTGCCATTCTTAGCCCAATCAGCACTGCGATATTGCCGATAATATCAGAAATATTATTAAAAGCATCCGCAGTCAGGGCATCCGAGTGGAAGAGGGATCCGGCAGCTAGCTTTGCACCAGATAAAATCACATAGGCGATAATCGACAAGACAGCACCGCGTTCAGCTAGTTTTAAATTGTATGCTTGTTGGTTCATAATCCCTCCTTTGTACTTGCTTCATTGTAGCAGAATGAAAGGGATTTTTCAAGGGGAGAGAAAAGGGGTCAGCCGAAGTTTCTATTCGTTACTCATCTACAGCCTCTCTTAGTAGACGGTTATGCCCTGTTGAAGCGATCAAGGGTCATCATCAAATGAAATGCAGGGAATAGCCAGCTAGCTACCGTCAGTGTTCTGGTTCGGGCTACAATCCACTGGAGTATCTCCCTCTCTCTTTAGTTTTTTGGTTCGGGCTACAATACTCGACTGGAGTATTCCCTCTCTCTTTAGTTTTCTGGTTCGGGCTACAATACTCGACTGGAGTATTCCCTCTCTCTTTAGTTTTCTGGTTCGGGCTACAATACTCGACTGGAGTATTCCCTCTCTCTTTAGTTTTTTGGTTCGGGCTACAATACTCCAGTGGAGTATTGTACTCCCCTAAGTTGATAGCGCTACATCAAAGTATTCGTCCGATAGGTGGTTATGAAACCGAGATTTTGTTTCAGCCTTGAAGTTATTTCATCATCAAAAAGACCAAATGTTCAAAATCAATCGTAGTAGTGAATATACCTGTTTGAAGTTCGATACTGTTTTCATGGACAGCTTTTACTTGGCTGAAAGGATAGTGATTTCCTCCAAAAAATCGATTGATATTAGTATAAGCCTTGCATTTTCCGAGGGAAATTTGATTATGGCTTGTATAATCTTCCTCCTTTTTTACGAGAATATCGACACAGCGGTGGAGGTTAAAGTAGCCGTAGCGTTGATGTTTTTCAAAGCAAACCATATTTTGGTAAAGACCAACGATTTTGATATTCCGTAGAACCTGATACCACATGGTGTTGAGAGAAACATCACAGACTTTACCAAGATAGTATTGGATAGAAAGGTTGGTAGTTAACTGAGGTTTTGTTTCTGATGCCAGGTAATCTGAATCTTGCTGGATAGGTAAATCGATTTCTTCTTGAACCAGTTGGTCCAAACTGATGTCTGCAAAATCAGCAATCTTTACCAGCATGTGCAGGTCAGGAATAGAGCTACCATTTTCCCATTTAGAGATAGATTGGCGGCTGACAGCAAATCTTTCAGCAAGTTGTTCCTGTGATAGTTGATGAAGAGTTCGAATGAGACGGATTTTTTCATTTAGTAACATAGTGTCACCTCCTTAATTCTATTCTATCAAATGGGGGGATTTCCGCCAAGAAAGCTTCGTTTACATCTTGCTACTCTTGGTTGCACGTGAAAAAAACGCCTTAGACCATTGAGAAAGAAGTAGTTTTTTTCTCTATTTTGGCATAAAAGGCGTTTATAGTGTTCTTATTTTATCGATGTCCAACAATACCCAAAATAACATCAACGGCTTTTTCCATAGTTTCAAAGCTAACAAATTCAAAGCGTCCGTGCATGTTTTCACCACCTGCAAAGATATTTGGAGTTGGAATCCCCATGAACGAAATCTTAGACCCGTCTGTTCCGCCACGGACTGGCTCGATAATCGGCTTGATATCCAGATTTTCCATGACCTCTTTTGCGATGGTAATTGATGTCATGTCTTTTTCGATAATTTTCTTCATATTATAATATTGATCATGAAGATTGACGATAATCCTTGGTGTATCAAACTCTTGGTTCATCTTTTCTGCAATATCTAACATCAACTGCTTGCGGGCTTGGAAATCAGCTTCTTCAAAATCACGAATAATATAAGATGTATGTGCTTGATCTACGCTTCCTGCCATATCCATTAGGTGGAAGAACCCTTGGTAACCGTCTGTCTTTTCAGGACGATCTGCTTCTGGAAGAGCAGTGTGGAAATCAATGGCTAATTGGAAAGCATTGATCATTTGATCTTTAGCAGAACCTGGATGAACATTCCGTCCGATAAAGTCAATCTTGGCAGCAGCAGCACTAAATGTTTCGTATTGAAGTTCGCCAAGCGGACCACCGTCCATGGTGTAGGCAAAATCGACATCAAAATCTTTTACATCAAACTTATCTGCCCCCACCCCAATTTCTTCATCAGGGCCAAATCCGACTCGAATTTCGCAGTGCTTGATTTCAGGATGTGTTACCAGATACTCAATGGCTGTCATGATTTCAGCGATTCCTGACTTATCGTCTGCTCCAAGCAAGGTGGTTCCGTCTGTCGTAATCAAGGTTTGACCATGGTAATTGTTTAATTGAGGGAAGTCTTTTGGATGAAGTTCGAAGCCAGATGTACCAAGAGTAATCGGTTTGCCATCGTAGTTTTCAATGATTTGTGGATTTACACCCTCGGCATTAAAGTCTGCTGTATCCATGTGGGCAATAAAGCCAATCTTGCGGGTCAAACTGGGATCATTGGCAGGTAATGTCCCGATTGCAAATCCGTTTGGTAGATAATGGATATTTTGAAGTCCGATACGTTCCATTTCAGGAAGCAGGATATTTTGGGCAAAGTCTACCTGATTCTGTGTGCTAGGTGTAGTGGTTGAATTCTCGTCTGAGCGTGTGTTTTTTTTCACGTAGACAAGGAAGCGGTCTAAAAGAGTAGGGTATTTCATGTTTTTCTCCTTTTATATTTTATGGAATGTTCATATTTCAGGAATGTTCGCCAATAATGTGTTTGTAAATAGCTTTAGCGACCCCATCTTGATCATTTGTATCAGTGATATCATCTGCTAGAGATTTGACGAGATCATTGGCATTGCCCATTGCAATGGAAAGACCTGCAAATGTAAGCATTTCGATGTCGTTATTGGCATCTCCGATAGCCATAATTTCCTCTGGTAAAATCTGCAAATGATCCGCTAGTTTTTTCAAGGCAGACGCCTTGTTGGTGCCTGCTGGTAAGATTTCGAGCAGGACAGCTTGAGAGCGAACAACATCAAAGTTTTCGCTAAGCGTTGATGCATGTTTGGTTTCAAAAGCATCCGTTGCTTCCTGTGTACCGACAAACATGGCTTGGAAAAGGTGACGGGTCTGGTTGGTGGCATTCTCCATGCTTAAAATAGTCGGTTCAACGTAGACCAGCTTGGCATCGGCGTGTGAGTATTGGTTGGGTTCGTCTTCAAGGACATAGTAGTGTTCCTCGTCGAATAAGGTTAATTGCATGGAGCTTTCTGGTAGGAAAGTTGCGAGGTATTCGATTTGTTCAGGTGATAGTTCAGCCCAGTCGATAAGTTTCCAGTCACTTGTTTGATGGGTTGAACAGCCATTATTGACAATGACGTATTCATTTTCTGCATCCAGTCCCAACTGGTTAAAATAGGGTTTAACACCCGTCAACATTCGCCCAGTACAAAGGACTAGCTTGACACCACTTTGAACAGCCTTGTGAATTGCTTTAATTTGTGGTTCAGTCAGCTGTTTCTGACTATTTAGCAGAGTACCGTCCATATCAAGGGCAAGTAATTTTATCATAGATTCCTCCTTTAGTATTCTATAGATTAGTATAGCATAAAAAAACAGTCCAGTGGACTGTTTTTTCACTCATGATGAACCAGTCACATGTAGTCAATCTAGTGAACTGTTTTTCACGCATCACGAACCAGCCACCTGTGTTCAATCTAGTGTACTGTTTTTTACGCATCATGAAGCAGCGACCTGCATTCAGTCCAATGGACTGTTTTTTCACTCATGATGAACCAGTCACATGTGGTAAATCTAGTGAACTATTTTTCATGCATCATGAAGCAGCGACCTGCGTTCAGTCCAGTGTACTGTTTTTTCACGTATGATGAACCAGTCACCTGTGGTCAATCTAGTGAACTATTTTTCACTCATGATGAAGCAGCGACCTGCGTTCAGTCCAATGGACAGTTTTTTCACGTATGATGAACCAGTCACCTGTGGTCAATCTAGTGAACTATTTTTTCACGCATGATGAACCAGTCACCTATGGTCAATCTAGTGAACTGTTTTTTCAGGCATCATGAAGCAGCGACCTGCGTTCAGTCCAGTGGACAGTTTTTTCACGTATGATGAAGCAGTTACCTGTGTTCAATCTAGTGAACTGTTTTTTACGCATCACGAACCAGTAACCTGCGTTCAATCTAGTGAACTGTTTTTTACGCATGATGAAGCAGTCACCTGTGTTCAATCTAGTGAACTGTTTTTTCACGAGCTTGTTAAAGTTCTAGCAAGTTGGTTCTAGGTGTTCACGAGCGAGAAAAGGAGAATGTGGAGGGGATTGTCTATTAGACTGTAACTAGGTGGTATATAGACGATACAGGATAGCCACGGTTTGAGCATGGTTTTTGTCTTAGTTTTCTCTATACGTTCTCTTCTATAGTAAAGAAGACAAACTTTTGGGGTTACTGTTTAAAAATCAGAAAAGAAGCTCAGTGGATTTTTGGTAAAGGCTATAGATGAGGTTATCTGTACAATTTTTAGTTACTATCAGATAGGAAAACACGCAAGAAGAGCATAAATATATGAGTCTTTGATATACTACGTATATCAAAGGTTTGACTACTAGTCAAACCTTATAACTAACAGTCTTTGTATAGAAAGCAAGAATAACCTATGATAGCTATGTATTTTTACAACAGTACATATATTAATATATGCATATTATAGCTTTAAAAATAAGGATATATATGCTTGTTAAGATGCTTCTGATATAGGTTATATAGTCATTTCGTTTATCTTTTATTACTTCGTTCACTCGCTTTGCCGTACTCCAGTACAGCCTGCAGCTCCTTGCCTAGTACTAAAAAATAAACTAAAAGGCTATACTCGACAAAAATCAACTCTTCCACGGATCTTTACATTGTGAAACTTCAAGTTCCACTTTCGGTTTAGGGGAGGGGAGCTTTGCTATCTTATCTCTACGTTTTTGCAATTATTCTACATTGTGAAAACTGGCCAGATGTTGATTTTTATAGAGCACTATAAGAGTGTCTCAACGAGAGAATTGTTGGTGAAACAAATTTAGAAAAGAGGGAGAAAAGATGAAAGATAAACGGACGGTATTCTTGTGTTTCAGTGACATTGAATAAGGGTTGGGATGGAGGGAATATGATGACAGATATTGATATTACAAGGGAGGAATAATGAGATGAAATGGAAAGATAGATGGTGGTTGCCATTCTTAATAGTAGGCTTGATTGTTACTGCAGGTATTTGGGCATCCTATCATCTAGTAAGATCACCAGATCTCAGTCAAACGAAAGAACAGATGATACCTCTTTCTAATTCAGCTTTAGAACTAGAAGGAAGCAGGATTCCAGAATTTAGGGTAATCGACAAAAATGGACTTCATAAGACAGAGGCAGACTTTTCTGATAAGCCAATGCTCATTGTAGAATGGGCTAGTTGGTGTCCAGATTGTCAAAAGCAGTTACCAGTGGTTCAAGAAGTTTATAAAAAATATGGTGATAAAGTGAACTTTGTCATGATCAACTTAAGCGATCCTAAAATGGAGACGAAAGAACAGGCTGACCACTATATCAAACAGGAGGGGTTTCATTTTCCTTATTACTATGATAATGGTCAACAGGCAGCTGATTCTTTAAAGGTCCAATCTATTCCAACGATGTATTTTGTGGATAAAGATCAACAAGTGAAAAAGGTAGTGATTCGTTTTCAAGATGAAGCATCGCTAGAAGCTCAGCTCAAAACAATCTTGTAATTTTAATAGGTGAAGAAAAAAGAAGGGAGAGGCAACAAAGAAGCTAGATTGCTAGCTTAGTATGTCACGTTAAACATGAAAAATATAGTAAAAAAGGTATTAATCTTACTACTAGGACTATCATTATTAATACCTATAGGAATTTTCCAATTGTTATCGGTTAGTGCGGAAAGTACATCTTCCTCTCTAAAAGTAGAAACGATTGGGAATGCAACGATTACATCTGATGGCTGTCAGCGTAAAATAGAGAAAACTGAAAAAGTCAAATGGACCTTGCCACGTCAGCCGATTGATTTGGTTATTCTACAGGATACGAGTGGTTCTTTCAAAGATACAATTGGAAAAGTACAGCAGGCTTTGAAAGAGTTAACAACACCAGTAGCACTGGATGCATATGATCCTAAGAATCCGCGTTTGATTTTTACAAATGATAAGGATACAACTGACCGAGTTATGATCAATACTTTCCAAGGACTTGATGGGGAGCACTTGTTTGATACTAGGGGACGAAGAGGTGGCTATATTGATAGTAATTTTTCTACCTTGGTTGAGAACATTCCAGAAACAGACCGTAAGTATAGGTATCAGATACATGCATCAGGACTTTTAAATGATACAAAAGCCATCAATGATAAAATCAATGCTTTTGTGACCAATGGTGGAACACCGACTGTACCTGCTATTGAAGATACGATTGCAGAATACCATAAAATAAAAGGTGACATGAAGAACAATCGGAAAACGGTTTTCCTGCTTGTCACAGACGGTGTGGCTAATGGGGTACGTAAGAACGGAAAAGTCTATATTGAACGAAGCAACTATAGGAGCTATGCTTTGAGCAATTATTTTAAAAGCCAAGGCGTTCCCGAAGCAAGTAGGTATATCCCAGAAGCGGGGCAAAACTACTTGGATCGTGCAAAAGAGTTGGTAGAGGCAGGCGATAAGTTAAAAGCTCTTGTAGCAGGTCAAGCAGATAATACCAAAGATGATGGTGCAGTTGTCGTAGGTTTCTGGGAAGATGTACCCTCCTTTACTAAAGGTGGGTCATACGGAACTGCTTATCTAAAAGGACTGAATGGAACGGGTGTTTCGATTGGTGATAATAGACCCGTACAGACAATTTTCCATGAAGCTTTGCAAAAAGTAGCGACTAATAATAGTTACTATGTCAATGAACAAAAAGATGCTAAAGCCTTTGCGGATAAAATACTAAAAGCTGTCGGTCAAGCTTTGGTAAAAGAAAATGTTGAGGGAGAATTTCAGGTTACAGAGGGCTATACGGTTGATGCTGTTCGTATTAATGGAAAAACTGTAGTAGAAACTGTGAAAGATCCTAAAAAGCAAATTCAAGGATCTGTCAAACAAAATGGTAGCAAGGTCACAATTTCTGTTCCAGATAGTGTCTTCAATCCAGGTGATAATAAGTTTGATTATGATTTGAGTCGGTCTACAAAAGCTGAAATTGTAGATGAAGAAAATGAGGTGGATCCTCCTGCAGATTACAAACCAAAGAAAGAAACCGTTGAAGTTCCACAGTTAACTGGTAAGTTTAAAGTCGGTGAGTACGAAACAGCAGAGCTAGGAAGTAGAACTCCACAAACAGTTGAAGTGCAAGAATTAGCGTATTGTTATCCAACTGTTACCAAAACAATTAAGGATCGCAATCAAGAAAATGATTTGGGGAGTGTTGAAGATCCGTTGAAATTAAGTAAAAAACCTTCCTACAGCGCTTTACTGGATGCAGCTAGCGAAACTTTTACCTATACTGTGAACTATAGCTATAACAATGTGCCATATGAATTCAAAAACAATGTTATGCTTGTGGATCCATTGGACTATCGTTTAGAGGTTGTAGATGTAGTTGCTTCTGATTCGAGCGGACAGACCTACAACACAAGAACCGTTGAAAAATCTGATGCAGACGGTCACAAACAGACAATAGTTGTGGCAGATGTACCAGCTAAAAAGGCTTCCTATGAACATTTATTGCTTAAGAAAGCAACGATGACAATCACGGTTCGTCTGAAAGCAGAGTATCAAGATAAGAAAAATAGGGACTACCTGAAATTGCTACAAGATAGCCAAGGATTTGGTCTTGCAAACCAGGCTTCGATTCTTTGGAATGGCAGCACCCATCCAGATGAAACGGAACACTTGAAAGCAACACCAGATGGTCGGGATACTGTCCGCCGTTCGAATGCAGTATATGTGAAACCTCCAGTAGAATCGGAGATAACAAAAGCTGTTAACAATAAAGAACATGAGGATTTACGTACTCCTGCTGAAGAATTTACTTATACGGTAAAGAGTCCATGGCCAGGAATTGCTGATTCCTTTGAACTAACAGATACAGTCGTAGATGAACTGGAGATAGTACCAAATAGTGCACGTGTTACTATTTCCGATAAATCATATGAACGTCAAGGACTGATTGCTACGGTTGATAGTCAAAAAATCTCGGTGAAACTAGACAAGAAGTCTATCGATACGATTACCCGTTTAGTGACTAGAAAATCATCAGAATTGCCAGAAGTTATTTTAACATTTAAGGCAAAAATTAGAGATAATGCAGATGTTTCTAAGTATAATAAAAATGGAGTTATTAAGGTACCAAATACGGCTGATCTTATCTTAAATGGACGTGATCCACTTACTTCAAATAAGGTTACCGTTACCCCACCTAAACCAACAGAACCCTCTGTATCAAAACGGATTAACGATACTTTGACAGAGTTTACAACCTTTGATCATGTGCCATATACTTATACCATTACAAGCTCAATTCCCAATGACATTGGTCGGTATAAGAAATTTGTGATAAAGGATACATTGGATTCTAAGCTTGAATTTGATGGTGTGCCTACAATCAAAGGGACTGCTGCTGATTTATTTGATGTAAGAGTGAATGGTCAAACCGTAACAGCTACTGTTAAAGCAGATAAGTTTGCTGATCTTGCTAAGTTTTCAGTGGTTGAATTAGAGATTCCATCAAAAATTAAATCAGGTGTGAGTGCTACAGGGATTGAGAACAAGGCACATCTTGATGTGACGAATAAAGAAAATGTTGATAAAGAATTTGAAAGTAACCCTGTTAACGTCACGTCACCACCTGTAACAAAACGCATCAATGAGAAACAAACTCATTTAGATATCGCAAATGAACAGGAGTACACCTATAATGTAAAGGTTGCATTGCCGACAGATATTACTTCTTATAAGAAATTTATCATTTCTGATGTTGTAAATGATGAGTTGAAAGTTATCAATACAGACAGTAATAAACCAGTCATTAAAGGTGAAGCTGCTAAGTTCTTTGATGTAAAAGTAGAAGGACAGACCATTACTGCAACCATGAAAGATTTCAAGAATGCAGTAACTCTAGCAGAAAAAGAAGTTGAATTAGTCATTCCTTCGCACATTAAAGCTGGTGTCGTGACTGCTAATATACCAAATACAGCTAGAATTCAATTTACCAACAAGTCAGACACATCAGGTGAGAAAGAAACACCTCCTGTCACGGTCACTCCGCCAACGGATCCGACCATTGATAAGAAGATTAACGATACATTGACAGAAGCAACGGTAGGAATTCAAGAAGAATACAGCTACAGTATTACAAGTAAACTGCCGAATGATATTGCCCAATATAAATCGTATGTCATCACAGATACACTTGATTCCCGTTTAGAGTTCACCTCTATAGCACCATCTATTGAGGGTGAAGCAGCAAAATTCTTTGATATAAAAGTGGAAGGGCAAACAGTTACTGCCACAATGAAGAATATTGCTAAGGCAGGTAACTTGGGCAATCAATCTGTAAAATTGGTTATTCCAGCAAAAATCAAATCCGGCACAAAGGCTGAAGCACTTCCAAATACAGCGAAACTTTCGTATGTCAATAAACAAGATCAAGCAGGTGAGAAAGAAAGTAAGCCCGTTACGGTTACGCCACCTCCAATTGATAAGAAAGTAAACGATAAGCAGCATGTGGATTTAGGAAGCCTTTCTGAACAATTTACCTACATAATTGATACGAAGATTCCAAGTCTTGCCAACCAATTCGAAATCACAGATACTCTGGTTAACGAAGTAAGCTTTGCGGGAGATGTAGTGGTCAAAGTTGGTGGGAAAGAAATCCAAGGGGTAGCGGTTCAAAAAGAAGGACAAACGCTAACTGTATCGTTCAATAAAGAGCAGGTTGAAGCATATGCAAATCAAAGTGTTCAAGTGATGTTTGGAGCGAAAATTGGAAATGGTTTACCAGTAGACGAGCTAGTGAAGCGTTATCCAAATGAGACAAAGGATAAGGCACTCATTCCTAATACAGCAAGTTACGTGATAAATCATGATCCTAAAACCAAAAAAGATACAGATCCTGTTACGATAACTCCTCCGTCACCAAATTCTCCAGATATTGCGAAAAAGGTCAACGGGCTAGCTTCTGCGACACTTGCAAAACGTGATGAAGAGTTTACATATTCAATAGAAACTTCCATGCCGTTGAATGCTACTGCGTTTACAATCACAGACCGATTAGAAGACGTTCTTGAGTTTGCAGTTGAAAATGAGCCAGTCCGTGTAACACTTGAGGGTAAAGAAACAGCTGCGAAGATTGTGGCAAAGGAACAAAATCTCCAAGTTGATTTCCCAGAAGATATTGTAAAAGCGAATGGTGGCAAACCAATTGTTGTCACTTTTAAAGCAAAGATTAAGCAAGGAGCTAATCTGGCTGCTTATGCTGTAGAAGGTCAAACGACTATTCCAAATACAGCTAAGTATACGATTGATCATCGTCCAAATACAAGTAAAGATTCTAACGAAGTTCCTGTAACTCCTCCAACACCGGAAGAGCCAACGATTGAAAAGGATGTCAATGGTAAAGCAGCTGCAACACTAGCAAGTCGTGATGAAGTTTTCACCTATCATGTGAAAACTACAGTTCCACTCGATGCGACCGCCTTTTCAGTCAAAGATACACTTGTCGATGTTCTCGAATTTGTAGGTGGCGCTCCCCAAGCGACCCTCAAAGGTCAGGCGCTTGATACCGATCAAATTCGTATCAAAGGCCAGACCGTCACTGTTCAACTTACAGAGAACCAAGTTAAGGCTAACGGAGGTCAAGAACTCATCCTAACATTCCAAGCGAAGATTAAGGACGGTGCCAATCTTTCAGATTACATAACGAAAGAGGAGATAAGTGTACCGAATAAAGCTTCTTATGTTGCAGGCTTCCCACACCAACCTGAACTGGTGAAAGACTCCAATGAAGTCCCTGTTATTCCGCCAGCTCCAGAGTTGCCAACGATTGAAAAGGATGTCAATGGTAAAGCTACTGCAACACTGGCAAGTCGTGATGAGGTCTTCACCTATCATGTGAAAACTACAGTTCCACTCGATGCGACCGCCTTTTCAGTCAAAGATACGCTTGTTGATGTTCTCGAATTTGTAGGTGGCGCTCCTCAAGCGACCCTCAAAGGTCAGGCGCTTGATACCAATCAAATTCGTATCAAAGGCCAGACTGTCACTGTTCAACTTACAGAGGACCAAGTTAAGGCCAGCGGAGGTCAAGAACTCATCCTAACATTCCAAGCGAAGATTAAGGACGGTGCCAATCTTTCAGATTACACAACCAAAGAAAAGACAAGTGTACCGAATACAGCTTCTTATGTGGCACACTTCCCACACCAACCTGAACTGGTGAAAGACTCCAATGAGGTTCCTGTCATTCCGCCAACACCAGAAGAGCCAACGATTGAAAAGGATGTCAATGGTGGAGCTGCTGCAACACTGGCAAGTCGTGATGAGGTCTTCACCTATCATGTGAAAACCAGAGTTCCACTCGATGCGACCGCCTTTTCAGTCAAAGATACGCTTGTCGATGTTCTCGAATTTGCAGGAGATAGCCCTCAAGCGACCCTCAAAGGTCAGGCGCTTGATATCAACCAAATTCAGATTGAAGGCCAGACCGTCACCGCCCAACTTACAGAGGAGCAAGTTAAGGCCAGCGGAGGCCAAGAACTCATCCTAACGTTCCAAGCGAAGATTAAGGACGGTGCCAATCTTTCAGACTATACAACCAAAGAAAAGACAAGTGTACCAAATAAGGCTTCTTATGTGGCACACTTCCCACACCAACCTGAACTGGTGAAAGACTCCAATGAGGTTCCTGTCATTCCGCCAACACCAGAGTTGCCAACGATTGAAAAGGATGTCAATGGAGAAGCTGCTGCAACACTAACAAGTCGTGATGAGGTCTTCACCTATCATGTGAAAACCAGAGTTCCACTCGATGCGACCGCCTTTTCAGTCAAAGATACGCTTGTCGATGTTCTCGAATTTGTAGGAGATAGTTTCCAAGCAACCCTCAAAGGTCAAGCACTTGATGCAGGTCACATTCGTATCGAGGGCCAGACCGTCACTGCCCAACTTACAGAGGAGCAAGTTAAGGCCAGCGGAGGTCAAGAACTCATCCTAACATTCCAAGCGAAGATTAAGGACGGTGCAAATCTTTCAGATTACGCAACAAAAGAAAAGACAAGTGTACCAAATACAGCTTCTTATGTAGTTCACTTCCCACACCAACCTGAACTGGTGAAAGACTCCAATGAAGTTCCTGTAACTCCTCCAACACCAGAAGAGCCAACGATTGAAAAGGATGTCAATGGAGAAGCTGCTGTAACACTAACAAGTCGTGATGAAGTTTTCACCTATCATGTAAAAACCAGAGTTCCACTCGATGCGACCGCCTTTTCAGTCAAAGATACGCTTGTCGATGTTCTCGAATTTGCAGGAGATAGCCCTCAAGCGACCCTCAAAGGTCAGGCGCTTGATACCAAGCAAATTCAGATTGAAAGACAGACCGTCACTGTCCAGCTTACAAAGGAGCAAGTTAAGGCCAGCGGAGGTCAAGAACTCATCCTAACATTCCAAGCGAAGATTAAAGACGGTGCCAATCTTTCAGATTACGCAACCAAAGAAAAGACAAGTGTACCAAATACAGCTTCTTATGTGGCTCATTTCCCACACCAACCTGAACTGGTGAAAGAGTCCAATGAAGTTCCTGTTATTCCTCCAACACCAGAAGAGCCAACGATTGAAAAGGATGTCAATGGAGAAGCTGCCGCAACACTGGCAAGTCGTGATGAAATCTTCACCTATCATGTGAAAACCAGAGTTCCACTCGATGCGACCGCCTTTTCAGTCAAAGATATGCTTGTTGATGTTCTCGAATTTGCAGGAGATAGCCCTCAAGTGACCCTCAAAGGTCAAGCACTTGATGCAGGTCACATTCGTATCGAGGGCCAGACCGTCACTGCCCAGCTTACAGAGGAGCAAGTTAAGGCTAACGGAGGTCAAGAACTCATCCTAACATTCCAAGCGAAGATTAAAGACGGTGCCAATCTTTCAGATTACACAACCAAAGAAAAGACAAGTGTACCGAATACAGCTTCTTATATCGCAGGCTTCCCACACCAACCTGAACTGGTGAAAGAGTCCAATGAAGTTCCTGTAACTCCTCCAACACCAGAAGAGCCAACGATTGAAAAGGATGTCAATGGTAAAGCTGCTGCAACACTGGCAAGTCGTGATGAGGTCTTCACCTATCATGTGAAAACCAGAGTTCCACTCGATGCGACCGCCTTTTCAGTCAAAGATACGCTTGTCGATGTTCTCGAATTTGTGGGAGGTAGCCCTCAAGCGACCCTCAAAGGTCAGGCGCTTGATACCAATCACATTCGTATCGAGGGCCAGACCGTCACTGCCCAGCTTACAGAGGAGCAAGTTAAGGCTAACGGAGGTCAAGAACTCATCCTAACATTCCAAGCGAAGATTAAAGACGGTGCCAATCTTTCAGATTACACAACGAAAGAGAAGATCAGTGTACCGAATACGGCTTCTTATGTTGCAGGCTTCCCACACCAACCTGAACTGGTGAAAGAGTCCAATGAAGTTCCTGTCATTCCGCCAACTCCAACAGAACCAGAGATTGATAAAAAAATCAATGATAACTTGGAACATCTAGATGTAGAGCGGGAACAGACCTATATGTATAATGTGACGGTTGCTATTCCAAGTGATATTAAGTTCTATAAAGAATTTGTAGTATCCGATGAATTAGATGCCGCTTTGGAACTAGTTGAGACACCAGTTGCCTACGTTGATGGATACGATGCTGCGGATGTTTTGGACGTTCATACAGAAGGACGTAAAATTACTGTTTCTGTTAAGGATTTCAAACGTTTAGAAGGATTTAGTAAAATCCAAGTCTATATCTTATCTAAGATTAAAGCTGATGCAGATTTAGCGTCTTATGTGGACATGAAAGTTTTGAATGTTGCTTCTTTAGATTTTGTTAATAGTAATGGAATTCATGGGCAAAAAGAAACGAAACCTGTAACGGTAACTCCACCACCTCTACCAGATACTCCTCAACCACCAATACCAGGAGAGCCTTACAAGACAGTAAGTCGTGTTGATGGAGCAGAGCAAGCAAGTCGTCTGGACTTAGAGCAAGTAACAGATTTGTTCCGATTTGATATTGTCACTACAATTCCAGAAGATAAAGTAAACGAAAAAACAGAACTGACTAGCTTCATGATAACGGATACCTTGGATGCTCTCTTGAAGGTGGATGCTATTGCCTTTAAAATTGAACAACCTAAGTTTGCTCAAATGAAGCAGTCCGTTCAAGATCAACTAGATGAAGTGAATAAAAAATTAGAAGAGTTGAACGCTCGGACTAGCAATGTTGGAACAGTTGATGTTGCGCGTCAAGTTAAGGAGAAAGTCCAAGAGTTGACAAATCAGCTAGAGATTGCAAAAGTTAATTTGGAAAAATGGCTAGAAGAAAAAGCAGCTCAAAATGTAGCAAGCAATCCAAAAGACCCAGAGCCAGTTATGGATGCTTCAGAAATGCTAGAAGAAAAACCAGAAGATACTGTTTTGGACAAAACAGCAGGTGATAAGGTAAGCTCAGAATCAGGGGAAAGACCAGATACGGAAGAGCTAAACCCTGAACCGAAACAGGTTGAAGATGAGGAAGAAGCTAAGCTAAAAGCTGAGATTGTCGCATTAGAAGAAGCATTGAAAGTAGCTCAGACTGAACTTGAAAAAGTAGAGGCTGAACGAGATAATAGCTCAGTAACTTCTGCAGCAGATAAAGTGAATCTCCAGAGAGAAGCTGAGATGTTGACAGCAAAACTTGAAAAAATAGATAAGGCTATTGCAGTATTGACGAATACCAATGAAAAAGGTGAGTTGGATCTAGAGCGACTATCCAAAATTGCCAAGGTGACAGTTGATGGGCAGTATGTAGAAGTGGATATTGAGAATGCAGATATTCTAGAAGTTTTACGTGGTAGCAATGTAAGATTGATTATCTATTCCTCTATTAAAGATTCATCTACCTTAAGTGATGAGATTTATGCGAATGGTATTGAGAATACAGCTGATGTTACTTTCAACCATGATCCAAAGACTAAAAAACGAACCAACATGGTTAAAGTGGTACCGAAAAAACCATTCATACCAGTACCTCAACCACCACTACCGAAAGGTTCGATACCACCATCTCCAACACCTAGTGAGCCCGAGCCATTATCACCAAGCACACAACAGATTTTACCTAAGACAAATTCTACGAATACGCATCAGTTGGAAATTGTTTCTATTGTGGTATTTAATCTATTCATTATCGTTCTAATGCTTAGGAAGAAGAAATACAATTAATCTAGTATAGGAGGGAATCTCCCTCCTACACTTTAAAGTAATCTAGAAAGGGATTTTTATGAAAAAGAGAAAAATAGCTCAAATGTGTGGTGCAGTCCTAATTATTAATAGTCTTGGACTTGCAACCAGCCATTTATCCTCGTTACAACCAACAGTAGCATTTGCTCAGGCTGAAGAACCAGAACCTGATGAAGCGATTATGAGTGTTGCTGAAAAGAATGCGATTCTTAAGTTTAAAGATGCCTTAGATCAATTTGAGGACGATTTAAAAGAAGGGGAACAAGAATTAATTGAAATATCAATTGAAGATTCACAAGCTGCGTATGAGTCGGCACAACGTACGGTTGTCAGTGATGAAGGCAAGGCTATGTTACTTCCCTTGATTCAACGATACCAAGCATTAAAGGCACGTGCTGAACAGAAGAACGAAAGTGAAGACCAACCTAAGGACAATCCGAATGAGAACCCTCCGGTAGATCCAAATGACAATTCGAACGAGAATCCTCCAGTGGATCCTAAGGATAATCCAAATGAGAATCCCCCAGTAGATCCAAATGACAATTCGAACGAGAATCCCCCAGTAGATCCTAAGGATAATCCGAATGAAAATCCCCCGGTAGATCCTAAGGACAATCCAAATGAGAATCCTCCGGTAGATCCTAAGGACAATCCAAATGAGAATCCTCCAGTGGATCCTAAGGACAATCCAAATGAGAATCCTCCGGTAGATCCTAAGGACAATCCAAATGAGAATCCTCCAGCGGATCCTAAGGACGAACCAAAAGCAGATCCGAAAGTAGAAATTAAGGAAGAAGTGGTGCTGGCTTCAATTCCTTATAATAAAGTGAGAGAAGAAAATCCTAATTTGCCAAAAGATGTGGAACGAGTTAAAACATCTGGTAAAGAAGGTGTTGAAACCATCACTTATCAAGTTACTTATACAGACGGAAAAGTGACAGGACGCAGAGAAATAAAACGCGAAGTAACCACTTCAGCGGTTGATGAAATCATTGAAGTAGGGACTAAGGAAGCAAGGGTAATTTCTGTAATCGAGATTAAAACAGAGACAAACACAGAAGCAATCGCTTATACGACTGTATATGAAGAAAATCTTGAATTGCCAAAAGGTGAAAAACGAGTTAAAACATTAGGACAAAATGGAGTTGAAAGGATTATCTATCAAGTTACTTATACAGACGGAAAAGTGACAAACCGTACAGAAGTAAGACGTGAAATGATAACTCCAGTGGTGAATGAAGTGATTGAAATCGGAACAAAAGAACTCCTGTCACCCTCTCCAACACTTCAAAATACACTTCCAATGAACAAGGATTCTAACAATGAAACTTCGACCCAAGTTTACCCTCAGGTTCAACATCAAATGGAAAACAAACAGTTACCTGAAACAGGAGAACGTGCTAAAAATACAGGACTTATTTCAGGATTGATTGTCATGGGACTAGCATTTGTATCGTTTCTGGGTCGCGGTAAAAAGTATAAGAAATAATTTCTTTTGGGAGGTATTCTCAATGAAAGAAATATCATCAATAAATTACTACAAAAGTAGAACATTTATTTGTAAAAAGTGTCATCAAACAGTCACTACAACGGAGGGTGTTTTAGATAGACGAACTCAATTTTGTAGTGACCTATGTTCAAGACGCTATTGGCGTCATCCTCATCAGTATAAAAAAGTACAGTAATTCCGAGGAGACAGGGGAAAAAAGCCCGTTTCTACTTTCCAGAGTTTGTATCCACATTTCAGCGCAGCGGGTGTTTGCAGATGTATTTGTGGTTTACACTCTAAACCTGGTCTAATCAACTGTGCGGGTGGGAGTGACACGGTCTATTCCTAGACCGTGTCATCCCGAACCTAGAAAGTAAGAAGTGGGGAAAAATTTCAATCTGTCGAGTTCTTTCCTGCTCCCAAAGAACGTCAGTAGATTGCTAATGTTCTTGAAGAGCTGGAAGAGTAATTTCTCAGATACGCAAAAAGCAACGGCATCAAATCCGTTGCTTTTTGTGATGCAAGAGGCATGATATATCTGCTCCCCATACTCAAGATACGAGGGCGTTTAAAGCACACAGTGAAAATAGGACACTTGACGCAGTGCTAAGGCACTAGGAAAGTTTCTCTTTTTCACACAGTGCTTAGCCCGAGTTCACTTACTCAAGATACGAGGGCGTTTAAAAAGCGAATGAAGAATAGGAAATATGACGAGTGAAAAGCTCCAGTGGAGGTTTTCAGCCTATTTCCTTAAATATGAAAGAAATGTTCTGTCTTCGCCTGCTTTTCCTTTTAAGCCCGCGTTGTCTTGCAAACAATGACTCTGCTTTCTAGTTATTAAGCTCGGGTAGCCACACCTTGGGAGCTAGAAGTATTTATACCTAAAGGTAGCCATATCCGTAAGCGAACATAGTTCGCAACGGCTTCGTCTCTTTTTTGCACAGAGTTTAGGGCGTGTTCACTTACACCAAGATACGAGGGCGTTTAAAGCACATAGTGAAAATAGGAACACTTGACGCAGTGCTAAAGCACTAGGAAAGTTTCTCTTTTTCACACAGTGCTTAGCCCAAGTTCACTTACATCAAGATACAAAGCCCGTTAAAAACTCAAAGCAACAATAGAAAATCCGACGAGTGAAAAGCTCCAGTAGAGGTTTTCAGCCTATTTCCTTAAATATGAAAGAAATGTTCGGTCTTCGCCTACTTTCCTTGTTTATTTTTTTAGCCTGCGTTGTCTTACAATCAATAACCTCGCTTTCTATTTTTTAGACTCGGGTAGTATAGTCTTTTAGTTTATTTTAGTACTAGGCAAGGAGCTGCAGGCTGTACTAGAGTACGGCAAAGCGAGTTAACGAAGTAATAAAAGATAAACGAAATGACTATAGTAGTCAGGGGAGTGACTATTGCTATCTCTACAGTAATACAATACATTTTGTTGTCCCCCTACTGAATAGGTTACAATCAGCTACTTTTTTCAAACACAAAAGGAAAATTTACACCTTTTGTATTTTAATAAATCAAGGTATAATAGCAATAGAAAATGTAAGCGTTTTAGGAGGAGCGTATGAGAAGTGATTTAGTATTAGCTGTTTTATTGGACAATGACTATACTCCTGAGCAGACTCTTGCTGAAACTTTCAAGGTTTCTAAGCGCACGATACAAAATGATATTAAGCAATTAAATGGACTTGAGGCTGGATTTGTCATTAAAAAGCAGAAGTTAGGTTACAGTATTTCAATTACAAACAGTGACCTATTTCAGCAGTATTTTGACAGCCTAGAGTTTGATATTATGGACAGTCAAGAGATGCGTTTGGATAAAATCTGCTTCTTGTTGCTCCTTTCTTCAAGCTATATTACAATTCAATTCCTCGCAAATGAATTGTGTAGTAGCAGTAGTCAGATTAAGAAAGACTTGAAAAAGTTAGAACAACCCTTAAAGCAAAAAGGGTTGATTCTGGAGAAAAAAGCACACTATGGTATTCGGGTCAGAGCATCTCTAGCAGAAAAAATTGCTTGGCTATTACAACAGGACAGTTATCGAAGATTTATGACAGAATATCTCACAGAACCCCAACAAGCTCAACTGGGTCTACTGTTATCAGATTGGTTCCAATCCTGCGCTTACATTCCAGATATTCCAGAAATGCAACTTGCAGAGCAGGAATTCCTCTTACTCTTGTGTATGGAAATAGCATCAGGTTCCCTCGATTCAGAAGAGTTAGAATTGGTATTGGATCAGGATTTGGAGACTGTTAAGCAACTCTTTTCTAAGGAGAAGCGTGATTTTTTGGAAAATAGTTTGTCTATTCGGACTGGTCAACGGCGTGACACTAGCCCCTTATCCTTGAAAAAGCGAATTGGTGAATATTTTCAAGGTTTTGATGCACTTCATCAGACAGAATGTTCCAGTGATGAGGAGTTTTTAAATGTAGTTTGTCTACATATTGCGGCCTTAATTGAACGCTCACGCAAAGGGATTGTCAGTGTTAACCCCAATGCTAGTCATATCAGTAAGTACTATCCTGTCATGTATAATGAGGCTCTAAAGTTTTCCCGGTGGCTAGAAGAACTGTATCAGATTACTATTATCTCTGGGGAAATAGCCTATCTAGCAACCCATATGCTCGTTCCTTATCAGAAAGGGAGACAAAGGCGCTTGGAGCAGCGCTATAGGATAGGTGTTATTTGTTCCTCGGGTGGTGGTATTGCCCAGTTAGTTCATTTGAAACTAAGACGCATTTTTCCTAATGCTGTGATTCGCACCTTTTCTTTGCTAGAAAAGAAAAGGATTCAGAAATTCCAGCCTGATGTGATCTTTTCTATAGTGGCCTTGGACTTTTCCTTGCCATGTCCGGTCATTCACCTAGATGAAATTCAAGGAAACTTAGATGATTTGTCAATGGCAAGTTACCTAGATTCTTTTCACGGGTCTAGGTCGAGTTCTATGGGAGAGCTTTTTCTTGAATGGCTTTCGCCAAGTTTTTTTACCATAAGAGGAAAAGAGGACTATAGGGAGATTTTAGGTGAGTTAGCAAGTCAGCTAGAAGTACACAATCACCAGAGAGGCTATAAGCAATCGCTCTTAGAGAGAGAAGATTATCTGTCAACTATTTATGCTCATGGAGTGGCCATACCGCATCCCATGGAGATGAGAGGGAGAAACAATA
Source organism: Streptococcus sp. LYSM12 (assembly GCF_004569635.1). Lineage (GTDB taxonomy): Bacteria > Bacillota > Bacilli > Lactobacillales > Streptococcaceae > Streptococcus. The sequence continues at coordinate 37,640 of NZ_SPOZ01000001.1, forward strand.
TTATCTCTGTCTGTTTACTGCCACATGGTGTCCAGACCGAGGGGCTTCAGCCCAAGGTTATTTTTATGGTATCGTTGAAAGAAAGAGAGGTTGAAAAACATCAAATTATTTCTCAGGTTCTGAGCAAGTTAATGGATAATCCATTAGGGGTTGAGGCGCTACTCAAAACGGAAAGCTATCCAGAATTTCGTTATACATTGAAACAATTATTGGAGGGAAAGTAGTATGAGTATTGAACTGTTGGCAGCTCTATCGAATGCAGATAGCATTGCCAGTAACGAAACAGAAGTGAGGAAAGTCTTATGTCAGGAGTTAGATGGATTGCCTTTTACTAAATGCTATGATGGTTTAGGAAGCCTGATTTTTAGCAAAGAAAGCAAAGAAACGAATAAGAGTATCATGATTTGTGGTCACTTAGATGAGGTTGGCTTTATGGTGCGGACAATTAGTGAAACAGGTCTGATGTATCTCATGGTAGTAGGAGGTGTCAAACCTCTAGCACAACATTTTCAAAAAGTGAGGATTACAACTTTTGACGGTCAAAAGATTATCGGCTTTGTTTCAGCTAGCTATCGCAATAGTATGACGGAAGAGTTGATTTGTGATATTGGTGCTTCGTCTTATGAAGAAGTGGTTAGCCTAGGCATTGAAGTCGGTAATATGGTCTGTTTTGATAGCACCTTTGAAGAGTTAGCACCAACATCCATGTATATGGGCAAGGCCTTGGATAACCGCATAGCCTGCTATATTATGGCTCAATTAATGAAAGATATTGCCTACAAAGAAGTGCCAATCACCATTCATTTTGCATTTACCAGTAGTGAAGAAGTGGGAATTAGAGGGGCAAAGACGAGCACGAAACTGGTCAATCCAGATAGTGTTTTCGTGATTGATGTGGCGACGTATAGCGATTCGACAACCCGAAATCATCTGAATCAGCGACAAGTTGGGAAAGGTCCTATTTTGACCCATTTTGATCGGACCTTAGCCCCAAATCTACAGATGATTGCTTTTATTAAAAAGATTGCTAGCCAGTATCAGATTCCCTTGCAGTTAGATATGTTTTCATCAGGAGGGACAGATGGTGGTCAGGCTCATCTAGTCAATGAAGGAAAGCCTACAGTGGTGACTATTGTCCCTGTTCGGCATGGACATTGTCCTTATTCTCTGGTTAGTATGAGAGATATCAATCAGATGATTGATCTGTATCGGGCTATGATTATGAATTGTTCGGCAGCTGTTTGTGACCAATTTCAATCGTTTACTTAGATAGGAGAAAGAGTATGGAAGAAGTAGAAATTGTCAAAATGATTGCTATCTCGGGGGATAGCAAGGCGAAAGCATTTGAAGCCTTGAAATGTCTTAAAGAAAAAGATATTGCAAGAGCCAAAGCCTTGATTAAAGAATCGAGGCAATTAGATTTAGAAGCGCATAATCTTCAAACAAATCTAATTAGCAAGGAGTTAATGGGAGAGGAAGATACAAAGGTGACCTTGTTAATGGTACACGCTCAAGATCATTATATGATTAGCCAGCTTGCCAGAGATTTGATTGAAGCGATGATTGCTATTTACGAATAGAAAAGGGGTAAAATGATGAAAATTTTGTTATGTTGTGCAGGTGGTTTTTCGACCAATATGTTGATGCAAAATATGCGAAAAGTTGTGCAAAAGAGTGAGGTGTTAAACGATAAGGATTTTGACTTTACAGCCATTCCAGTTGATGCCTTGGAACAAGAAATTGATGGTTGGGATATTGTCTTAGTCGGACCACAAATCGCTCATAAACTTGAGTATATCAAATCTGTACTAGAGCCAAGAGGACTTCCTTATGCTGTCGTTGATAAAGATATTTATGGTCAAATGGATGGGGCTACAGTATTAAAATTGGCACTTGTGACCCAGCGGAAACATGCATTGAAGCTATAAAATAGGGAAAGGAACCATCGCTATGTTTGAAAAATTTGAAGCGTTTATGAATCACTTTTTTCTCCCCTTGGCACGCAAGGTAGATAACCAGCAACATTTGAGCGCGATTAAGGCAGGCATGGTCGCCATGACTCCCTTTACTATTTTGGGAAGTTTCTTTGCTATATTACCTGCTTTACCCAATATGCTAGGAGAAAAAAATGTTGTTAGTCAATTTATACTAGGAAATGTAGAATTGTTTGCTTTACCTGTTACGCTTTCAATCGGTTTGATTGGGCTTTACTCTAGTATGGCTATTTCCTTTAATCTAGCTAACCACTACAAGCTCTATATTCCTGGAGCGGTTACTCAGGCGGTCTTTGCTTTCCTCTTTCTAACGATTCAATTTACAGAAGACGGCAATGTTAGTCTGTCAAATTTAGGGGCAAAAGGGTTGTTTACGTCGATGATTGCTTCTATCGTGACGGTTGAACTCTACCAGTTCTGCAAGAAGAGAAATTTGACTATTCGCATGCCAGAGGGTGTTCCTGATTTTGTGTCTAAATCCTTTGAGTTAATTCCCGTCACCTTGATTGTTGCGGGTAGCTTTATTTTGACACGTTTTGCATTACTATCAACAGTTGGTGAACTTCCTCCGACCATTTTAACCCGTTTCCTCCAGCCTTTAGTGGGTTCAATGGACAATCCGTGGTCTGTCTTAGCCTTGAATTTCTGTATTTGTACCATTTTCTTCTTTGGTATTCACCCCTCTGTATTCAGTCCGATTACACGACCGATTATGGTTGTTTTTATCGCTGAAAATATTGCGGCCTATCAAGCAGGTCAACCTTTGCCTCATTTCTACACAGCAGGAGCCTCCAGCGCTTTCTTTGGGTTTACAGGTTGCGGTATCTCTATCGGTTGTGTTATTGCTTGTATGCTGTCCAAAAGCAAGCGTTATCGTCAAATCGGTCGTGTCTCGCTCTTTCCGGCCTTATTTGGAATCAATGAGCCAATCTTGTTTGGTGCACCGATTATTTTAAATCCTGTCATGTTTATACCGCATGTATTTGGAGGAGCTATTATTGGTACCTTGCCGATGTTTATGATGCATTGGGGGTTCTTGGACAAGCCGATTTTTGATCCTCCCTATGTGGGTGTCTTTTTGGAGGGATTTTTGACAAATGGGGACTGGCGCTCCATTATAGCAAATGTCCTCCAGCTTATACTAACAGTTGCGCTTTATTGGCCTTTCTTTAAGGTAATGGAAAAACAAGAGCTAGAGGCGGAGCAAAGAGTGGAAGCAGAAAAGGAAATCTTTACAGCATCCGAGGTGGATATTTTAGACGAACTGGGCTTGGATTTTTAAAGGAGAGATAATAGTGATTGATAAAGTGTTCCAGCTATTGGAAAAAAAGCAGCTCGATGCCTTGGTTGTGACATCTGTTCCCAATAAAGTATATTTTCAATCATTAAAAGGGAGCGGTGTCTATCTTGTCATCACTAAGTCAGAAGTAGCCCAATTTTTTGATGGTCGTTACCTAGAAGAAATCAAAGAAAAGACGAATGCCTCTTACCGGCGATATGAGGTCCCAAAAGGTCGTTATTTAGAAGAAATTAGGACCTATCTCTGTAAGCAGGCAGCCACGAGAGTAGGGATTGAACCTGTTGGTTTAACCATTCAAGACTATCATCTTCTAACTGCTACCTTTGACATCTGTTTGTTGCAAGATGAATTAGAGTGCATTCGTTCGATAAAAACAAAGGCAGAATGTCAGAAGATTCAAGCAGTCTGTCAGTTGACTGATGAAGTGTTTACAACGATTCTTCCCCAAATCAAGATTGGTATGACAGAGTTGGAATTGAGTGGCATTATTCATTATGAGGGTTTCAAACGAGGTGCTAGTGCCATGGCCTTTGAGCCAATTATTGCATCTGGTTTTCGAGGAGCTTATCCGCATGGTCGACCGACCACTAAACGGATTGAACATGGTGAATTACTGACGATTGATTTTGGCTTGACTTTGGATCATTATCAATCTGATATGACACGAACGCTAGCTGTTGGGAGCATTGATAGTAAAAGGCGGGAGATATATCAGACCGTATTGTCAGCCCAGAAAAAAGCAGTAGCTGCGGTTAGAAGCGGATTGACTGGAAGTGCTGTAGATCAAATAGCGCGTAAGGTGATTGAAGAAGCTGGTTATGGAGAGTATTTTGCTCATGGTCTAGGCCATGGAATTGGAATGGGCAATGATGTCCCGATTTTAAATCCTAGTAGTCAGACAATTCTTAAAGAGGGAATGGTGATGACCTGTGAGCCTGGCATCTATATACCAGATATTGGTGGCGTTCGGATTGAAGATGTGGTCATGATTCAAGGGGAAATTGGGAAGCAGGTGACACTTTCTGAAAAAGAACTAATAGAAGTGGGGTGATAGGGTGTATAACTTTGATAAACGAATCGATCGCCGTCTGGGAAATTCTAGAAAATGGAATCCCCAACAAATTGCTATGAAGTTTGGACTGGGAGAAGGAGTCATTCCGCTTGATTTGGCCGATATTGATATTGCTGTTGCTGAGCCAATTCAAAAGGCCTTAGTAGAACGAGCAATGATTGCGGACTACAGCTACACTTTTGTACCAGATGAATTTTATGAAGCGGTCATTCATTGGAATGCTAGGCGATTTAACTGCAGGTTGGAAAAAGAGTGGATCAAGCTGACTTTTGGGACCGTTTCTACGCTCTATTATCTTGTTCAGGCTTTTAGTAAGAAAGGGGAAGCAATCATGGTCAATACGCCAGCCTATGCTCCTTTTGCAGAGGCTGTAGTCCATAACGATCGAAAATTGCTGACGAGCTCCCTAGTGAACAAAGAAAATCGCTATTATTTTGACTTCGAAGATATGGAGCATCAATTTCAGACAGAAGCCGTAAAGATGTATATCCTATGCAGTCCTCAAAATCCCTCAGGACGTGTTTGGACGAAAGAGGAACTCTATCAAGTGGCAGAACTTTGCATCAGGTATAATGTTTTACTAGTGTGTGATGAAATTCATCGAGATATCCTTTTTGATTCCACCTCCTTTACTACCATTGCCAATGCGCACCCTGATATCATGGAGCATTGCATTCTCTGCCTATCTCCAAATAAGGCCTTTAATCTTGGAGGCTTAAAAACCTCCTATGTTGTCATTCAAAATCCAGTGATTCGACAGCGCTTTTATCAACAGCTAGAAACAAATTCAATTACCTCTCCGCATGTGTTTGCAGTCCCAGCTGTGATTGCTGCCTATACCCAGTGCGATGACTGGTTGAAGCAACTGACAGACTATATTCAGGGAAATATGACCTTGCTTTATGAATGTTTTAAAGAAATTCCAGAAGCAGTGGTTATGCCAGCAGAATCCTCTTTTTTAGCCTGGATTGATGTGAGCCAACTGTTTAAAAATGAGCTTGAGTTGACAGCTTTTTTCAAGGAAGCAAATCTAACCATGGTTCCAGGTAGTTATTTTGTAAAAGATGGTGAGGGCTTCGTCCGTCTTTGTGTTGCTCTGCCGAGAGATTTATGGCTGGAAGTATTGGACAGATTGAAAAAGACCTATATAAAATATAAAGCAAGAGGCCTGCTGTAGTCTCTTGCTTTGTGTTTGCTTGCTGTAAGCTTTCTGTATCTTATACTCAAAAGGATGCTGCGCCAACTTTGGCCTTAGATATCCCCTTTGGTCAACTGTTTTTCTGTAAAATCTAAACTACTATACTAGCTATTACAGTCTAAATAATGTAAAATAGAGAGCAATTAGGAAATCAAGGAGTTTAAGCATGTCATCGTATTGGAGTGGCTATCCAGATTTGGAAGAAAAACTTGATAGCGTAAGGACAGTGATTGAGCAGAAGATGCACATCCGTAACCAGAGTATTGAACGAGCTGTTGTATCCCTAAATAATGCAGGTGGAAAGTATTTGCGACCGGCTTTTTTCTTTTTATTTGCAGCTTTTGGTGATGCTCCAAAGATAGGCAAGGATCAGTTGGTGACAGCTGCCGCTTCGCTTGAAGTCTTGCATTTGGCAACCCTGGTTCATGATGATGTCATTGATGATTCTCCTCTACGACGCGGACAAGTGACGATTCAAAGTCACTTTGGAAAGGATGTTGCGGTTTATACAGGGGACTTGCTCTTTACAGTCTTTTTTGACTTGCTCCTAGAGTCCATGTCAGGCTCACCTTATCTGCGTGTCAATGCTAAGACAATGAAGAAAATCTTGTTGGGTGAGCTCGAGCAGATGTCTACTTACCACAATCAAGAGCAGACAATTCATGGTTATTTGCGGACTGCTGCAGGAAAAACAGCTGCCTTATTTAAGTTAGCTGCTCGAGAGGGGGCTTATTTTGGCGGAGCGGATGTAGATACGATTCGACTGGCAGGACATGTTGGTTTTTATATAGGAATAGCCTTTCAGATGATCGATGATTTACTAGATTACACAGAAGATAAAGAAGCTCTCAATAAGCCTGTTTTGGAAGATATTAGTCAGGGAATCTACAATTTACCGCTAATCTGTGCTCTTCAAAAAAATCCAGCTGTCTTTCGTCCCTATCTTGATAAGCAACAGGCTATGACAGTAGAAGATGTCGAAGCAGTGGTTTACTTGATGAAGAAAGAAGGTGGGCTAGAAGAAGCGCGTATGTTAGCCGCACGCTTTACTCAAAAGGCCGTCGCAGTAATTGCCCAATTACCACTTCACCCAGCAAAAGATCGATTGCTCCAGATGACCGAACGCTTATTAGAAAGAAGTAGTTAAGGCTCTGAACTGTTGAGAAAAGGAATTACTTTTCTTATCTGGCACTTAAACTAATTGATAAGTATTTTTGACGAGTATCCGTATAGGATAAAGAAAAAGGTTGGGAATCCAACCTTTTTGATTGTTATAGTCTTTAGTACTAGGCAAGGAGCTTGCAGGCTAGAGTACGGCAAAGCGAGTGAACGAAGTCATGAAAGATAAACGAAATGACTATACTCTTTCCTATATTTCACCATCATCAACAGCCTTAAGGTGTCGAAAACGTGGGCTAGTTTCGGTTAGAAAAGCGAGGCTACCTGCCATTTCGAGTTTACCATTTTCCAGGAATATGACGCGGTCTGCATACTCAATTCCTTTTAAATGGTGGGTAATCCAGATAACCGTTTTTTCTCCTAGTTCTTCCATAAAGGTGGCTAAGACTTGCTTTTCGGTAATTGGATCTAATCCAACGGTTGGCTCATCCAAAATCACGACAGGTGTTTCTTTTAGTAGAATACGGGCAAGGGCAATCCGATGTCTTTCTCCCCCTGAGAAACGAAAGCCAGCTTCATCCACCATCGTATCCAGTCCCTGCGGTAATGCTTCCACCATCTCCTTTAAACCAACGCGCTCAAGAACCTGCCATACTTGATCTGGACTGGCCTCTTCATTTCCTATACGGATATTATTGAGCAGGCTAGTCCGAAATAAGTAGGGTGCTTGTTGGATCACACTGATATAAGAAGATGAGATTTCCCCAAGTGCTGTTGTTGGTACGCCCCCAAAGAGAAGTCTGCCTGCGCTAGGCTGTAAATCTCCCCGTAATAAGCTTGTTAGGGTACTTTTGCCCGAACCACTTCGACCGAGAATGGCAAGTTTTTCTCCCTGAGGAATGGTCAAATCGAGCAGGTCTAGTACCAGCTTTCTGTCATTTGGATAGGAGAAACTGAGTTTTTCAATTTTAAAATCATAGGGGGCTTGCGGATGCTTGTCTGTGATTGCATTAGCTCGTAAATGAGGCAGGGCATTGAGCCGTTCGAGCGAGTCTGCATAGCTATCGGCCTCTTGACTGGCTGTTGAAAGTCCTGTAAAGGCATCTATAAGGGGAAGCCATGAGAGGACAAAAGCTGCGACCCAGTTGGCTTCTCCGCCATGATTGCCAGTAAACTGCCCGCTAGCCCAGAAAAAGGTAGCAAGAATCAAGAGTCCATATGCCAGTTCAAAGATAAGCGTCCGTTTATTTTGAAAAGCTTTCATTTTGGCTTGAACAGCTATGAGCTGGTCTTGGGAACGTTCGTGAAGGGCGACATATTCTTGCCCTCTTTGGCTGAAAATCCAATCGGAAACTCCTAAGACATTATCTGTCAATTCTGTATAGAGGCCATTTTTCAAGGTCTTTTCTTTTTGCTGTCTTGCACCATTGACCAGAACAGATAGGAGGGGAAAGACAAGGATTAGAAGTGCTAAGTAGAGCAGCATGAACGATGCAAACCACCAAGAAAAGAAACCAAGAGCAATGACGATAAAGATGTAGAGTATCCAAGCGATGACAGTTGGGAAAACAGTCCGTAAATAGAGGTTTTGCAGATGGTTAATGTCTTCAGCCAAAAGCCCGATAACATCACCCAAGCGAAAATCACGCTTGATAAAAATCGCATCTTGCTCCAACGTCTGATAGAGTTTGAGACGGAGTTTGGAGGTCATTTTGAGGACCCAGTTATGGCTGGTTAGTCGCTCTAAATAGCGAAAGACAGGTCGAGCAATTCCAAAGGTTCGTGTGAGAACGATAGGAATGTAGACTAAGAGAATATTGGTCGGACGAGAGGCAGATTTGCTGATGAGAAAGCCTGAAATAAACATCAAGGCACCTGCACTAAAGAAAGTCAAAAAGCCAAGCAGTACAGCAATCCCTAGAGCTAGCTTATATTGTTTAAAAAATGGTTTGACCCAGCGGTCCTCTTTTATGATACGAAATAAAGGGATATTAGTCATGGCTTCCTCCCATTGCGGTTTTTAGATGATAGAGTTTGCCTTTTTGGGCTAGCAGATCATCGTAGGTTCCCATCTCAACGATTTTTCCCTGGTCTAGTACTAGGATATAGTCCATCTGGTGGAGCCAGTGGAGCCGATGGGTGGCCAGAAGAACCAAGCGATTATCCATCAGCGGTAGCATTTTTTCCTTGAGCTCTAACTCTGTTTCAATATCAAGGTGAGCAGTCGGTTCATCAAGTAAGAGAATACGACGCTCTCTATCAAGAAAGGCACGAGCAAGAACGATCCGCTGCGCCTGCCCACCACTGAGAGGACGCGCACCATTTCCAATGCGGGTGTCGAGTCCCTCTGGTAAACTAGCCACTAAGTCGTCTAAACCGACCACCGAAATGGCTTCTCTCACCTGTGTATCGCTTGCAGAGGGGGTGTAGAAAGTAATATTGTCACGTAGGCTCATTTCAAAGACATAAGGATGTTGAGGAATGTAGAGCAGTTGCTTTCGCCAATCCTCTTGATCGAGGTTGGTTAGCTGAACATCGTCTATCCGAATATCCCCTTTTTCAGGCCCTAAAAATCCGCTCAAGAGATTGATGAAGCTGGATTTTCCAGAGCCACTCATACCAATAATACCGATTTTTTGATAGCCAGAAAGAGTAAGCGACGTTCCTGCAAAGAGTTTTTTTTCTCCATAGGCTATGGAAATGTCCTCTAGTTCCAAACAGCTATCATTATTCCAAGTGGTTATACTTACCTGCTCTTGACGGATACTAGGAGTTTTTAAGATTTTCTGAATACTTTGCAGGGCGTTTTTTCCGTCCAAGGTTGCATGATAGTCGCTTGAAAAATCGCGTACAGGTAGGAAGTATTCTGGTGCTAAGATAAGAATAGTCAAGGCAGGAAATAGTAGCATCTGCCCATTAATCAAGCGAAGTCCGAGGAGCACAGCGACCACTGCAATGGACAAGGTTGTAAAAAAATCGAGCGCAAAGGTGGATAAAATCCCAATCCGTAGGGCATTCATAGTTGCCTTGCGGAAATTTTCGCTAGTCTGGTAAATAGTTTTGGAATAGGATTTACTACGGCCGAAAAATTTCAAGGTATCAAGACCTCGGAGTGTATCCAAAAAGTGATTGGAGAGCAGTTGATATTGTGCATATTGACGATCTGCTCGGGCTTGTGCAGCGTATCCTAAGATAATCATAAAAATAATGATAATTGGAAAGACGATGAGAAGAACCAAGCCTGATTCCCAGTCTAAGTAAAAGATATAAATCAGAATCAGCCATGGAATGATGCTCATATTCATCATTTTATTTAAGATGAGATGTAGATAATTTTCCACCAAGGAAATCCCGTCTAAGGCCATGGTGATGACATTTCCAGATCCTTCTTTTTGAACGATATGGGGCCCTAATTCAAATATTTTGCGGAGCAGTTGTCCTCGAAGCTGGCTGGCCTGCTGACTGGAGAATCTGTCCAAGTGCTCATTTTTGAGATAATGAATGATGTGGCGTCCGAGATAGCAGATGAAAAAGCACATGGCAGGTAGAAGCTGCTCCTCTAAAGGTTTGCCTCCCCAGACACCTGTGATAGCCTGACTGAGTCCCGCAGCTTGTCCGATAATAAAGATTGCCTGAAGGATGTCTAATCCTGCAAGCAATCCTAGTAGTTTATGAACACCAGACAAGCGCATCACAGCTTTATCCAGCATGGTGTTCCTCCGTTCCAATGACTGGCAACTTAATCCGTTTTCTAAAGATATAGTAGGTCCAAGCAGTGTAGGCCAAGACAAATGGGACCAGTGTTAGAGCCACTAGAGACATGATGCCAAGTGTATAAGGTGATGATGAAGCTGTTTCGATTAGTAGGTCATATTGTGAGTCAATAGAACTAATCATCACACGCGGGAAAAGTCCTTGGAATAAGAGGACAACGACCGCTACTAAGGAAAGTCCACTAGCAAGAAAGGCTGTCATTTCAGCTTCTTTTATGACAGATAGATGGGCGACTATGGTAAGGACTACAATTGTGATAACCAAAGTCAAGGTTGACATAAGGTGCAGTTCGAAGAAGTCTGTCTTGAAAAAGAGCAGAATGGCAAAGGCTACCAAACCGAGATAGAGGATAAGGTAGAGTTTTTGAGCGTATTGACGAGCACGTATGCGAACATGGCCGTCTGTTTTTAGACTGATGTAATTCAACCCATGTAGGTAGGTCAAGAGAACCATAGCTACGCCACCAATCAGTGAAAATAGGTTAAAGTAGTCGCCGAATTGGGCAGTCATATTGCCATTTTCATCTAGAGGCATTCCTTGAACTAAACTGATAAACATAATACCGAAAAAGAAAGGGACAAGGAAAGAGCCGATAGACAAGGCCCAATTCCAGCCTTGTTTTTCTGCTACTGGGACTTTGTGGCGGAATTCAAAGGAAACACCCCGGATAATCAATCCGACCAAAATCATCAATAAGATAAGGTAGTAACCACTAAATAAAGAAGCGTACCAGTAGGGGAAAGAGGCAAACATAGCACCACCTGCAGTTAACAACCATACCTCATTTCCGTCCCAAACAGGACCGATGGTTTCAACAATCTGATCTTTTTCTTGCTCGTTTTTTGCGAGCGACTGAACGGCCATACCTACTCCAAAGTCAAATCCTTCGAGGAAGAAGAAGCCGGAAAAGAGCAGGCCGATGAGAAAGAACCATAATAATTGTAAGTTGCTCATTTAAAATGCCTCCTTGTTAAATGTGTCAACAGAAGAATAGCCACCCATGTGAAGCCCGTCCTGTTGGTACTCAGGTCCGTGCTGTAATTCGCGGATAACTAATTTAATCATCGTGATAGCTAGAGCAGTAAATAAGATGAAGTAAATAATATTTGAGATAGTCAAGGAAGCAACAGAAACGTTTGGAGATACGCTTTGTTCAATGGTAAAAAGACCATAGACTGTCCAAGGATAGCGTCCCTGTTCGGCTACAATCCAACCGAAAGTATTTGCTAAAAATGGGGCAAAGGTTGTCAGAGCGACGAGCCAAAGCATCCATTTCTTTTCATAGAGGACAGGACGTTTCTTGCGGGTCCAAAATAGTCCTAGGGCGGAGACAAGGAGCATTAAAGTTCCAAAACCAGCCATGATACGGAAACCGTAAAAGAGCAAGTTAACCATTGGGAAGTAGTTGCGATCACCATATTGGGCAATCAATTCTTCATTGGCTGTATCCATTCCTTTAACAGCACCTGACATCTTATGATAAGACAAGATACTAAGCATGTAAGGGATTTTGACGCCGAAGACCTGTTTGTGCTTAGCTTCATCAGCCCAAGCAACTACTGCCCAAGCAGCGGGATCTCCAGAATCTTCATAGTCCCCTTCCATAGCTGCAAATTTCATGGGTTGATCTTCAATGAGAGCCTGCATCTGTGCATCACCTGCTCCAAGAACAGAGATAGAACCGATTAAGGAGATGATGAGACCGATGCGGATTGATTTTTTATAGAGTGCTTGGCTTGTTTCTGTCAATTTCTCTTTTTTCAAGAGACGAAAAGCAGACAGACCTGCAACTAAGATACCTCCCATGGTAATGGCACCAGTAATCACATGGCTGTATTCATAGATAAATTGTGGATTGGTAATCAAGGCACCAAAGTCGGTCATCTGCGCACGACCATTGACCACTTCATAGCCGACGGGGTGCTGCATGAAGCTGTTGGCTATCAAAATCCACATGGCAGACATGAAAGAACCAAGTACGACCAACCAAATAAAGGTGGCATGGAGTTTTTTGCTAATTTTTTTATTTTCCCAGGTGAACATCCAAAGTCCCAAGAAAGTTGATTCCATAAAGAAAGCAAAGAGAGCCTCAACTGCTAGAGGAGCTCCAAAAATATCTCCTACGAAGCGAGAGTAGTCAGACCAGTTCATTCCAAATTGGAATTCTTGTATAATTCCTGTTACGACGCCGACTGCGAAACTAAGTAGCATGATGTTGCCCCAGAATTTCGTTAATTTTTTATATTCTTCTTTGTTGGTAACGACATAGCAGGTTTCCATAATGGCTACGACTAAAGCTGTACCAATACTGAATGGAACAAAGAAGAAGTGAAAGATAGTGGTCATCGCAAACTGTAGACGAGCCAAAGTTTCTATCGTCATAATATCCTCCGATTGAGGAGCTGAACGGTCTGTTCAGTTCCTTTCCTAAAATTTCTTTTTTCTATATCATAACATGTTTCATCAATTAATGGTAGAGATTAAGGCAATAATGTTTAGGGTAGTGCTTCCTACTCGTTCAACAATCAACATTTGACGTCGTTGCCTGACCTTGCTGAGCTTCCGTTTTCTCTTCTGCTTAGAGGAGGCTAGCTTTATTTCCCCTAGCTTCATCTTTCACAAATCTTAGCTGTGAAAGCCAGTCAGATGTTGAGGTTTAGAGAGTATCCGTTTTTATTTCGTAACGTGAAGACAACTGTTATAGTCTTTTCGTTTACTTTTAGTACTAGGCAAGGAGCTGCAGGCTGTACTGGAGTACGGCAAAGCGAGGTAACGAAGTCATAAAAGATAAGCGAAATGACTATAAGCCATCGTTTCTCGATCTTTTATAGGGCTTAAGGTAAGATGATTCCAAGAGCATAGGTGAGAACATGCATGGTGGAGCCCAGTGCCAAAATCTTGATGGCACATGGGAATGTTTCTGATTTTACCTGTTTCTGGTATAAGAGTTTGGTCTGCTTTACGATAAAGGGAAGCAGAAGTAGGCTGAGGAGGCATGTAGGTGGGGCAATTCCTAACCAAGTTTGACAGACAATAGCAAGTAGGGCTACTCCGTTTGCAGTAGCAAACAGATAGAGCCCGCCCTTGATTCCGATATAGTGAACCAGAGTGTATCGGTGGTTTCGTTCATCTTCTTCCTTATCGCAGAGATTATTGGCTAGCATGAGATTGGCAATCCAGAGGGTATTGGGAAGAGCAATGAGAAAAATCTGGACAAGCGTTTGGAAGTTCCAGATAAAATGAGGAGCAGTATTGAGGTAGACGCAGATAAGAGTGATCATAAACCCCATGGTAAAACCTGAACAAATCTCTCCTAAAGGTAGGTTGGATAAGGGTTTTGGACCGGATGAGTAGAAGATTCCAATAGCATAGCAAAATCCTCCCATGACCAATAATGGCCAGCCAAGGAACCATGATAAGAGCAGTCCGATGAAGAGGGAGAGTGTAAAAAGCACCAGCATAAGCCGTTCAACGACAGGCAGGGACAAGTTTTCCCGTCCGATGATATTGGTCTTTTCTTGATAGTCTAAGTCTACAGCATGCCGATAGTCGTTATAATTATCCCAGACATCGACAAACATATTGAACAAGAGCATGGCGATAAAGTAGAGGCCAACATAAAGAGGACGCACCTCTCCATAGGCGTAGTAACTAAAACACATCCCAATCAAAAAGGGCAATATACTAGCTGTTTTTGCCTTTACTTCTACTAGTTCCAAAAAAATAGGTAATGACATGATTTCCTCCTTTTTCAACCCTGCCATTATATAGGAAAAGATTTAAATTTGGAAATAATTAGAACTGAAAAAAGCCTAACATAAGGAAATGGTCGAAAAATGAGGTTTCTTCTTGAGAGGAATGGGCTAAACATCATTTTTAGGAATGTGAGAGATAGAAAGAACAGAAGTTTCTGGCATTTTTTGCTATACTAGAGGTAGTCTATTGTATAAATCTAGTTTTTTAGTTTATTTTTAGTGTTGATTCCAATAGATTGGGAACTGGGTTTAAAAAGAGTATAAGTCGTATCAATAGTTGCAGGCTGTTTATATAGTTCTGTGGACTATAGTATCATGTGGGGGAAGTAAAGCTTGCCAAAGCAAGTGACCATTGTAAGGGACGGTCAGGCTTTCCCCTCATCCGGTGGATTAGGGGAAGTTGGAAATAAGGAAGCGAAGTTTCCTTGCTCGTTGAAAGAATAATAAAAGAGACGCAGATGTTTCGATTTTAGCCGATTGCAGCTGTGACTCCCTTTAGGTATAAATGAAAGGAGAAAATATGCAGACACTAACATGTCCGCACTGCGGAGTAGCTTTTCAGGTCAATGAAACCGAATATAGCCAATTATTGGCTCAGGTTCGAGGAGCAGAATTTGAAAAAGAGGTGCATGAACGCTTGGCGCGTGAGACTGAATTAGTTGCAGAAAAGGTCAAAAATGATTTGCAGAAACAGGTAGCAAAGCGGGATAAGGAAATTGCTGAATTAGCTACGAAGCTAGAGCAGTCAGAGAAGCAGACAGAATTGGAAGTTCGTTCTGCCTTGTCTCAAAAAGAGCAGGAAGTTCTTGCTCTTGAGGCTCAGATTGAGAAAGTGCGCTTAGAGAAAGAACATGAATTACAACTGGCTCTTTCGTCCCTGGAAAAGGAGTGTGAGGCGGTCAAGACAGAATTGCTCTTGCAAGAACAAAAGCAGGAGTTAGCTCTTGCAACGACCAAACAGGAGTTTGAATTGCAATTAAAAGTGGCCAATGAACAGGTCGAATTTTATAAAAACTTCAAAGCTCAACAGTCGACGAAAGCTATCGGGGAGAGTTTGGAATTATATGCAGAGGCAGAGTTTAACAAGGTTCGCCATCTAGCCTTTCCCAATGCCTATTTTGAAAAGGACAATCTAATCTCTAGTCGCGGATCAAAAGGAGATTATATTTACCGTGAGGTAGACGAAAATGGTGTGGAAATCCTCTCTATCATGTTTGAGATGAAAAATGAAGCAGATGGCACGGTAAAAAAGCATAAGAATGAAGACTTTTTTAAGGAATTGGACAAAGACCGCAGGGAGAAAGAATGTGAATATGCAGTGCTAGTCACTATGCTAGAAGCTGATAATGATTACTACAATACAGGGATTGTGGATGTCAGTTATAAACATGAAAAAATGTACGTGGTCCGTCCCCAATTTTTCATTCAGCTGATTGGAATTTTACGCAATGCAGCTATGAATGCTCTCAAATATAAGCAGGAATTGGCTCTAGTAAGAGAGCAGAATGTTGATATTACTCATTTTGAAGAGGATTTGGAAAGTTTCAAAAACGCCTTTGCCAAGAACTATCACTCTGCTAGTACGAATTTCCAAAAGGCTATTGATGAGATTGATAAAGTTATCAAGCGCATGGAAGCGGTCAAGGCAGCTCTTACGACTAGCGAAAATCAATTACGACTGGCTAATAATAAACTGGAAGATGTCACTGTCAAAAAGCTAACTCGGAAAAATCCAACCATGAAAGCTAAATTTGAAGCCTTGAAGGAGCAATGATGATTCGAACGTATCAAGAAGAAGATGCCGTAGCTTGTCAGCAGTTATTGTCAGAATTAGGCTATCCTAGTCAGCTTGCGGACCTACAAGGGCGCTTTCGTCAACTGTTGGCGAAACAAGAGTATGACTTGCTAGTCTTTGAGCAGGGTGGACAGGTGATTGGCTTGATTGGCTATGCTCAAATGTATTTCTTTGAAAGCAACGGAAGCTATTTGCGCATACTAGCTTTGGTTGTAAACAGGCATCACCGCCAAAAAGGGGTTGCCACTGCTTTATTGGATAAGGTGAAAGCTATTGGCAAAGAAGCTGGCTGTCAGGCTTTGGCCTTAAACAGTGGTCTAGGGAATGACCGACAGATTGCCCACCGTTTCTATGAGCACTATGGATTTGAGAAAAAAGCGATCGGCTTTGCCTATCAACTTGAGGAGAAAGAGTATGGAGAATAGAGTCATCAGCGTCCTAGATAACATAAAGGAGGAAATAATCTCCTTATTAGATTCTAACCTCTGTGGGATTTATTTGCATGGCTCTTTGGCCTATGATTGCTTTTCCTGGGAGCAAAGTGATATTGATTTTTTAGTGGTGGTTAAGAAATCCTTGAAGTTAGCGGAAAAAGCAAGATTGATTCACGCCTTAATGGAAATTGAGCACCTTGGTCCGAAAAAGGGGCTTGAGATGAGTGTTGTCTGTGAGAAAGATCTTAGACCTCCCTGCTTTCCTATGCCCTATCATTTGCACTATTCTAAGCAACATCAAAAAGCAGCCAAAGAAAATGTATCCTTGTATTGTGACAATATGCAAGGAGTCGATCTGGATTTGACTGCTCATATCATGGTTGTTTGTCAAAGGGGAATAGCCCTATATGGAAAAGAGCTTACGGAAGTCTTTCAAGTACCTACACGAAAAGACTATTTAAATAGTGTGTGGTACGATATTGAAAATAGCTTAACGATGGTGACAAAAGATCCCGTATCTACCATTTTAAACCTCTGTCGGACATTGGCCTATGTGAGAGAAGAAACATTTTTATCCAAGAAAGAGGGCGGAGAATGGGCACTTGGACATTGTTCGCAGCACTATACAGCAATGCTAAACCACATTCTCAAAGCCTATCAAGCCGGCTCTATTGTAGTCCCTACAGCCTTGATGATTCAGTTTGTACAGGAAAGTCTAGATGAACTGGCTGGACATGTTGGCTAAATTCTAAAAGGCTTCTCATTTCCTATTGCTCGAATTTTAGAACTTTGTGATGGAGTTGGGTTTTTGCCCAACCTTTTCATGTGTACAAAATCTTACTAGAGCGTTAAAGACTATATGAAAGCTGAACAAGTATTTCTCTTGTTCAGCTTTCATATAGTTTTTTAGTACTAGGCAACGAGCTGTAGGCTGTACTGGGGTACGGCAAAGCGAGTGGACGAAATATTAAAAGATAAACGAAATGACTATACTATCTGCTACTCTTTGAAAATCAAAAGGATATCTTGTCAACCTATTCCCTTAAAATATGGAGGAACAATGTTCTATCTTCGATTACGTTTCCCTGTCTATTTTTGGTTTTCTTGGGGCAGGAGTTATTTCCTCACTAACTTGTACAACCACAATAGATTGAAGAGCTTCGGCTTTTTTTGGGCATCAATGACAGGTTTGATGGTTTCGTACATCTTATCTTTTATTTCTTCTTCATTTACTTGACTTATATCTAGTAATTTATAGTCAGGGGGTGTAGTTCCATATCTTAGGTTAAGTTTATTATCAAAGTAATATCTATTTTCATCGTTACTTAGGTATGAATATCCATTAGTTGTTTTCTCAATAGAGGGATAGTGGGGTGTATAAGAACTGTTAAAATTTCGAATCAGATTGAAACCACCAGTAAAAAAGTACATCTTAGGAATATCCTTGTGATGTAAGCTCCTAAGATTGGTGATGGTTACCTTAATGACGTTGTCCCTCCTTTCTTTCTCTGATGTGGCTAATTGTTCTTCATAATAGATGGAGTAAGTATTTAGGTTCTCGAATACGAGGTAGAAAGTGAGCATGCTCCCAAATAGTGGGAGGAGAATAATTTTCTAACAATCTTTCGTTTCTTTTTGGTAGTTGTCTGCATGGTTTTATTTCCTCACTAACTTGTACAACCATAGTAAATTGAAGGAACCAGGCTTATCCTGTGCTTCAATAATAGGTCTAATGGTTTCGTACATCTCATCTTTTATTTGTTCTTCATTTAATTGAGTTGAATCTAGCACTTTATGTTCAGTACTGCTAATTCCATATCTTAGATTTAGATTAGCATCAAAATTATAACTGTTATATTCTTTATCGTAGTATGAATATCCTCCAACATTCCCTGAAACAAAGGGAAAATAGCTTCCAGAAGAGTCATTTTGATTCTCTACAAAATTGACCCCATCAAAATCATACCGCATATTTGGAATATCCTTGTAAGATAAAGTTCTTAGGTTGATGATGGTTGCCTTAATGACATTATCCCTTCTTTCTTTTTCTGATGTGGCTAACTGTTCTTCATAATAGATGGAATAGGACTCTAAATCTTCTGTAACGACAATGAAAATGAAAAAGATTCCGAGTAGTAGGAGGAGTAATTTTTTAACAATCTTTCGTTTCTTTTTGCTAGGTGTCTGCATGGTCTTATTTCCTCAAAAGCTTGTACAACCACTGCAAATTATAGATTACCGGTTTTTTCTGGGCGTCAATAACAGGTTTTAGCGTGTCATACATCTCATCCTTTAATTGTTCTTCATTTAATTGAGTTAAATCTAGCCTTTTACGTTCAGTATTGCTCCATCTAACTGCATAAGTTAGATGGAGGTTTTCATCAAGATGATATCTGTTACCTTCTTTATCTTGATATGAATATCCGCTAGCATTATTTGAAACAGAGGGAAAATAGCTTCCAGAAGAATCATTTTGATTCTCTACAAAATTGGTTCCATCAAAATCGTAACGCATGTTAGGAATATCCTCATAATTCAAACTTCTCAGGTTAGTGATGGTTGCTTTGATGACATTATCTCTCCTTTCTTTCTCTGATGTGGCTAACTGTTCTTCATAATAGATGGAATAGATTTCTAAATCCCCTGTAACGATAATGAAAATGAAAGAGATTCCGAGCAGGAGGAGGAATAATTTTCTAACAATCTTTCGTTTCTTTTTGCTAGGTGTCTGCATGGTCTTATTTCCTCAAAAGCTTGTACAACCACTGCAAATTATAGATTACCGGTGTTTTTCGTGCGTCAATAATAGGCTTCAATGTATTATACATCTCATCTTTTAATTGTTCTTCATCAAATTGTTTCAAATCCAATGACTTATAGTCGGGACCGTAGGCATCAATTAGATGGAGATTACTATCAAATTTATATGCATACTTTTTTTTATCACGATAGAGGTATCCTTTTTTTATAGTACTGGAGATGCTTGGATGACGCTCCGAGTAGGTATCAAGCTGATTTTCTACAAAATTAGCACCATCAAAATCAAAGCGCATATTGGGGACATCTTTGTAGTTCAAACTTTTCAGGTTAGTGATGGTTACCTTGATAATATTATCCCTCTTTTCTTTTTCCGAGCTTGCTAACTGCTCTTCATAATAGATGGAATAGGTATTCAGATTTTCCATTGCAATGTCGAAAATAAGAAGGCTCCCGAGTAGAAAAAAGAATAATTTTCTAACAATTTTTCTTTTCTTTTTGCTAGGTGTAGGCATGTGTTTTATTTTCCTTTCTTTTTAGCAGGCTTGCGCCCAGGTCTTTGGGGCGCTTTTGCTCTTTGTATCGGTCTGGATGCCTTTCGTTGAATCGCTCTCCTTACTGGTCTGCCAGCTTGCCTTATAGGGCGAATAATTTTCCGTTGGATAGGAGCGCTCACTTTTCTGACAGCCTTTTTAACTGGTTGAACTATTCTTTTTTTAATGGTTTTAGCGATTGGCTTGGTCGCTCGTTTGACAGGCTGTACTACTTTTTTCTGGATGAATTTTCCAGTTTTTTTGATGTTTTTTTGAGCTGGCTGGATAAGCTTTTTTCGGATAGTTTTAACGATTGGCTTGGTCGCT
The DNA here is from genome assembly GCF_004569635.1 of Streptococcus sp. LYSM12. Lineage (GTDB taxonomy): Bacteria > Bacillota > Bacilli > Lactobacillales > Streptococcaceae > Streptococcus. The sequence goes on from NZ_SPOZ01000001.1 coordinate 57,698, forward strand.
CGTTTGACAGGTTCTACCACCTTTTTCTGGATGAACTTTCCGGTTTTTTGGATGGTTTTAACGATTGGTTTAGTTGCTTGTTTGATAGATTTTATCACCTTTTTTTGGATCGTCTTTCCTACTTTTTGAATAGCTTTGGCGACTGGTTTGATAGCCTGTTTGACAGGTGCTAGTATTTTCTTTGGATTAAATAGTGCTACCTTAGAAGCGGGCTTTGCCTGCTTTGGTTTACTACTTGTCAAGCTAAGACTAGGATTTTTATCTGGCTTGTGGGTCGGAGCTTTTTTCCCTGGTTTTTGCTGCCCTTGCTTCTTGGAGAACTTTTCCCAGTACTCTTTCATCTTGTCTTTGAAATTATTCCACCTGCTCTTTAGTTCTTCCCATTTTTTCAATGCAGGAGATATGATGTAGAATACTGATATTAGTCCTATAGTAGAGAGGCTGAGGAGGGCAGAAGTATTTAAGATAGGCTCGAGTTATTATACTACATACATAAACAAATACGCCACCAATATGTACTGATATATATCGCTATCAGTCGCAAAGAAGAGATGCGAATAAAATGAAGCAGGATAGGCAGTCTGTACGAGTTGGCTATAAGAGAAGAAAGCAGGTGTAAAATAAGGTATTCTGACATTCTTTGACAAACTTTGTCAAAGAATGTACCAAATAGGATAGAAACATGCTATAATAGTCCTATGCTTTCAGGAATTATCAATGTAAAAAAGGAAGCGGGGATGACCTCGCACGATGTGGTATTTAAGCTGCGCAAGATTTTGAAAGAAAAAAAGATTGGTCACGGTGGTACCTTAGATCCAGATGTGACAGGGGTCTTACCGATTGCGGTGGGAAGAGCGACCCGCCTCATCGAGTACATGCAGGAAGAAGGAAAAATCTATGAGGGAGAAATCACTCTAGGCTATAGCACTACAACAGAAGATGCTTCGGGCGAGCTGGTCGAGAAAACCTCTATTCCGATGAGCTTAACAGAAGAGGATATTGATCAAGTCATGCAGAGCTTCATCGGAACGATTACACAGGTACCCCCCATGTATTCAGCAGTCAAGGTCAATGGACGTAAGCTCTACGAATACGCACGGGCAGGAGAAACAGTTGAGCGACCGGAGCGCCGGGTTGTGATTCACCAGTTTGAGCGGACCGGTTCCCTCGTTTTTGAGGGGGAATGTGTGCGCTTTTCTTTCCGTGTGCGATGCGGTAAGGGGACCTATGTGCGAACCTTGTCGGTCGATGTGGGAGCAAGGCTAGGTCTTGCTAGTCACATGTCTAGCTTAGTGCGGACAGGATCAGCTGGTATGGTGCTGGAAGACGCGCTGACAATCGAAGAGATTAGAGATTTGTTTGAAGGCGGGGATAGGTCTTTTCTTCAGCCGATTGAACGTGGAATCGGTGATTTGAAAAGGGTGATGCTGAGTGAAGAGCAGGTGGCAGAAGTAGTGCATGGACGTTTTGTCGCCTTGAATGAAACGGATAATCTGCTTGCAGCTTTTGAGTGCGACAGGCTCATTGCCGTTTTAGAAAAAAGAGAAGATGTGTATAAGCCTAGGAAAGTTTTTATACTTAATGAAAATCAACATTAGACGAGGAAACGCAATCGAAGATAGTTGCAATGGTTAACAACTGTTGCGAGTTGGAAATAAGAAACGTAATAGCGTTTCTCAACAGTTTATGGAGATGAGTTGACAAAAGGTATCGTTTTGATTTTCAAAGAGTATTATCTAGGTCTTTTTGGAGCTTTGTGATACAATAATACAATGATGAAACGGATAAGGATAAACAATTATAGAGAAATCAAATCCCAAGGAGAAACTGTGTTGGTATTGGGATATTTTGATGGTCTTCATCTGGGGCATAAGGCTCTTTTCGATAGGGCACGTGCAATAGCAAATCAGCGAGGTCTGACTGTCACAGTTTTGACCTTTCCTGAATCACCAAGACTTGCCTTTGCCCGTTTTCAACCAGACTTACTCAGTCATTTAACCAGTAAAGAACGTCGTTACCAACTTTTTGAACAATACGGTGTTGACCAGCTCTATTTAACAGATTTTACCAGTGAATTTGCAGCGACCAGCCCTCAAGTATTTGTTGACAAGTATATCAAAGCGTTACAGGCTAGTGTGGTGGTGGTTGGGTTTGATTATCACTTTGGCAACAGCAGGGCATCGGTTGCTACTTTAAAGGATTTCTTTGATGGAGAAGTTGAAGTGGTTGGAGAAGTGCAGCAGGGTGGTGAGAAAGTATCATCAACTCGGATTCGTAAGGCTGTTCAAGATGGACGAGTGAGAGAAGCCAACCAATTATTAGGCTATCCCTTTGAAACAAGAGGGATTGTCGTGCATGGCGATGCACGGGGGAGGACTATTGGTTATCCAACAGCCAATCTAGCTCCCATTGATGCAGTATATCTACCAGGCGATGGCGTGTATGTTGTAGATGTTGCGATTGCAGAGAAACGCTATCGAGCGATGGCTAGTGTCGGAAAAAATATCACTTTTGACGGAACTGAATTGCGCTTAGAAGCCCACATATTTGGATTTAATCGCTATATCTACGGAGAAAGAATCACGATTTACTGGCTGGAAAAAATTCGTGAAATGGTTAAATTTGATGGCATTGATGCCCTTATGACACAAATGAAAGAAGATGAGCGCATAGCGCTCACTTGGAAAGAGTATGCTGAAGAATATCATAAATGATTCGCGCTATGAAACAGGGATGATTGTGATGGCGTTGCTCTACGTTTTGCTAATCGTGAGTGAAATGCTGGCACTTATTTCAGCCCAAAGTATCTTTTATCGTACGTGTGATGCTCTGCTTTGGGGGATTTTTGTATTTGATTATAGTAGCCATTTGTATTATTCTGACAATAAAGGGAGGTACATTCGCAATAATATCCTTGAATTGATTGCAATCGTACCCTTTGTCCAGGTGGCAGCTTTCTTTAGAATCGGTCGAATTGCTCGTTTTGCTAAGTTATTTGGAATCTTAAAGGTTACTCGCTTGATTGCAGTTTCTAGTAAATTGTGGGAAATGTTGCACAAGCTGATGAATACCAATGGTCTCTCTAAAATCTTGGTTCTCAATTTTGGGGCGGTAATGGTGGCAAGCGGTCTTCTCACACTTGTAGAGAAGCAGTCCTTTTTAAACTCTCTCTGGTGGTCGATTGTAACCATGACAACGGTTGGATATGGCGACATTGTACCGCGGACGGCGATTGCGAAACTCATTGCGATTGTGCTGATGCTGATTGGCATTTTGACCTTTGGGATGGTGACAGCTATTATCACACGTTTCTTTGTTGATAGCGAGCGAGATGCTAAGATTGATGGCTTAACTGTCAAAATTGAAGAACAATACCTTATGTTACAGAGATTAGAAGAAAAAATAGATGCTTTATCGAGGGAGAAAGAGAGATAGAACGCCTACTAAATGTATGATATAAACATATTCGAACCCTTGTTTTGAATTAAAAATCTTATAAGAAATCTGCTGACAGAGAAAGTAAGATAGGCTATTTTTAGCTTTTTAGAAAACAAGGGATGTTAAAATGTAGAAAAGCTAGGTTCTGTTCCAAACATTTTTGTGCGTCTGTACAGGGATAAATTGGATTTTATCTTGTAAAAGGCTTTTATCTAGTGTATAATAGAAAGTAAGATCTTAAGCTAGAAAGGTATACTTATGATTACACTATTTTTATCACCAAGTTGTACTAGTTGCCGTAAAGCTAGAACATGGCTAACGAATCATCAGGTACCTTTTTTAGAACACAATATCATGACAAGTCCTTTGACGACAGAGGAATTGAAAAAGATTCTAGCCTTTACTGAAAATGGCACAGATGATTTGATTTCCACGCGTTCAAAGGTCTTTCAAAAGCTCAATATTGATGTCGAAGAACTATCCATTTCAGAATTGATTGAATTGATTACAACTTACCCAAGCTTGCTTCGTCGTCCCATTATCTTAGATAAGAAGCGGATGCAGATTGGATTTAACGAGGACGAAATTCGGGCTTTTTTACCACGGAAGTATCGCAAGCAAGAATTAAAAAATGCGACATTAAAAGCGGAGATAGGACAACTATAGACATGGAAAAGAATTATTCATATCCACTTGATTTTTCGTGGAGCACAGAGGAGCTTTCCTCCGTGCTTTCTTTTTTAAATCAGGTGGAAAAAGCCTATGAGGGAGGCGTGACAGCCAGCGCTCTTTTGGAAGCCTACGACTTGTTTAAAACAGTTGTGAAAAGTAAGGGGGAGGAGCGGAAAATTGATCGTGAATTTGAGGCGGCCTCAGGCTATTCGACTTATCGAGCGATTAAGCAGGCAAAAGAACAGGGAAAAGGGGTGATTTCTCTTGGAAGATAAGTACCGATTTGCAAAAGAGATTGTCCTTGAAGCTGGAGCGTTTTTAAGACAGCACCTGCATGATGATTTGGAAATTAAAGAAAAGGGGCATTTTACAGATTTAGTAACCCAGTTGGATAAGGCTGTTCAAGATCATTTGACGGACCGCATTTTGACACGCTATCCAGCAGATAGCATTTTAGGAGAAGAAAGTCCCGAACACCAGCCACTTGGTCAAGGGAGGGTATGGGTCATTGATCCCATTGACGGAACGACTAATTTTATTGTTCAACAAGCAGATTTTGCAGTCTTGCTGGCTTATTTTGAAAATGGCCTAGGGCGGTTTGGTCTTATTTATGATGTGATAGCAGATAAACTTTATCATGGTGGTGGTGATTTTCCAGTCTATGAAAATGAACGTCTCTTGTCTCCTTTTCAAAGTAAGTCCTTAAAAGAGGGCTTGGTCGGCCTCAATGCGGGGCTTTATGCACAGAATTATGCTGGCTTGGCAGATTTCGCAGATCAGACCTTGGGAACTCGCTCTATCGGTAGCGCAGGCATTAGTTTTTCCCATGTCTTAACAGGACGCTTGCTGGCTCAGGCTTCTTATATCTATCCTTGGGACTACGCCGCAGCGAGCATTTTGGGTGAGAAATTAGGCTATACCTTAATGACAACCAGGGGTGAAAAACCAGCATTTTATGGTCGGGAATATGTGATGCTTGTTCCTACTGAAAAAATAAGAGAAATAAAAGGATATTTACAGTGAGGTCATTACCAGCCGAATTTAAAGAGAAATATGAACACTTGCTGGGTGCAGAAGCACCAGCCTTTTTTGAGAGCTTTCAAGAACCAGCAGTAGCAGGTTTTCGGGTCAATCCCCTAAAGGAAAACCAACAGTCGTTTGGGCAAAAGATTGAAAATATGCCCTGGTCTTACTATGGAAAGATTTCTGGTAAGTCAGTAGCGCATGTCACAGGTTTGCTCTATTCACAAGAACCAGCAGCTCAAATCGTAGGTCAAGTTGCAGCACCGACTGCTGGCATGAAGGTGCTAGATTTGGCTGCGGCTCCTGGTGGCAAGTCCACCCACCTCCTTTCCTATTTGGACAATACAGGTATCCTAGTTAGCAATGAAATTTCAAAGAAACGTTCGAAAATCTTAGTCGAAAATCTTGAACGCTTTGGGGCGCGCAATGTTCTTGTGACCAATGAAACACCTGAGCGTTTAGCCAAGGTGTTTGCAGGTTATTTTGATATGATCGTCCTGGATGCTCCTTGTTCGGGTGAGGGGATGTTTCGTAAGGATCCAGCAGCCATGGAGTACTGGTCAAAAGCCTATCCAAGTGAATGTGCCGTTTTGCAAAAGGAAATTCTAACTTCTGCTATGGAGATGCTTGCTCCCAATGGACAGTTGATTTATTCAACCTGTACCTGGGCGCCAGAAGAAAATGAGGCAATCGTTCACTGGCTTTTGGCCAATTATGAGGTAGAACTACTGGATATTCCCAAAATCAATGGGATGGTAGAAGGAATTCATCTGCCACAAACAGCCCGCATGTATCCGCATCGTTTTATGGGAGAGGGGCAATTTGTTGCGAAATTTGGCTATAAGGGTGAAGCGCAAGCAAGCAGGAAAAGTAGGGGAAATAAGTCCAATCTTAGTCGAGAACAAAGTCAATTATGGCAGGAGTTTTCGAAAACGAATCTCAACTTTCAAGCAGACGGTATCTTGCAAGTCTTTGGTGAAGAGCTCTATCTATTGCCTCAGGGCTTGCCCGATGTTGCTAAGGTTAGGATTGCCCGCAATGGACTGCATCTGGGAACCTTTAAGAAGAAACGTTTTGAGCCAAGCTTTGCCTTGGGCTTAGCCCTAAAGAGTGGAGAAGTAAGGCGAAGAGTAGAGATTTCAGAAGAAGAATTTACACGGTATGTAGCTGGACAGACGATTGCAGTATCAAAGGATTTGCCCAAGGGCTGGTATCAAGTTGTCATTGCTGGAAATGGTCTTGGTTTTGCCAAAGTTGTCTCAGGAACGCTTAAAAATGCCTTTCCAAAGGGTCTCAGATTTTCCTAGCACCTATCAACAGTCTACGGCTAAACTGTTGGTAGAAATCAAATAAGACAAACGAAGTCTGTGCCTTATTTATTGGCAGTGGTTAGCTGGTTATTCATCCCATTTCATTTGTGGCTAACCCAACTATCTTCACTGGGACCTCATAACGAAGTTGTGAGATCGTCTATTTTGTCTAGGAGTTGCTTCGGGAGTGGGAAAGAACTCAAAACACATAAGAAAGCGTTTGTTTTTGACCTTATTTCCTGCATTCTAGTTTCGGGCTGAGCCGGTCTATTCCCAGACCATTTCACTCCCCCCCGCATAGTCAACAGTCAGAGTAGTGACTCTTGGAAGTTGGAAATGAAGCGAACGCGCTCGCATCAGTCGTAGAGGTCAGATGTGGAGTGGGAAACAGGAACAAATATGAGTAAAAAGCTCCAGTGGAGCTTTTTAGCCTGCTCCCTGAAAAAGAGCAGCAGTTCATTTCCAATCTTCAAGGCCATGATAGCCATTGAAGTTATCAACCACTGCGTCAACGTCATTCGGTTCATAAAGTTAGAAAGCTCGGAAAAAGAGCCGTTGCAAATTTTATTTGCTCCAAAGGCATAGTATATCTTTGGAGCTGTGGCTACCTTTAGGTGTAGTTTTTCCTAGAACTTTAAGTTCTGCGTCAAAACTCCTATTTTGCTTTGCTCGTTTAACGCCCTCGTATCTTGTGTAATTGAACACGCCCTAAACTCTGTGCGAAAAAGATAAATTTTCCTAGAAACTAATGTTTCTTCGTCAAATTTCCTATTTTCGCTTTGAGTTCTTTACGGGCTTTGTATCTTGTGTAACTGAACTTGGGCTAAAAGCTCGGAAAAAAGATAAATACTCCTAGAAGCAAAAGCTTCTTCGTCGTATTTCCTATTTTCGCTTTGAGTTCTTTACGGGCTTTGTATCTTGTGTAACTGAACTTGGGCTAAAAGCTCGGAAAAAAGAGACGAAGCCGCTGCAAATTTTATTTGCCTACGGATACGGCTACCTTTAGGTATAAATATTCCTAGGAAGTAGGCTGAAAACCTCCACTGGAGCTTTTCACTCGTCGTATTTCCTATTTTTACCGTAGCTGTTGCAGGCTGTGCCTGCTTTACAGATACGGATGCCCTTTGGGTACATTCGCTTTTTACACGTCCTCGTATCTTAGTTAGAAATACTTTGCAACTTGTGATGTTATATGATATAGTGGAAATGTGTAAAATTCTTGTAAATAGGTTGTAATGTTTATGAAGACCATTACATAGAAGAACACGTAAAAATGTAAAGGAAAAATGAAAAATGAAACAAAAACGTAGGCTTGGCATACTCGTTGCCTGTCTTTTAGCGAGCCTTAGTTTATCTGCTTGTGCTTCATGGATTGACCGTGGAGAATCGATTACAGCAGTCGGATCAACTGCCCTTCAACCTTTGGTAGAAGCTGCAGCAGATGAATTTGGGATTGAAAACCAAGGCAAGACCATCAATGTTCAAGGGGGCGGTTCTGGTACAGGATTATCACAAGTCCAGTCAGGAGCTGTTCAGATTGGCAATAGCGATGTCTTTGCCGAAGAAAAATCTGGGATTGATGCAGATAGATTGGTTGATTACCAGGTCGCTGTAGCAGGTATTGCAGTGATTGCCAACAAAGAGGTCAATGTTCAAGATATCAGTCTCGAACAATTAAAAAAGATTTTTAAGGGCGAAGTGACCAACTGGAAAGAGCTGGGTGGAAAAGATTTAGACATTTCCATTATCAACCGTGCGGTGGGTTCTGGCTCTCGAGCAACCTTTGATACGGTGGTTATGAAAGGGGAAGAAGCGACCCAGAGCTTGGAGCAGGATTCAAACGGAATGGTGAAATCCATCGTGTCTCAAACACCAGGTGCTATTTCTTATCTTGCCTTTTCCTACGTTGATGATTCGGTCAGAACGATTCAGTTAAATGGATTTGAGCCAACTATGGATAATGTTGTGACCAATGACTGGCCGATTTGGTCTTATGAACATATGTATACCATGGGTGAGGCAACTGGCCTTGAAAAAGAATTTATAGACTATGTCATGTCTGACAAGGTTCAAAAAGGAATTGTCCTGGATATGGGGTATATTCCAGTTAATGATATGAAAGTCACAAAGAGTGCAGATGGTATAGTCAAGGAGATAAAGTAAGTATGAAAAATAAAGAACTTGCAAAAGAATTGCTCACTCCTTCCAAAAATTCTCGTCTAGAGATATTTGGAAAGAGTATCACCTTTCTCTGCCTAGCCTTAATCGTTTTCATCGTGGCTATGATTTTACTCTTTGTCGCACAACGAGGTTTATCTACTTTCTTTGTGAATGGGATTAACATTTTTGAATTTTTATTTGGGAGTGTCTGGAAGCCAGCCATTAAGTCTTTCGGTGCTTTTCCAATGATTGCTGGCTCATTCATCGTGACTATTTTATCTGCGATTATTGCGACACCTTTTGCGATTGGAGCAGCAGTTTTTATGACGGAAGTATCCCCTAAGTATGGGGCAAAAATCTTGCAACCCGTTATTGAGCTGTTGGTCGGAATTCCGTCGGTTGTCTATGGATTTATCGGTTTGCAGGTTGTGGTACCCTTTGTCCGCTCAATCTTTGGTGGAACGGGTTTTGGTATCTTATCAGGGGTATTTGTCCTTTTTGTTATGATTTTGCCGACCGTAACCTTTATGACTGTTGATAGCTTGCGGGCTGTACCTCGTCATTACCGTGAAGCCAGTCTTGCTATGGGAGCTACTCGCTGGCAAACCATTTGGCGGGTGACGCTTCATGCGGCCAAGTCTGGTATTTTCACCGCAGTGATTTTTGGAATGGCAAGAGCCTTTGGTGAAGCTCTTGCGATTCAAATGGTCGTTGGAAATTCAGCTGTTGTCCCAACTTCTCTGACTACTCCAGCAGCTACTTTGACATCTGTCTTGACCATGGGAATAGGAAATACTGTTATGGGAACTGTACAGAATAACGTTCTCTGGTCATTGGCTCTCGTCTTATTATTGATGAGCCTAGTCTTTAATTTAATTATGAAATTTATTACGAGAGAGAGGAAGAGAAACTATGCACGCTAAAAAAATGGATAAATTAGCGACTGGGATCTTGTATTCGATTGCAGGCATCATCGTTGCAATCTTGACATCCCTCATTCTCTATATCTTATTGCGAGGTCTACCACATATCAACTGGTCATTCTTGACGGGAAAATCTTCTTCCCATAAAGCAGGTGGGGGAATTGGGATTCAGCTTTACAATTCTTTTTTCCTACTCGTGGTGACAATCCTGATTTCTGTACCGCTTTCTACTGGGGCAGGTATCTATCTAGCGGAGTACGCTAAGAAAGGTCGCTTGACCAACTTTATTCGAACTTGCATTGAGATTTTATCTTCGTTGCCGTCTGTCGTTGTTGGTTTGTTTGGTTACTTGATTTTCGTGGTTCAGTTCCAGTATGGATTTTCGATTTTATCGGGAGCTTTGGCGCTGACGGTCTTTAACTTACCACAAATGACACGCAATGTTGAAGATAGTCTTCGCCATGTCCATCATACCCAGCGTGAGGCCGGTCTCGCTCTTGGAATTTCTCGTTGGGAAACAGTCGTGCATGTGGTCATTCCAGAAGCTCTTCCAGGGATTGTGACAGGGATTGTCCTTGCGTCTGGTCGAATATTTGGGGAAGCAGCAGCTTTGATTTATACAGCAGGTCAATCCGCACCAGCCCTCGATTGGTCTAATTGGAACCCGCTTAGTGTCACTAGTCCGATTTCGATTTTTCGTCAGTCAGAAACGCTTGCAGTTCATATCTGGAAAGTTAACAGCGAAGGAACGATTCCGGACGCAACTCAGGTTTCTGCTGGTAGTGCAGCTATTCTCTTGATTTTCATCTTGATTTTCAACCTATCTGCACGCTATATTGGTAAGAAATTGCATACGAAATTGACATCTGCAGCCCTGAATTAGAGGAGAGAAAATGGCAGAATATAATTGGAATGAAAAGCATATCATCGCCTTTCCGCAGGAGAAAATTGCCTTAGAAACAAAGGATTTACATGTCTACTATGGCGGTAAAGAATCCATTAAGGGAATTGATATGCAGTTTGAAAAAAATAAAATTACAGCCTTGATTGGTCCGTCAGGTTCTGGGAAGTCAACCTATTTGCGGAGTTTGAATCGGATGAATGATACGATTGATATCGCTAAGGTGACAGGAGAAATTCTCTATGAGGGAGTAGATGTTAATCGTCCTGAGATTAATGTCTATGCCATGCGTAAGCATATTGGTATGGTCTTCCAACGTCCCAATCCTTTTGCAAAGTCTATTTACCGCAATATTACCTTTGCTCATGAACGTGCGGGTGTAAAGGATAAAAAAGTCTTAGATGAGATTGTTGAAACATCTCTCAAGCAAGCAGCACTCTGGGATCAGGTTAAAGACGATCTCCACAAGTCAGCCTTGACCCTATCAGGTGGACAGCAGCAGCGTTTATGTATCGCGCGAGCGATTGCAGTTAAGCCTGAAATTTTGCTCATGGACGAGCCTGCATCAGCACTTGATCCGATTGCGACGATGCAGCTGGAAGAAACGATGTTTGAATTGAAAAAGAATTACACGATTATCATCGTAACCCACAATATGCAACAAGCAGCTCGTGCGAGTGACTATACAGCTTTCTTTTACTTGGGAGATTTGATTGAGTATGATAAGACAGCCAATATCTTCCAAAATGCCAAGCTACAATCAACCAGTGACTATGTGTCAGGACACTTTGGATAGAGAGGAACTTTGATGACAGCACCGATTTTACAAGTCAAAGACTTGTCTGTTTACTATAATAAGAAAAAGGCCTTGAACAATGTTTCCGTCGATTTTTATCCGAATGAAATCACCGCTCTAATTGGTCCGTCAGGTTCTGGAAAATCAACTCTTTTGCGTTCTATTAACCGTATGGGAGATTTGAACCCAGAGGTAACCTTGACAGGAGCGATTGATTACAATGGTCGAAACATCTATAGCCCACGTACGGATACGGTTGATTTGCGCAAAGAGATTGGGATGGTTTTCCAACAGCCCAATCCTTTCCCAATGACGATTTATGAAAATGTTGTCTATGGCTTACGAATCAATGGCATTAAGGACAAGCATGTCTTAGATGAAGCAGTGGAGAAATCTTTGATAAGCGCTTCAATCTGGGACGAAGTTAAGGACCGCTTGAATGATTCAGCACTTGGTTTATCAGGTGGTCAGCAGCAGCGGGTTTGTGTGGCAAGGGTTCTTGCAACCAGTCCTAAAATTATCCTTCTTGATGAGCCAACGTCAGCCCTCGACCCGATTTCAGCGGGAAAAATTGAAGACACCTTGTATGGTCTAAAAGACAAGTACACCATAGTGTTGGTAACTCGCTCGATGCAACAAGCTTCACGGATTTCAGATCGCACAGGCTTCTTCTTAGACGGGAATTTGATTGAGTATAATAGGACCAAGGAAGTTTTCTTAAATCCTCGTCATAAAGAAACTGAGGACTATATCACAGGAAAATTTGGATAATAAAAAGGAACGATAACTATGTTAAGAACACAATTTGAAGAAGAACTAGATAAATTGCACAATCAGTTTTACGCTATGGGAAATGAGGTGCTTGGGCAAATCAACAATACTGTACAAGCTTTCATCACGCATGATCGTGAATTGGCCAAAGAAGTCATTGAATCAGATGCTAAAATCAATGCTTTTGAAATCAAGCTAGAGAAAAAATCTCTAGAAATCATCGCCTTGCAACAGCCTGTATCAACTGATTTACGCACCGTGATTACCGTCTTAAAAGCTACCAACGATCTGGAGCGCATGGGTGATCATGCAGTATCGATTGCGGAAGCGGCTATCCGTATGAAAGGAGAAGTCCGTATCCAAGTCGTTGAAGCAGAAATTAAGAAAATGGGACGTGAGGTCCGTAAATTGGTCGAAGCAGCATTGGAGTTATACCTTAATGGTGGTGACACAGAGCAGGCCTATGAGCTAGCAGCCCATGATGAGATTATCAATCAATATTACGATGCTATTCAAGATTTGGCGACTGAGGAAATCAAGAAAAATCCAGATGCCTTGATTGCTGGACGGGATTACTTCCAAGTCATCTCCTATCTTGAACGTATTGGGGATTATGCCAAAAATATTTGTGAATGGGTCGTTTATCTTCGCACAGGAAACATCACAGAATTATAAAAAGAATGGAAAAAGTCGCTAGAATTGTATTTCTAACGGCTTTTTTTCATATATAGGTAGTAGAAATAGAGCTTTTGGTTTCCTTTAAGTTTATTGGGGTAGAATAGGTAGTGTAGTCTTTTAGTTTGCTTTTAGTACGAAGCAACGAGCTGCAGGCTATACTAGAGTATGGTAAAGCGAGTGAACGAAGTAAATAATACTTAACTAATTTCAAAAATAGCGAATTTTTAAACTAGTTTTCAAGAGAAAGCGAACGTAGTGAGCTAAAAGACTACTTCTGCAGTAGTAGTATCCCCAGCAATAAATACCTTGTTGCTGAGGACAGGATTTTCGAGACCTTAAGCTCGAAAATTAGGAACAAAACACCGTATCTGTCCGCATAACTTAAGGAAGTAGTAAGAACTGCTAATGTTGATTTTAAATGAGTATAAAAGATAAACGAAATGACTATAGAATGATTGTAATGTGATTCCATCAACTATTTTTTTGGTGGGGAATTGAATAGTCTTTGAGAGCTGTTATCGAGAGCTTGCCACTTATCTTCCAGCAATTTAGTGGCTTGTGTGAGCTTATTTGTATTCGCATTACCTAAGGAACATTTAATCAGTAGATAGAAGATTTTGTAGCTGTTGAGTATTGATGAATAGTAACAATAGTAAAGATTGCTACTGGTTTAGAATGTTTCCTAATTTCGTGATATAATAGATAGTGTAGGGGAGATTAAAAATGATTAAGATATTATTAGTAGAAGACGATTTGAGTTTGTCAAATTCAGTATTTGACTTTTTAGATGATTTCGCAGATGTCATGCAGTTTTTTGATGGTGATGAGGGATTATATGAAGCTGAATCTGGTGTCTATGACCTTATTTTGTTAGACTTGATGTTGCCAGAAAAAGATGGTTTTCAAGTTCTTAAGGAATTGCGAGAAAAAGGTATCACAACCCCTGTTTTGATTACAACGGCCAAGGAAAGTTTGGACGATAAAGGACATGGCTTTGAGCTGGGAGCGGATGACTACCTAACCAAGCCTTTTTACCTAGAAGAATTGCGGATGCGCATTCAAGCTCTTCTCAAGCGCTCGGGTAAGTTCAATGAAAACGTCTTAGTCTTTGGTGAGTTATCTGTCGATCTTTCAACGAATACAAGCACTGTTGATGGTGATGAGGTAGAATTACTAGGAAAAGAATTTGACCTGCTTGTCTATTTCTTACAAAATCAAAATGTCATTCTACCTAAGACACAAATTTTTGATAGGATTTGGGGTTTTGATAGTGATACAACTATTTCAGTTGTGGAGGTTTATGTTTCTAAAATTAGAAAAAAATTGAAAGGGACGACCTTTGCTAAGCAGCTGCAAACCCTTAGAAGTGTCGGATATATCTTGAAAAATGTTGATTAAATTTCGTAACCTCTACCATACAGATAATTTTTCTTATTTTATCCGGTATTTTGCTGTTTTTACCCTCATTTTCAGCTTAATGACGCTCATTATTTTCCAGCTGATGCGCTCAACGATGTATCGGAGTTCAGACGAAAATTTTAAAGAATTTGCAAATAACCCAGAGATGATGATGGAGTTTGCACGGGCACGTGGCTTATCACCTGAAGCAGAAATCGTCTGGGAAAAAAATACGAGTGCAGATCAGGCGAATAAAAAGATGGAGGTCAGTGGGACAGCTGATGGTGAAAATAAACTCTTTTATCCCACTTCCAAAATCAGACTGAATGCCAATTACCATGTTGTACTCTACGATAGTAAGGGCAATCGCCTTAATCAAGTGGATTATTTCTCGGGCTTAGCTGATCTACAGCTTGATAAGGAGTCTTTAGATGTCATTACTGAGTGTGTCGTGACTACTCCCTTTGATGAGAAAGAATACTATCGTTGTATGACTCTTACCCTGCCGTCCAATGCTGTTTCAGCTTATACAGGCTTAGATATCAAATACGCAACCATTCTCTTTAATACTAGTCAGATTAAGTCTTCCATTGCTTCTTACGAATCAACGGTGATGTTTGTTATGATTGGTTTTTGGTTCATTTCGATTATAGCTAGTATCTATCTTTCAAATGTCAGTATGCGCCCAATTCTCGCCAGCTTTCAAAAGCAGAAAGAATTCGTGGAAAATGCCAGTCATGAATTGCGCACTCCCCTCACTGTCTTGCAAAACCGTCTGGAAAGTCTGTTCAGACATCCTGAGGCGACGATTATGGATAGTAGTGAGAATATTGACTCAAGTTTAGCAGAAGTGCGCAATATGCGACTGTTAACGACTAATTTATTAAACCTGGCTCGGCGTGATGATGGGTTAAAACCCGAAATTGTAGATGTTCAGCCCACTTTCTTTGATGAAACGTTAGCCAATTATCGCATCATAGCTGAGGAAAATGGTAAAATTTTGGAAGTCAACAACCAAGTCAAGGAAGTGCTTCACACAGATAAGACCTTACTGAAGCAGTTGATAACCATTTTGGTGGATAATGCTATGAAATATTCTGAAGATGACGGACATATCTGGATTGATATTTTGGTCAAAGACCGTTTTCTCATCATTAAAGTGGCAGATAATGGACTTGGGATTAGTCTTGAAAATAAAAAGAAAATTTTTGATCGTTTCTATCGTGTCGATAAGGCAAGAACCCGTCAAAAGGGAGGTTTTGGACTTGGTCTTTCTCTTGCCAAACAGATCATTGAAACCTTAAATGGCTCGATTATCGTTCAAGACAATCATCCAAAGGGAAGCCTTTTTGAAGTACGTTTACCCAAGTAAATAGGAAGTAGATCCATTACTAGATCAGGGAAAATAACCTGGTCTAGTTTTTTGTAGAAATTGACAAAATATTTGAATGGTGGTATGTTTAAGTAAAGCGAAAAATATGGAGTGTGATTATGAAAAAAGTTCCGTTCAGCCTATTAACCTTGCTGTCAGTAGCCTTTCTATCAGCCTGCTCAATCCAAAAGACTAGTGATCAGTTGGAACATTTTCTAGCAGAGGCCTCTCAAGAGAAGAAGCAGCTTGAGGCTGAATTGATAAATGTAAAAGAAGAAGTCCAAAAAAATTTCTACTACCAACAATTAGCCACTGAAAAGGAGCGCCGTATCTATCTGCAATTTGTAAATGGCTTAAAAAAACGGGCACAAGTGATTGATATAGAGTCGACTAATGAGGAGAATTATGTACAAGTTTATTTATCTGTTGCCTATGACTACCCAGAATTTTATTGGCTAACGGATGAAGAAGCTATGACGGATGGGATTAATTTCTTGGATTTGGAAGAACCGACTTACCCGTCTGACCTATCTCTGGTGAACAATCAATTAGAAAAACAGGTAACGAGCATACTAGAACAAGCACCGACTGGGTCAGACTATGAAAAAGTTAAGTATTTTTATGAGGTGATTATCAAGCAAACAGAATATGATATAGAAGCTTTCAAAAACAAGCGTTTAAATTGGAGAAGCCAAGGTATTCTTAGTGTTTTATTAGATAAAAAATCGGTATGTGCAGGTTATAGCAGAACATTTCAGTATCTCTGCAAAAAAGCGGGAATTGATTGTATCTATGTATCTGGTGTTGCAAAAGGTAGTTCCGGAGAAGAGATTGGTCACGCATGGAATTTGGTCAAGATCAATGGGCAATATTATGGCGTTGACACAACGTGGGGAGATCCTGTTTTTGACCAAGCGATGGGGAGCGAAATCTACACAGATATTTCCTATGATTACCTATGCGTTCCAAGTGAAATGCTAGAAAGAAGTAGGGTGGCTCATAAAAGTTTACTCCAGTATTGGGGAATTGAGCCTTATGCTCAATCGCAGGAGTTGACCTATCCTGTTTGTACTGATAATTCATTAAACTATTATGTTCAAAAAGGAGTCTATTTCACGAACTTTAATGAGGCAGCCGTTTTACAATCTATCACTGAGCAAAGACTACAGGGAGTAGATAAAATTTTTATCCAATTTGCCAGCAAAGAGGACATGCAACAAATGATGACACTAGCATCAACGGAAAATAATGCTATTTTTCAAGCTTTAGGTGAGGTAGAAAACTATAAATATGTGTATAACGAACAAACTTATACGTTTGAAATAACAGCATGGTATTAGAAAATCCACTTGCTAAAGTCGTCTGATTTGTAGGATAGTGGATATGCATGAGATAGTCTTTCTAATATTTTTTGAAAACTATATTTGAACAAGGTCTATCTCTATAACGCAAAAGCAACGGTTTTGATGCCGTTGCTTTTTGTGAATATGGGAAGAGTTTTTGTTCCAGACTCTATTATAATATAGTCATATCGTTTATCTTAGTCTATAAACAGTATCCTAGACTTTCATATACAGACTTTCCAGTTCTGAGTAGATTCCGAACCTTGTTTTTGAGAGTAGCCCAATATTGTTCAATCGGGTTGAGTTCAGGAGAATATGGAAGTAATGGAAGAAAATAATGTCCCTTGGCTATGGCAAGCTTATCCAATTTCGCTTTAGGATGGAAACTGGCATTATCCATCACAATAAGATGTGGCTCTGACAAAGAGGATAAGAGCTGTTTATCAAACCATTTGGTATAGTCTTTTAGTTTGCTTTTAGTACTAGGCAAGGAGCTGCAGGCTGTACTGGAGTACGGCAAAGCGAGTTAACGAAGTAATAAAAGATAAACGAAACGACTATAAAAAGGCGCTCGTCATACTGTCTTTGTAAATCATAGGAGCAATCATCTCATGAGCAACCAGACCTGCAACTACAGATGTGCGTTCGAAACAACGACCTCTTATAAACAATGTAGCCAAACAGTCATTACGGTAGCGGGCATTTTCGATAAAGGAACCAAGTTTTGTAGTTACCTGTGTTCGAGGCGCTATTGGCGCCATGCTAGTAAGTATCGGCAAACAAGGTAAGGTTATACACCTAGATAATAGGACTTCTATTAATCTAAAAGGAGATATAAGAGGTTGGGATTTTTGTCCCAACCTCTTTCAGTAAGAAGAAGCAGTGTCCCTTTTAATTCATATCCTATTCTATTTTCTTTGAATAGCAAAACTGAAAAATAGCAATTTTCTGACTTTCCTCATAATGATAAAAAATTCATGATAACGGTTGCATTATTTTATTTTTGTGCTAAAATAGGTGTGTGATTTAAAGCACATACTATATCATATCTATTGGTTTGCAATAGAATAAAAGGAGGTAAAAATGAAGAAAAGTTGGAAGTTTATACTGTTCAGTTTTGTTGCAGTATTGCTGATGTTTGGCTGCTCAGCCACGAAAAAAGGTGGTACTTTTGAAGGTACTGGTAGTGGGAAGCATGGTGATATTAAAGTTGCTGTTACGATTACAGACGGTGCTATCACCAAGATTGATGTCTTAGAACAGGATGAAAATAAGGTTTTGTCTGAGCCAGTTTACGAAGAGTTGCAAGAGATGATTATCGCTCAAAACTCAGCAGATGTTGAGGCGGTATCTGGCGCTTCTGCAACCAGTGAGGGCTACCTCAATGCGGTAAAAGATGCGGTTGAAAAATCAGGCATTACTCTTGTAGCAGCTAAAAAGACAAAACAGGCAAAAGAAAAGGATAAAATTCCAGTAGATCAAACCTTTGACGTAGTCGTTGTTGGTTCTGGAGGAGCAGGTTTTAGTGCAGCGATTGAAGCAGCAGAGGCTGGTAAAAAAGTAGCTATTCTTGAAAAACTTCCAGCAATCGGTGGAAATACTCTTCTTTCTGGTGGTGAAATGAATGCACCAGGTAACTGGGTGCAAAAGAAATTAGGAATCGAGGGTGATTCAGTAGAGGTCTACTACCAAGACACTATGAAAGGTGGTGACAATGTAGGAGATCCGAAGATGGTCCGCTTGATGGCTGAAAAAGCATTGGAATCAGCTGAATGGCTCCGCGATGACATCAAGGTTGAATTTTTGCCAGACCAATTATTCCAATTTGGTGGCCATACCTATAAACGTGCCTTGATTCCAGTTGGTCATACTGGTGCTGAGTTGATTTCTAAATTAAAAATCAAAGCTGACGAATTGAAGATTCCAGTTTTCTTGAATGTTAAAGCTGAAAAATTGATGAAAGATGATAGTGGTAAAATCGTTGGTGTTACTGCGACAGATAAAGACAAACGTGAAGTGACTTTCAATGCGAAAGATGCTGTCATTTTGACAACTGGTGGATTTGGTTCAAACATTGAAATGCGTAAGCAATACAATAAAGAGTACGACGAACGCTACCATTCTACGGACTCTGTTGGTACAACAGGGGACGGAATTGTAATGGCTCAAGAAGTAGGCGCAGCGCTTACGAATATGGAAAGCATCCAAACCTATCCGATTGCTAATCCAAAAACAGGTATGATTTCCTTATTAGCAGATACCCGCTTTGACGGTGCTATTCTCATCAATCAGGAAGGAAAACGTTTCGTGGAAGAATTGGAACGCCGTGATGTGATTTCTAAGGCTATTCTAGCTCAAACAGGTGGCTATGCTTACCAAATCTGGAATGATGATATCGATGCGATTTCTAAGACAAAAGAAGCTCATAAGGCAGAATACGATGAGTTGATTCGTGAGAAATTATTGGTCAAGGCAGATACCATAGAAGAAGCAGCGAAATTCTTTGATATTGATGTTGATAGTTTGAAAGAAACTCTTGCAAAAGTCAATGCTTATGCAAAAGATGGAGAAGATAAGGATTTTCATCACCGTGGTGGCTTGGTGTCACTTGAAAAAGGTCCCTACTATATTGAAAAAGCTGCACCATCTGTACACCATACAATGGGTGGATTGGTCATCAATGAAAAGACAGAAGTCTTAGATGAAAGCGGAAAAGCTATTCCTGGACTTTATGCAGCAGGTGAACTGACAGGTGTTATCCAAGGTAAAAACCGTCTAGGTGGTAATGCGATTACAGATATTATTACCTATGGACGTATTGCTGGTAAACAAGTCGGAGCAATGAAATAATACTTTGTAAAATCAACAGCTGATGGTGCAAGGAAGTCTAAGCTAGAACGAAAGTTCGGACAAGGTGAGCAAAGGTTGGAGGAAGTTGATGTTTGACGAGGATAAGATACGATATAGTCACTTCGTTCACTCGCTTTGCCGTACTTTCTACAGCCTGCAATAAAGCAAGCTAAAAGACTATAAAAGAGGCTGGGACTTATGTCCCAGCTTTCTCACTTTATGAACCGAATGATGTTGACGCAGTGGTTGCTTGCTTTATAGTCATTTCGCTTATCTTTTGTTACTTCGTTCACTCGCTTTGCCGTACTTTCTACAGCCTGCAGCTCGTTGCCTGGTACTAAAAATAAACGAAACGGATCGACTATAAGGGAACAGGCTAAAAATCTCCAGTGGAGCTTTTTACTCATATTTGTGCGTGTTTCCCACTCCAAATCTGACCTCTACGACTGATGCGAACTCGTTGGCTTCATTTCCAACCTCCAACAGTCACTACTCTGACTGTTGGAGCTATGCGGGGTGGGAGTGGAACGGTTTGGGAATAGACCGTTTCAGCCCGAAGCTAGAATGCAGGAAATAAGGAAAACCCAACTCTTTCTTATGTGTTTTGAGTTCTTACCCACTCCCTTTTACAGCATGCATAAAGTCATCTAGTTCTTTCTGATTGTGGAGGATGATGACTTTATCAGCATAGGTTTGGCAGATTATTTGGTGGCGAATCTGAACGTTTGGAGAACGTCCATCTTTTAGAATCCAGCGGATAAATGCCCAGTCCAATGTTTCCCTACATCCCTCAGCCATAGAGTCCCTGACTCTCCCTGCATATCTGAGATAGCGCTTAAAGGCGCGAAATAAGCAATTCCAACGGGAAAAGGTCATTAAGATAATCTGGTCAGCTTGCTCCATTCGCTCTTGGTAGCAGAAAAAGCGATAATTTCCTTCGATAATCCATGATTCGTTTTCTAAAAAAGTCTGAAGCTGATCGCGCATATCTTCATCTGACCGTTTTTGCCAGTTAGGAAGAAAGCGCAACCTATCTAAATGGAGACAAGGAATCTTATAGCACTTGCTAAGATAGGTCGCTAAGGTGGATTTGCCAGAAGCACTGTAGCCGATAATTGCAATTTTCATGTCAATGTCCAGTCCTTTCTGTTTTGGTCAAAAAAAAGAAGCCTAGAGGCTCTTTTTATTAAGCAAGTTTTGATGCAAGACGTGCTTTATCGCGGCTTGCTTTGTTTTTATGAATCAAACCTTTTGTTTTTGCTTTATCAATAGCTGAGCTAGCAGCGCGGAAAAGCTCCTCAGAAGGATTCGCTTCAAATGCTTTGATTGCAGTACGCATAGCTGATTTTTGAGCTGAGTTCTTTTCGTTTTGTTTTACGTTCAATTCAGCACGTTTGATAGCTGATTTAATGTTTGCCAATGGTTTCACCTCCACCTTTTCTATACTAACTATGCTATTATATCTGAAAAAAGAGATTTTGACAAGAGGAAATTATTTTTTCAAATAAATTTCATCAATTTCATGATTTTTTGCCTTATGAAGAATGATATCTGCCCGATGTCGGGTCGGCTCAATATAGTCTTTTAAGTTAATCAGATTGATAGTTTCCCAAACACTGTGAGCAAATGCGGATATTTCTTCTTCAGACATATCCAAAAAGCGGTGATAGTAGTTACTAGGATTATTTTCAGCTAATTTCAATAATTTCTTAAATCGCTCCAGATACCAGCTTTCGATATTTTCCACCTCCGCATCCACATAGATAGCCAAATCAAAAGAATCGCTGACATAGAGATGTTGGTTTTGAGGATTCTGAAAAACATTGATTCCCTCAACAATGAGAATGTCAGGAGCTGAAATGGTCTGATACTGATTTGGTATAATATCGTAGACTTCATGGGAGTACAGGGGGATTTGAAAATCATGCCCATTTTCAATAGTATTTAAAAAATCAAGAAGTAACTCCATATTGTAGGATTCAGGGAAGCCTTTTCGAGCGAGGAGATTTTTTTCTTTTAGAAAGGCATTAGGATAGAGAAAACCGTCTGTTGTGACCATTTCTACCTTGGCATGCTTAAAGGTTCTAGTCAGTAAAATCTGTAGGAGTCTGCTGGTGGTGGATTTTCCGACGGCCACACTTCCAGAAATGCCAATGATAAAAGGTTGGATCTTGATTTTTTTTTGCAAAAAGAGACTTTTGGAGAAAGAAAGATCTTCACTTGCTTTCTTATAAATCCTAATTAGATTGATGAGTGGCAAGTAGACATCCAGAACATCTTGGAGGCTAATGGTATCATTGAAACTTTTGATAGAATTTAGTTCTTCTTGTGTGAGTGGAACAGTGGTATTTCTATGTAATCTCTGCCAGGTTTGGCGACTAATTTTTTCAAAATTGATGAGTTCATTCTTCATAGCATCATTGTAGCACGATTTTTTACAGGTGTAAAATGATTGAAGAAATAATATGACAAGATCTAAAAATAACATTTCCAAATCTCCATTTAGCCATTACAAGGGATAGATCGTCTTTTCGTTTGCTTTAGTACTAGGCAAGGTGTTGCAGGCTGTAGAGAGTACGGCAAAGAGAAGTAATAAAGGATAAACGAAATGACTATAAAAGGTATTCCTATTCCTACAGGAAATCCAGATAGGGTGTGTCTATTTTTAGAAAATGAGAGAGAGGTGAAATTCAAAAAGAGAAGTTTCGTTTGAACAATCTTTTCTGCATTTATCCTGAGAGAATAAAATAATCTCTTGTAAACGTTTTTATTAAATGGTATAATAGCTACATGGCAAATATGTATTACGAGAAAAATCCTAGCGTGGCTCATGATCTTCATGAGCTTCGTGTTACTCTGTTAGGGCAAGAGATGTTCTTTTTAACAGATGCAGGAGTATTCAGCAAGAAGATGGTAGACTATGGGAGTCAAGTGCTTTTAAATACAATCGTTCTGGATAAGGGGAAAAGATTATTAGACGTGGGCTGTGGATATGGCCCACTTGGTTTGACTTTAGGGAAAGTTTTTGGGGTTTTGCCTACGATGGTCGATATTAACAGTCGAGCTATTGATTTGGCAATTCAAAATGCTGAGAAAAATAGAGTTCAAGCGTCTATTTTCCAGTCCAACATTTATGAAGAAGTATCAGGGACCTTTGACTATGTGATTTCAAATCCACCAATTCGAGCGGGAAAGGCAGTTGTCCATGAAATTATCCAAGGTGCGTATGACTATTTGGTGGCTTTAGGGCGATTGACTATTGTGATTCAGAAAAAGCAAGGTGCTCCAAGTGCTAAAGCCAAAATGGAGGAAGTTTTTGGAAACTGTACTATCTTGAAAAAAGATAAGGGATACTATATTTTAGAAAGTGTGAAAGAATGAGGACAGTCGACTTAATTCAGAAAAAGCGGGACGGTTATGAACTTACGACAGATGAAATAAATTGGCTTATTAGTGGCTATGCTACAGGTAGTGTTCCAGATTATCAGATGGCGGCATTTGCTATGGCGATTTACTTTAGAGGAATGTCTACTAGAGAAATTTCTGATTTGACCATGGCAATGGTGGCAAGTGGTGAAGAGATTGATCTTTCCGCAATTTCAGGTATCAAAGTAGATAAGCACTCTACTGGAGGTGTCGGTGATAAGGTGACCTTGATTTTGGCACCGCTAGTTGCTAGCTTTGGTGTTCCCGTTGCCAAAATGAGCGGTCGGGGTTTGGGTCATACAGGTGGAACCTTAGACAAGTTGGAATCCATTAAGGGCTATCAAATTGAAATCACTCAAGACCAGTTTATCAAACAGGTACAAGATATTGGCATATCCGTTATCGGCCAATCTGACAATATGGTTAAGGCAGACAAGTTGCTCTATGCCCTGCGTGATGTGACCGCAACAGTTGATATTATTCCATTGATTGCGAGCTCAGTTATGTCTAAGAAAATTGCGGCAGGAGCTGATGCGATTTTACTGGATGTGACGGTTGGTGAGGGTGCCTTTATGAAAAATATTGAGGATGCTCGTCAATTAGCACAAACTATGGTTGAACTCGGAAAAGCAGTTGGAAGAAAAACGGTTGCGGTAATTACAGATATGTCACAACCAGTTGGAACGAGTATTGGAAATCGTCTTGAGATTCTCGAAGCCTTGGAAATTTTACAAGGTAGAGGACGTGAAGATGTGACCGAATTTATTTGTGAATTGGCACAAGTCATGTTGGGACTTGCTGATGTCGAAAAGACAGTAGAAGAAGTTCGGGCGCATCTGTTGGATGGTTCTGCCCTGCAAAAATTTGAAGAAATGGTAGTTGCTCAAGGAGGTGAACTGGAAGATTTGTATCGCCAAGTTCAGGTCTCACATCAGATACCAGTATTGGCTCAAAAAAGTGGCTATATTACAGCCCTACCAGCTTTGGAATTTGGTTTGTTTGCCATGAAGCTAGGGGCAGGACGGGCAATCAAGACTGATTTGCTTGATTATGAGTCAGGGATTGTCTTCCATAAAAAAGTTGGAGATGCTGTTGAAGCTGGTCAAGAAATCGCAACAATTTTTGCTAATGAAAATATCACAGAAAATATGCTTACAAATTTTCAAAAAAATGTTAAAATAGGAAATGTAAGTGTAAAGACGAAAGAAATTATAGAAATTGTTTCATAATGTACGGAGAAAAACATGAAATTAAATAAATATATCGATCATACCCTACTTAAACCAAATGCTACAAAAGAACAAATCTTAGCAATCATTGAAGAAGCAAAAGAATATGATTTTGCAAGTGTCTGCGTCAATCCAACTTGGGTAGCTCTTTCAGCTCAGGAATTGAAAGATACAGATGTGAAAGTCTGTACAGTTATTGGATTTCCTCTAGGAGCAAATACACCGGAGGTTAAAGCCTTTGAAACCAAGAATGCTATTGCAAACGGAGCAGATGAGATTGATATGGTCATCAACATCGGTGCTCTTAAATCGCAAGACTACGATACGGTTTTGAAAGATATTCGAGCTGTTGTCGAAGCAAGCGGTGATAAGTTGGTCAAAGTGATTATTGAAACTTGTCTCCTAACAGATGAAGAAAAGGTGAAAGCATGTCAAGTGTCACAAGAAGCAGGTGCTGATTTTGTCAAGACTTCTACAGGCTTTTCAACTGGCGGAGCTACGGTAGAAGATGTAGCTTTGATGCGAAAAACAGTTGGACCAGATATGGGGGTAAAAGCATCTGGTGGAGCTCGCTCGTACGAAGACGCAAAAGCCTTTATTGAAGCAGGTGCGACGCGCATTGGAGCTTCTTCTGGTGTAGCGATTATGAAGGGAGAAAAGATAGATGGCGACTACTGATTTAATCGATTTAGCTATTGAAGTTAGTAAAAGAGCCTACGTTCCTTATTCCCACTTTCCTATCGGTGCTGTGTTAGTTGCAAAAGATGGTCAAGTCTTTACAGGTGTTAATATTGAAAATGCTAGTTTTGGCTTAACGAATTGTGGTGAGAGGACAGCGATTTTTAAAGCTATTTCAGAGGGAGTCTCGGAGTTTTCGGAGTTAATCGTCTATGGTGAAACAGAAAAGCCAATCTCACCATGTGGAGCATGTCGTCAAGTTATGGCAGAATTTTTTAAAGAGGATTTAGTAGTAACGTTGGTTGCTAAAGATAAGTCGACAGTCGCGATGACAGTCAGGGAGTTACTTCCGTATTCTTTTACAGATTTGACATAATGCTCAATGAAAATCAAAAATAGATGAGGAAACGCAGTCGAGGATAGTTGAAATAGTTGATAACTGTTTCAAGCGCTAGTAATAGTTTTTCAAGATATGAGAGCATGAAATAATTCTTAGACAACTAGGAGCGGAGCAGAAGTTTCTAGTTAGTAGTCATCATAGGCTGTAAGCTACCCCAATGTAATAGCTATCAAGAGTTATTGGTAGCCTCCGATAGAGGATAGTTAAGCTAGTTACAGATAAACTGTAGTATAGCCAGCTAACGACTGCTAACAAGTAACTTACTTGCAACCTTGCAACGAGGGAGTCTTTCTATTTTGTTAGAGAATTGTCACTCAACTTCCATGCTTCAAGATATATTGATAAAGTTATAGTTTTGATTTTCAAAGAGTATCGATCTGTAAGGTGGTCGTTTGACTACGTTATGTCTATTTTGCAACGAAAGTTGCACAAAAAATTTTTAGGAGGGTTCAGAAATGAACAAAAAATTTATTGGTTTAGGCGTTGCAACTCTTGCAACTGTATCACTTGCTGCTTGTGGTAATCGCGCAGCTAAGAACGATTCAGCTTCAGGTACTGATTCAGCAGTAAAAGCAGCAGTTGTTACGGATGTTGGTGGTGTTGATGATCGTTCATTCAACCAATCAGCTTGGGAAGGGTTGACAGCATGGGGAGAAGAAAATGGTCTCAAGAAAGATGAGGGCTATGGTTATTTCCAATCAGGTAGCGAATCTGATTACGTAACAAACCTTGACTCAGCAGTTTCAGGCGGCTACAACCTTGTATTTGGTATCGGTTTTGCCTTGGAAAATGCGATTGCGGAAGTAGCACCTAACAATCTTGAAACAAACTATGTCATTGTTGATAGTGTTGTCAAAGATCAAAAAAACGTAGCTAGCGTTGGCTTTGCAGACCACGAAGCGTCTTACCTTGCTGGTGTAGCTGCTGCTAAATCAACCAAAACAAACCATGTAGGCTTCATAGGTGGTATGGAATCTGTGATTATCGACCGTTTTGAAGCAGGTTTTGTAGCAGGGGTGAAATCTGTCAATAAAAACATTAAAGTAACAGTTGACTACGCAGGCTCATTTGCAGATTCAGCTAAAGGTCAAACATTGGCTGCTGCACAATATGCTGCTGGTGCAGACATTATCTTCCATGCCTCAGGTGGTACAGGAAACGGTGTTTTTGCAGCAGCGAAAGCAGAAAATGAAACACGCAATGAAGCAGAAAAAGTTTGGGTGATCGGTGTAGACCGTGACCAATCAGCAGAAGGTAAATATACTTCTAAAGACGGTAAAGAATCAAACTTTGTATTGGCATCCACTCTTAAAGAAGTAGGTACTTCTGTCAAAGGTCTTGCGAACAAGGCTCTTAAAGGTGAGTTCCCTGGTGGTGAAATCATTACATTCTCGCTTGCTGATAAGGGAGTAGATTTGATTGAAACAAATCTTTCAAGTGAAGCTTCAGAAGCAGTAGCAGCTGCTAAGAAAGATATCTTGGACAAAAAAGTAGAAATTCCAGAAGCGCCTGAGAAAAAATAATAAATAGTTGTTAATCCGAAACGGCGACCTGACTCGGTCGCCGTTTTAGGAGTTGAAATATATTATTTCATTAAAGCTTATCAATCCTTGCTTTGGTAGGTTTTACTGACAAAAATATAGTCCGAAAGGAAAGAAGATTATGACAAAAGATTATGTCATTGAGATGCGAGAAATCACAAAGATTTTTGGTGACTTTGTAGCAAATGACCATATCAATTTAAATGTCAGACGTGGGGAAATTCATGCCCTTTTAGGAGAAAATGGTGCAGGTAAGTCTACATTGATGAACATGCTTGCGGGGCTTTTAGAACCGACGAGTGGAGAAATTGCGATAAATGGTCAAGTTGTAACAATTGATTCTCCGTCTAAGGCTGCGCATTTAGGAATTGGGATGGTTCATCAGCATTTTATGCTTGTGGATGCTTTTACGGTTGCTGAAAATATTATTTTAGGAAGTGAAACAACCAAAGCTGGCGTGATAGACATTAAACAGGCTATTCAAGATATTAAAGAATTATCAGCGAAATATGGTTTGGATGTTGAACCAACTGCTAAGGTTGCAGACATTTCAGTTGGTGCCCAGCAACGTGTGGAGATTCTTAAAACCCTTTACCGTGGGGCAGATTTATTGATTTTTGATGAGCCGACAGCTGTCTTAACTCCTGCAGAAATCACAGAACTGCTAAAAATTATGAAGACTCTAGTTCAAGAGGGAAAATCGATTATCCTCATTACTCACAAGCTAGACGAAATCCGTGCGGTCGCTGATAGTGTCACCGTTATCCGTCGCGGAAAATCAATTGAAACTGTTGAAGTCGCTGGCGCAAGTAATGAAGATTTGGCAGAGTGGATGGTTGGACGTTCTGTATCTTTTAAAACAGAAAAAGTAGCTGCAGATCCAAAAGAAGTCGTTTTATCAATCAAAGATTTGGTTGTCCATGAAAACCGAGGTATTCCTGCTGTTAAAGGCTTATCGCTTGATGTTCGTGCAGGGGAAGTTGTCGGTATTGCAGGGATTGATGGAAATGGTCAAAGCGAGCTCATTCAAGCTATTACGGGACTTCGTAAGGTGAAATCTGGTCAAATTTTTATAAAAGGCACAGAAGTGGTCGGAAAAACACCCCGGAAAATTACAGAGATGAATGTCAGTCACGTTCCAGAAGACCGTCATCGTGATGGTTTGGTCTTGCAGATGACAGTGGCTGAAAATATTGCTTTACAGACCTATTACAAGGAGCCAATTTCTAAAAATGGTATCTTGAACTATGACACTATTAACAAAAAAGCTCGTGAACTCATGGCAGAATTTGATGTTCGTGGTGCTAGTGAAGTTGTACCAGTCAAGGCTCTTTCAGGAGGAAACCAGCAAAAAGCCATTATCGCGCGAGAAATCGATCGCAATCCTGATTTGCTGATTGTGAGTCAACCAACGCGTGGTCTCGATGTTGGAGCGATTGAATATATTCGTAAACGTCTTATTGCAGAACGCGATAAAGGAAAAGCGGTCCTTGTAGTCAGCTTTGAATTGGATGAAATTTTAGATGTTTCTGACCGTATTGCGGTTATTCACGATGGTGTTATTCATGGAATTGTTGATCCTGCCAAAACCAATAAACAAGAATTAGGATTTTTAATGGCCGGTGGAAAACTGGAAAAGGAGGAAGCAAATGCCTAAGAAGTTACAAAACATAACCCTCCCTTTACTTGCGGTTGTGTCAGGTTTACTATTAGGAGCACTCATCATGCTCGTATTTGGTTACGACCCTATTTGGGGCTACGATCAATTATTTTATTCAGCCTTTGGTTCTGTAAAATCTATCGGAGAAATCTTCGCAGCTATGGCTCCACTGATTTTTACAGCCCTAGGATTTGCGGTAGCAAGCCGTGCTGGATTCTTTAACGTTGGACTTTCAGGACAAGCGCTTGTAGGTTGGGTATTTGCGGGTTGGTTTGCTTTAGCAAATCCAGATTTACCACGTCCCGTGTTAATCCTAGCAACAATCCTAGTTGCGATGGTTGCTGGTGGTCTTGCCGGAGCAGTTCCTGGGATTTTACGTGCCTATCTCGGAACGAGTGAGGTGATTGTGACCATCATGATGAACTACATCTTGCTCTATGCCAGCAACTATATTATCCGCAATGTTTTTGCGGCTGATTTGATGAAGAACAAGGATTCTAGTATCAATATCTCAGCTAATGCCTCCTATCGTTTGGATTGGCTGACAAATATAACAGCAAATTCTCGG
The DNA here is from genome assembly GCF_004569635.1 of Streptococcus sp. LYSM12. Taxonomy (GTDB): domain Bacteria; phylum Bacillota; class Bacilli; order Lactobacillales; family Streptococcaceae; genus Streptococcus. The sequence goes on from NZ_SPOZ01000001.1 coordinate 86,835, forward strand.
ATGAACATTGGAATCTTTCTTGCAATTCTTGCAGTGATTGTTATTTGGTTCTTGTTGACGAAGACAACTCTTGGTTTTGAGATTCGTTCTGTTGGTCTTAATCCGACAGCATCTGATTATGCAGGGATGTCTGCGAAACGAACCATTATTCTCTCAATGATTATCTCTGGTGCCTTAGCAGGTGTTGGTGGTGCTATTCAGGGACTGGGAACTTTCCAAAATGTCTATACCCAGGGTGGAAACCTAGATATTGGTTTTAATGGAATGTCTGTAGCCTTGCTCGCTTCTAATTCGCCACTTGGAATTCCATTTGCAGCCTTTCTCTTTGGTACGTTGTCAATCGGAGCGCCTGGTATGGTAAAAGCGCAGATTCCACCTGAATTGATCAATGTGGTGACTGCCTCTATCATCTTCTTTGTTGGTGTTAAATTCATCTTTGAACAATTATTAAAACGTAGAAATAAAGCGAAAGGAGTGAACCAGGTATGAATCTGACAATCTTAACGCTACTTGTTTCGCAAATGTTAATTTACTCTGCTCCTCTTATTTTTACCAGTCTTGGAGGAGTATTCTCTGAACGTGCCGGTATTGTCAATGTGGGACTGGAAGGCATCATGGTCATAGGAGCGTTTGCAGGTGTGGTATTTAATATTGAATTTGCAAGTACTTTCGGTAAGACAACTCCGATTTTAGCGGTCTTGGTTGGAGGTATAGCAGGATTAGTATTTTCTATCATCCACGCAGTAGCAACTATCAATTTCCGTGCGGATCATGTTGTATCGGGAACAGTGCTCAATCTATTAGCACCAGCCTTGTCTGTCTTTCTCATTAAGGTTCTGTATCACAAAGGGCAAACCGATAGTATTCCACAATCGTTTGGGAAATTTTCATTCCCAGGACTGGAAAAAATTCCCGTAATTGGTGATTTATTCTTTAAAAATACTAGTTTAATGGGGTATGTAGCCATTGCCATGGCTTTTGTATCTTGGTTTATCCTTTATAAGACTAAATTTGGCTTACGTCTTCGTTCAGTAGGTGAACATCCACAAGCGGCCGATACTTTGGGAATCAATGTCTATGTGATGCGTTATGCCGGTGTCCTTATCGCAGGTTTCCTCGGTGGAGTGGGAGGAGCTGTAAGTGCTCAAACGGTTAATATTAACTTCTCAGCAACGACTATTGTCGGTTCTGGTTTTATTGCCTTAGCAGCTGTGATTTTCGGTAAATGGAATCCGCTCGGTGCCATGCTAGCTAGTCTATTCTTTGGCTTATCTCAAAGTTTAGCAGTTATTGGGGCACAGCTTCCAGGTCTTTCCCAAGTACCTACCGTGTATTTACAGATTGCTCCCTACTTGATTACCGTAGTGGCTCTAGCAGCTTTCTTTGGAAAAGCAGTTGCACCAAAAGCAGACGGGATTAACTATATCAAATCTAAATAATAAATATGGAGCTGAGCATTTTGCTCAACTCCATATTTTTATCTTGTACGATTATTATAGTCATTTCGTTTACTCGCTTTGCCATACTCTAGTACAGTCTGCAGCTCATTGCCTAGTACTAAAAGTAAACTAAAAGACTATATTATATACTCTATTGGAACTCAAAATCTGCCTAGTTAACGAAACCGAGGGGTAGAACTGAAAATGTAGTAGTAGGCTAACAGGGTCAGATGTTGAGTTTTGACGAGTTTAAGAATTAGTTTTTCACAGAAGCAGCAATTTCTGGATTTGCAAAGGCATCATCCATAATATCTTTTAATTGCTTAGCAGATGCTTGCATTTTTTGTAATTCAGCATCGCTCAATGGGATGTTGACAGGACGTACAATACCGTGTGCACCGATAATTGCAGGTTGTCCGATAAAGACATCTTCAACTCCCTCATATTGGCCTGATTGGTAAACAGAAAGTGGGAGCACTGCATTTTCATCGTCAAAGATTGCCTTTGTGATACGAGCGAGTGCAGCACCGATACCATAGTAGGTAGCACCTTTTTTATTGATGATAGAGTAAGCAGCATCACGAACAGATACAAACAAGTCCACAAGTCCTTGCTCATCAATATCGCGGTTATCTTGCAACCAACGCTCTAATCTAACGCCTGCAACGTTGGCATGTGACCATACAGCAAATTCTGAATCACCATGTTCACCCATGATGTAGGCATGAACTGAACGTGCATCAATACCGATTTTCTCAGCAAGTGCTTGACGGAAACGAGCAGAGTCAAGAGAAGTACCAGAACCGATAACGCGCTCTTTAGGGAAACCTGAGAATTTCCAAGTTGAGTAAGTAAGGATGTCGACTGGGTTAGCTGCTACAAGGAAAATACCGTTAAAGCCAGAAGCAATAATTTCAGTTACAATTTGTTGGTTGATACGAAGGTTTTTCTCGATTAATTGAAGACGAGTTTCACCTGGTTTTTGTGGTAGACCGGCTGTCAGAACAACGAGGTCTGCATCGTGTGCATCAGAATATTCAGCTGAGTAGATTTTTTTAGGTGAAGTGAATGCAAGAGCGTGGCTCAAATCTTCTGCGTCACCTTGTGTACGGTCTTTATTGATATCAACGATACCTAATTCTTGACCAATTCCTTGATTGACAAGTGCATAAGCATAAGCAGAACCTACAGCACCATCACCGACAAGGATAACTTTTTTATGTTGTTTAGTTGCAGTCATGTTCTAAACATCTCCTTAGTTTTATTTGGGGACTTGCGTCCCGACCATTTATCATTCTAGCACTTTTTAGGTAGTTTGTCACTTGTGAAAGGCAGTTTGAAAATGCTTACATCACAACTTCACAACAAGAAAATTTCTTCACAATATGTTATAATATAATAGATAATTTCTAGAGAAAAGAGACAGATTTAATGCATGATAAAAATTTAGTAGATGTAAATCTGACTAGTGAAATGAAGACCAGCTTCATTGACTATGCAATGAGCGTTATCGTAGCTCGGGCTCTTCCTGATGTAAGAGATGGTCTAAAGCCTGTTCATCGTCGCATTTTGTATGGAATGAATGAATTGGGAATCACACCGGATAAACCACATAAGAAATCTGCCCGTATTACAGGGGATGTCATGGGTAAATACCATCCACATGGAGATAGCGCAATTTATGAGGCTATGGTGCGGATGGCTCAATGGTGGAGCTACCGTTACATGCTGGTAGATGGACATGGAAACTTTGGTTCGATGGATGGAGACGGAGCAGCCGCCCAGCGTTATACCGAGGCCCGCATGACCAAAATTGCCCTCGAAATGCTGCGAGACATCAATAAGAATACCGTCAATTTTGCAGATAACTATGATGCTAGCGAACGCGAGCCAGAGGTTTTACCAGCCCGTTTTCCAAATCTCCTTGTCAATGGTACTACAGGGATTGCCGTAGGGATGGCCACGAATATTCCGCCCCATAATCTTGGTGAAACAATTGAAGCAGTAAACCTAATCATCGATAATCCAGAAGCGACAACCCGCGATATCATGGAGGTCTTGCCTGGGCCTGATTTTCCAACAGGCGCTCTTGTTATGGGGAAATCAGGTATTCACCGAGCTTATGAAACGGGGAAAGGTTCGATTGTTCTGCGTTCTCGGACAGAAATCGAAGAATATGGAAATGGACGTGAACGGATCGTTGTCACCGAATTTCCTTATATGGTCAATAAAACCAAAGTTCATGAACATATTGTTCGCTTGGTTCAGGAGAAGCGTATTGATGGAATTACAGCTGTTCGGGATGAATCTAACCGTGAGGGGGTCCGCTTTGTCATTGAAGTGAGGCGCGATGCATCAGCTAATGTCATCTTGAACAATCTGTTCAAATTAACCCAGCTTCAAACTAATTTTAGCTTCAATATGTTGGCCATTCAAAATGGTGTGCCAAAGATTCTCTCTGTTCGTCAAATTTTAGATGCCTATGTGGAACACCAGAAAGAAGTGGTGACCCGTAGAACGCAATTTGATAAAGAAAAAGCCGAAGCCCGTGCGCATATTTTAGAAGGTCTGTTGATTGCACTTGACCACATCGATGAAGTGATTAAGGTTATTCGTAACAGTGAAACAGATGCGATTGCCCAGGCTGAATTGATGGATCGCTTTGAATTATCAGAACGTCAAAGTCAAGCGATTTTGGACATGCGTCTTCGCCGATTGACAGGTCTGGAACGCGACAAGATTCAGTCTGAATATGATGAATTGATTGCCTTGATTGCCGATTTAGCAGATATCTTGGCTAAGCCAGAACGGGTTGTGCAAATTATCAAGGAAGAATTAGAGGAAATCAAACGCAAATATGCGGATCCCCGTCGTACAGAATTGATGGTTGGAGAAGTTTTATCACTAGAAGATGAGGACTTGATTGAAGAGACGGATGTACTGATTACTCTGTCAAATCAAGGCTATATCAAACGCCTTGCTCAAGATGAATTTCATGCGCAAAAACGTGGAGGACGAGGTGTACAAGGAACAGGTGTCAAAGATGATGACTTTGTCCGTGAATTGGTTTCCACCAGTACCCATGATAAGCTCTTGTTCTTTACCAATAAGGGACGGGTCTATCGCCTGAAAGGCTATGAAATTCCTGAATATGGTCGTACAGCCAAGGGGCTTCCAGTAATCAATCTCTTGAAATTGGAAGAAAATGAATCTATTCAGACTATTATCAATGTGAGCAAGGAGCAAGAAGAAGGGCACTATCTCTTCTTTACTACCCGCCAAGGGATTGTTAAACGGACAAGCGTTGCTGAATTTGGCAATATTCGTCAAAATGGCTTGAAAGCCCTCAATTTGAAAGAAGATGATGAATTGATAAATGTCTTCCTAACAGACGGTCAGACAGATGTCATTATGGGATCTAAATTTGGGTATGCTGTTCGTTTCACAGAAACAGATGTCCGCAATATGGGACGGACCGCTACTGGTGTACGGGGAATGAAGCTCCGTGAGGGGGATTGTCTTGTTGGTGCAGCAGTTGTGTCAGATGATCAAGAGGTAATCGTCTTAACGGAAAATGGTTTTGGGAAACGTACACCTGCCTCAGAATATCCAACCAAGGGACGTGGTGGTAAAGGAATCAAGACTGTTAAAGTCGCAGAAAAGAATGGCTATCTAGCAGGACTGACCACAATTTCGGGGGATGAGGATATCATGGTGATTACAGATACAGGTGTCATTATTCGGACAAATGTAGCCAATATCTCCCAAACAGGTCGTGCAACCATGGGGGTCAAGGTCATGCGTCTAGATGAGGAGGCAAGTATTGTAACCTTTGCCTTGGTAGATGCTGTAGATTCTAAAGACATAGAGGAAGAATAATTTTATGAGTAATCGGAAACGTTCTAGTAATAAAAAAACAAAAGGTATTTGGAGAAATATCCTAACGGGGATCCTTCTTCTGATTGCGCTCGTCTTAATTTTTAATACATCTATTCGCAATATGATTATTGCTTGGAATAGCAATCGGTATCAGGTTGCTAAGGTCACAGAAGCCGATATTGAGAAAAATAGACAGGCAGAAACGACCTTTGATTTTGATCAGGTAGAGTCTATCTCAACAGAGGCTGTTCTGAAAGCCCAATGGCAATCACAAGAATTGCCTGTTATCGGGGGAATTGCGATTCCAGATTTGAATGTGAATCTTCCTATTTTCAAAGGACTATCGAATGTTGCACTCATGTATGGTGCGGGAACGATGAAAGAAATTCAAGAAATGGGTCAAGGCAATTATTCGCTTGCCAGTCACCATATTTTTGGAATTGCTGGGGCTAGCGAAACCCTCTTTTCACCAATTGAAAAAGCAAAAGAGGGCATGAAGATTTATCTGACAGATAAGCAAAATGTCTACACCTACCTTGTAACGAGTGTGCAGTCAGTCACTCCAGAGAGTGTCTATGTTATAGATGATGTCGAAGGACAGACAGAAGTAACGCTTGTTACCTGTGAAGATTTGGAAGCGACTATGCGGACGATCGTCAAAGGCACGTTGGAAAGTAGCGTTCCTTACAATGAAGCCTCACAAGATGTGTTAAAATACTTTGAAAAGAAATATAATCAAGTTCAACTATAAGAAAACTATTCTAGCTGTTGTGAATGCAACTTTTAAAAATGAAGGAAATCGTGCTTTGATGTGTTCGATTTTCCTTCATTTTTTATTAGGACTTTTTATCGTGGAAAATGTATGTCTATCGTCATTCTAGAACATTGACCTTGTAATCAACAATGAAGATAGTGTAATAGAGTCCTTTCGTTTATCTTTTATTACTTCGTTCACTCGCTTTGCCGTACCCCAGTACATCCTGCATCTCCTTGTCTAGTACGAAAAGCAAACTAAAAGACTATAAAAGGAGATGGAGTGACGGGTATAAAGAATGTAGCTAAATGGGACTTATAAAAATGTTGAAACCATTACTAGTAAAGCACCTATCATAGTCTAGACTTATCCTGAGATAGTTGATATATCGTATCTCAGAATCTAGTGAATGTACCCATTTATTTCCTCTTGCTAATTCTGTAAAACAATGCAACTAGGTACATCACTGGAAAATACTCTAAACAATAGAAAATGAGTTGGTACTGAATAAATTGTTTTACGAATAAATAGGGGAAGGAGGAATAGGCACCATGTATAAAGTTGCATTTAACGAGGAACGCTTATTGCCACGGGAAAGATTGCTAGAGGTAGGTGCTGAGCGCCTCAGCAACCAGGAATTGTTGGCAATCTTTATCCGTACGGGTACTAAAAATCAACCGGTATCCATTGTTTCTAATAATTTATTGGCGAGGATTGACAACCTTGCCATGTTAAAGGATCTATCAATAGCGGAATTACAGGAGTTAGCAGGTATTGGGCAAGTCAAAGCTATTGAAATTAAGGCTATGATTGAGCTAGGAAGGAGAATCAATCAGTCTGAGTTGATTGTCGAGGAACAGATTGTTGGTAGTGAGCTATTAGCTAGAAGAATGATTCAAGAATTTGGTTCTAAAAAGCAGGAGCATTTGGTAGCAATCTATCTGGACACTCAGAATAAGATTATTAGCCAACGCACGATTTTTATCGGTAGCGTTAACCGTAGTATTGCGGAGCCAAGGGAAATTTTACATTATGCGGTGAAATATATGGCGACCTCCCTCATTATTGTGCATAATCATCCCTCGGGATTTGTCCAGCCCAGTCGCAATGATATCCTCTTTACGGAAACATTAAAAAAGTCCTGTGATATTCTAGGACTTATACTGTTAGATCATTTAATTGTTGGGCAATCAAGCTACTATAGTTTACGCGAAGAAAATCATTTAGCTTAAAAGATGTGCATAAGCTGATGAAAGATTGCTATTGGCTCTCTAGAAATATGACGCTTTATGATTTGTAATACTTAGTCAAGACACCAAGTAGCTACCTTTTAATGATTGGGAATGGGGAATTGATGATGCAAGTGCTTACCTTGTCCATAAAATAGTGTGGTAATCACCAGTTAGAACCATACATGGTTTCTGGGGGTACACTTGGAAGATGAATGAGATAGTCATTTAGTTTTTAGTATAGTCTTTTAGTTTACTTTTAGTATTAGGCAACGAGCTGCAGGCTGTACTAGAGTACGGCAAAGCGAGTTAACGAAGTAATAAAAGATAAACGAAATGACTATACTAGGCAAGGAGCTGCAGGCTGTACTAAAGTACGGCAAAGCGAGTGAACGAAGTAACAAAGGATAAACGAAATGACTATAAAGCAAGCAACCACTGCGTCAACATTATTCGGTTCATAAAGTTAGAAAGCTGGGAGTTTTTGCCCAGCTTTCTAACTTTGGCTTTCCGCCAATCTTACTATAGATAGTAAGCTATAAAATGGGTTTTTAGGACGTAAGAAAGGTTTAACCTGATTGATATTCACCAATCATCTTTGGAAATAGCCAAGGGTTAAGTCTTTTACAAAGAGTCCGAAAAACAGACATTATGCTTCTTTTACAAATGCGTTAATTTCTGCTTCGATAGCAACGATTTTATTTTCTGCATCCTCCATGTCTTTGCCGACTGTTGCGATGTAGAATTTGATTTTTGGTTCAGTTCCGGATGGACGGACGGCAAACCAAGAATCGTCTGTCAAGGTATATTTTAAGACATTGCTTGGTGGAGTAGTCAAGACAGCAACCTGACCTTCTCTATCTGTGGCTGTTTGTTCTTGAAAATCTTCTAGCAAGGCAATCTCTGTTTGGTTGAATTGTGTTGGAGCATTGCTACGGAATTTATCCATGATTTTCTTGATTTCTGCTTTTCCATCAACACCTGATAGGGTGACAGAAATTGTTTTTTCTGCGTAGTAGCCATATTCTGTGAAAATTTGATCGATACCATCAGCCAAGGTCAACCCTTTAGAGCGGTAATAGGCAGCAATTTCTGCAACGATAAGGACAGCTTGGATGGCATCTTTGTCACGAACGAATGGCTTGATGAGATAGCCGAAACTTTCTTCAAAGCCGAACATGTAAGTATGGTTGTGTATTTCTTCAAATTCTTGAATTTTTTCTGCGATAAATTTGAAACCAGTCAAGACGTTAAACATAGTAGCGCCGTAGCTTTCTGCAATCTTGGTCACAAGTTCAGTCGATACGATTGATTTAGCAAGGGCTGCATTGGCTGGTAAGGTACCTGCTTGTTTGTGAGCTTCCAAGATATACTTAGCGATGAGAGCTCCGATTTGGTTACCAGAAAGGTTGCGGTAGCTACCGTCTGCTTGGCGAATTTCCACTCCGAGACGATCAGCATCTGGATCTGTTGCAACCAATACATCGGCATCCACTTGGCGACCTAATGCTTCAGCAAGGGCAAAAGCTGATTGACTTTCTGGGTTTGGTGATGCCACCGTTGAGAAATTTGGATCTGGATTCGCTTGACTTTCTACAACTTGGACAGACTCAAAACCAGCTTGGGAAAGAGCACGGCGAGCTAACATTTCACCAGTACCATGAAGCGGTGTAAAGACGATTTTCATATCACGACCATATTTAGCGATGAGTTCTTGATTGATATTAACGTCTTTGATTTCTTTGAGGTATTCCTTATCAACTGCTTCACCGATTACTTCAATGAGACCACTTTGTTGGGATGCTTCTAAATCAGCGACAGAAATGGCAAATGGATCAGTAATCCCACGAATATAGTCTGTAAGAGAATCAGCATCCGCTGGAGGCATTTGACCACCATCTTCACCGTAGACTTTGTAGCCATTGTAAGGAGCAGGATTATGACTAGCAGTAATCATAATTCCAGCAATGGTGTGAAGATGACGAACAGCAAAGGACAACTCTGGTGTTGGACGTAATTCTTCAAAGACGTAGGCTTTGATTCCATGAGCAGCCAATACCCGTGCGGCATCAAAGGCAAACTCTTGTGAGAAGTGGCGTGAATCGTAAGAGATGGCCACACCTCTATCTATGGCCTCTTGGCCTTTTGATTCAATGAGGCGTGCCAATCCTTCAGTTGCTTGGCGGACCACATAAATGTTGATGCGATTGGTTCCTGCACCAATCAATCCACGCATACCAGCTGTTCCAAACTCAAGAGATGTATAAAAGGCATCTTCTTTATCTTTTTCATCCATGTTGCGCAAGTCTTCCTGTAAATAAGCAGGGAGCTCTGCATAGTTGAGCCAAGTTTGATACTGTTCTTGGTAAGTCATTGTAGTTCTCCTTTAAAAAAATATTCTCTTAAACGCTTTCATTATATCATTTTTGAAAAGAAAAAGCACGCTTTCACGTGATTTTCTGATTATTTTTTTGCTTGTTGCAAGGTGGGTACAATAGCAGTTGTTAGAAAGGCTACAATCACCATTTCGGCAATGGAATTTGTCCCGATAATCCCCATCAGCATGGTTCGAATATCTCCATTGTAGACCCCGGAAAAGAGGAAAAAGATACTTCCAAGAACAAAGATAGTATTCGTCATTGAACCAACAGCACCAGCGACCAAAAGTCCCCCCCGCGTTTGTAGTAAGCGATAGATGATGTAAGGGGTTATTCCAATCAAAATTCGTGGTACAATAGCAACGATGAGAGAGTACCATTGTCCGTTTTGGACGAATGGAGAGAAGAGGTAGCTAGTCGGTAAGAAGATGATTGTATTATGAACGACACTCAATATTCCCATCATCCCTCCCAGAGTAGCACCAATTTTGGGGCCGTAAAGGATTGAGGCTACGATAACAGGGATATGGACAATTGTTGGCTTGATTGGAACGGGTAAGAGATTGAAGATAACAGAGCTGAGAATGTCAATCACAATCATCACTGCAAAAAAGATAGCCAGGGTGGCAATTCTGGTTGATTTAGTTTGTTTCATGAAGAGTTTTACTCACTTTCTCTAAAATAAGATGAATGTCGGTTAGGGCACCAATGCCAATATCACCGCAGGCTAGTAGGGCCTCACGTGGAGGAATCACCTGAAAACCATAGTTTTGCAGTTGTTCTAGGTTTTGCTGGGTAGCGGGATTGAGGTACATATTCGTATTCATGGCTGGAGCAATCAGTTTTGGTATCGTAGCTGGCAGAGCAAGGGCAACGGCTGTCACAATGTTATCAGCGAATCCGTGTGCGAGCTTGGCAATGGTCTGGGCAGAGGCAGGAGCGACTAGAAATAAGTCTGTCTGCTTGGCGAGATCAATATGTTTGATGGAAGTTGGATTTTCTTCTGTCATCACGTCTGTATGGACCAGATTTTTTGAGAGGGATTGAAAGGTCAGGGGAGTGATGAAGTGGGTAGCTGCAGTCGTCATTAGGACTGTTACGGAGTGACCAAGTTTTCCGAGTTGACTGGTCAAATCAGCTGCTTTATAAGCGGATATAGAGCCTGTAACAGCTAGGGTGATACGAGCCATACTATCTCCTTTTTTCTAATACTTTTTCGAGAATAATGTTAGCAATTTCTTCTTTTGTTTGAACGGGGTAGACCTTTTCTTTATCTAGCAGATAGGCGCTGTGCTGCGTTTGGGTAATCTCCGCTAAGTCATTAGCCAAGATATAGTCGGCCTGATTTTTGACAAGACTTGCGCGTGCAACCTGAAAGAGCTCTTCTTTTGATACATTGACCAAGAGTTTGAAGCCAATCAGCTGAATAGCTGGGTTCCATTGCTTGATGAAAGAGATAACCTTGGGGGTCTTTTTGAGAAAGAGTACTTGGTATTCATCGTTTGAGGAAATTTTTCCTTCAACGTTGGTCTCAGTAAGCATGCTTTCGATATTTTGTGTAGCCTTTACTTGCTCTAGTCCTGTCATATAAACAGGACTGTAATCAGAAACTGCCATACTATGAATGATAACATCATGCATTGGGACAAGTTCTTTTAAGGTATGAATGAGACTTGCAACATCGTTGATTTCAACAATAGTCAAACCATTCTGAGCCTGCGGTTTAACAGCCGTCCTAGTGGTCACCAATGTTACGTCAAGCTGGGCTTCTAAACATCTTTCAGCGATGATTTTTCCCAAGTTACCTGTAGCATGGTTGGTAATGGAGCGGACACGGTCAATCGCCTCACTAGTTCCGCCAGATGTAATCAATATTTTCATGCTTATATTGTACTAGAAAATCTCTTTTAGGTAAAGCGTTAAGAGTGTACGGCAAAAGCGTAGGATTGGAATTTCCGAACGTTTGTTTATAAATCAGATAGTATGTAAAAGGCCTTTTCATGGGGAAGCAGGATAGGTGTTCTCTCTACTTTCTTAGTAGAGTGTTGAGATGCAATTCAGAAACTGTGTGTTCGTTTATTGGGGATGTTTCGGCTATTCGCAGAAGATGTGAGCACTGTTAGACTCTATCTTTATACGACAGCCTTTTTCCAAAAAAGCGGCATAGTCTACCACCCATTTCATCCATTATTCTTCCTTCAAATTAGGTGGATAATGTTTGATAGATCCGATTCAAAAAACAGTAAAATCCGTATATTCAAAATAATATTTTCTAAAAATGTGCGTTTTCATGAAGTTTTTGATATACTGTTTTTAATAAAGGAAATGGGAGTTGCTATGAAAACAGATATTGAAATTGCTCAAAATGTAGTGTTACAGCCGATTGTTGATGTGGTTGAAAAAGTAGGTCTTTGCTACGATGATTTGGAGTTATATGGAAAATACAAGGCCAAATTGTCCTTTGACAAGATTGAAGCGGTCAAAGAGGATGCCCTTGGGAAGCTGATTTTGGTAACAGCTATCAATCCTACACCTGCTGGGGAGGGCAAATCAACTGTAACCATTGGTTTAGCAGATGCCTTGTCTAAGATTGGTAAGAAGACCATGATTGCCCTTCGTGAGCCGTCGCTTGGTCCTGTCATGGGGATTAAGGGAGGAGCTGCTGGTGGGGGATATGCTCAAGTTTTGCCTATGGAAGATATCAATTTACATTTTACGGGCGATATGCATGCTATTACAACAGCCAATAATGCTCTTTCTGCTTTGATTGATAACCATATTCATCAAGGAAATAGCTTGGGTATTGACCAACGTCGCATTATCTGGAAGCGCGTAGTGGATTTGAATGATCGTGCTCTGCGCAAGGTGACGGTTGGCTTGGGTGGTCCTTTAAATGGTATTCCGCGTGAGGACGGTTTTGATATTACAGTTGCTTCTGAAATTATGGCCATTTTGTGCCTAGCAACGGATTTAAACGATTTGAAGGAACGCTTGGCGAATATCGTGATTGGTTATCGTTTTGATCGTAGTCCAGTCTATGTTAGAGAGTTAGCAGTAGAAGGCGCTTTGACCCTGCTTTTGAAAGAAGCACTCAAACCCAATCTTGTCCAGACTATTTATGGTACTCCTGCCTTTGTCCACGGTGGTCCTTTTGCCAACATTGCTCATGGTTGTAATTCTGTTTTAGCAACTTCTACAGCGCTTCGTTTGGCAGATTATGTAGTGACAGAAGCAGGATTTGGTGCGGATCTTGGTGCTGAGAAATTTCTTGACATTAAAACACCCAACCTACCAAAAGCACCTGATGCCGTCGTGATTGTTGCAACTCTTCGTGCCCTTAAAATGCATGGTGGTGTAGCCAAAGATAACCTTTCTGAAGAAAATGTTGAAGCAGTCCAAGTAGGATTTGCAAACCTCAAACGTCATATTGAAAATATAAAAAAATATGGTATTCCGGTAGTCGTTTCCATTAACGAATTTGTGACAGATACACCAGCAGAAATCAAGGCATTAAAGGAACTCTGTGCAGAAATCGGTGTACCTGTAGAGCTTGCAAGCGTCTGGGCAAACGGTGCTGAAGGTGGGATAGACTTAGCAGAAACCCTTGTCCAAACCATTGCGACAAGTCCAGCCCGTTATGAGAGTCTTTATCAGGAAAATGATCGTTTAGAAACAAAAGTCACCAAGATTGTGACTGAGATTTACGGTGGGACAGGTGTAGTCTTTGAAAAGAAAGCCCGTACCCAGCTGGCAGAATTTACCAAGCATGGATGGGATAAGCTCCCCGTCTGTATGGCCAAAACACAATACAGTTTTTCAGATGACCCAACAGTCCTGGGTGCCCCTAAAAACTTTGAAATTACTGTGCGTGAATTTGTTCCAAAACTAGGTGCAGGATTCATCGTAGCCCTTACAGGTGATGTCATGACCATGCCAGGATTGCCTAAGTCGCCAGCAGCCCTCAATATGGATGTGGCAGGAGATGGTATGGCGATTGGACTATTTTAATGCTACTCAACAGTCCTATTCTGATTTTGGTAACGTATCTTACTACACTTTTTGTCACTGTAGTCTTCTTGCCCTACTCTTTAGACATCAACATCTGATAAGCTTTCATAATTTTTAATGTTGAAAGCTAGGAGATAAGGATAGCGTAGCTAGAACAGAAGTTTAGCAAGATGAGCTAACGACGAAAGAACGTGCTATTTGTTGGGATCGGGTTTTGCTTTTTATAGGCATAGGCGACTTAAACTGGAGGGTTCTCCAGTTTTTTGTATCCTAATCAAAAAGAATGTTGCAGATAAAAGATTATGTAGCATGATCGTAAGTGAAGCAGTTATACTACGATAGCTTTCACAGATAAAGGTACTATAGACGTTTCGTTTACTTTTAGTACTAGGAAAGGAGCTGCAGGCTGTACTGGAGTACAGCAAGACGAGGTAACGAAGTAATAAAAGATAAACGAAATGACTATAGTACATTTTCTGCAGTTAATGGTCGTTTGGTGAACATCCAATAACTGGAATGTAGATGATGCTCTAATGGCTCTAGGTGTGCCTGTCGTGTGAAAAAACAACTTGAATTTGATTGAGATTTGCGAGATAATGATTATAACATAGTCATCTTTGCAACCTATTATCTTTATCAATCATTATCTACTTAGGACTCGTAATCGAATGACTTATGTTAGCGATATTCATTTTTTCAAAAAACAGAGAGGAAGAAAAAGAATGAAAAAGAAATTAGTACAAACAGCTCTTGTGTTTGCCCTATCACTTGGTGTTTTAGCAGGTTGTCAGTCGCTTCAAAATTGGTGGAAGAATACTAAAGCAGAATGGATTGGACTTGACATGACCGTGCGCACCTATGATGAAAATTCCCAGCTGATTGATCAGATGTCTGGAAAATCTCTGTCCATTTCTCGTAATGAAGACTTTGACTCGGTAGATAGCGAGGGCAATTCTAGAGGAGATAGTGCTGTCTTGAAAATCACTTTGGGGAAATATGAAATTGATCATGTGGGCTCATCTTTGATTGCAGTAGAAGACGGACTAGAAGATATTTTCTTGAAATATCAGAAAAATACAATTGCAGACGATCAACAAGCTGCAGTTCCGCTCCTCAATCGCATGGTATCTAAATTTAAAAATGACTTTACAGGAAAGGCAAAAGTGATTTTAATCCGTTCGCAAAATGGTACACCGCTTGCAACCTATGCGGGAAATAAGGTATCCTTGTACGCATCTGATGCGCCAAAGACTTCAGAACTTCTCATTGATGGCAAGCGCCTTATTATCTATCGCTGTGAGTACACGATTTATGACAGGGAGTTGTTGGAAAAATGAGACCACTTTGTAAAGAGTCTGCCTCTTTCATATGCTAGTGCTCCTTTTATCAAGTCTGGTATAGCTGACAGACCTATCTTTTCAAATACCATTTATGACGTTTCCTATCTTGATGTTAGGGAGAATTGAGGCTTGTTAATCTGTATGACAGTCAGGCCTTGCTTCATCATCAATCAGCTTAGCTCATGGTACCGAACTTCAGTTCTGCCTTGCATTGTTGGGAAAATATGCTATAATGGTCTTATGCGATGAGCCGAATGTGGCAGTAGCCACTTTCACGCTAGGGAGGTCAATACGCAGGAGCGGATCTTGATAAGTTGTGTGAACCTGCTTATCACACGAAAGTGCCCTTATAAGAGGTTGGGACAACGGTACCCAGCCTCTCTTGTTTTATAAAATTGAACAGTTTGATACCTATTTATAGTCATTTAGTTTATTTTTTATTACTTCGTTCACTCGTTTTGTTGTACTCTAATACGGCCTACAACTCGATGTCTAGTACTAAAAGAGAACCAAAAGATTATAGCATCTAAAAAATGATGTAGGGATAGGCAGTTGAACCTAAAAATAAAGGAGTGTGGAGTATCGAAAGACTCCTTTTTTGCTATGATGTTTAGCTTTTTTTCAATCATCTTCTTTTCATTTATTGGAAAAAAGTGTATAATAACAAACATATAAAAATTTTTAGACAATTTGAAAAAGAGGTAGATTATGGGATATACAGTAGCTGTTGTTGGCGCAACTGGTGCCGTTGGAGCGCAAATGATTCAGATGTTGGAAGAATCCACTTTACCGATTGATAAAGTACGTTATTTGGCTTCAGGTCGTTCAGCAGGTAAGGTTTTGCAATTCAGAGGGCAAGATGTGACGATTGAAGAAACAACAGAAGATGCCTTTGGAGGTGTCGATATTGCACTTTTCTCAGCAGGTGGTTCAACTTCTGCTAAGTATGCACCTCATGCAGTTAAGGCTGGAGCTGTGGTGGTTGATAATACATCTTATTTCCGCCAAAATCCTGATGTACCGCTTGTCGTACCCGAGGTTAATGCGCATGCGCTAGATACCCACAAGGGGATCATTGCCTGTCCAAACTGCTCAACCATTCAGATGATGGTAGCCTTAGAGCCAATCCGTCAAAAATGGGGCTTAGACCGGGTTATTGTATCCACTTATCAGGCCGTTTCTGGAGCAGGTATGGGAGCGATTTTGGAAACACAAGCGCAACTGCGCGCAGTATTAAATGACGGTGTAGCACCAAAAGATGTAACAGCTAATATCCTGCCGTCTGGTGGCGATAAAAAGCATTATCCAATTGGTTTTAATGCCCTGCCGCAAATTGATGTCTTTACAGACAATGACTATACCTATGAAGAAATGAAAATGACCAAGGAAACCAAGAAAATCATGGAGGACGAAAGTATCGCTGTTTCTGCGACCTGTGTCCGTATTCCAGTTTTGTCAGCCCATTCAGAGTCCGTTTATATTGAAACGAAAGAGGTAGCACCGATTGACGAAGTCAAGGCAGCTATAGCCGCCTTTCCAGGTGCAGTTTTAGAAGACGATGTAGCGAACCAAATTTATCCACAAGCTATCAATGCGGTGGGGAAACGAGAAACCTTTGTTGGCCGTATCCGTAAAGATTTGGATGTAGAAAAGGGAATTCATATGTGGGTCGTATCCGACAATCTCTTAAAAGGTGCCGCTTGGAATTCTGTTCAAATCGCTGAAACGCTTCATGAACGTGGCTTGGTGCGTCCAACCCAAAATCTTGTTTTTTAATGAACCTATTAGATAAGCACTCAAGAAGTAGGCCCACTATGCTTGCTACCAATTACTTGGACTGAGAGAAGTAGCAGTCCTTACTGCTAGTATGGAAAAATAAAAAAACTCTGAAATGTATATTTTGGAGTTTTTCTTCTTTCGTTTATTTTTAGTACTAGGCAATGAGTCGCAGGTAGTACTGGAGTACAGCAAGACGAGTGAACGAAGTAATTGAAGTAATAAAAATATAAACTAAATGACTATAACATAGACTGAACTCTATTCTTATTATTCTACTAAAGTCAGCATGACTGGAATTGTAAAAGATTTGGGATAGGGAGGAGGACAGAACGTGACAGCTGGAAAAGGGAGTTCGGTTTTTCTCACTTCGTTTAATAATTTTCGACGGTATCATGCTATCAATCACTGCATTGAGGAGCTCTGTGAAGCGGAGGATAGGGCCGCCCTCTAAACCAAAGGTAGAACGGATGTTAGCTTGAGTTTTTTATGGGCTTGGTATCTTGCAGATGTTCTAGTTTTAGCAGGTTCCAAAGGTGTGGTTTCCTTTAGAGGGAACATAAGGATATATCTTAAGTAAGGAAAAGAGGTGATTCTAATGATGAACATTAAGAAAGCTAGTGAACTCTTAGGCTTGTCGAGCGATACGATTCGCTATTATGAACGGATTGGTTTGATTCCGCCGATTCAGCGTAATAGCGCAGGTATCCGTGATTTTAGTGAGCAAGACTTGGCAGCCTTAGAATTTGTCCGTTGTTTTAGGAGTGCTGGAGTATCGGTTGAGAGCTTAATGAACTACATTCATTTATGTCAGGACGGAGAGGAGCAACATCTTGAAAAACGTCGTGCGATTTTAGTTGATGAGCGTGAAAAATTGCAGAAAAAAGCCGATGAATTATTGTCTGCTATCAGCCGACTGGACTACAAGATTGAAAACTATGAGAGAGTCATAGTGAAAAAAGAAAAAAGATTATTTGAAAAAGGAGATTAGAAAAGGCAACTTTACAAGTGTTGAGGTTACAAATCGTTTGCCATAAATTGAAATAAATATTATTGAGCTGTTGTGACAGGACAATCTGGCTTAGAAATCTTGGTTCAAACTGGAAATGTAACCAATCGTTAAGCAAGTCGGTTTGTCACAAATGAAATGACTGGCGAGTCAGCTAGCTACGCCAAGTGGTTGAACAGATGTTTCTAAGAAATTTCGTTGGGTTTATGACAAAGGCTACTAGATTGTTGTACATGTCTGCACCATTAAAGAGATAAGGTTGCTCCAGCCATGCTTGCTCAAAGGAGAGGAGTGTAGCCGATACTTCATCAACATTAACAATCGATAATTGCTGTCTATTGTCGCTCTTTGCGCAATCGCATATAAATAATGATGACACCACATGCTATCAATCGTGTGCTAGGGAGTCGTTTCTTCCTTGAATAACTTTCGTGAACTGTCATTTTGATTTTAACTGAGTATCCAATTCAATGAGGGAGGAAATAAGGACTTCAAAGCCGCATTGCAACCCCTTTCATTTTTGTGGTATAATAAGGAAGACGGAGGAAATACTATGAAAATCATCATCGTAGGAGCTTCTTTTGCGGGTATGAGTGCTGCTTTAGAGTGCCATCAAATCTATCCTGAAGCGCAGATTGTGTTAATGGACAAGGAAAAAGAGGTCGGATTTTTTCCAAATGTGTTCAACTGGCAATTAAAAGGGGAACTAAAACAGATTGAGGAAGCCCGAAGTGAGTTATGGGGTCAAGTTCAGCAGACAAGGATTGATGTGCGACTAGAAACCAGGTTCGTTCGATTAGATGCGGACAATCAGGTATTGATAGTTGAACAGGGAGAGCAAGTCCTTGAAGAAGCTTATGATGTTCTGATTTTAGCCATGGGAGCCAAGCAAGTATGGGAGGTGGAAGACAAGGCACTCCATGAGCGAATTTTGTCGTCCAAGTATTTTTTAGATGCCCAGAAAAGTTGGGAAAAAATAAGAGCAGCACAGTCTGTCATTATCATTGGTGGCGGACAGATTGGGTTAGAGAGTGCAGATGCCCTCAGTCAATTACCCCTTTCTTTGACGCTCTTTGAAGCAGAAACGACCCCACTCGCCAAATACGTAGATGCAGACTTGATGGCAGGTATTGAAGAGGAGTTGAAAAAGCGTCAGATTGATGTGCATACAGCAGAAATCGTAGAAAATATCAGCCTGTCGCCAAGCGGTAATAAGGTTCAGGTTGATACGCTAAAAGGCAGTTATGAAGCAGATTATTTGCTCCTTGCGACAAATTTTCAGCCCAATACAGATATAGTAGGGGGAATCTTAGAGTGTAATCCCGATAAGACAATTATAGTTGATGACTATCTGGAAACTAGTCAACCTAATATCTTTGCCATTGGGGATCTGATTCAACTTCCCTTTGCCTTTTTCGGTAAAGCCTATCTACCACTCATCAATCATGCCATTTTGACAGGGCGTTTGGTGGCTTATAATTTGCTAAAAAAACGACGACCTTTGCAGGAAGTGCAACGGATTGTTTCCAGTCATCTTTTTGGCTATAACATCACGAGTGTCGGTCTAACAGAGCGTCAAGCGCAACTTTGGACGGATGTGGATACAGTTGTTCTACAAGCACCTTTTAGTCAGTGGGAGATAGACGAGTTGACCTTTAAATTGATTGTACAAAAATCGGACGGTCGCCTTTTAGGCGGGCAGTTAATCTCCACCTCCCGCTATATTCATCAAATGAACATTCTATCCCTTGCCATATCAAATGGTATGACTGCTCAAGATATGGTGGAGCAAAGTTGGCTCTGTTTGCCGCGTTATACAAACCTTGTTCCCATTGTGGCAGAGGCTTGCCAGTTGTATCTTCATCGCCAAGAAGAGGAGAGCGCCCATGAAGATTGAAGATCTTTTGGAAAAACGAGAGAGGGCGATTTATCTCCTTACCGAGTATCTAAGGGATAGTCAATCGAGTCTCTCGCTCAAGATATTGAGTCAAAAACTTGCGCTATCACGCACGACCTTGGCTCGTTATATCGAATCATTTGATGAACAAGCAAGGCAAGCGAAGCTCGGATTATTTTTTCAAATAAGAGAAGAAGAAGTAAGCTTTGAGAAGAAAGAAAGCCTTTTACATGCGGATTGGCTAGCCTACTTATGTCAGTTTAGTACCAAGTATCAAATCCTGCTCTATCTATTTGATAAGGAAGAATTTGCTATTCAGGCGCTAGCTCAACATTTGCTGATTAGTGAGGCCAGTCTCAATCGACAATTAGCTGCACTCAATCACCTCCTGCAGGATTTTCAGATTAGCATACGCAATGGCCGCCTCAAGGGAAGCGACTTGCAAATCCGCTATTTCTATTACCAGCTCTTTCTGCAAACAAGGACCTTATCTAGTATCAGAACATATCCGCACTTTCGTCAGATAGGAAATTATCTCCCACTTTTTGAACGCTTTTTTGATACAAAATTTAATTCTTATCAGAATTTTCAACTGTCTTTATGGCTTGGCATCTCCCAACGGCGTATGAGGGGGGCTGATGTAGATTTTAGCGAGCTAATCCAGTTGATGAAGCCATATATCAAACAGAAATGGTATCAGGAATTGCGGGCTTTTGCCTTGACCCTCTATCAATACCAGCCTACAACTGTTCGCGAGGGGGAAGTAATGAGTCTGTTTGCCTTTTTAGTGAGTCAATCTATTTTATCACCGCAGAAAATTGAGCGTATCCTAGCCTTTGGAGGTCCAATTCGAGAAGCAACTACTTGGTGTTACCAGACTATTCGTGAAGAAGTAGGGCATCCGCTACCAATCTATGAACAGATCCTATACTATCTCAACCAATTATTAGGAAAAGTCTACTTTTTTAAGGGAAGTTTGGAAGCCCCTATTATTCATGAAAAGCAGTATCAACTGATAAGTGCCCGTATGTTACTGTCAACAGTTTTAGAAAATATTTACCAACCTCAGCATTCCAATCTTGTCTTTCAATACGAGGAAGAAGTGGCTAATTTGGCAGGACTTTTTGACTATCTCAGTCAAGTTCAGCCAGTAGTAGTACGAATCGGTTTTATTTCTTGTCAATCCCCTGTTATTGCAGAGCCGATTTTATTCCAGCTGCAAAAGGAATTTGAACGAACATATGCTGTTCTCATCGAGCCCTTTTTAACATCTAATGAGTATGACCTGCTGGTAACAGATGAGCCAGTTCCTGTAGAAGTGCCGTGCTATTTTTTTCACAGAAGATTGTATGCAAGTGATTTGCTAGCCTTGAAAAAGATGCTTGCTAATCTTCAGAAACAAAAAGAAAAACAGGCCCACAGACGCTTAGAAACCAGTAGTATGTTTTCGATAGAACGACGCTGAGTGCTCGTAAAATGGAAATAAAAGAGTAAGACCTGGTCTGACAAATAGGCGGCGTGGTCTTGCTTTTTTTATTCTTATCAAAAATTTTTTAGAAACTATATTTTTTGATAGGAACTAGATAAAAAAATAGGTTAAAATAAGGATAGCCAGAAAACGGAAGCGTTTTCAAAAAACAAAAAAATAAATATCGGAGGTCTCCCATGACACAAGAAAAATATATTATGGCTATTGACCAAGGCACGACAAGCTCACGTGCTATCATCTTTGATAAAAAAGGAGAGAAGGTCGGAAGTTATCAAAAGGAATTTCCACAAATTTTCCCAAAACCAGGTTGGGTAGAACATAATGCAAATCAGATTTGGAACTCAGTCCAATCTGTCATTGCAGGAGCTTTTATTGAAAGTGGCATCAATCCTTCTCAAATTGAGGGAATTGGAATTACCAACCAGCGTGAAACAACGGTTGTCTGGGATAAAGAGACTGGACTTCCAATCTACAATGCTATCGTCTGGCAATCTCGTCAGACAGCACATCTCGCGGATCAGTTGAAACATGATGGCTATTCGGATATGATTCATAAAAAGACTGGTTTGGTCATCGATGCTTATTTCTCAGCTACCAAGGTTCGTTGGATTTTGGATCAAGTACCTGGTGCGCAAGAACGAGCTGAAAAAGGAGAAATTCTTTTCGGTACAATCGATACTTGGCTGGTCTGGAAATTGACGAATGGTCGTTGCCATGTAACAGATTATTCTAATGCAGCACGAACCATGCTCTATAACATTAAGGAACTCAAATGGGATGATGAAATTCTTGCCCTCTTAAATATTCCTAAAGCTATGTTGCCAGAAGTTAAGTCGAATTCAGAAATTTATGGCAAGACGGCACCTTTTCATTTCTACGGTGCAGAAGTTCCAATTTCAGGTATGGCAGGAGACCAACAGGCAGCCTTGTTTGGGCAATTAGCCTTTGAGCCCGGTATGGTGAAAAATACCTATGGTACAGGTTCATTCATCGTGATGAATACTGGTGAAGAGATGCAGTTATCTGAAAACAGTCTCTTGACCACAATCGGTTATGGAATCAATGGCAAGGTTTACTATGCTCTTGAGGGTTCTGTTTTCATTGCAGGTAGCGCAGTTCAATGGTTGCGTGATGGCATGCGCATGGTCAAAGAGTCTCCTGAATCTGAGGAACTGGCGCGCAAGTCTACTAGCAATGATGAAGTTTATGTGGTACCAGCCTTTACAGGTCTTGGCGCACCTTATTGGAACTCAGATGCACGAGGTTCAGTTTTTGGCTTGACACGCGGAACAACTAAGGAAGACTTTGTGAAAGCAACTCTTCAATCCATTGCCTACCAAGTACGCGATGTTATTGATGTCATGCAAATTGATTCTGGTATGCCAATTTCTGTCTTGAAAGTAGACGGTGGGGCAGCTATGAATAGTCTTCTTATGCAATTTCAGGCGGACATTTTAGGCATCGAAATTGCAAGAGCAAAAAATTTGGAAACAACGGCTCTCGGAGCAGCTTTCCTTGCAGGTTTGGCAGTTGGTTTCTGGAAAGATTTAGAAGAATTAAAGACTTTAAATGCTGTTGGTCACTCTTTCCAACCAGCTATGAACGATGCGCGTAAGGAACAATTATACAAGGGCTGGAAGAAAGCTGTTGCAGCGACTCAATTATTTGCTGAAATAGATGCAGAAGAATAGAAAAGAGAATACAAAATGGAATTTTCAAAAGAAACAAGACGATTAGCCATTGAAAAAATGCAGGACAGACAGCTTGATTTGCTGATTATCGGCGGCGGAATCACTGGTGCAGGTGTAGCTCTACAAGCAGCAGCAAGCGGAATGGAAACAGCCTTGATTGAAATGCAGGACTTTGCAGAGGGGACTAGTAGTCGTTCTACAAAATTGGTTCACGGTGGTTTGCGGTACTTGAAACAATTTGACGTGGAAGTCGTATCAGACACGGTTTCAGAACGTGCAGTTGTACAACAAATTGCACCTCATATTCCAAAGCCAGATCCAATGCTTCTCCCAGTCTATGATGAAGAAGGTTCTACCTTTAGCATGTTCCGCTTAAAAGTTGCCATGGACTTGTACGACCTCTTAGCAGGTGTCAACAATACAGATTTGGCTAACAAACTATTAACAAAAGAAGAAGTCTTAGAGCGTGAACCGCACTTAAAGCAAGAAGGTCTTGTAGGGGGCGGTGTCTATCTTGATTTCCGCAATAACGATGCCCGTCTTGTCATTGAAAACATCAAGCGTGCAGCCAAGGACGGAGCCTTGATTGCGAGCCGTGTCAAAGCAGAGCGTTTTATCAAAGATGACAGCGGTAAGATTGTAGGAATTGTCGCGCGTGACCTCTTGACAGATAGCACCTTTGAAATCCGTGCCCGTCTCGTTATCAATACGACTGGACCATGGAGCGATGAAGTGCGCAATCTTGGTGGTGAGGGTAGTGGACTACTGCAAATGCGTCCAACAAAAGGTGTCCATTTAGTAGTGGATAGCTCCCGCCTTTCTGTACCGCAGCCGACTTATTTTGATACAGGGCATGCAGATGGACGAATGGTCTTTGTCTTACCGCGTGAAAACAAGACGTATTTTGGAACGACGGATACAGACTATGCAGGTGATTTAGCAAATCCAATGGTGACGCAAGAAGATGTTGATTATTTGCTCGATATTGTCAACAATCGCTTCCCTGGTGCTAACTTGACCCTAGATGATATTGAAAGTGGTTGGGCAGGGCTCAGACCGTTGCTATCTGGAAATGGTGCTTCTGATTACAACGGTGGAAATAACGGTAAATTGAGTGATGATAGTTTCAATAACTTAATTGATACTGTCAAAGCCTATCTGAACAATGAAAAAACACGTGATGATGTAGAACATGATTTAACCCAGCTTGAAGGCAGTGTATCTGAAAAAAATCTGGATCCATCAGCTGTTTCTCGGGGTTCTTCTCTTGATCGTGATGACAATGGCTTGCTGACTCTTGCTGGAGGAAAAATTACTGATTTCCGTAAAATGGCAGAAGGTGCACTTGAAAAAGTGGCAGAAATCCTTGACCTAGAACATGGTCGCAAATTTAGGCTGATTAATTCAAAAACCTATCCTGTATCAGGTGGAGAATTGAACCCGGCTAATGTGGCAGAAGAAATTGAACATTTGGCTCAATTAGGTGTGAAAAAAGGCTTGAACTATGATGATGCGCTCTACCTTGCGAATTTGTACGGTTCAAACGCACCAAAAGTCTTTGCTCTCAATCATAAAGTAGAAGCAGTCAGTCATCTCAATCAACGTGATTTACTCTCACTCCATTATGCGATGAAAGAAGAGATGACCTTGACGGCGGTAGACTATCTCCTACGTCGGACGAACTACATGCTTTTTATGCGTGAGCAGCTAGATAATATTGTCGATGATGTACTGCTTGAAATGGCTGCTTATTACGATTGGTCGGAAGAAGAACAGACAGCACAACGTACCTTATTGGATGAAACCTTAGTCAAGAATGACTTGGCTTACTTAAAGAATTAACTAAATGAGTGTGATAGCAAAACGCTAAAAAAGGAGTTTATTTTATATGGTAAAAGAATTATTAGGTGAAGTAATCGGAACTGCTCTACTTATCTTATTGGGTAATGGGGTTGTAGCAGGCGTGGTTCTTGATAAAAGTAAGAGCAAGGATGCTGGCTGGATTGTTATTACAGTTGGCTGGGGACTTGCTGTTGCAATGGCAGCTTTTGTAAGTGGTATCTTGGGACCGGCTCACTTGAATCCTGCGGTATCCATCGCTATGGCTTATGCAGGTAATCTTCCTTGGGCATCTGTATTCCCTTACATCGGTGCTCAATTCCTTGGTGCTTGTATTGGAAGTATCTTAGTTTACTTGATGTATAAAGATCATTATGATGTGACAGAAGATACTGGAGCAATTCTTGCAACATTTTCAACAGGTCCTGCAATCCGCAATACGTTTACAAATATAATCAGTGAAGCAATCGGTACTTTTGTACTTGTACTTGCTCTGCTCGCTTTTGGTAACTATGACATGCCAGCTGGTCTTGGTATTTTGACAGTTGGAGCCTTGATTGTCTCTCTTGGAGTGTCTCTCGGTGGTCCAACAGGATATGCTTTGAACCCTGCGCGTGACCTTGGTCCACGGATGATGCATGCCATCCTTCCATTGAAACACAAAGGTGATTCCGATTGGGGCTATGCCCTTGTACCAGTCCTAGGTCCTATCATTGGAGGTTTACTAGCAGCTATCTTCTACGGATTGGTCTTCTAAGAATGTAAAAAGGAATTTGGAAGAACAATATTGTTTCATAGTGTGCTTTTACACCCTCGTATCTTGATAGCTGAACAATGTCATAAATAATGAATGAAATGGTTATATCCTATATTCCCAACGACTCAAAATAATCATCTTTCAACCTCCCCCTGTTCATTGGACAGGGGGAGGTTTATTCATTATCGCCAGAAAAAAATAATTTAAAATTCAAATTAAATACTTGACAAAATCGACGGGGGGGGGTAAAATGTGTGTATACTATTTGTCAGCTCCATTCTTTATGAAAGTCAGAGGTTTCGTTGGAATATTCCCCCGTTTAGGAATTACTTACAAGTGTTTTGCCGCCATTTTGGAAGCAAACAAAAAGAGGAGTTTCTGATAGGATTTAGTTTGACAATCTGTTCATTTACTTTGAGCAACTAGGCAACAATTATTAGTAGCTGTACTAGAGTACGGCAAAATGAGTTCATGAAGTAATGAAAGAATAACTAAGTGACTACATCAAGGCGAGAGGCATGACGGATAGTAGAGTAACATTCAAAGGAGTGGAGTAAATTGAAAAATAGACACAAAATGAATTGGTATCGCCTAAGACAACGTTTTTCTATTCGGAAATATCATTTTGGGGTTGCTAGTGTCCTCTTGGGAACTGCCCTATTATTGGGTACTCCAATTGTCCAAGCAGATGAGGAAGTCAAGGTAGGGACAGAATTAAGTGGGGAGTCCGTTTCTCCAGCAACAGGTGTAGATAGGGCAGAGGTAGTTGACCAAGCTCACCTGTCTTCCCCAACGGTTGGACATGTGAGCAAGTCCCAAATTGCTCCTGTAACAGAAGAAGAGGTGTTGGCCCAGGTTAGGGCTTCAGAGAAACAAGCAATTATTGCTAAGGAAATCAAGGGCTTGCTTCCAACCACAGTCGGTCTTCATCAAGTTCCGGTGGAAGTGACTTATGCGGATGATACAAAAGAAACGGTAATCGTCCCAGTTGAAATCACTGATGTAGCGGACAAGGAGAATGAAAAAGAGGTCACTCTTACCAACACGAATAAGCAAGAATTGGCAAATTCTCTTTTGACAGAGGAAGCGAGCACAGATAAACCTCAAACCTCTGAAAACAGAAAAGATACAGTTCCTACTCTTTCGCCTACTGAAATTACCCCTGTTCGTGCTGCTTTTAGAAGTGCAAATTCATCAGAGCAAGTAATACTAAATGGGAAGAGCTACTCTGTCGGATATACAAATTTGACACTTAAAGATGATTATGATGTTGTTTTTAGTAGTATGGGACCCGTATCCAACCGTCCAAATGACTTAGGATTAGTAGATTTGGGGAACCGTCGTTATCTTTATCTATTTGATTTTGGAAATAATGCTACAATAGATTATCAAGAATTACGCCGTAGAGTAAGTTTCGTGCCAAAAGGTTCTGCTGCTGTGCAAGGTGCTCCAACTATTCATGGAACAGATATTGATGATGAGTCTAAAAGACGCATTGTTCAAGATGGGGTACATTATCGGTTTACCAATGTAGAAGATACTGAGTTGACTAGTATGGTAAGAATTTACGGTAGGGGTACTGGGAGAGAGAATGCTATACTATCAGCTCCAACGCTAGTTTCTACATCTAGCCCGGCATACTATGACATAGTCAGACCATTTACACTGACAAATTTTCAATCAGGTGGACTTGGAGAGGTAGCTACTAATATTCTTCAGGTTAATGGAGTATATTATACTGCGTATTTCCATAAATCAGTCGATGCTTATTTAGGAGAGGACAGAAAGGCTGAATATGAAGGGGGATCGGCGTATGTTCAATATGCAGATAATCGTATTGCTATCCCATTGATAGGTGTTGATGTTCGTCCGCCACAAATCAATGGAGCAGAAAGTAGTACTGCCTTAGCACTCCCAAGTCAGCCGATTTTAGCGAGTGATTTGGAAAGCCAGCTGGGCAGCAAATTAGATGTCAGGAAGATTATTGTAACAGATAATGTCTATAGCAATACTGCTTTAGTTCGTGCACCGAAACTTTCTCAAAGTGTGCGTATAGCGGGGGTAAATGCCTTACCAATGTTAACGCAAGCACAAAAAGATGAGAAAATTGCAGCTATCAATAAAACCGTTGAAAAAAATAATCTAACCTATTTTCGCTTTAAAGATGCTCAAGGAAACTATTACGATACATTAGAACAAGTCAAGGCCGATGCTCTACAAGCTAATGCCCGTAAAACATACGAAGTAATCGCTATAAGTACTGATGAATCAGGAAATGCTAGCACACCAACAACAGTTGGCCAGTTTACTGTATCCACTCAAGCAGCTGAATACACTCCAAACATTGGTAGTGTAACCAAACCTGAAACAGATTCTCTGACTCCCCAAGATGTGCTTGACCAAGTGACAGCACCAAATGGTACTCAATTTACGGATAAACAAGTCAAGGGGGCTATCCCAACAACAGTTGGTATGCACGATGTTCCTGTTGAAGTCACCTACCCAGACGGTACCAAGGAAATTGTGACTGTTCCAGTCGAAATCATTGAGATACTCGACAAAGATAAGTACGAACCACGTACTGAATTAGCTAATATTCAAGGTTCAGATGCGCCAAATAGTCCATTGAGTGAAGCGGATAAGGATGCCATTAAAGCTAAAGTGGATACAACAGGTTTACCACAAGGCACAACTTTAGAAGCAGCGGGCACAGTCGGTGGCACCGTAGATAATCCCGTTGTCGAAGTGACAGTGACCTATCCAGACGGCACAACGGATACAGTAAATGTGCCAGTAAAACAAAAGGATAATGAAAAATATCAACCAACAGTTCATTCGGATAAAGCCTTGATTGATAGTTCAGATGCGCCAGAGAGTACATTGAGTGATGCCGATAAGGATGCTATTAAAGCTAAAGTGGATCCAACAGGTTTACCACAAGGCACGGTGTTGACCCCAGCTGATAAGGTATCAGGTACTCCAGATAATCCCGTTGTCGAAGTAACAGTGACCTATCCAGACGGTACCACGGATACCCTAACTATCCCAGTGAAACAGAAAGATAAAGAAAAATATCAGCCAACCGTTCGTGCGGATAAAGCCTTGATTGATAGTTCAGATGCACCAGAAAGTACATTGAGCGAAGCGGATAAAGAAGCCGTTAAGGACAAGGTGGATACCAGCAACCTACCACAAGGCACGGTGTTGACCCCAGCTGATAAGGTATCAGGTACTTCAGATAATCCAGTTGTTCAAGTAACAGTGACCTATCCAGACGGCACAACGGATACAGTAAATGTGCCAGTAAAACAAAAGGATAATGAAAAATATCAACCAACAGTTCGTGAGGGTAAAGCCTTAATTGATAGTCCGGATGCGCCAGAGAGTACATTGAGTGATGCCGATAAGGATGCTATTAAAGCTAAAGTGGATACAACAGGGTTACCACAAGGCACAGTGTTGACCCCAGCTAATAAGGTATCAGGTACTCCAGATAATCCCGTTGTTCAAGTAACGGTGACCTATCCAGACGGTACCACGGATACCCTAACTATCCCAGTGAAGCAGAAAGATAAAGAAAAATATCAACCAACCGTCCGTTCGGATAAAGCCTTGATTGATAGTCCGGATACGCCAAATAGTCTATTGAGTGATGCCGATAAGGATGCCATTAAAGCTAAAGTGGATACAACAGGGTTACCACAAGGTACAACTTTAGAACCAGCAGGCACAGTCGGTGGTACCGTAGATAATCCCGTTGTCCAAGTAACGGTAACCTATCCAGACGGCACAACGGATACTCTAACTATCCCAGTGAAACAGAAAGATAAAGAAAAATATCAACCAACTGTCCGTGCGGGTAAAGCCTTGATTGATAGTCCGGATACGCCAGAGAGTACATTGAGTGATGCCGATAAGGATACCATTAAAGCTAAAGTGGATACAACAGGTTTACCACAAGGCACAACCTTAGAACCAGCAGGCACAGTCGGTGGCACCGTAGATAATCCAGTTGTTGAAGTAACGGTAACCTATCCAGACGGTACAACGGATACCCTAACTATCCCAGTGAAACAGAAAGACAGTGCCACCAATGCGCCAACGGTGAAACCAGATAAGGACGGCACTCCAGCTGTTGCTGCAGGTAAAGTTTTAATCGATAGTCCAGATGTGCCAGAGAGTACATTGAGTGATGCGGATAAAGAAGCTGTTAAGGACAAAGTGGATACCAGCAATCTACCACAAGGTACAGTATTGACTCCAGCCGATAAGGTATCAGGTACTCCAGATAATCCCGTTGTCGAAGTAACAGTGACCTATCCAGACGGCACAACGGATACTCTAACTATACCAGTGAAGCAGAAAGACAGCGCAACCAATGAGCCACGTATTAAGGCAGATGACCCAAACACTCCAGCTGTTTCTGCAGGTAAAGTCTTAATCGATAGTCCGGATGCACCAGAAAGCACATTGAGCGAAGCGGATAAAGAAGCCGTTAAGGACAAGGTGGATACCAGCAACCTACCACAAGGTACGGTGTTGACCCCAGCCGATAAGGTATCAGGTACTCCAGATAATCCCGTGGTTCAAGTAACAGTAACCTATCCAGACGGTACCACGGATACTCTAACTATCCCAGTGAAACAGAAAGACAGTGCAACCAATGCACCAACGGTGAAACCAGATAAGGACGGCACTCCAGCTGTTTCCGCAGGTAAAGTCTTAATCGATAGTCCAGATGTGCCAGAAAGTACATTGAGCGAAGCGGATAAAGAAGCCGTTAAGGACAAGGTGGATACCAGCAACCTACCACAAGGCACGGTGTTGACTCCAGCTGATAAGGTATCAGGTACTTCAGATAATCCAGTTGTTGAAGTAACAGTGACCTATCCAGACGGCACAACGGATACAGTAAATGTGCCAGTAAAACAAAAGGATAATGAAAAATATCAACCAACAGTTCGTGAGGGTAAAGCCTTAATTGATAGTCCGGATACGCCAAATAGTCTATTGAGTGATGCCGATAAGGATGCCATTAAAGCTAAAGTGGATACAACAGGGTTACCACAAGGTACAACTTTAGAACCAGCAGGCACAGTCGGTGGTACCGTAGATAATCCCGTTGTCCAAGTAACGGTAACCTATCCAGACGGCACAACGGATACTCTAACTATCCCAGTGAAACAGAAAGATAAAGAAAAATATCAACCAACTGTCCGTGCGGGTAAAGCCTTGATTGATAGTCCGGATACGCCAAATAGTCCATTGAGTGATGCCGATAAGGATGCCATTAAAGCTAAAGTGGATACAACAGGTTTACCACAAGGCACAACCTTAGAACCAGCAGGCACAGTCGGTGGCACCGTAGATAATCCAGTTGTTGAAGTAACGGTAACCTATCCAGACGGCACAACGGATACCCTAACTATCCCAGTGAAACAGAAAGACAGCGTAACCAATGCACCAACGCTGAAACCAGATAAGGACGGTACTCCAGCTGTTTCTGCAGGTAAAGTCTTAATTGATAGTCCGGATGCGCCAGAGAGTACATTGAGTGATGCGGATAAAGAAGCCGTTAAGGACAAGGTGGATACCAGCAACCTACCACAAGGTACAGTGTTGACTCCAGCTGATAAGGTATCAGGTACTTCAGATAATCCAGTGGTTCAAGTAACAGTAACCTATCCAGACGGTACAACGGATACCCTAACTATCCCAGTGAAACAGAAAGACAGTGCAACCAATGCGCCAACGGTGAAACCAGATAAGGACGGCACTCCAGCTGTTTCTACAGGTAAAGTCTTAATCGATAGTCCGGATGCACCAGAAAGTACATTGAGCGAAGCGGATAAAGAAGCCGTTAAGGACAAGGTGGATACCAGCAACCTACCACAAGGCACGGTGTTGACCCCAGCTGATAAGGTATCAGGTACCCCAGATAATCCAGTGGTTCAAGTAACAGTGACCTATCCAGATGGCACAACTGATACCCTAACTGTCCCAGTGAAACAGAAAGACAGTGCAAGCAAGGAACCAACGGTGAAACCAGATAAGGACGGCACTCCAGCTGTTGCTGCAGGTAAAGTCTTAATCGATAGTCCAGATGCGCCAGAAAGCACATTGAGCGAAGCAGATAAAGAAGCTGTTAAGGACAAGGTAGATACCAGCAATCTACCACAAGGCACAGTGTTGACCCCAGCTGATAAGGTATCAGGTACCCCAGATAATCCCGTTGTTCAAGTAACGGTGACCTATCCAGACGGTACAACCGATACCCTAACTATCCCAGTGAAACAGAAAGATAAAGAAAAATATCAGCCAACAGTTCGTGCGGATAAAGCCTTGATTGATAGTCCGGATACGCCAAATAGTCTATTGAGTGATGCCGATAAGGATGCCATTAAAGCTAAAGTGGATACAACAGGGTTACCACAAGGTACAACTTTAGAAACAGCAGGCACAGTCGGTGGTACCGTAGATAATCCCGTTGTCGAAGTAACGGTAACCTATCCAGACGGTACAACGGATACCCTAACTATCCCAGTGAAGCAGAAAGACAGCGCAACCAATGAGCCACGTATTAAGGCAGATGATCCAAACACTCCAGCTGCTTCCGCAGGTAAAGTCTTAATCGATAGTTCAGATGCACCAGAAAGCACATTGAGCGAAGCAGATAAAGAAGCTGTTAAGGACAAGGTGGATACCAGCAACCTACCACAAGGCACGGTGTTGACTCCAGCTGATAAGGTATCAGGTACTCCAGAAACCCCTGTTGTCCAAGTAACAGTGACCTATCCAGACGGCACAACGGATACCCTAACTATCCCAGTGAAACAGAAAGATAAAGAAAAATATCAACCAACCGTCCGTGCGGATAAAGCCTTGATTGATAGTCCGGATACGCCAAATAGTCCATTGAGTGATGCCGATAAGGATGCCATTAAAGCTAAAGTGGATCCAACAGGTTTACCACAAGGCACGGTGTTGACCCCAGCTGATAAGGTATCAGGTACTCCAGATAATCCCGTTGTTCAAGTAACGGTGACCTATCCAGACGGTACAACGGATACCCTAACTATTCCAGTGAAACAGAAAGATAAAGAAAAATATCAGCCAACAGTTCGTGCGGATAAAACCTTGATTGATAGTTCGGATGCACCAGAAAGCACATTGAGCGAAGCGGATAAAGAAGCTGTTAAGGACAAGGTGGATACCAGCAATCTGCCACAAGGTACAGTGTTGACTCCAGCTGATAAGGTATCAGGTACTCCAGATAATCCCGTTGTTCAAGTAACGGTGACCTATCCAGACGGCACAACCGATACCCTAACTATTCCAGTGAAACAGAAAGATAAAGAAAAATATCAGCCAACAGTTCGTTCGGATAAAGCCTTGATTGATAGTTCAGATGCGCCAGAAAGCACATTGAGCGAAGCAGATAAAGAAGCTGTTAAGGACAAGGTAGATACCAGTAATCTGCCACAAGGCACGGTGTTGACCCCAGCTGATAAGGTATCAGGTACTCCAGACAACCCTGTTGTCCAAGTAACGGTGACCTATCCAGACGGCACAACGGATACTCTAACTATCCCAGTGAAACAGAAAGATAAAGAAAAATATCAACCAACTGTCCGTGCGGGTAAAGCCTTGATTGATAGTTCAGATGCGCCAGAAAGCACATTGAGCGAAGCGGATAAAGAAGCTGTTAAGGACAAGGTGGATACCAGCAATCTACCACAAGGCACGATGTTGACCCCAGCCGATAAGGTATCAGGTACTCCAGACAACCCCGTTGTTCAAGTAACAGTGACCTATCCAGACGGCACAACGGATACTCTAACTATCCCAGTGAAACAGAAAGACAGTGCAACCAATGCGCCAACGGTGAAACCAGATAAGGACGGCACTCCAGCTGTTGCTGCAGGTAAAGCCTTAATCGATAGTTCGGATGCACCAGAAAGCACATTGAGCGAAGCGGATAAAGAAGCTGTTAAGGACAAGGTGGATACCAGCAACCTACCACAAGGCACAGTGTTGACTCCAGCCGATAAGGTATCAGGTACTCCAGACAACCCCGTTGTTCAAGTAACGGTGACCTATCCAGACGGTACAACCGATACCCTAACTATTCCAGTGAAACAGAAAGACAGTGCAACCAATGCACCAACGGTGAAACCAGATAAGGACGGCACTCCAGCTGTTGCTGCAGGTAAAGTCTTAATTGATAGTCCAGATGCACCAGAAAGCACATTGAGCGAAGCGGATAAAGAAGCTGTTAAGGACAAGGTGGATACCAGCAACCTACCACAAGGCACAGTGTTGACTCCAGCCGATAAGGTATCAGGTACCCCAGATAATCCAGTGGTTCAAGTAACAGTGACCTATCCAGACGGCACAACGGGTACCCTAACTATTCCAGTGAAGCAGAAAGACAGTATGGTCTATAGTCCACAGTTACTTTCCTTGACTGAAGTTGACAATGTGAACCAGATTACAGATGATGAGAAAGTCCGAATTAAAGAAGCCTTTGAGAAAGCAAATCCTCATTTACCTGCTGGTACGAAAATCCTTGTCTTAGATAAGGGCAGTCTAGCAGTACTATTCCCCGATGGTTCTGAATTTGAGATTGACGGTCGTCATATCGTTATAGAAAAGACTACTCCAGCCCCTCTACCAGAAGAGAAAAAGATTGATAAAGAAAGTGGAGTGCAACCAATGACTCTAACAGGGCAAGACCCAATCGCCTCTCGAAGCAGAAAACAAGGCCAACTACCAAACACTGGTGAAAGCAGTGTTGCAAGAGTTCAAGTAGCTGGTCTACTAACTATCTTTGCTACCTCTTTGTTCTGGTTGATGGGTAAGGGTCGGAAAGAAGAAGAATAGGCATGAGGCCAACTTTCAATCTATTGGCTAGAGAATCTTTTCAAACTTTAGAGTAGAGAGGTATTCTAAATGGAAAAACTATCGTGTATTAATTATTATGAGAAGAGAACCTTTAGCTGTAAACAGTGTAACCAAAGAGTCACTACAGTAGCAGGCATGTTAGATAGACGGACCAAGTTTTGTAGCTCCTTGTGTTCGAGGCGCTATTGGCGCCATGCTAATAAGTATCGCCAAACAAAGTAAGGTTTATGCGGATGTAGATGAAAGGAGGTTTTTTAAAAGGAAGCATAAGAGGTTGGGACAAAAGTCCCAGCTTCTTTTTGATCTTTTTCGAGTACAAAAAACTATATGTTGGAAAACTGGAACTAAGCTTTTCCAATCACCCGTGGAAACTATTTTGAATAAGATTGCTTCTAGGCGATTCAGCTGCTGAGTGATTGAGGGCAGGTTCATCTTGTTATAGCCGTTTCGTTTATTTTTAGTACCAGGCAAGGAGTCGCAGGTAGTACTGGAGTACAGCAAGACGAGTGAACGAAGTAATAAAAATATAAACGAAATGACTATATTGGATAGTCCATGATGAGATGCCCATAAGAATCGTGACAGGAAGCCTTGTATTGTTTTGTGTGAAGTTGAAAAATAAAAAATGCCTCAATCAATCAAGGCAATCAAACCTTGACGGAGGCATTTTGTATATTTTACACAAGTTCTTCCAATTTATCTACCAATGATCCGACATAGGCAATCGTGTCTTTCAAGGGTTTATCTGTTGAAACATCAACCCCTGCATGTTTGGCAAGGTCTTGTGCGGACAGGCTCGCTCCTAATGAAAGGGTTTCAAGCCATTTTTCCACGACAGCTTCGGGATTTTCTTCCAACTGTTTGGCCATGGCTGTTCCGATTGTGAGACCAGCAGAGTAGGTGTATGGATATAAGCCAATATAGTAGTGTGGCTGGCGCATCCAAATCAACCCAGCATCATCACCGATTTCAAAATCTTCACCCCAGAATTCCTTAATGATGTCTAGCTTGATTTGGCAAAGAATATCACCGTTGAGGTATTCATCCTTGTCCAAACGAGTATAGACTTCGCGTTGGAAAGCAGCCTCCAATAAGTGAGTGACCATGTTGTGGAAGTAGGTACGGCTAATCAACTCACTGATGAGATAGGCTTGGAAAGCAGGATCTTGGTTTTGTTTCAAGAGGGTGTTACATGTCAAGACTTCATTAGCAGTAGAGGGGGCTTCGATAAAGTAAAGGGATGGGTCATAATTGAGAATACTTTGTTTTTTTGCTAATTGGAAATGACCGGCATGTCCAAGTTCATGTGCGAGAACCAAGACCTCATTCATCAAGCCGGTCCAAGATAAGAGGATGTAAGATGGTCCATCATACAGGGTAGCACAATAACCACCCGTTGCTTTGCCCTCGTTTTGGGCAAAGTCAATCCAGCGCTCATCAAAGGCTTGCTCAATCATCTGAATGTAATCATCTCCCAAAATTCCAAGGCAATCAATCAAAAATTGTTTGGATTC
Source organism: Streptococcus sp. LYSM12 (assembly GCF_004569635.1). Lineage (GTDB taxonomy): Bacteria > Bacillota > Bacilli > Lactobacillales > Streptococcaceae > Streptococcus. Next base: position 122,738 of record NZ_SPOZ01000001.1, read on the forward strand.
TTCAGGTGTAATGCGTTGATTAAAGTCTGAGGGCAGGCTGATTTTTAAGTCTGCATGGGTAATGCTTTCAAGACCATGTGCTTTTGCGACCAATTTTACGTAGCGGCGCATGTGGGGAGCAAGTTCTTTCATGATCACATCGATTTGACGATCAAACAAATCACGGGACACATTTTGATCAAAGAGGAGGTAGTCAATGGTGGAATCAAACCCACGCAATTTAGCTGAAATTTGCTCGTTCTTTATGTGAGATAAGTAATCTGCAGCCGTGGTATTCTTGTATTTCCGGAGGGTAGAGTAGAAACTAGCTGCAGAATTGCGGCGAATGTCTGTATCGTGACTGATTTCGTAGTCATTTTCAAATAGAACATAGCTATTTCCGTAAGATTGACCATTTGCAGTGAAATGTTCAAAGGTCATATCTTCGAATTTTGTTGTTTCGTAATTGCGGTAAGGCTGTTCAAATGTGGGAGCAAAGTTAGCTAACACTTCTTCTTGCAAAGGATGTAATTGATGTGGTTTTTGGCGAATGATGTCTTTGATATAGCTTGTCCATTGTGGCTCTCTAGCACTGACTTGGTTTAGGGTTGCTTCATCAAGCAGAGCCAGTTGGGTTTGTAAGAAAGCAATTCTTGGATAGCTAGCAGCCATAGTAACTTGATATTCATTGGCAAGAGTTGCAAGTTCTGTATTCATCTTATCTACATCAAGGTTTAGAAAAGCATAATGGCTCAATTTGCTGTTAATGGTACGAATAACCTCGTATTCCTTGAGAGCCTCGATAATTACTTCCGCAGAAGTGAGCTTATCTTTGTAATTATTTTCAAACTGTTCAACCTGTAGTTTGTAGGCAGCAAGACCTTCTTGATAGGCTTGGTGAGAGGGATAAATGAGAGAGGTATCCCAGGTTACATGCACATCAACTTCCTGACGTTTTGGCATAGTATTTGTCATCTGAATTCTCCTTTTTTGTACTGGAAATATTATATCATATTTCAGGAAAAAAACTTGACAAATAGCTAGAATCCTTGGATAATAGTAGTATAGTATTTATCAAAGATATCATCTCATTGCTGTCTTTGTTTACTGGTTTCCCTCGATTAAGTGTCAACTGATGCTACCTCCTAGATAAAAGCGCTTCACTGATAAATGCCATTGTTTTTTAGGTGAGAGAAAGCGCGAATAAAAGGAGCTTAAAACAACTATTTTCCTAGCAAGAGAGCGCTAAGCAATGCCAAAGTCTTTTGGTTTAGAACGGCATTTTTGTGTTGAAAAGACTTGTATGCCTCTATGCTATAGTTAAGAAAATAGTAAACAAAGGGAACTATTGATGTCTATGAAGTATAGGAGAGGGATTAACCGAAAGAAAGGGGCTTTTTATGCAAGTCATTAAACGGAGTGGAGAAGTCGTTGACTTTGATCCAGAAAAAATTTACCAAGCGATTATAAGGGCTGCTCGTACTGTATATGTTATCGATGATACTTGGCGCCAAAATTTAGCTCAAGTCACGAAAAAAGTAGTTCTAGACTTGGAAGAAGCGCATACGGAGCGCCCAACAATTAGCATGGTTCAATCACAAGTAGAGCACCGCCTGATTGATGCAGGTTACATTACCATTGCTGAGCATTATATTTCTTACCGCCTCCAACGTGACCTTGAGCGCAATGGTTACGGAGATCGCATTAATGTTCACCTACGCTTCGAACAAATAAGATAGTCAGATAAAAGCTGTCCTGCGGACGGCTTTTTTTGTTTTTTAAAGAGGAAAGTTTGAAAAGTTCTCGCTGTTGACATGCTGCTTGCTTTACGGTACAGCTCTTTTAGCGATAGAAATAATCTTAACCCAAGCAAAGCGAGGGACATTTGAGTTTCTGCTCAAAAACTAGAAAATGAAGTAGCTAGAGGAATGACGATGCCTATCTACTGATGTATCTTGTGTAATGGAATGCGAGCTGAAAAAGGAGACGAAGTCGTTGCAGAGTGTATTTGCCTACGGATAGAGATTTCTTTTAAAGATAATACCTCGTACTTATAGTTTGAAAAGTCTTCGTCAGATTTCCCATTTTCATCCATTTTCATTCAGTAGACTTGAGCCTCTCATATCTTGTTATTAGACTTGAATACTTTAATTTAAATATTCAGCTTGCAATATTCTCTTTGGTGTCTTGACTTATTTTGTGAACTATATTACAATGTAGTCAAATTTGCTTGATAACGCTATCAAAACAGGGGACGATTGGATAAAAAGAATATAAACGAGGCCACAGCTATTCAGCTTTAGCTGACAAATAGAGCTCCCTTGGGAGGACATAGTAGCGGATACCGTTGAAAGCTGGGGAGCGGGACAAGGTAGTGAGTCATGATTTCACGGAAATCGATTGTATAGTCGTACTCCGCCTTTTAAAACAGAAAGGAGATGACGATGACAGAAGAGCAGTTATTTTCTATTGGGAATGCAGCCAATCTATGCGGTGTTTCATCAAAAGCTTTACGCTATTACGAAAGCTTGGAGTTAATCCAACCTAAACTAGTTTCAAAGGAAAATGGTTATCGTTATTATGATAAAGAAACCTTATTGCTCATTCCGATTATTAAGTATTATCAGCAAGTCGGACTTGACCTAAAGCATGTTAAGAAACTGATTTCCTTAACGGGGTGTAACAATCATTATCATTTTTTAACAGCGAGCCGAGAGGAGATCAAGGCGAAGCGAGATGAGCTATTGATTTCGCTGGCTTCTGTAGACGACTGGCTTCAACTCATCATAGAGGGGGAAATGTGTCTACAGAATCAGAACCAGCTTCAGGCAGGTTTGCCTAGTCAAGTAGTTAGTCTAAAATATTACTGTGAGGAAAAGAGTTATTGTCAACTAGAACAGTTGTATCGATATAATTACAAAGAATCCATCATCAATCTTGAATGGACAAAATACTTAAAAAATAAGCAGCTTGAAGTATCCGGGCCAGTGATTTTGAAGTATGATTCTTATCAAGAAAAAATGACTGGACAAGCCAGAAGCTTAACCATTTTACAGCATTGTTTTCCAGAATCCCCAGAATTTTCTAGCTTCGGAGGCTTTATGGCACTTAGTTGCTATCACATTGGACCATTAGAGAAAATTGAAGAAACTTATCAAAAAATAGTGGATTATGCTGAGCTTTGCCAATATACATTGAAATCAGAATGTTACGAAAGGCATGTAATTGATTACTGGGTGACTAAAAACGATGAAGAATTTGTTACGGAAATCATTATTCCAACGGCTACAGATGATAAGTGAGCCGATAAGTCCATATTATCGTTATTTCGTTTATCTTTTATTACTTCGTTCACTCGCTTTGCCGTACTCCAGTACAGTCTGCAGCTCCTTGCCTAGTACTAAAAATTAAAAGTGAACATCGAAAACAGTCTATGGTCCATAGAAAACTATATGAGGGTGAATGGAGCGATACTATGCTTTTGTTGTTGAGAGTAGTAGGCATCAATCGTCACTTTCCTAACTGCTGATAGATAGGGCAGATCGTTTACATTCTAAAATAAGGTTGGGTACTGTCCCAACCTTATTTTAATAAGAAACTGGCAGAAGAGTAAGACTGAACAACCAAAAGAGCGATATCTAAAATCTTCCTTCAAGGGGAAGGTTTTTTCTAAAAAAGAGCGCTTTTTAGCTAATCTGTTTTTCGAAAATACTCCTTATCTCTCTTTATTAAAAAATTCAGAATCCATTAGAAAAAAAGTGTACTTCATTGATAGATTAATGTTCGTAATAAAAATGACTATATTTTTTCAGCATTTGGAGGGGTAGAACATGAAAACGTTACGAAAAACGATTGACTTTCCCCTTGTGGAAAGGTTTACAATAATCTTAGGTAGCTGATTTGTGTAGATTATAGGCTGATATCCTTATTGGTTAACAAGTGTTATGATGAGCATATACATGATTTAAATCCTAGTACAGATTCATGGGTTCGTCGTCATACTGGTAAAAAATAGATAAAATGGAGGTGTTATCATGAGTTCCGAAGCACTGGGGATGATTGAAACAAAAGGCTTGATTGGATCCATCGAGGCAGCTGATGCGATGGTTAAAGCGGCAAATGTTACTTTAATCGGGAAAGAATATGTAGGAGGCGGTTTAGTTACTGTCTTGGTTCATGGAGATGTAGGGGCGGTAAAAGCTGCTACCGATGCGGGTGCTGCAGCAGCACAAAGGGTTGGCGAACTCATTTCTGTTCATGTTATTCCACGTCCACATAGTGAAGTGGAGATCATTTTATCACACAAAAATGAGTAATCTGCTTTATAGTTATGGATAAGAGGTAATGATTTTATGGAACAACATACCCCAAATATAGGTCGCTTAGATATGCACCAGAAGATACTTGCAACGACAAAGAAATTCCGCACTTCAGGTATAAGGAGCGGAGCAATTTCTGGTTTATTTTATGGATTGTATTCATTTTTAATCATCATTGTTCAAGGATTTGAGCCCTTAGCATCTGCAGTAGGTATTTTAGCAGTACCATTTGTGATGGGAGCAATCAATGATTTTCTTGGTGGTTGTGCCTTGTTGCTCAATCTTATCAGAACAGGTAAGTTTCATGAATTAGCGAGAAGTCTTGCGACAAAACCTGGGAAAATAATGATTTTAGGATATATTTTAGGAGGACCAGTTGCCAATGGATCCTATCTAGTTGGACTTTATCTTGCGGGTGCCTTTGCTATTCCAATTTCAGCTACAACAGCAGCTTTTGGTGCCCTATTTGCAGCTATCTTTTTAAAACAGAAACTGAATGCTCGGGTTGTTGGAGGAATGTTATTCTGCATTATCGGAGCCGTTATCATCAATATGGTGAAGCCAGAGGGAGCGCCCAACTTTACATTGGGGATTATCTTGGCCCTCGTCGCAGCTATTTGTTGGGGCTTAGAGGGCTGTATCTCTAGTTTCGGTGGATCTCTTCTTGATTCAGAAGTTAACGTTACTCTTCGTCAACTCGTTTCAGGTCTTATTCAAATGGTGATGATTGTACCGTTGATTGGTGCTACTGATTTGTTTGTTAATACGCTCAACTCACCGTTGTTAATTGGGCTACTATTGATTTCAGGTACATTGGTGGGAATTTCCTATACCGAATGGTACAAGGCAAATGCAATGGTTGGCACTGCAATTGGAATGTCTCTCAATATTACCTATGCTTTCTGGGGAGTGCTCTTAAGTACATTGTTTTTAAATCAACCCATAACTCCAACAATTGTGATTGGTTCAGTCATGATTATTGTTGGAGCGATTTTAGTAACAACAAATCCAGTAGATTTCTTTAGAAAAGGCGAGGGATAGAAGATGCAGTTATTACCAACGAGAACAGCGGTATTACATTATATGGCTAGTATTAGTGAGGCTGATGTGAAACAAGTCATGTCAGCTTTGAAATCACAATATGGTAGTGAAAAACAATTCAAAGAGGAGCTATTTTTAGAACATCTGATGTCTTTAGAGTGTAATGGCTATCTGGAGCAATCGGGATATCATTTGGATGAAAATGGGGAGTTGAGTATTTACTATAAAATCAGTGAGGACGGAAAAGTAGCAGTTGAAAAATATATAGCCGTTTAGTTTATTTTTAGTACTAGGCAAGGAGTCGCAGGTAGTTGAAATAGTTGATAACTATTTCAAGTGACAGATAAGAAAAGTGTAACTTTTCTCAATGGTACAGCAAGACGAGTGAACGAAGTAATAAAAATAGAAACGAAATGACTATATTGCAAAAGAATTTAGACGATAAAAGGAGTAAGTCATCATGAGATACCGTGGAGGACAAGCCTTGGGACTCGTTGAAACAGTGGGATTGGTTCCAGCATTGGAGGCTTGTGACAAGATGTTAAAGGCAAGTGATGTCAGGCTAGTTTCTTATGAAAATGTGGGTTCAACCTTGGTTACAATTATGGTGACCGGAGATATGGCAGCTGTTGAAGCTGCAGTTGAGGCCGGAGCGAGCGCAGCGGCAAAGATTGGAAAATTGACAGCCCAGAATGTTATGCCAAGACCAATCTCTAGCGTTGGGGACATTGTTTCGGTGCATGATGTTGATGCCCGCTAAAGGAGAAAGTCATGAAAAGGTATCAAGCAATAGGAGCTATTGAAACATTTGGCTTGGTTTTTGCATTAGAAGCAGCAGATGCAATGATAAAAGCCTCGGAAGTTGCTGTCATTGGTTATGAAAATACAGCTTCTGGTTATATCTCTATCATTGTGCAAGGGGAAACAGAAGCATGTAAGACTGCGGTGGTTGCTGGTGTTCATGCAGTTGAAAAAATGGGGGCAGAGGTATACAGCCATGTCGTTATCTCAGGTCCACATGAAGATTTGCGAAAAATCATAGACCGTTACTCTTTATCTATTCTGTTGGCAGAGGAATTGTAAGCATAAGAGAGTGTGTTAGGCATGAGATATAGTGACAAAGATTTGGATTCGATTCAAGAAACAAGAAGTCTGATGCCATAGTATTTGGGTTTGCTTTTAGTACTAGGCAAGGAGCTGCAGGCTGTACTAGAGTACGGCAAAGTGAGTGAACGAATTTAAAATAAAGTAATCATGGATTTTCTAGATTGAGGAAAGAGAGGAAGTATTGAAATGGATATGCAGGAATTTAAAACCAAGTTACAAGAAGCAACAAAACAGCTAAGTGATGCAGAGCGGGCATCGCTTGCTAGTATTTTCCAAAGTGTGTCAGATGATATTACAAAACCAGATGTAGCACCTGCCCTTGCGAGTGAGGGTACAGACATTCCAGACGGCATAACGCAGCGGTTGCAAGCCTTGAAAGATCAGTACTTAAGCGCTCGGCCAACTATTTCTTTGATTCGGGCCATTAACTTGACCCGCGTGGCAAAAGAAAATGAGGGGATGCCCAAAGCCATTCTACGTGCTACAGCCTTTAAAGAATTTTGTAAAATTGCGCCGCTTATCATTCAAGATAATGAATTGTTGGTTGGTGCACCAAACGGTGGACCGCGTTGGGGTGCTTTTTCACCAGATATTTCTTGGCGCTGGCTCCGTGATGAATTGGATACTGTATCTACTCGTCCGCAAGATCCGTATGATTTGTCAGAAGAAGACAAAAAAATATTAGTAGAAGAAATCTTCCCGTACTGGACTGGTAAATCTGTTGATGAAATCTGTGAATCACAATATCGAGAGGCAGGTGCCTGGGAATTATCAGGTGAATCATATGTTTCTGACTGTTCCTATCATGCACAATCCGGTGGTGGTGACTCCAATCCAGGCTATGACGTTGTCGGTATGAGAAAAGGGATGCTAGATATTATTAAAGAAGCAACAGCTCACTTGGAAGAATTGGATTATGGCAATCCCGATGACCTTGAAAAGATTTACTTCTACAAGGGACAAATCTTAACAGCAGAAGGTGTCATTATCTATGCCCAACGGATGTCCAAATATGCGGGACAATTAGCAAGCAAGGAAAAGAACCCGAAACGGAAAGCTGAATTAGAAATGATTTCTCACGTCAATGCTAATGTACCAGCTCATAAACCAGAAACGTTCTGGGAGGCAATGCAGTATCTAGTAACCATTCAACTCTTACTCCTTTGTGAGGAAAATCAGACAGGTCTTTCCATTGGTCGTGTTGACCAATACATGTATCCATTCTATAAGAAAGATATCGAAGAGGGGCGTATGAATGATTTCCAAGCATTTGAAATTGCTGGCTCCATGTTTATCAAGATGTCCGAAATGATGTGGCTAACTTCAGAGGGTTCTTCTAAATTTTTTGCGGGTTACCAACCATTCGTTAACATGTGCGTGGGTGGTGTGACTCGTGAAGGGCGTGATGCAACAAACGATTTGACCTATCTTTTAATGGATGCGATTCGTCATGTGAGGGTTTACCAACCGACATTGGCTGCGCGTATCCATAATAAATCACCTCGTAAATACTTACAAAAAATCGTTGAGGTTATACGTGCGGGTCTAGGTTTCCCAGCTTGTCACTTTGATGATAGTCATATCAAAATGATGTTGGCAAAAGGGGTATCTATGGAAGATGCTCGTGACTACTGCCTCATGGGGTGTGTAGAACCGCAAAAATCTGGACGTCTTTATCAATGGACTTCCACAGCCTACACTCAATGGCCACTTTTGATCGAAACCACCTTGAACCGTGGTGTACCACTTTGGTATGGTAAGCCAGTGACACCAGACATGGGACCCCTTGAGCAATACAAGACCTTTGAGGAATTTGAAGCAGCAGTCAAAGAAACCATCAAGTACGTTACGAAGTGGACTTCTGTTATGACGGTTATTTCACAGCGTGTACACCGTGAACTCGTCCCTGTCCCTTTGATGTCTATGATGTATGAGGGTACAATGGAACATGGTTGTGATGTTAAAGCTGGCGGTGCTACCTATAACTTTGGTCCGGGGGTCGTGTGGTCAGGACTTGCGAACTATGCAGACTCGATGGCAGCGATTAAGAAACTAGTCTTTGAGGATAAAAAATACACTTTAGAAGAATTAAACAAGGCCTTAATAGCAGACTTTGAAGGGTACGACCACATCAGAAAAGACTGTCTTGAAGCTCCAAAATATGGGAACGATAATGACTATGTAGACTACTTTACTTCAGACATTGTCGAATTTACAGAGGAAGAACATCGAAAATATCGTACCCTTTTCTCAGTACTGAGTCACGGAACCTTGTCTATTTCAAACAATACTCCTTTGGGACAAATCACAGGTGCCTCTGCTTCAGGCCGCCGAGCTTGGACACCGCTGTCAGATGGTATATCACCAGATCATGGTATGGATACGAAAGGACCTACTGCCATTATTAAGTCAGTATCTAAAATGGCTAATGAAAATATGAACATCGGCATGGTGCATAACTTTAAGATTATGGCTGGATTGCTTGAAACTCCTCAGGGAGAAGAAAGCTTGATTACTCTCCTACGTACAGCAAGTATTCTCGGAAATGGTGAAATGCAGTTTAACTATCTTGATAATCAGATCCTGCTTGATGCTCAACAACATCCAGAGAAATACCGCGATCTAATTGTTCGTGTTGCGGGATACAGTGCTTTCTTTGTCGAGTTGTGTAAAGACGTACAAGATGAAATCATTTCAAGGACAGTATTGCAGACCATTTAATCAAACGTTTCCTATGCCCTACTGTTACAAGAGTAATCAGAAGTTGTAGTAGTTTTATCTCGCTTAAACGTTACTCAATCCTTAAGAGGAGAAACAAATAGTGGTCGTAACAACAAAAAGACATGAAACTAGAATCAATGTATTTAATATCCAGAAGTACAACCTTTATGACGGCCCTGGAATAAGGACGATCGTTTTCTTTAAAGGTTGTCCCATGCGTTGTAAATGGTGCGCAAATCCGGAGGGGTTGGAATTTGGTTCTGCGATTATGTATAAGGAAACCCTGTGTAAACCCTATAATGCTTGCGCTAGAACGTGTCCTTTAGGGAAAGCTTGCTTTGCTTATAAAAATCAAAAGAATCCTGTTCCGTATGATTATTCAGACGAAAAACATCCTATTGATATCCGCCAATATCAGAAAAGATTTCCGAGCAAATCTGATATTGATGGCTGTCCAGAAGGGGCTATCACTATTGCTGGAGAGTCTAAGACGATTTCTGAACTTATGGAGATTATCCACGAAGATGATATTTTTTATGAGATGTCAGGTGGAGGCGTTACCCTGTCCGGTGGTGAGTGTCTTGCACAGGCTGAAGGTGCCATAGCCTTGTTACAAGCTTGTAAGCAAGACGGATTGAACACTGTTGTAGAAACAGCAGGACATGTGCCTAATAAAGTTGTTATGAGAGTTGCCGAATACACTGATCTGTTTTTATTTGACTTGAAACATATGGATTCAAAGAAACATAATGAATGGACAGGGGTTGGAAATGAACGTATTTTGAAGAATTTGGTATCACTCCTTGAGGTAGGAAGCGATATAAGCATTCGGATGCCAATGCTAAAAGGAATCAATGATAGTGAAGAAGAAATCCAATCCATTGTAGAATTTTTACTACCTTATAAAGAGTATCCTAATTTCAAAGGAATCGACTTATTACCGTATCATAAGCTTGGCGTCAATAAATATTATCAGCTTGGTATGGAATACAAGATAGAGGGTGACCCCTCTTTGAGTCAATCTGATTTAGACAGAATTGAAAGCTATATTTTATCCTACAATTTTCCAGTGACCGTGGTAAAACACTGACTTGTTAAGGAGGGAACATGTTGACAGATAGGATGGAAAAGATAACTCGCATCATTCAAGAATCGGTTCCAGGAAAACAGATTACCTTGGTGCATGTGATTGCGGCTCCGATTCGTGCCGTCTATGACAGCCTTGGGATATCCCACAAGGGAGCGATTGGGATTTTAGCGTTGACCCCTTATGAAACAGCTATCATTGCAACAGATATTGCAGGCAAGGCGGCAGATGTTGAGATTTGCTTTGTTGACCGCTTTACAGGTTCTGTCATCTTCAGCGGAGATCTTCAAAGTGTGGAGACAGCTTTGAAGAGCATTGTAGATTATTTCAAAACCAATTTGGACTTCACGGTCGTTCCTCTAACCCGTTCATGAAAAACGATTATGAATCATTGGTTCAGACCATAATAGCAAGAAAGAACTTACTAAATATGCTGGAAAATCTTCCAGACTTTCAGTTCATTTGTCTATCCTGCTAGCTTATCTTTGTTTTAGAGTCTTATCTGAGAAATCCTAGTTATCATCTTGAACCAGCAAATGCTTACGGAGCGCTGATGCTATTGCATGTTAGCAGGGAGTTAAGGAGGTATTCACCAAATGGTTCAAAGAGTTTTCAAATTCTGGCACTTATCATCATTATTGGGCAATAAGATAGCAAGGAGGGGCTCTTGATTGCCAAAAGGAACTGGGGTTGAATTGGATTTTCAAAGCTCCAGAAAGCCTAGAATAATTGAAAAAATAAAAGAGGGGAATCAATGAATATACAAGAATTTAGTGTAGGACCGAAATTTGTGTTAGGACAGGGATCTATAAAAGAACTTTCAAAGTTGTCTATCGCTAGAGCCTATATTATTTGCGATCCTTTTGTTGAAAAGAGTAATATGATCCATAGGATATTGGATTGCTTAAAAGAAATGAGGGCTCTTAGCAAGGTCTTTTCAAGAATTGTACCTGACCCTACCATTGAGGTTATATCTGAAAGCATTGCTGAAATTAGAGAGTTCAAACCAGATACTGTCCTAGCGGTAGGTGGTGGTTCTGCCATGGATGCAGCCAAAGCTGTTGTCAGAGTATACACGGAGTCAGAAAGGGTAGCAAAGCCGATTCTGGTTGCGATTCCAACAACAAGTGGAAGCGGAAGTGAAAATACGACTTTTGCGGTTATTTCAGATCCGAAAAGGAATGAAAAGTATGCCTTAGTCGATCATTCTCTTGTCCCAGATATTGCTATCCTTGATTCCGTCTTTACAATGAGTGTTCCACCAGCCATTACCGCCGATACCGGAATGGACGTTCTTACCCATTGTTTAGAAGCCTATGTATCAAAACATGCGACCGATTTTTCGGATGCCTGTGCAGAAAAAGCAGCGACCTTAACATTTCGCTATATTGTTGAAGCCTATAAAAAAGGAGATAATCCATTTGCTCGTGAAAAAATGCACAATGCCTCTTCCATTGCAGGAATTGCTTTTAACAATGCAGGTTTAGGGATTTGCCATAGCTTATCCCACGCGATTGGCGCTTTCTTCCATGTACCGCATGGTCGGATAAATGCAGTGTTGTTACCGCATATCATTTCATTCAACGCCTCATTAGAAGCAGAGCGTGAAACAGCAGTTGCCAGACGATATGCACAAATGGCGAATGTCTTGAACATCTATGGTATAACAGCAAAACAATGCGTACGTGCCTTGAATTATGCCATCATAAGCTTGATGCAGCAAATGGAGATGCCAATGACCATTAAGGACTTGGGAATTGACCCTGTCGAGTTTGAAAAGATGATTCCTGAAATGGCAAGGCGTGCCATTATAGATGCTTGTACACCAACAAATCCCCGAGCTGTCACCGTAGCAGAAATCGAGGAAATTTATAGAGGTATAGCAAGAGCCGAGAGCGTTTGACACGAGTCTCACTCGTCTACAAGCTACAAAACTTGTTAACATTCACAGCAAATAAACTATCATTACTTGAAAGCAGTCGAACGTTACATGAAGGAGGGAGTTTATGAAATTTTTAACCGAAAATGATTTGCGTGTTGAGTATCATAATTTTCCTTTCGATACCTTTACAATTCCAAAAAATTCGAGATTAACACCTGGAGCAAGAACATTTCTGATAGACCGTAAGATTAGGATAATCGATGAAGATGAACAGACAGGAAAGAGTAGGGGTATTTCTTTGCAGAAAAAAGAGATTCCAAAAGCAAAAGAAAGGAGCAATTTACTTGCAACGGTTCATCAGACTGAATGGTTTGCCATTCGATGTGAACTGTTAAAAACAGCCTGTGATTTAGCCAGTACAGATACAGCTTTAGCGGAGGAATTAAAGATAATTGAACGCAGTCTGGCATGTGCGGGAATAAATGAAGACCATGGTTTACCACCCATTACAATGGTGAATACAGATACAGTACAGATGGACAAGGAGGCTATTATTGGAAATTTATCAATCGTCGGTATGTTGTTACAGACCAATAAAGGACGCGTACTGACACGGCTCTATCCTCTTTACTTTCGATTGGAGGCATGGGTTGGACAGCTAGAGGGCATCGCACAATCTTATCTGTTAAAAATTATTCATCGCTTAGAACAGCTGATTGCTTATTATCTAAACGAGAGCGGGGAGGTTAAACGAGATGTCTAATCTGTTGCTAAAAATATGTGACCAGTATGTGGCTGATTTTGAAAAGGCAGAGAAAAAAACCATTGTATCTAAAAGTAGTATTTATTTTACAGGTATTGATTTAGGAACGGCTTCCATTGTTTTAGTGGTATTAGACAGTAAGAAAAATATTGTTGCTGGTGCCCACCAACCTGCTAATGTGATTCGTGACGGAATGGTAGTAGACTATATCGGTGCGATTCATATCCTATGTGAATTAAAAGAAAGATTGGAAACACAACTAGATACCCAATTACTCTATGCAGCGGCAGCCATTCCGCCCGGAACAAATAGATTGGACGCTGGAGCGATTAAAAATGTTGTCCAAAGCGCTGGCTTTGAATTGACGGCCTTGGTAGACGAACCCACTGCAGCAAACACAATCATTGGTTTGGAAAATGGCGTAATTGTTGATATTGGCGGTGGTACAACAGGAATCTCTATTTTAAAAGACGGTGAGGTTGTAAAAGTGGCAGATGAAGCAACTGGTGGAACTCACTTCTCGCTAGTCGTTTCAGGTGCCTATCAAATTGATATAGATGAAGCGGATGTCTATAAACGCAATTCAAAAAATCATAAAGCATTACTTCCAATCCTCAAACCTGTTGTCGAAAAAATTGCTAAGATTATAAAGAAGCACATTGACGGTTTTGATGTGGAAGTCATCTGCCTAGTAGGTGGAACAAGTTGTTTGACAGGCATTGAGAGCATCATCGAAAAAGAGATAGGGATAAAAACCATTAAACCCAAAAATCCGATGTTTGTTACACCGATTGGTATTGCAATGAACTGTAGTCAAGAAATTATCTATTGAGGAGGGAGTATGCTAGTTGCAGAATTGATAGATACGATTTGGGCTACGAGAAAGTCCGATACCTTAAGTGGAGTCAAATTCTTACTTGCTGAGGTAAAAGGTGGGAGCAGGGCAGGCGAACTTTTAGTGGTGGTGGATATGATTGGTGCTGGTATTGGTGATCGTGTCATTGTCACTACAGGAACAGCAGCTCGCCGAATGATGGGGAATGATCAAATGCCTGTTGATGCAGCTGTTATCGGTATCATTGATGAAAATTATGGTGAAATAAAAAAGCAAAATGGAAAAAAAGATCATTTTTCCTAACAAAGGAGGCAAAATGGCAAAATTAGTTGTGGTAAAAGATATTTCTGACTGCTATGAAGCTGGTCAAACGACTTGTTATATTGATGCAGATACAATCATCACGCCAGCAGCCCGAGATGAGGCTCAAAAATGTGGTATTTCTTTTGATGTTGGCCAGAAAAGGTGGGAGAAAAAAGCTGCAAAAGGAGAGTATGGTATTTCTGAGGACGAATTGCTCTCTCTTTTAAAGCGGATGCTGGCGACTTGCGATAAGAAAATTGAAAAAGCGAATTTACCCTATCGTAGCGTTGTCCATTCTAACGGTATGAAAGTTATCAAAGGTGGGACTGTCAGAATGGATTCATTTGAAACAGGAAATCCAGAGGCAACTGTTCGTTACCAAGAATTAGTTGGTACAGCTGAAGCCAAAATGAGTGCAGGTTTTCTCGAAATTGACCGCTCAACCTTTGCTTGGAAATTACCATATGAGGAAATTGATTATGTTATTTCTGGTACTGTATGTATTGAAATTGACGGTCAAAAATATGTGGGGCGTGCTGGAGATGTCCTCTTTATCCCTGCAGGTTCTGATGTTATTTGGAGTTCACCTGACAATGCGAAACTGTTCTATACAACCCATCCTTGATGTCGTTTTGGAGGAAATCATATGGAAGCGTTAGGTATGGTTGAAACGTATGGCTTGATTGGAGGAGTTGAAGCTGCCGATGTTATGCTAAAGCTAGCAGCTATTCCCTTGGGAAAGACTGAAAAAGTCCGAGGAGGCTTAGTGAATGTGTCTATCACTGGAGATATTGGTGCAGTTAAGACAGCAGTAGAGGCTGGAGCTAGTACAGTTAAGGGTTTGGGAGATACCTACTGTTATTGCTCGCATGTCATTCCGAGACCCGACAATCAGGTAATCCCCTTATATAAAGAAGATGAAGACATAAAACAAAAAGGAGCAAAAACCACAGCAGAGCTAGAGGAAGTAGTGCAGGAATGTCAACCAGTTTTCCTTGAAACTCCTGTGGAGATTGAACCAGGGGAAATACATCTGACTTCAAATGAGTATCGAAAACGTTTGGAGAAAACAGAAGAGCTAGTCCAAGGAATGGTTAGAAGAAAAATGGTTGCTGTTTTAATGGAAGAATTTGAAAAACGAGGGAAAAATTAAGGAATGACATAGAAAGGATAAATCAAATGAAGACAGTTGACATTGATCTTTGCTCCATTCAAGAAGCAAGAAATCTTGTAAAAGAGGGAAAGTGCGCTTCTGATAAGATAGCAGCCTATTCGGATGAGCAAATTGATGCGATTTTGCGGAATATTGTGGAAACCGTTGAAGCAAATGCGTACTACTTAGCAGACATGGCTGTTGAAGAAACTGGATTTGGTAAACTGGCTGACAAGGCTTATAAGAATTATGCTGCTTCCACACTACTGTATGACGAAATAAAAGACTGCAAGACATCGGGCATCGTTGACTTTGATGAAAGTAAAAAAATATTTCGTGTCGCAGAACCAATGGGGGTGCTACTAGGAATTACTCCCTCGACCAACCCGACTTCTACGATTATCTTCAAAACAATGATTGCGATTAAATCACGCAATGCAATCGTATTTGCACCGCATCCCTCAGCTAAGCGCTGTAGTATTGCCACAGCTGATTTGCTTCGAAAAGCAGCTGTTAAAGCCGGTGCACCCGAACACATTATCGGTTGTGTGACCAATCCAACCCTTCAAGCGACAAATGAATTGATGCATGCCAAAGACATCTCTCTCATCATCGCAACAGGTGGTCCAGGTATGGTTAGGGCTGCCTATAGTAGCGGTAAACCTGCTATCGGAGTTGGCGCTGGAAATTCACCGGCTTATATTGAAAAAACAGCCAATGTGAAAAAAGCAGTTGCTCGTATAGTTGCTTCTAAGACCTTTGATAATGGAACCATCTGTGCATCAGAGCAGGCTATCATTTGTGAAGAGTCAAATAAGGAAGAAGTGCTGCAGGAATTGAAAGTTCAGGGATGCTACCTTATGACTAAGGAAGAAACGGATAAGGTCTGTAGAGTCCTCTTTAGAGGAGACTCAAAAGGTTGTAACCCCTCTATGAATCCAACATTTGTTGGTCAATCGGCTATAGCGATTGCAAACGCTGTTGGCTTATCTGTTCCAGAAAATACAAAGATTTTGATTGGACCGCAGGCCGGTGTTGGTCAAGGTAATCCACTATCATTTGAAAAACTGACAACTGTTTTAGGATTCTATGTAGTAAAGAATTGGGAAGAAGCCTGTACATTGAGTATCCGTTTGTTGCAAAACGGTATTGGTCATACGATGAGTATACACACAGAAGATCCAGAAATCATTTTCCGATTCTCTCGTAAACCAGCTTCACGGATTTTGATTAACACTGGCGGTAGCCAGGGTGGTACTGGCATTTCGACTGGTTTACCTATTGCATTTACATTAGGGTGTGGAACAGACGGAGGTAGTTCGGTTTCAGACAATTTAACTCCTGAACA
Organism: Streptococcus sp. LYSM12; assembly: GCF_004569635.1. Classification (GTDB taxonomy): domain Bacteria; phylum Bacillota; class Bacilli; order Lactobacillales; family Streptococcaceae; genus Streptococcus. The sequence goes on from NZ_SPOZ01000001.1 coordinate 139,276, forward strand.
TTTGGTGAATATCAAGACTGTCGCTTATGGGTTGAAAGATGTGACACACATAATAGCCGAGGATGATTATTTTCAATCATTACCGAAAGCAGCGTACTTTCACCCGTTAACCGAGACGGTTAATTGTAGCCTATCGCCAATTATACAGGATAAGGCTGATAAAAGAGCAGGGGAAAAGAAGCTCTTTCTAAAGCAAACACCCCAAGAAATCCAGACAAATTTTGAACAACAGCAAGGGCAACAAACAGCTGTATTGGATGATTCTGTCGCACAGGCTAGCACCCAAACTCAAGCAGATAATGAAGCTATTGTACGTGAGATTCTATCTGCTTTAAGGCATAAATGAGAGGAGGCGATTATGAGCGAAGATTTAGAAAGTCTACTCTATCAAATGGTTCATCACTTGAGTGGTATTGAGATGGGTACTTCTTCAATAGAACCTGTTTCAGAAACTTCATACAAATTGGACGACAATCGTGACTTTGCTATTCCTCTAGGGGTTTCTAATCACCATGTACACTTGTCACAAGCAGATGCAGATATTCTTTTTGGGGCTTGTTATCATTTTAAAAAATTAAAAGATTTATCTCAACCTGGCCAGTATGCCTTGGAAGAATGTGTCATGATTGTAGGCCCTAAAGGAGTGATTGAAAAAGTTCGTATTCTAGGACCCGTCAGAAAGGAGACGCAAGTTGAATTGACTAGGACCGACTGTTTTAAAATAGGGGTGAAAGCTCCCCTACGGCTTTCAGGTGAAATAGACAATACACCAGGTTGTACGATTATAGGTCCGGCAGGATCTGTTCAGTTGGAAAAAGGCTGTATCGTTGCTAAACGGCATATACACATGTCCCCAGCAGATGCCAAACGATTCGGAGTTGAGAATCATCAAAGGGTATCTTTGGAACTACCAGGTGAACGTGGAGGTATTATCCAACATGTTATTATCCGTGTAAAGGATAGCTTTTCTTTAGAGTGTCATTTAGATACAGAAGAGGCAAATGCCCTTGGAGTAACTGGTAAGAGTAAAGTGAGATTGGTAAAATAAAGGAGGTATCAGATGAATTCAGAAGCATTAGGAATGGTTGAAACAAAAGGTTTGGTCGGTTCTATTGAAGCAGCAGATGCGATGGTCAAAGCGGCAAACGTTACCTTGATTGGTAAAGAACACGTTGGAGGTGGGCTCGTAACCGTTATGGTTCGTGGAGATGTAGGAGCAGTCAAGGCAGCTACAGATGCTGGTGCAGCTGCCGCCCAACGTGTAGGCGAGCTGGTATCTGTTCACGTTATCCCGCGTCCACATGTGGAAATTGAATCTGTAGTGCCACATAAGTAGTAAATTTAGTCTTCATAAAAATAGAAAGTAGGTAGCAAATATGCACTCAGAAGCATTAGGAATGGTTGAAACAAAAGGTTTGGTTGGCTCTATTGAAGCAGCAGATGCGATGGTCAAAGCGGCAAACGTCACCTTGATTGGTAAAGAACACGTTGGAGGTGGGCTCGTAACCGTTATGGTTCGTGGAGATGTAGGGGCAGTCAAGGCAGCTACAGATGCTGGTGCAGCTGCCGCCCAACGTGTAGGCGAGTTAGTATCTGTTCACGTCATCCCACGTCCACATGTAGAAGTGGAAACAATCTTACCAAAGAGTAATGAATACTCGTTGAAAGATTGAATAGAATGAATGGGCGCTTACTAAAGGGATTGACATAAGGCAGACAAGCCCCTCCTAACTTTATAGGATGGGCTTTTTATAAAAGGATATAACTAGCCCCGTTTTCGTATAGACTGTGTGTAATCCTTGCAGACTTATACTTGACTAATTTCAAAAATAGCGAATTTTTATACTAATTTTCAAGGGAAAGCGAACGTAGTGAGCTAAAAGGCTACTTCCGCCGTAGTGGTATCCCCGGTAATAAATACCTTGTTGCTGAGGACGGGATTTTCACAACCTTTAGCTCAAAAATTAGGAATGAAACTCCGTATCTGTCCGCACAACTTAAGGAAGTAGTAAGAAATGCTAATTTTGATTTTAAATGAGTATTAGTTTGCTTACAAATTATCCAGTGGAGAGTTTCTTAAGCCCCGTACGTTCTTGTATCTTCATGTAACTGAGTTCGGACTAAAAATGGTCGTCAAAAGAGATACAGATGTTCCAGTTTTAATAGGGTTACAGCTAGCTGTGCTTATCTTTAGGGACACATCTTCCTATTCCTAGCTCCAAAGGTATACGCTACTTTAGGGGCGGGAAATAGACATTTACTGGGCAAAGGCTCCCCAAGCTTCTTTATCCAGAAGCTGTTGCAGGATAAGTCTGCTTACAGATACGGATGCCCTAAATGGGGTAGGCTTTGTGTCTTTCCCTCGTATCATTTGTGACGAACCTAGCTATCCTTTGCCTAGGTCACACGACGAAGCGTTCCGCTTTTGTTCGCTGTATCCGTAAGGATACATTCACTCTTATAGCCTTTTAGTACTAGGCAAGGAGTCACAAGTAGTACTGGAGTACAGCAAGACGAGTGAACGAAGTAATAAAAAATAGAAACGAAATGACTATAAAACGCCCTCGGATCTTGTGGAACTGTAGGAAGGTAGGAATAGTTGCGCATGTCACATCAAGAAATTATGGATGGTAATACAGCTGCGGCATATGTTGCTTATGCTTTTAGTGAAATTGCAAGTATTTATCCCATAACTCCCAGTTCTAGAATGGGAGAGTGTGTCGATTGTTGGCAGGCTGAAAATCGTCAAAATATCTTTGGCACCCCTTTAACGATTGTCGAGATGCAATCCGAAGCAGGGGTAGCCGGTTTTGTCCATGGTTCATTAAAAACAGGTGCTTTAACAACAACCTTTACCTCCTCTCAAGGACTATTGCTGATGTTACCCAACATGTATAAAATTGCTGGTGAGTTGTTACCAACTGTTTTTCATGTCGCTACTCGCTCGGTATCAACCAATGCCTTGAGCATTTTTGGCGATCATAGTGATGTCATGGCTGTTCGTCAGTCTGGTTTTGCTATATTGGTAGAAAGCACCGTTCAAGAAGTGATGGACTTGGCAATAGTAGCACATGTAGCCAGTCTAGAAACAAGTGTGCCATTTATCAGTTGTTTTGATGGTTTTTTGACTAGCCATGAAATGCAAAAAATCCAGGTTGTAGAATATGAAGAGATGAAAGGGCTAATCAACCAAGAGGCTTTAGAGGTATTTCGCTCTCGCGCAATGAATCCCAATCATCCAACAGCATCAGGTACAAACCAAGGTCCAGATCTACATTTTCAACAGCGAGAAGCGGTTAATCGGCATTATGATATTCTTCCATATGTTGTCAAAAAGTATATGAAAGAAATCAATCGACTTCGTGGAACAGACTATGATTTAGTGACATATTATGGTCATGCTGCAGCAACGGAATTAGTTGTTGCAATGGGGTCAGTTGTTTCAACGATTAGGCAAACTGTTGATTATCTCAATCTAAATGGTCGCAAAGTAGGGCTTATCCAGATTCACCTCTATCGCCCGTTCCCAATTGAAAATTTTTTAGAAAAAATTCCGAAAACTGTAGAGGCGATAGCTGTACTGGATCGAACAAAAGAACCTGGAGCAGTTGGGGAACCTTTGTTTATGGATGTACAGTCCGCTTTGTATGAAAGCAAGCACCGCCCCAAGATTATCGGAGGACGTTATGGCATTGGCTCAAAAGACACAAGTCCTGACCAGATTGTGGCGATTTATGATGAATTACAGCAGCCTAGAGCAAAAAAGCATTTTACAGTTGGAATTGATGATGAGGTAACGAACCTCTCCTTACCGACTCTTCCAATTCTTGATTTGACATCAACAGCCACCTTTCAAGCAAAGTTTTGGGGATTGAGTGGTGACGGGTCAATCAGTGTTACTAAATCAATGATTAGTATTATTGGCAATCAGACACCAAAACAGATTCAGGCCTATTTTTACTACGATTCAAGAAAGCAAAACGGTGTTACGGTATCGCATTTGCGGGTCAGTGATGAGCGCATACAGTCTTCTTATTTTGTGCAACATACGGATTTTATTGGAGTAACAAGTCAGATTTATCTAAGGCAAATTGATGTATTAAAAGGATTAAAAAGGGGAGGGATTTTTCTTCTCAATACCACTTGGAGCAAGGAAGAGCTATCGAAACGTTTACCAGCTCACATCAAGAAATTTTTAGCAGATTATGACATTCAGTTCTACATTATCAATGCCTACAAAATCGCTCATGAAGTAGGATTGATTCAGAAATTTAGCATCTGTATGCAAGTTGCCTTTTTCCAACTAACCCATTTCCTCCCTCTAGAGGAAGCTCTCAAATGGATACAGGAAGAAGCTATGAAAACCTGCGCAAAAAAATCAGAAAAAATCCTTGAGCAAAATCTCCGTGCGATTGCCTTATCGATCAGCGCTCTTGAAAGAGTAGAGGTTCCAAAAGAATGGCAGGCTTGTGAAGTTGTAGAAAAGAAAAGATTGATTCCATCATCCAGTTATGCGGGGACTATCCAACGACCTCTTAACAGACTAGAAGGTCAGTCGGTCTCAGTTGGACAGCTTGTCAAGCACGGAATGGTTGCTGGAGATATTCCACTAGGAACTGCTCCACAAGAAAAGCGAAGTCTAGCTTTGGAAGTTCCTCAGTGGGATGCTAGCTACTGCGTGCAATGTAGTCGTTGCTCGTTCGTATGCCCCCACGCAGCGATTCGTCCTTTTTTAGTCGAAGAAGATGAGTTAAATAGGGCACCAGAAGGATACAGAGTCAGGGATTTTAAAGGAAAAGATGGACTCATGTATCGGATTCAAGTTTCTGTTGAAAATTGTACGGGCTGTGAGCTTTGTGTGAATGCCTGTCCAGCAAAGGGGAGGGCTTTAAAAATGATGGCTGCATCAATAGAAAATGAAGAAATCTTGAAACAAGAAGCGATTAACTGGGCTTTTTCAATGACCTTACGGGCAAAAGAAAACCCGGCTAAACCAGGAACGATAGCCTATACCCAATTTGAACAACCTTTGCTAGAATTTTCGGGAGCCTGCTCAGGATGTGGGGAAACCCCGTATGTTAAGCTGTTGACCCAGTTGTTTGGCGATCGAATGATGATTGCAAATGCGACTGGTTGCTCGTCTATTTGGGGAGCTATGGCTCCAACTACGCCCTATAGTACGAACAAATGTGGTCAAGGACCAGCTTGGAGCAATTCCTTACTAGAAGATAATGCGGAATTTGGTTACGGTATGATGGTTGCTAGTATGTTGCGAAGAAAATTCTTGATTCCTCTAGCACAAGAAGCAATGTCCGTCGCCAGCCCAGAACTCTCTGCCCTACTTCAAGACTGGATTGTTCATATTAACGAAGGACGGGGAACGAGAGCTCGTAGCGCCAAGCTTATCAACCTCTTGGAAGTGGAATTGTCGGATAAAAATCCGCTGCTGCAAGCACTCTATGAACAAAAAGATCTATTTGTCAAGCCCTCTCAATGGATAGTGGGAGGTGACGGCTGGGCATATGATATTGGTTATGGAGGTTTGGATCATATTCTGGCAAGTGGAGCAGATGTGAACATCCTTGTCTTAGATAATGAGATATACTCTAACACAGGCGGGCATGTCTCAAAAGCTACTCCGACATCCGCTATTGCCCGATTTTCATCTTCTGGTAACCGTAGTACTAAAAAAGATTTGGGTAGAATGGCTATGACCTACGGTAATGTCTATGTAGCACAAGTGGCAAGTGGAGCCAATCCAATTCAAGTCATCAAGGCTTTTGAAGAGGCAGAAAATTATCCCGGTCCCTCCCTCGTTATTGCCTATGTTCCTTGTATCGCCCATGGTCTAGAATATGGCATGAAAAGAACATTAGAGGAAGCAAAAGAAGCGGTTGAATCAGGTTATTGGTCTCTCTATCGTTACAATCCTCAACTGGAAAAACAGGGGAAAAATCCAATGGTGCTTGATTTTAAACGTCCAAAATTTGATCAGATGCTGGATTTTATGCTCAAACAAGAACGGTTTTCTTCCTTAATATATGTCAATCCACTTGAGGCTGATAAACTCTTTCAGCAAACAATTCGTCATGCTAGACACCGCTTTAAAAACTATGCAATTCTATCTGAAGACTATGAAAATTTTCTCAAAAATGAACAGAAAATACGAGACGAACAAAGGATTTCTTCCAGAGATTCTCGTTTAGATTCTCTTCATCACATTCTTGAAACCTTGAATTTTTAAGAAGATACGGTGGATATACTCAGCTACTGTTTTTCGACAATCCCTCAGATACCTTACGCCTAGTCTTTCAGTTTTTGGGCAACAGGAAGATTGTAATGATAGTAGAATTATTCACACAATATATATGTTGTAGAAAAAAGCCACGTTTTACTCTGTGTAGAAAGGGAGGGCTACTGATGTGATTGCCGGGTCGGACTATCCATTCATCATCGTACTATCCCTACTTCCTTGATAAAGATTATAATACCATAGTAAGGAGAGTAAGCTTACTATGGTATTTTTTTAGCTTATAGGGTAGAATAGAAGTACCATAAATACTAGAAAAATAATACTTCAATCTCTTTCAAAATGTTAAAAAGTTGAATGACAACTGATAAGGTCAGCTATTCGACAAAGCCTAATAGCTGACCTTATCAGTTACAAAATCTAGTATGATTTGTGTTTTTATTATCAGCCACCTCAGTGACAACTGTGGCACTTTGAACTTCCAAATACCCTAAATTGAGGCATCTATTTGGATTTTATAGTCATTCGTTTATCTTTTATTACTTCGTTCACTCGCTTTGCCGTACTCTAGTACAGCCTGCAGCTCCTTGACTAGTACTAAAAGTAGACTAAAAGACTATATACGAAAGAAAAAGCAGGTTTGTATAACTACAAACCACAGCATGAAAGGATGTATTCACCATGGCTACTATTCAATGGTTCCCAGGGCACATGTCAAAAGCAAGACGGCAGGTGCAGGAAAATCTGAAATTTGTTGATTTTGTGACGATCTTGGTTGACGCACGCTTGCCCTTATCCAGTCAAAACCCTATGCTCACAAAGATTGTGGGCGATAAACCCAAATTACTCATTCTAAATAAGGCTGATTTAGCGGATCCTGTAGCGACTAAGAATTGGCGGACTTATTTTGAAGCCCAGGGCATTTTGACTTTGATAGTTAATTCAAAGGAACAAGCCACTGTCAAAAAAGTAACAGAAGCAGCTAAAAAACTGATGCAGGAGAAAATGGATCGTCAGAAAGAACGAGGCATTCAGATTGAAACCTTGCGTACCATGATTATTGGGATTCCTAATGCTGGAAAATCAACCCTAATGAATCGCTTGGCGGGTAAGAAAATTGCAGTCGTTGGAAATAGACCGGGTGTTACCAAAGGGCAACAATGGCTCAAATCTAACAAAGACTTAGAAATTCTTGATACACCAGGAATTTTATGGCCTAAATTTGAAGATGAAGAAGTGGGACTCAAGCTGGCTCTAACAGGTGCAATCAAGGATAATCTCCTACCTATGGATGAGGTGACGATTTTCGGCTTGAACTATTTTAAAACTCATTACCCAGAAGCCTTAAAAGAGCGTTTTAAGCAGATGAATCTGGAAGATGAAGCACCTGAAATCATTATGGATATGACTAAAAAACTTGGTTTTCGTGAGGATTATGACCGTTTCTATACCCTATTTGTCAAAGAAGTGCGGGACGGCAAGCTAGGTCTTTATACCTTGGATACAGTTGAGGACTCAAATGGCAACAATTAGAGCAATCAAGGAGCTGCTAACGACTATTACAGATAGGACGGACCCTCGTTTAGAGGAGTTGGCTGGGGATAGACGAGTAGGAGTACACACATTAGTCCAGAAAAAAATCAAAGATTTGCAAGCCGAAGAAGCAGAAGACACACGGCTAGAGCAAATGCTGGTCTATGAAAGAGCTTTGTATACAGAAAGAATTGAGTTGATTGCAGGAATTGATGAAGTTGGACGCGGTCCCTTGGCAGGACCAGTGGTGGCAGCTGCGGTCATTTTGCCAAAAGGTTGTAAAATCCGCTATTTGAATGATTCCAAGAAAATTCCAAAGTCCAAACATCAAGCTATTTATCAAGAAATCAAGGAGCGAGCAATTACTGTAGGAATCGGCATCAAGGATAGCCAGGTGATTGACGAAGTCAATATCTATGAGGCGACCAAACTTGCTATGCTAGAAGCCTTGGCTCACCTATCAAAAACGCCGCAACATTTGCTGGTTGATGCTATGACCCTAGATACACCTATTGCCCAGACCTCTATTATTAAAGGCGATGCCACCAGTCTTTCTATTGCTGCTGCAAGCATTGTAGCAAAGGTCACTCGGGATCAAATGATGACAGACTTTGATAAGCTTTATCCTGGCTATGATTTTGCTCAGAATGCAGGCTATGGGACAGCTAAGCACTTGGAGGGCTTACAGAAAAAGGGAATCACACCGATTCATAGAAAGACCTTTGAGCCAATCAAGTCAATGTTGTTGGAAAGGAATTAAAAAGAATGACCGAACGCGAAAAAATGTTGGCAGGCGACTTCTACGATGCTAGCGACCCAGAATTAATGCAATTACGCAAGCTAGCTCGTCAATACCGCATGGAGTTCAATCAAGAATTAGATAGAGCAAAACGCACTCAACTGCTCAAATCATGGTTCGGTAGCACGGGTGAATGGATTCATATAGAGCCAAATTTTGCCTGTGACTATGGCTGCAATATCCATGTGGGTGAAAATTTCTATGCCAATTTTAATTGTACCTTTTTAGATGTATGCCCGATTACAATCGGTGACAATGCGATGTTAGGCCCTAATGTGCAGCTGCTAACCCCACTTCACCCTCTTGAAGCGAGCCAACGAGTGGCAGGACTGGAATATGGTAAGCCAATCACGATTGGACATCATTTCTGGGCTGGTGGAGGAGTAACCATTCTTCCCGGAGTTTCCTTAGGAGATAATGTGGTCGTTGGAGCTGGGTCTGTCGTGACGAAGTCATTCGGTGACAATGTCCTTTTGGCAGGAAATCCTGCACGAGTTATCAAAAAAATATAAAACAAGGAAAAACGAAAAGAAGAAATGAAGAATGCTACATACTATCTGGCGCTTGATATTGGAGGGACCTTTATCAAATACAGTCTTATGTCAGAAGATTTTCATCTATTGGAACAGGACAAGACACCTACTCCCGCTACAATGGAGGAATTTTTAGCTTGCTTGGAAAATCTTGTAGAAACCTATCACGATCAGATTGTAGGTATAGCTATTTCTTGTCCAGGCACCATCAACCGCAAGACTGGCTTTGTTTACAAAGGAGGTTTGATTCCATACTTGATATCTTTTCCGCTTGCCCAATATCTTGAAAATCGCTTCACCTTGCCTGTCAGTGTGTTAAATGATGCCGATGCAGCAGCACTGGCAGAGGCTAGGTTAGGAAATTTAACAAATGTCCAATGCGGTGCTACTTTAGTACTAGGGACTGGTGTCGGTTTAGCTCTTGTACGTAATGGAAATTTAGCTACTTTTACAGATTTAAGAGCGAGCAATCTCCTCTTAAATCCAATCGGACAGTCTTTATTCGATAAAGGTACCAACAGTTTACAGGAAGTGGGAGCCATTCTTGACCTTCATTTACGAGGGATAAAGAGCCTTGTTGCCAACACAGGATCGGCTGTTCAGTTTGTCGAGCAAGCTAGTCAGCAGCTGCAGTTACCAGAAGCAGACGGAGTGATTGTTTTTAAGAACTTGCAAGAGGAAAACAATCCAGATTTATCAGACTTATTTGACGACTATTGCCAGGAAATTGCCTACTTAATGGTAAACATGACGAGTTTCGTCAAATTAGACAAGATTGTCATTGGCGGTGGTATTAGCCAGCAAGACTTGTTGATCGACCGCATTCGAAACAGTTATCAAGAGATCCTAACAACAGAAAGAATTGCAAATCATTTACCAGCACCAGTAGAGATTCAGGCCTGTCACTTCCACAATCAAGCTAATCTAATTGGTGCTCTATGCTTTTACATTGAGAAATACAAAACCTCTTGACCTGCTACCTGCACTGTTCCCAATCGTTAGCGTTTGTGTCTAACTTCTGGGCAGTACAGATAGTAGGATTTTTAAAATCAGATGGATACCTCAGTAGATATAGTCATTTAGTTTCTATTTTTTACTACTTCGTTAACTCGTCTTGCTGTACTCCAGTACTACCTGCGACTCGTTGCCTAGTAAGTACTAAAAATAAACAAAACGGCTATAATACAGCAAAAGACTTGGTATGGCTTGCTGTGAAATCAAGGTTCTTCGAAATGAACTAGTATAACAGATAGTATCATAGAACTATTTTCTAGTAAAAATTAGTTTTTTTTACGAATAGATTCAGTAGAGGTAAAAAAATGAATAACTTTGCACTGTTTAAATTAAAAAAAGCTGGTTTAACCAATCGTCAAATCTATAAAGTATTGCTCCATGAAGAAAAAGTGGGGAAGTCCCTATCCATTAAAGCCATCGCCCTAGTGTCTAACTGCTCCAATCCCACCTTATTCATCGAACACTATCAGCAGCTGGATAACAGGGCTTGTCGAAAGGAGTTTAATTGCTATTCTTCTTTTTCAATCTTGGACGCATGCTATCCTATTGAACTGAAGCAAATATATAATCCTCCTGTCTTGCTTTTTTATCAAGGAAATCTTGAATTGTTAAACAAGCCTAAGCTTGGCTTTGTGGGAGCGAGATCTGCTAGTACATCAGGTACTCGTTCTGTCCAAAAAATCATCAAAGAGCTTCAAAATCGTTTTGTGATTGTCAGCGGCTTAGCAAGAGGAATTGACACAGCAGCTCATATAGCCATCTTGAAAAATGGTGGTAAAACGATTGCCGTTACTGGAAGTGGACTGGATACAGCCTATCCCAAAGAAAATAGGAAATTACAAGCGTATATTGCCAAACATCATTTACTCTTATCAGAATATGGACCAAAAGAAAAGCCCCTCAAGTACCATTTTCCTGAGCGGAACCGAATTATAGCCGGTTTAGCGCAAGGGATTATCGTAGCAGAAGCTAAAATGCGTTCAGGTAGCTTGATTACCTGTGAATATGCCTTGAACGAGGGGCGTGATATTTTTGCTATTCCAGGGAGTATTACAGATGGAAAATCTGCAGGCTGTCATTTTTTAATTCAAGAGGGTGCAAAGTGTATCACGTCAGGTCTAGATGTCCTTTTAGAATATCAATTATAAAACATGTATTCCTGTAGGAAAATAAGTGAAGAAAAATCTTGACACTTACCTAAAAATAGTATATTCTTTTTGAAGCTATACTAGTTTAAAATATTGTAAAGGTAAGAATATGGGAACAACAAAGAAAAGAGTAACTCCCCCCAAAAATTTAGTCATCGTAGAGTCGCCAGCAAAAGCCAAAACGATTGAAAAATATTTAGGACGCAATTACAAGGTTGTTGCCTCAGTAGGACATATCCGTGATTTGAAAAAATCAAGCATGTCTATTGATTTTGACAATAATTATGAGCCTGAATATATCAATATCCGTGGAAAAGGTCCGCTCATCAATGACTTGAAAAAAGAAGCCAAAAAAGCTAAACAAGTTTTTCTCGCAAGTGACCCGGATCGCGAAGGAGAAGCAATTTCCTGGCATTTAGCTCATATTTTAGGTTTGGACGAAAAGGATAAAAACCGTGTTGTCTTTAATGAGATTACAAAGGAAGCGGTAAAAAATGCCTTTAAAGAACCACGAACCATTGACCATGATTTAGTAGATGCTCAACAAGCTCGCCGTGTTTTAGACCGTATTGTAGGATATTCAATTTCTCCTATCTTATGGAAAAAAATCAAAAAAGGCTTGTCTGCTGGTCGTGTACAATCTGTAGCCCTCAAATTGATCATTGACCGTGAAAATGACATTAACAAGTTCAAACCAGAAGAATATTGGACCATTGACGCTACCTTTAAAAAAGGCACTAAGAAATTCCAAGCAAGTTTCTACGGTTTAGATGAAAAGAAATTAAAGCTTGAAAACAACGAGCAGGTCAAAGAAGTCTTAGCCCGAATTAAGAGTGATGAATTCTTGGTTGATAAGGTAGAACGCAAAGAACGAAAGCGCAATGCCCCATTGCCATACACCACCTCAACCTTGCAGATGGATGCGGCTAACAAAATTAATTTTCGAACCCGTAAGACCATGATGATTGCTCAGCAATTATACGAGGGAGTGAGCCGTGGAACAGGCGGTACACAGGGCTTGATTACCTATATGCGTACCGATTCGACTCGGATTAGTCCAGTAGCTCAAGCACAGGCTGCAGACTTTATTACTGAACGTTTCGGAGCCAACTATTCAAAGCACGGCAGTAAAATCAAAAATGCGTCTGGAGCACAAGATGCCCATGAGGCCATTCGTCCCTCTAATGTTCAATTAACTCCCGAGTCTATTGCGAAATATCTAGACAAGGATCAGTTACGACTTTATACGTTGATTTGGAATCGCTTTGTAGCCAGCCAGATGACAGCAGCGATTTTTGACACAATGAGTGTACGTTTAGCACAAAATGGTGTGCTGTTTACAGCCAATGGTAGCCAGATAAAATTTGACGGTTATATGGCTGTCTATAATGATGCAGATAAAAGCAAGATGTTGCCAGATATGGAAGTCGGAGATAAGGTACAACGTATCTTGACGAAGCCCGAACAACATTTCACTCAACCTCCTGCTCGTTATTCAGAAGCGACCTTGATTAAGACCTTGGAAGAAAACGGCGTTGGTCGTCCGTCAACCTATGCTCCGACTATTGAAACCATTCAAAAGCGCTACTATGTGAAATTGGTTGCCAAACGCTTTGAGCCAACAGAACTAGGTGAAATTGTCAATAAATTGATAGTTGACTTCTTCCCAGATATTGTCAATGTGACCTTTACAGCTGAAATGGAGCAAAAATTGGATGATGTCGAGGTTGGAAAGGCTCAGTGGCAGAAGATTATTGATAGTTTCTATCAGCCGTTTAAGGTGGAATTAGCTAAAGCTGAAACTGAAATTGAAAAAATTCAAATCAAAGATGAACCGGCTGGATTTGATTGCGATGTCTGTGGCCATGAAATGGTGATTAAGTTAGGGCGTTTCGGTAAATTTTATGCTTGTAGTAATTTCCCTGATTGTCGCAACACCAAACAGATTACAAAAGAAATTGGGGTCACTTGTCCAAAATGTCATAAAGGACAGGTCATTGAACGCAAGAGCAAGCGCAATCGTATATTTTATGGTTGTGATCGCTATCCAGAGTGTGAGTTCACCTCTTGGGACAAACCGATTGGTCGTGACTGTCCAAAATGTCAGCACTATCTAGTTGAAAAAAAAGTGCGGGGCGGAGGCAAGCAAGTCGTCTGTCCAAACGGTGATTATGAAGAAGAAAAGATTAAATAGGGAAAATCACTAGACAATATCTCGTTCCCAGTGTCTAAGATTGGTTTTATAGTCTTTTCGTTTGCTTTTCGTACTAGGCAAGGAGCTGCAGGCTGTACTGGTAGAGTACGGCAAAGCGAGTGAGTGCAGTAATAGAAGATAAATGAAATGGCTATATCACTAGCTAGAGTCTATCTTCACAGCCTTGGACTTTCATCTTATTGAAAATTAAACACTGTAGTCCCAGATCGAAACCGATCACTTGTGACTACAGTGTTTTAATATCTTCTGAGTCCATAGAGTACAGGCTCTCTATCAACCTCATATAGCTTAACTCGCAAGCACTCAAGTAAATCTTCAAACTACTCTTGCACCTTACAAATAAAAAACACTGCATCCCCCTCATCAGGATAATAGTATTTCCGTTATAATAGACCTTTAAAGAAAAGTCTTCTATAACGGACTTTTTTGATGCTTTCCCTTATAACAGACTTTTTTTGTTTCATCTGTTATAATAGGCTTATGAGAGGTAGGCTATGAATTATTTTGCTTTAATTGGAGATATTATTGATTCCAAAAAAATCAATAATCGCTATCAAGTTCAAAAAACATTAGAATCCTGTTTAAAACAATTAAATGCTAACTATAGCAGTGTCGTTGTTTCCAAAATGTCCATCACACTAGGGGACGAATTTCAAGGATTGCTGAGCTTAGATGCCCCTTTATTTCAAATCATTGATTGTATCAATGTGGCTATGCAGCCATATCAAATACGTTTTGGTCTTGGTTTAGGCACTATTCTGACAGATATCAATCCAGAACAAAGCATCGGTGCTGATGGACCAGCATATTGGTATGCCCGAAAAGCACTTCAGTATATTCACCAAAAGAATGATTATGGTACTACACAAATTGCGGTTCATTTTGAAGGTGGTCACAATGTAGAGGTCATCAACACCTTAATTGCGAGTGGCGAAGCTATTAAAGCTAGCTGGCGCGCCAGTCAAGAAATTATTTTACAGAAACTGTTAGAAAACGATATTTATCATGAAGCTTTTGACCAACAAGCATTGGCAAAAGAATTAGATTTAACGACAAGCAGTGCCTTGTCTAAACGCTTGAAATCTAGCAATATCAAGGTTTATCTGCGAACTCGAAACTGCGCATTAAAGTTGCTTAAGTATGCAGGAGAGGAGTAAACATGTCTAGTATTGGTCTTTCACAATATCTATTACATCAACCTATTTTAACGCTGTTGCTAATCTGTCATTTTTTATCAGATTTTCATCTGCAAAGTCAAAAAATTGCAGATAGAAAAGACAGGGATTGGAGATGTCTAGGTATTCATCTAATTGGAGTAGCGCTCCCACTTATTTTCGTGACTGTCTTTATTCCGAGTATATAGAGAGTAGCCTTGCTACTGTTGTTCAGCCATGCTATTATTGATATCGGAAAGCCTTATGTTGCGAAATGGTTCAAGCAAAGTAGCCTAATCATCTTTCTTATAGATCAAGCGTTGCATCTATCCGTCATTCTCTTACTAGCGCCATTAACAAGGGAGATGATGTTACCAGATATGCTTGTAGGAGAAGTGCTAACTATTATTCTATTTATCTTGCTGATTACCAAACCGACAAATGTTGCATTTAAACTTTTATTTCAAAAGTATCAACCCAAAGTCAGTCAAAAAATGGATACGATTTCGGGTGCAGGAGCCATGATTGGTCTTCTAGAGCGTGTCGTAATGGGGATCTGTATCCTCTTCTATCAGTTTGCATCAATCGGTCTTGTCTTTACTGCAAAATCTATCGCTCGCTACAATAAAATATCGGAAAATCCAGCTTTTGCAGAATATTATCTCATCGGCTCACTCTTTAGTATTCTAAGTGTTTTAATTGCTGCTTGGATCTGCTTGCTGTAATAAACCATGAGCAGATAAATGTATCGGCTCCATTAGTACCACATTCCATCTCCCAAGCAAATCGTTTATATAGTCTTTTCCTTTACTTTTAGTACTAGGCAAGGAGCTGCAGGCCGTACTGGAGTACGGCAAAGCGAGGTAACGAAGTAATAAAAGATAAACAAAAGACTATAATCCTTTCTAAAACTTAACACCTGACTAACTTTCAAATTGAGAATGATGATACAATGAGTGATACTCGTGTCAAATACTCTCGTAACTTGTACAGGGTGAGCAAATGACACAAAGAAATGGAAGATTGGTGAATATAAGCGGCACTTCTGTAGACAAACAACATACAATATTCTTGCTTTTTTAGAAAATAAGAAATCTTGAAATTTGACAAATGCACGTTCCACTTTCGTGCATTTGTAGGAGAGGCAGGGGATTTATTGCAGTTGGAATGCCCTGTTTCTTGGAGTATCATGGCGAGGTTGAGGATGTTTCTGATATGTCTATCATAAAAAATGAAAACTCATCCTCAAATACCTTAATGATATAGCTTGCTTTAGAAACATTTTGAGGAGATACTTTCCTCAAAATATGATATACTAACTGTTCAATAGAATATTATAGAAAGATTTGTGGGAGGTTTGCTCCCAAAGAGGTATTAGTGAATTGTCTCAATCTTATATTAACGTGATTGGAGCTGGTTTGGCCGGTTCTGAAGCTGCCTACCAGATTGCCAAACGAGGTATTCCTGTCAAATTGTATGAAATGCGTGGTGTGAAAGCAACACCGCAACATAAGACAGACCATTTTGCAGAATTGGTCTGCTCGAATTCTCTTAGAGGGGATAGTTTGACCAATGCGGTGGGACTCCTCAAGGAGGAGATGCGCCGTTTGGACTCTGTTATCATGAAAGCAGCAGAGAGTACGCGTGTACCTGCTGGAGGCGCTCTGGCTGTCGACCGTGAAGGTTTTTCAAAAATGGTAACAGAAGAACTGTATCATCATCCTTTGATTGAGGTCATTCGCAAGGAGATAACCGAGTTCCCAACAAAGGGGATTACCGTCATTGCGACAGGTCCTCTGACGAGCGATGCTCTTGCAGAAAAAATCCATGCTCTTAACGGTGGAGCTGGCTTTTATTTCTATGATGCAGCAGCACCGATTGTCGATGTCACTACCATTGATATGAGTAAGGTCTACCTAAAATCCCGTTATGATAAGGGGGAAGCGGCCTATCTCAATGCACCAATGACTAAAGAACAATTTCTGACCTTTCATGATGCCTTGGTTAATGCCGAAGAAGCACCTCTTAATTCCTTTGAAAAAGAAAAATATTTTGAAGGTTGTATGCCCATTGAGGTTATGGCAAAACGCGGTGTAAAGACGATGCTTTATGGTCCAATGAAACCAGTTGGTCTGGAATATCCAGAAGAGTATACAGGGCCTCGTGACGGAAATTATAAGACACCTTATGCAGTTGTCCAGTTGCGCAAGGACAATGCAGCAGGGAGCCTCTACAATATTGTGGGCTTCCAAACCCACCTCAAATGGGGAGAGCAAAAACGTGTCTTTCAAATGATTCCAGGACTTGAAAATGCTGAATTTGTTCGCTACGGAGTTATGCACCGTAATTCCTACATTGATTCGCCAAATCTGTTAACCCAAACTTTCCGTTCTAAGAAAAATCCGCAGCTCTTTTTTACTGGTCAGATGACAGGGGTCGAGGGCTACGTCGAATCTGCGGCCTCTGGTCTTGTAGCAGGTATCAACGCTGCTCGTTTGTTTAAGGGAGAAGAAGAAATCGTCTTCCCTGAGACAACAGCAATCGGAAGTTTACCCTACTATATCACGCATGCTGATAGCAAACATTTCCAACCAATGAATGTCAACTTCGGTATTATCAAAGAGCTGGACGGTCCACGCATCCGTGATAAAAAAGAACGCTATGAGAAAATAGCCCAGCGTGCACTGACAGATTTGAGTCAGTGTATGGAAGAATTAGATTAAAAGGTAGGTTTATCCTATCTTTTTTGAAATATTTCCGTAATTAAATGTTCGATATATAAAGATGGGTAGCTTCGTGGTATGTTATAGTCATTTAGTTTATATTTTTATTACTTCGTTAACTCGTCTTGCTGTACCATTGAGAAAAGTTACACTTTTCTTATCTGTCACTTGAAATAGTTATCAACTATTTCAACTACCTGCGACTCCTTGCCTAGTACTAAAAATAAACTAAACGGCTATATAGTAAAAAAAAGGAATTACGAGCGGCCTAAAGCTTAGTGAACAAGGACTTTAGGTGAATTACAGGTGAGTAGTGAAGAGTTTCTAAAATACTAGAAGACTTTGTGCGATACACACGTCGAGTTTTTTCCGTCCTCATATCTTCTATTTACCAACGGAATGAAAATTTTTCTTGACAAAGTCTTGGCTTTAGTATACACTTTAAAAGTAGCTACAATGTTATTACACATGTAAGCATGATGTAGTTCAATCTTATAATATTATAAAATGGATGTTATCGCGTTATTGCGAGCAGGAACCTATTTATACGATGCTTTTTTGGCATACGCATAAATTAGGTTCCTTTTTTCTAGGGAAAATAATATATGATCATAAAACGAATTTTAAACCATAATGCAGTCATTGCAACAAACAAAAAAGAAGTTGATATCTTATTGTTCGGTAAAGGAATTGCTTTTGCAAAGAAGATTGGCGATGAAGTTCCTGCCAAGGCTATTGAAAAAAGTTTTTTGTTAAAAAACAGAGATAATATGACGCGCTTTACAGAGTTGTTTATCAATGTCCCCTTGGAGCTAGTCTATATTTGCGAAAAGATTATTAACCTTGGCAAGATAACACTAGGGAATCATTTTGATGAAATTATTTACATCAATCTAACAGACCATATTCAATCCACCATTGAACGACATAAAGAGGGGATCGTGATTACTAATCCTCTTAGATGGGAAATTGAGAAATACTATCCTGAGGAGTATAAGATTGGAAAGCAGGCCTTGGATATTATTAAGAAAGCTACCAAGATTGTGCTGGAAGAAGATGAAGCAGCCTTTATTGCCTTACATTTTGTCAATGCTAATCTCGAAAATAATTTTCAAGAGTCTTATAAGATAACAGAAATCATCATAGCTATTGAACAAATCGTCAAAAATTTTTATGTGACAGAATTTAATCAAGAATCAGTTGAGTATTACCGTTTTATCACCCATATCAAGCTCTTTGCTCACCGTTTGCTAGCACATGACTATTATCAGGAAGATGACGATGATGATTTGTTGGCTTTGATGAGTAAAAAATACCCCAAAGAATACGAATGTGGGGAGCAGGTTGCCCTCTATATTCAGGAGAAGTATAGCTATCAGCTAAGTTCAAGCGAATTGCTGTATTTAACAGCTCACATCCGGCGATTAACAAAAAAATTATACTAATTAAGGAGAAAAGATGAAGTACAAGGAAACTGCCCAAGCGCTCTTAAAAGCGCTTGGAGGAAACGCAAATATTGTCAGTATTACTCACTGTGTAACCAGATTACGTTTAGTTTTAAAAGATGAACAAGTAGTATCAGATAATCTTGTAAAGAACATCCCCAATGTTATGGGAGTCATGCGAAGGAACGATCAATATCAGGTGATTTTAGGAAACGATGTTGGACGTTACTATCAAGCCTTTATAGAACTTGGACACTTTGGAGGAGACGAGCAGGTTTCAATAGAGAAAAAAAGAACTATTTTCGCCACTATTATTGACTACATTGCAGGGTCTATGACGCCTTTGATACCAGCCATGTTGGGTGGAGGAATGCTCAAGGTTCTTGTCATTATTCTGCCAATATTGGGGGTATTGCCTGCTGATTCGCAAACCATTGCATTTTTAAGCATCTTCGGGGATGCTCCTTATTATTTCATGCCAATCTTTCTTGGTTTTTCAGCTGCTAAAAAGCTAAATGTAACACCGATCCTGGCCATGTCTGTAGCTGGTATTTTACTTCATCCCAATTTTACCCAAATGGTAAGCGGAGGAGATGCTATGGCCCTCTTTGGAGCACCTGTTACACCAGCTAACTACGGTTCTTCTGTTATTCCAATCCTTATCATGGTTTGGTTGATAAGATATATTGAAAGAATAGTTAATAAGCTAGTTCCAGCGATGACAAAAAGTTTCTTGCAACCAACCATTGTCTTGCTTCTTTCAGGCTTCATTGCCTTAGTCTTTATCGGTCCTTTGGGGGTAATCGTCGGAGAAGGCTTATCTAGTCTTGTTCAGCAAATGTATGAAACAGCAGGTTGGTTAACCTTGGCAATTTTAGGAGCCACCATGCCATTTATTGTTATGACAGGTATGCATTGGGCCTTTGCTCCTATTTTTCTAGTAGCTTCTGTCACAACACCTGATTTTTTAATTCTACCAGCGATGCTCGGTGCTAACCTAGCCCAGGGGGGAGCCGCTATAGCAGTAGCGCTAAAAAGTAAGAACCAAAATATCAAACAAATTGCATTTGCAGCAGGCTTTTCAGCTCTCTTAGCCGGAATTACTGAGCCAGCCCTTTATGGAGTTACCTTAAAATACAAAAAACCACTCTATGCGGCCATGGTCGGTGGAGGTGTTGCAGGATTATTTGCGGGGATTGTAGGCCTACGTGCTTACCTCTTCGCGGTACCGTCTTTGATTGGCTTGCCTCAATTTATCCATGCGGATCAACCAGCTAATTTTACTCATGCCTTAATTGCAGTAGGTATCAGTATTTTCATTAGTTTCTTTCTTGCCTATATTTTAGGAATTGATGAAGAAACTCAAGTGACGGATTTACAAAATATCCCAACGGGTGCTTCAACAACTAAAAAAATTGTTTCTCCTTTAAAGGGGCAGATTCTTCCACTTGAACACGTAAACGATGAAACCTTTGCAGGAAAAATGCTCGGTGAGGGCATTGCCATTATCCCCTCAAACGGAAAAGTTCTATCTCCGGTTAGCGGGAGGGTATCATCCGTATTTCCAACCAAACATGCCATTGGTCTTATCAGTCAAGAAGGAGTAGAAGTGTTGATTCATTTTGGGCTAGAGACCGTGACTCTAAAAAGTGACGGCTTTACTAGCTTTGTCAAAGAAAATGACCTTGTTCAAGAAGGTGATCTACTTCTTGAAGTCGATTTAGAAGCGCTTCTTGAACAAGGGTATGATATCACAACACCGATTATTATAACCAATACGCAGAACTTTTTAGATGTCTTGCCGATGACGGATCAGGTAGCAGTGGATCCGGGTGATGAGATAGTAGCTATTTTATAAGGAGGATGAAATGGGAGTATTTCCAAAAGATTTTTTATGGGGCGGGGCATTAGCTGCCAATCAGATTGAGGGAGCCTATAATGTGGACGGGAAAGGCTTGTCTGTCCAAGACGTGTTGCCAAACGGTAGTCTAGGAGCATGGACGGAGGTTCCCACATCGGATAATTTAAAATTAGAAGGAATTGATTTCTATCATCGCTACAAGGAAGATATTGCTTTACTTGCAGAAATGGGTTTCAAGGTCTTTCGAACTTCTATTGCCTGGAGTCGCATTTTTCCAAATGGAGATGAGGAAGTACCAAATGAAGCCGGTCTACAATTTTACGATGACTTGTTTGATGAACTGCACAAACATGGGATTGAGCCTCTTGTTACCCTCTCTCATTATGAAACCCCTCTTTATTTAGCAAAAAATTACAATGGCTGGATCAACAGAAAAATGATTGCATTTTTTGAAAAATATGCTCGCACTGTCTTTGAGCGTTATAAGGATAAGGTTCGCTACTGGCTTACTTTCAACGAAGTAAATTCTGTCTTGGAACTTCCATTTACTAGTGGTGGGATTACTATTTCAAAAAGAAAATTGACAAAACAGGATCTATATCAGGCGATTCATCATGAATTGGTTGCCTCAAGTTTGGTGACTAAAATCGCCCATGAAATCAATCCAGACTTCAAAGTTGGCTGCATGGTTCTAGCCATGCCTACTTATCCTATGACACCTGATCCAAAAGATGTTCTCGCTGCGCACCAATTTGAAAATTTGAACTACCTCTTTTCAGATATCCATGTCCGCGGGGAGTATCCACAGTATGCCAAGCGATTCTTTAAAAAGCATGGAATTGAGATTCAGTTTGCTAAAGGCGATGCGGAACTCTTGAAAGCCTATCCTGTTGATTTCTTGTCCTTTAGCTACTACATGAGCATTACAGAAGCCTTTGATAAGAGCAAATATACTTCAGGAAGAGGAAATATCTTAGGTGGTCTTAGCAATCCATTTTTGGAATCCTCTGATTGGGGCTGGCAGATTGATCCGATTGGTTTGCGCTTGGTTCTCAACCGTTATTATGACCGCTACCAGATTCCTTTATTCATTGTAGAAAACGGCCTTGGTGCAAAAGATGACCTGGTCATAGGACCAGATAAGACCTTGACCGTTCTTGATGATTATCGCATTGATTATATGCAACAACATCTAGAGCAGGTCAAAGAAGCCCTTTTAGACGGGGTAGAGATTATGGGCTACACATCTTGGGGTTGTATCGATTGTGTATCGATGTCTACGGCAGAAATGTCCAAACGTTATGGCTTCATTTATGTCAATCGACACAATGATGGAAGCGGTGATTTCAAACGTTATCGTAAAAAATCATTCTTCTGGTATCGAGATGTCATTGCAAGTAATGGAGAATGTCTTTAATATTTCCTTAACATTTCTGAAAGAAGCTGAGCCTATACTCGGCTTTTATCCTTTTACAAGGATAATCTATCTTGTTATAGTCATTTCGTTTATCTTGTATTATTTCGTTCACTTGCTTTGGGAATGGGAAAGAATTCGCTAGGTCAAAAAAAGAGTTGGGTTTTCCTTATTAGCTTCGGGCTGAAACGGTCTATTCCCAGACCGTTTCACTCCCAACCTGCACAGCTCCAACAGTCACTACTCTGACTGTTGGAGGTTGGAAATGAAGTGAATTCGTTCGCATCAGTCGTAGAGGTCAGATTTAGAGTGGGAAACACGAACAAATACGAGTAAAAAGCTTCGGTAGAACTTTTTAGCCTAATCCCTGAAAAAGAGCAGCATTTTTCAACGGCATGATAGCCATTGAAGCAATCCGCCACACACACTGTGTCAACGTCATTCGGTTCATAAAGTTTTTACCCAGCCTCCCTCAGATTGTTAGACTATACACAAATACAGCCTGTAACCAGTTTCCTTTTTACTATTTATTGGATATAGAACCATTTTATTAGGAGAAATATCTAGGGAAGTAGACGCTACGAGTTTCGTTCGTTTTTTCCGAATTTTTTTCAAAAAACAACTAAATTTTATGGGTATTTCCTATTACATTATGATATACTAATCCTAATTAAAATTGAAATGAGAATGCGATGAATAAGTCTTACTTTTATCTGGATATGAGAACCCATGAATTGGAAGTGCCCTATACCAAGAACAAACGACGAGTGCGGGTTTTGCTACCTAAAAATTATGAAACAGACCTCAACCAAGCCTACCCTGTTGTCTATTTTCATGACGGACAAAATGTTCTCTATAGCAAGGAATCCTTTAGCGGTCACTCTTGGAAAATGATTCCAGCTATCAAACGCAACCCTGATATTGCTAAGATGATTGTTGTCGCTATTGACAATGATGGCTTCCAACGAATGAACGAATATTCTGCTTGGAAATACAAGGAAATCAATATCCCAGGTGTCCAATTCGGTGGCAAGGGGACAGAATATGCTGAATTTGTCATGGAAGTAGTCAAACCCTTTATTGACAGTGAGTACCGTACCAAGTCTGATAAGGCTCATACCGCTATGATTGGTTCTTCCTTGGGTGGTAATATCACCCAATTTATGGGCTTGGCTTATCAGGATCAAATTGGCTGTTTAGGTGTCTTTTCCTCTGCTAATTGGCTACATCAACAAGCCTTTGACCGTTATATTGAGCGTCAGGAACTGGATAAAGATCAACGGGTTTACATCTACGTGGGGACAGAAGAAGCAGATGAAACAGATAAGACTTTAATGGCAGGAAATGTCAAGCAAGCCTATATTCATTCTTCGATTTCTTATTATCGTCAGTTGATTGCTGGGGGAGTAGAGTTGGACAATTTGGTGTTGGAAATTATTTCAGGGGCCATTCATAATGAAGAAGCTTGGGCAAAATATCTGCCAGATTGTCTACGTTTTTTAAGTGAAAAATGGTAAATAAGGAGCTAGTTAGAATATGCACGTAGAATTCTTAAGTCATTGGTCAGGAAATCTAGGCCGCGAAATGCAGCTTAATCGCTATGGTCATGCCGGTATCCCAATAGTGGTCTTTGCTTCATCAGGTGGCTCCTACACTGAATATGCTGATTTTGGTATGATTGAAGCTTGTAGGGGATCCATTGAAGCTGGAAATGTCCAATTTTTTACTCTTACTAGTATCGATAAGGAAAGCTGGTTGGCAGATTGGAAATCTATACACGACCGTGCTGAGGCACATCGGGCTTACGAACGCTATGTGATTGAAGAAGCTATTCCTTTTATCAAGCATAAAACAGACTGGTTTGAACCGATGATGACAACAGGTTGCTCCATGGGGGCCTACCATGCGCTAAATTTCTTCCTCCAACATCCAGATGTCTTTAACAAGGTAATCGCTCTTTCTGGTATTTATGATGCTCGCTTCTTTAACGGTAATCAAGATTACGGTCATGATGATACGGTTTATCAAAACTCTCCTACAGATTACATTTGGAACCAACATGACGGTTGGTTTATCGACCGTTACCGTCAGGCAGACATCATTGTCTGCTCAGGTCTTGGAGCCTGGGAACAGGATGGCTTGCCAAGCTTTTATAATCTAAAAGCTGCTTTTGCTGAGAAAGGCATCCCTGCCTGGTTTGATGAATGGGGAAATGATGTGGCTCATGACTGGGTATGGTGGAGAAAGCAAATGCCGTATTTCTTACGGACTCTTGATTTATAGAAAGGTGATACATATGAATTTCATTGTTATTTCGCCCTATTATCCCAAAAACTTTCAACCATTTACTATTGAGTTGGCCAAGAAAGGTATCACTGTTCTAGGAATTGGGCAAGAACCTTATGAACAGCTAGGACCAGACTTACAGGGGGCTTTGACAGAATACTTCCGCGTTGAAAATCTGGAAGATATTGACGAAGTCAAGCGTGCAGTAGCTTTTCTATTCTATAAGCATGGTCCAATCGATCGCATTGAATCTCATAATGAATATTGGCTAGAAAATGATGCTGTCCTCCGTGAACAGTTCCATGTTTTTGGCACCAAACCAAAGCATCTGCGCAAGACAAAGTTCAAATCGAAAATGAAGAAATACTTTGTAGCAGCAGGGGTACCAGTCGTACCAGGTCAAGTCATAAAGAACGAAAAAGATATTGCCCGAGCGGTGAAAAAAATTGGTCTGCCAATGATTGCCAAGCCCGATAATGGAGTGGGGGCTGCTGCAACCTACAAACTGACCTGCCAAGCAGATCTTGATCACTTTACGGTGCAGTGGGACCATGAGACCGTTTACTTCTTTGAAAAGTTTGTCCACTCTAGCGAGATTTGTACCTACGATGGCTTGATTGATACAGCAGGCAATATTGTCTTTGAGACAAGTCTTAATTACCACTATACACCACTTGAGCTTTTAGAAAATCAAAAAGATAATGCCTACTACATCTTAAAAACGATTGATCCAAAACTTCAAGCTTATGGCCAAGCTATTATCAAGGCATTTGGAATGAAAGAGCGATTCTTTCATATTGAATTTTTCCGTGAGGGAGATGACTATATCGCTATTGAATACAACAATCGTCCTGCAGGTGGCTTTACGGTAGATGCCTATAACTTTGCCCATTCGATTGATTTGTATCGTGATTATGCCAGTATCGTTGCAGGAGAAGCAGTAGCAGAACGCATCTTTAAACCACAGTATTGTCTTGCAATCACGCGCAGGGATACAACCCAATATGCTCATAGTGAAGAGGAAGTACGCAATCAATATGCCAGTCAACTGAAAATGGAAAAACGTATGCCACGTGCCTTTGCAGCGCTACAAGGTGATAATATCTACATTCTCACAACAGACAGCCGTAAAGAGCTAACTGATATGATAACCTATATCAGTCAACCCAGACAATAATAAAAACTCCGTCTCGCTCTCAGCAGGCGAGTTTTTTGTAGTAAATTACCCATTCTAACTCCAAAAATAGTTTACAGGATGTTAATAAATACTATGTTGACGCTTTCATTTTATTGTGATAATCTATTATACAATAAGACAAGAAAAGGATTGTGTGAAAAATACTGCTATCATTGTAAACTGTAATTGTGGAGAAAATTAAGTAGGTAGAAGTAGCATTTATGACAGAGATTGCATGCCAAGGTAACCGGACGGTGAAAGTAATGTCATTATTTTTACTTGTGGAGGGGAGCATTGTTCTGCATCCTGGAGAGGACCAGCTTGGTCTTCTCTTTTTTATGTTTAAGCGACTGTATCAATGTTTTTAAAACTTCTGCAAGGCACTTCTTAATGACAGTGATAAGCTTGGTGCTTGCTCTCAGAAGTTTGAAAAGGGAGGGCTAGGCTGGCTGCCTAATAAAGCACGTTGTTACAACCTTACAATCTTGTAAGCTAGAATGACAAGGTTGTAAGGTTGCTGATTTCTGTATTAGGGTATAATAATACTATAAATCATACGAAACGAGGACAACCCCATGTGGAACAAAGTATTTAGACAAAAGATAAAACAACAAGAAGCAGAAAAAGACACAGCGGTTTTGCTGGAAAAAGCCCAGTATTTCGCAGCCCTCTATCAAGATACAGCCAACACCTACCAATTCCTACGTGGCTAACAATCTCTAGGATAAGAAAAAACAGATAAAAGGAGTCTTCTATGTTTTTAGAAATCAATCATTTAGAAAAAGTATACCGTACCCGCTTTTCAAAAGAAGAAACCCGCGCCTTACAAGATGTGGATTTCAAAGTTGAAAAGGGAGAATTTATCGCTATTATGGGGGAAAGTGGTTCAGGAAAGACAACCCTCCTCAACATCTTAGCAACCCTAGACAAGCCGAGTAACGGAAATGTCATTCTCAATCATCATGATATTACCACGATCAAAGAGAGCCAGCTAGCTGATTTCCGCTTGCGCAATCTGGGTTTCGTTTTCCAAGACTTTAACTTACTGGATAGCCTATCTATCCGCGATAATATTTTTCTGCCGCTGGTTTTAGCACGCCGGCCTTACAGCGAAATGGAAGAACGTTTGATGCAACTCGCTCCTCAGTTGCGAATTACTGAATTGCTCAACAAACGTCCATTTGAACTTTCTGGCGGACAGAAGCAGCGGGTAGCTATTGCGCGTAGTCTAATCGCCCAGCCTCAATTAATTCTGGCAGATGAGCCCACAGCAGCCCTTGATTATCGTAATTCTGAAGATTTATTGAATCTCTTTGAGGACATCAATGCAGACGGTCAAACCATTCTCATGGTGACCCACTCAGCCAATGCTGCAAGCCATGCTAGTCGAGTTCTTTTTATCAAGGATGGCCGCATTTTCCACCAACTCTATAAGGCTAACAAGCCCAGCGCTGAGTTTGCTAAAGAAATTTCACTCAGCATGTCTGCGCTCCTAGGAGGTGAATAACTCATGTTCTATCTCAAATTAGCCTACGGAAATATCCGAAAATCTCCCCAAACCTTTGCCCCTTTTATCCTAGCCAGTTTGGTGCTTTTTGTCCTAAACTGCTCAACCTTACTACTTATTTTCAGTCCCGTAACTCAAAGCATGAAAACAGGAGCCTTGGCACTTGGTTTAGGAACTGTGGTGCTGACGATTTTCTCAGTCATCATGGAAATCTACAGCTTCAATTTCTTGATGAAGCAACGTGCTAGAGAATTTGGTCTCTACAACATGCTGGGGATGAACAAGAAACAACTGGCCTTTGTTGCAACACTGGAATTAGTGATGGTATTTGGCCTGGTCGTGCTCCTAGGTAGTATCTTGAGTGCTAGTTTTTCAAATGTTCTCTATTTAATTTTTGTCAATCTAGTACAGGGAACGGATCTACATTTTGAGATTTCATTTGTAGCCTTTATCTCCAATATCGTGATTTTTGCAGGGATCTTCTTCCTTTTGGAATTACTGGCCATTCATAAGGTTGGATTTTCCTCTCCACTCATTTTATTTAGAAGTAAGGAAGAAGGAGAAAGGGAACCAAAAGGTAACATCGTTCTCGCCATATCAGGTCTTATCTGTCTTAGTATCGGATATTATTTATCTATTTCATCGAGTCAAATAAGTGCCGTTGTCGTTCTCTATCGTTTCTTCATTGCCGTTTTATTCGTCATTATAGGAACCTATCTCTTTTACATTAGTTTCATGGCTTGGTACTTGAAATTTCGGCGCAAGCAGAAGAAGTATTTCTATACACCTGAGCATTTTATTTCAACATCGCAAATGATTTTTCGAATGAAGCAGCATGCAACAGGACTTGCCAATATTACTCTTCTTGCGGTTATGACCTTTGTCACCATTGCAACGACTACATCACTCTATTCTAATACCATAAATGTATTAGATAAATTGTATCCTAAACAGAGTTCTATTGAACTTTTTGTAGACAATCGAGCGGAAGGAGATACTTACTTACAAGACAAGATATTAGATCAGTATCCTAGTCAGAAAGGGAAGCAATTAACGTATTTCACATTAACAAATACCATTGAATATGATAACAGCGAAACGCTTCATATCTCAAAAGAAAGTATTCAACATCCGCGAGTTGAGCTGTTTTACTCCGCCTATTTCATCACACAAGATGATTTTAGACATTTAGGCAATACCTTGCCAGAATTAAAAGAGAACCAGATTGCTTTCTTTAGCCCAAATAGCCATTCAGATTTAAAACAGTTGATTTTAGAAGATAGAATCTTTGAAAATGTTTCAGAGATTAAAAATGCACATTTTCCTGATATACTCAATACCTATAATCCTATTTTGATTGTTGTTAACAATGAGAGCGTGCTGCAAGAATTTAAAAATGTATTCGCACGCTATTCAACGAATGGTAGCGAGAACTTTTTCAGATATCGTGCTTTTCTTGATTTAACGGATGCAGAAGCAAAGAGCCTTGGTCAAGAGGCAGGAGATGTCATCGAATTAGCTCATCAAAATGGAGAAGCAGTGGGGACGATTCTGCAAAAATCGACCTTTAGCAATCTAATGTTAGGCTTCGTTAGTGGTTTTCTCTTTACAGGCTTCCTACTTGGCATTAGCTTCTTGCTGGGAGCTGCCTTAATTATTTACTACAAGCAGTATTCAGAAGGACACGAGGATAAGAAATCCTATAAAATTCTCCAAGAAGTGGGAATGAGCCAAGATGCTGTCAAAAAAACGATCAATTCTCAGATTTTACTTGTCTTCTTTATGCCACTGGCTATGGCTATTCTCCACTTTATAGTATCCCTTGTTATGCTCAAACAAATGCTCAGCATGTTTGGAGTAACATCACACGCCATCATTTATACCGTAAGTGGTATTACTATTGCGATTATCTGTATCATTTATTTCAGTATTTACAAATGGACAAGCAGGACTTACTATCGAATTATCGAAAGATAATACTCGTCAAAAATCAGCTTATCCCGTTGTTGTTTCACCTTGCACCAAGATACAGAACGCAAAGTGAGCAAGGTGAAATGGGTGACCGACGAGCTAGCTAGGTTCGTCACAAATGAGATACCGAAAAGAACCAGCTAGCTATCAGCTGGCAATCGAAACGATTGACTTGTAACCAATGGAGATTAGTATCTAAAGCTAGAACATCTGCAGTCCCCTAAAGGGCACGAATCCGCAAACAAACGTTGCAACGGCTTCGGATATTTTTACACAGCTTTTAGTTCAAGTTCAGCTATAACAAGATATAAGAGCGTATAAAAACCTGTATGAAAATAGAAATCTTGACACGGTGCCAGGATACTAGAAAAGATTTTCTTTTTCACTAAGATGTTAGCTCGAGTTCAATTACACAAGATACAAAGTCTGTAAAAAAGAGGCTGGGACATAAGTCCCAGCTTTCTAACTTTGTTAGCCGAATGACGTTGACGCAGTGGTGGTGGATTGCTTCAATGGCTATCATGCCGTTGGAGCTAGGAAGTGGGAGTGAAACGGTCTGGGAATACCATTTCAGCCCTAAGCTAGAATGTAGGAAATAAGGTAAAAACCCAACTCTTTCTTAGGTGTTTTGAGTTCTTTCCCACTCCCGATGTAGAGGAAACTGGCTTCGTGCTCCTTATTCTCAACCTTTTACAATTCTCCCTTATGAAAGGCTAGTCGGATACTGATTTTTAGAGGGGTTCAGCTTAAAAGTGGCTTCGTAAGCCACTTTTTTGATACAATAAGAGTATGAAAAAAGAAAAAATTTATATCGTAGAAGATGATGAAACGATTGTCCAGCTATTGAGAAGCCATCTGAGCCAGCAATACCAGGTCAGAAGTATCAGCAATTTTCGGGCGGTTAGCCAAGAAATAGCAGAGTGGCAACCAGATGTAGTGCTCATGGATATTAGTCTACCGTATTTTAATGGTTTTTATTGGACAACCGAGATTCGCAAAAGCATGACCATGCCGATTATCTTTATTTCTAGTAGCGACGATGAGATGGACGCTGTTATGGCGATGAACATGGGCGGGGATGACTTTATTTCAAAACCCTTTTCTTTAGCTCTTTTAGATGCTAAAATTGCAGCTTTCTTGCGCCGTATCCAACAATTTACCCAGGTCCCGCAACTGACCCTCGATGACTATCATCTATCTGTAGACGGGCGCTTTAGCTGTGGTACTCATTCCATTCAACTATCCCCTACAGAAACCAAGATTTTAATCACCCTGATGCAGAACCAAGGACAGGTCGTAACCAAGGAAAAATTGTTAGAACAGCTCTGGGAAAATGAAGAATTTATTGACCAAAATACCTTGAATGTTAATATGACTCGCTTGCGCAAAAAGGTCCATGAGTTAGGTTTTGAGCGCATTCATACTATTCGAGGAGTGGGGTATATCGTCCAATGATTTTAATGTTTTTCAAAGAATACCGTGGCTGGTATCTGCTTTATCTCCTTATCGGGATTGGCCTATTGGGCATGTTTGCCCTCTATCGGTTGCCATTTGATTTTATCCTCCAAAGTCTCTTTTTTACCAGTAGTCTGTTAGCCATTTGGAGTGTTGTTTTTTTTATCAGCTTCCAACGCAAGCAACGCATACTAGAAACAAATCATTATGAGGAAAATTTGCCCGCCTTGCATCTCCCGTCTGATCTAGCTTATCTGAAGTTAATAGCACAAGAAAAAGCAGTAGCGAAGAAAAAAATTCTTGCCTATAAATCTCGAGAAAATGAGATGGAATCACTAGTGAAAATCTGGTCTCACCAGATGAAAGTGCCCTTGGCAGCCCTATCTCTCATGAGCCAGACCAATCAACTCAATCAGACCGAGGTCAATCATCACTTACTCCGCCTTGATAATTATATGGCCAATCTTTTAAATTATATGAAGTTATCCAATCAAGTGAGTGATTTTCGTTTTGAAATGCTTGAGGTTAAGGAGCTAGTCATCGCATTGGTTAAAAAATACCGCAGCCAATTTCTCCAAAAAGAAATGACTGTAGAAGTAGTAGGAAGTTGGCAGATTAGAAGCGACCGCAAATGGTTGACATTTGCATTGTCACAAGTAATAGATAACGCTGTAAAATACAGCCCAAGTGGCTCTACCGTGGCCATTCATCTGGAAAACGGAATCACTATTTCTGATCAAGGAATTGGAATTTTACCAGAAGATATTCCACGGTTATTTGAAGAAGGTTTCACAGGTTACAATGGTCGTGAGCATCAGAAAGCTAGTGGTTTTGGCCTCTACTTAACCAAACGTGTCTTGACACAATTAGAATTGACGATTCAGGTGACAAGCCAAATCGATCATGGAACGCAGGTACGCATCTGGCAAGAAAAAAATAAGAAATGAAAAGAATGTACCCTAACATCATGAAAACCTCAAAGGTAGATGAGTTAGTTTACATAATGATAATTATGTAAACTAACATATAACTGACTATTGATTTTTTCAAAACCTAAACTTAATTGCAAAGAAACTCTGAGGGAAACATCCTCATTCACTTCACTAGATTCCCTACCTAAAAACGACCAAAAAGAGAAACTATTTGGTATAAACTTGAAAACGGTTTAAAAGATGTTATACTAGAAGTAATAAAGGAGGAAATTATGTCACATCATGTTTTGCAAAATGGTTCGGATATTCGTGGGATTGCGATTGCGACGGATGAATTAGCAGTTAATTTGACGCCAGAAGCTATCACTAAAATCGTACGTGGCTTGGTTTACTGGCTCTGTCAAGATGATCGCCTAAAAGAGATTTATCAGGCAGGTAAACTTACCATCGGAATCGGTCGAGATAGTCGTCTCAGCGGTCCTAGTCTGGTGGGGGCCTTTACAGCAGAAGCCGTCCGACTAGGGGTACAGGTAATTGATTTTGGGCTAGCAACGACCCCAGCCCTCTTTATGAGTACCCAATATGAGAAATTTGCCTGTCATGCTGGTGTTATGGTGACGGCTAGCCACCTTCCTTATTACTTCAATGGGATTAAAATTTTCAGCCAAAAAGGAGGGGCAGAACAGGAAGATATTGCTTTCATTCTGAAAAATGATCAAGATTTGGCAGAACAGCCTGGTGGAACCGTTCAAACAGCGGATTTGTTGACACCTTATGCTGCAGATTTGGTTGGAAAAATTCGTCAAGCAAACCAAGGTAAAAAACAGCCACTTAAGGGCTTACATATCATTGTCGATGCAGGAAATGGGGCAGGAGGGTTCTTTGCCGAGAAGGTCCTACAAGCCTTAGGGGCTAATACAATGGGATCACAATTTTTGGATCCAGATGGTACTTTTCCAAATCATATTCCAAACCCTGACAATAAAGAGGCCATGGCGAGCATCCAAGCTGCAGTCTTAGAGCATAGGGCAGATTTAGGGATTATCTTTGATACCGATGTCGACCGTGCTGCCTTGGTTACCAAGTCAGGTGAGATGTTAAACCGCAACAACTTGATTGCTGTCCTAAGTCAGATCATTTTGCAGGAACACCCTGGAACTAGCATTGTGACCAATTCACCAACTTCTGAGCATTTGAAACGGTTTATTGAAGCACTAGGTGGCAAGCAAATTCGCTATATCTCAGGCTATCGCAATGTGATTAACAAGGCGATTGCTACCAATAAAGCAGGTATTGATTGCCAGCTAGCTATTGAAACTTCAGGGCATGCTGCTTTTAAGGAGAATTACTTCCTTGATGACGGAACCTACGTCGCAGCAAAAGTTCTCATGCTCTTGCCCCGGCTCCAAGCTGAAGGAACTAGCTTGGAAGATTTAATTTCTCAGTTGAAACAACCTATAGAAACACAGGAAGTACGCTTCAAACTAGAAACCAAAGATTATCGAGCACTTGGTGAGCAAGTCATTGCAGATTTGCGGACTCAATCGATCCAAGGCTTCCAGATGAATCCTGAAAATGAAGAAGGAGTACGCTTTGATGTGACTGCTCCTTACGGAGAAGGCTGGTTCTTATTGAGAATGAGCCTCCATGAACCTCTCCTAGTCCTTCAAGTGGAAAATGATCAACCAGGCTACATCCTGCCAATCCTCAAACGTCTATCTGAATACTTATCCGCCTATCCTCAAGTCAATCAAGAGGGGATGAAAGTGATTATTGGAAAATAATCTCTACTCTGCCAATCCAACCTTTGATGTGCTTTCAAAATTAAAGTTTGGAAAGCTCTAGCTAGAACGATAAGAGAATGAAAGAGCGAACAAGAGGAGTAGTGAGTATAAGCAAACTCTCTCATAGCTATAGTCATTTCGTCTATCTTTTATTACTTCGTTAACTCGCTTTGCCGTACTCCAGTACAGCCTGCAGCTCGTTGCCTAGTACTAAAAGTAAACGAAAAGACTATAGCTGGGTGTGCTACACTATCATGAAAAATAAAATCACTCAAAAAGAAGCTGAGACTTTTATCTCAGCTTCTTTTTGAGAAAGTTGTTTGACACTAATAGTAGCATTTTCATACATTTTAAGCAATTTGTTCAGAATAAAACAATTTATACGAAGTGCTTCTAGTTTTCTAGTTCTAAATACAGCATAATGGAATTAGTAATATAGTCATTCGTTTATCTTTTATTACTTCGTTAACTCGCTTTGCAGTACTCTAGTACAGCCTGCAACTCGTTGTCTAGTACTAAAAGCAAACGAAAAGACTATAAAAGGAGCAAAAATATGTCATCAAGTAAAAAAATTTTTATAGCATTTATTCTCAATCTCACTTTTTCAATGGTTGAATTTATTTTTGGCATCCTCTTTCATTCAAGTGCAATTCTAGCAGATGCCGTCCATGATTTTGGAGATGCACTAGCTATCGGTAGTTCTGCTATGATGCAACAATATGCCAATAAACCCGCTAATAGTCGCTATCCATTTGGTTATAAACGTTGGAACATTTTGGCTGCCATGTTAACTTCATCTATTCTCATCCTTGGTTCGCTGTTCATTGTCCTGGAGAATATTCCAAATCTTTTAAATCCTCAACCTGTCAATCAAGAGGGGATGTTCATTTTAGGAATTGTAGCAGTGATGATGAACCTTTTAGCAGCTCATGTTATAAAAGATGGTCATAGTCATAACGAGTCTATTCTTAGCCTGCATTTTTTAGAAGATATTCTAGGTTGGATAGCAGTCATCCTTGTATCCATTATCCTCCAATTTTCTGAATGGTACATCCTTGATCCACTCTTATCGCTTGGAATCTCCATTTTTATACTTAGTAAGGCGCTACCAAAAGCCTGGAATCATTTGCAGATACTTTTAGAAGCAGCTCCTGCAGCTATAAATGTAGAGGAAATAAGGAGTGCCTTGTTAGATATTGAGGGAATAGAAAAGATAGAAGAGCTAAAAATATGGACACTAGATGGATTTGAACATTGTGGAACTGCAATTTTAACTGTATCTTCTAGCGAAAAACAGCAATTTATCAAGGAAAAAGTTCGTTGGTTATTCTATAACCATGCTATTGGACAGGTAACGATAGAAATATTAGAGGCTTCCCAAAGCTCTAGTAGTAGAAGTAGCTAGAAATACTGAAAAATTCCCTCAGCAAATCTGGGATATATATTATTCTGTATTAATAACGAGTAAAGCCTATATTTTAATGCAAACTAGCATTGAGCAATCCCCAATATCATACTATACTAAGGCAGGGGGAGCTTAAAACCATTCATTGTGATTGTCGCTGTCTTTGACCAGGCTTTCTAGAGTTTACCTAAAGCATTTTTTTGCTCATCGTTAACGATATGAGTATAGAGATCAGTTACCTGTGTATTCGCATGTCCCAGTTGGTGACTGACTAGGACTTGAGATTTAGTCGCATCATAAAGACGTGTTGCAAGCGTGTGTCGCAATTTGTGTGGTGTTACACGGATCTTAAAATCAGCCGAATATTTGGCTACCATTTTTTCAATGCTAGACGCATCCATGCGGTTGGGTAAGCCACGGTATTCTGATAGGAAGAAAGCAATGTCCGTCTTTTCAGCCTTGTAGCGTTGCTGACGGATAGCAAGATAGTTCTCTAAGTATGGCTTAGCAAAGCCTGCTACATTGACTGAATCACGTTTTCCTCCTTTTCGTGTGACTTCAATGAGCATCAATTTTAAATTGACATCAGCTAAATTGAGATTGACTGCTTCTGAAAGCCGCACACCCGAGGCAAGCAGAAGTGCCAAAATCGCCAAATCCCTCTCCTTATTTTTCTGGAAAGATGAAAGAGCCCGCTTGGACAACTTAACCTGATATTGGCTATCCACATAGTCCAAAAACTCCATTGTTTCATCGCCTAAAAAAAGCTTTTGCTTGATGTTTTCAGCCCGAGCAGCAAGGGTTTCCTTTTTTTTCTTGGTCGATACCTTTTTCATAACATTTCGATAAAAATAGGGCTCTCCCTGCTCATTTTCAACTTCCTCTGTCAAATATTTATAAAGGCTTGACAGAGCAGATAAGGTCCTATTGATTGTCGTCTGTGAAACCCCGTTTTGGGTAGTATTAGCATTCAACAAGGGCCTTTCTCGTAGATACAAGATAAAAGATTCCATGTCTTTTTTAGTCAAATGCTCCAGAGTATCTAAGGAAATCTCTGAAATATGCGATACAGATACCAAGTCAGTTTCTATCAACCATTCAAAAAATCTCCGATATTCTTTCAAATATTCATACAAGGTGGTGAAACTGTAAGGTACAGCCAGCTTGGACTGGTAGTAGTCAAGAACATACCAAGGCATGATCTCTTTTAGTTGCTCAATTTTTTCAAGTAACAATTCCCGACGCATGATTTCCTCCAAATGTTTTCTTATCTCTTCTAGTATAGCAGAAAGGTTTATATATTTCAAGAAAATTATAGTTTTTCGGAAAGATGTTTGGGAAAGAAATCTATTCTATAATGAAAGATTGCTAAATAGACCTGTTATATGGAACTCCAATATTGGGCAATCTCTGTATCATCTGCTAAACATTCCAACATTCAGTTGCTTATAATTTTCTTTTCTATCCTCTTTTAATAGTTAGCTCAGAAAACACTTTACGTTTTACGTTACTGTTTTTATTTTACATAATATATGTTACGTAAAATATTCCTTCGTTGATATTCTTTCTCTATCATCTCGAAACCAAATAACTTCCAGAAAGACTATCTTTTAGAACCTAATCACTCAGAAAACCAGCTTCGACCTTATTTGGTTTTCATTCTGAAATGGTGCGCCAATGTGAAGTATATCACCACCGACAGTCTTAAAAAGCAAAACTTATATTCTTTTATAAACTTTTATAAATAAGTATCATAATAAATAATAAAAAAGGTTGAAGAGAATTGTTCTTCAACCTGAGAAGAGAGAATTACTTTCTCTTCTTTTTCGCTTTCTTCATTTTATTCGCCATACGTTTCATGGATTGTTTCATAGCAAATTCTCCGATTTTGCCTTTCAAACCACCACCAAACATCTGATTCATATCTGGCATACCAGCACCACCAAGGGCTGATAAATCAGGCATACCACCTTGCCCCATCATACCGTCAAGAGCGGATAAATCCAGATTTTTAGGGAGATTATTAGGGTTAATTCCCATTTGCTTCATCATCTTATTCATGTCACCAGACATGACACCTTGCATCATAGCTTTGGCCTGATTAAAGTCCTTGATGAATTTATTAACTTCAATAAAGGTATTTCCAGAACCACTTGCAATCCGACGACGACGACTTGGGCTTAGCAAGTCAGGATTTTCACGTTCTGCCGGGGTCATCGATGACACAATAGCCCGTTTTCTAGCGATTTCACGCTCATCTACTTTCAGATTAGCAAGAGCTGGATTTCCTGCCATTCCTGGAATCATCTTAAGCAGATCTTCCATTGGTCCCATATTTTGGACTTGATCTAATTGATCAATAAAATCGTTGAAATCAAAGGTGTTTTCCCGCATTTTTTCTGCGAGTTCAAGAGATTTCTTCTCATCGTATTCTTGAGAAGCCTTTTCAATCAAGGTCAGCATATCACCCATACCGAGAATACGGCTAGACATCCGATCTGGATGAAAGGTTTCTATGTCTGTGATTTTCTCACCGGTACCTGTAAATTTGATTGGCTTGCCAGTGATATGACGCACAGAAAGCGCTGCACCACCACGGGTATCCCCGTCAATCTTAGTCAAGATTACCCCAGTCACTTCCAACTGGTTGTTAAACTCACGTGCGACATTTGCTGCTTCTTGACCAATCATCGCATCTACCACAAGAAGAACTTCATTAGGCTGGGCAAGCGCTTTGACATCGCGTAATTCATTCATCAGCACTTCATCAATTTGCAAACGCCCTGCTGTATCAATCAACACATAGTCATTATTATTTTGTTTGGCAATTTCAAGTCCTTGCTTGACAATCTCAACCGCTGGGACACCCGTTCCCAACTCAAATACTGGCACTTCAATCTGTTGTCCCAAGGTTTTTAACTGATCAATAGCGGCTGGACGGTAAATATCTGCTGCAATCAACAAAGGTCGGCCGTTTTCTTCTTTTTTAAGCTTATTTGCTAATTTTCCTGCAAAGGTCGTTTTACCCGCCCCTTGTAGACCCACCATCATGATAATCGTTGGAATCTTTGGTGACTTGATGAGTTCTGCTGTATCAGCCCCTAAAATCGCAGTCAATTCCTCATCGACAATCTTGATGATTTGTTGGGCAGGATTCAAGGTTTCAATCACTTCATGACCAACGGCACGCTCACGAACTTTCTTAATAAAGTCCTTCACAACTGGAAGTGCAACGTCCGCTTCAAGAAGAGCTAGACGGATTTCTTTGGTCACCTCCTGCACATCACTCTCGCTGATGTTACCCTTGCGACGTAAGTTTTTAAAGACATTTTGTAAACGTTCGGTTAAGCTTTCAAAAGCCATGGTATTCTCCTTTTATTCTCTATTATCAATGCTACTTAAAATGCTGATTTGTTCCTGCAAAAAGTCATCTGCCGGATAGCGTTCGCAGATTTTGTCAAAAATCTGACTCCGGACAATGTAGTCAGAATACATATGCAATTTCTTCTCGTAATCTTCTAAAATCTTCTCCGTCCGCTTAATATTGTCATAGACTGCTTGACGGCTGACCTGAAATTCTTCTGCAATCTCAGCTAGGCTATAATCATCGGCATAGTACAGTTCAATATAATTCATCTGTTTATCGGTTAAGAGTGCTGCGTAAAATTCAAACAAGGCATTCATTCGATTTGTTTTTTCAATTTCCATATCTTTCATTATACCAAATTTTTCCTGTAGGATAAAGCTATACTTAATGAAAAGACTATGACAAATACATGAAATTAAAATCTCCAAACCTCTATCATAAACATAAAGTAAACGTTTTAAACTCGTTCTTAAACTGGAAAGTGCTGTGCTATAGTTTTGAACTACTTATTTTTATAGCCATTTCGTTTATCTTTTATTACTTCGTTACCTCGCTTTTCCGTACTCCAGTACAGCCTGCAGCTCCTTGCCTAGTACCAAAAGTAAACGAAAAAACTATAATAACTACCCCCTCTATCCCTCATGGCATGCTTCAAAAAGAAAAGATTTACATAATAAATTTTATGTAAATCCAAAATCATATAGACAACGCTTCCATTTGTATGAAACAATCCTATATCATTGACCTACTCCTCTCAAAAAGTTGTTTATGCTCTTTCTCTGTGTTTTTTATTTTGAATGTCCTATAAAAAAAGGGAGAAAGAGGATAAAATGAACTTTTTCTTTTTTTACATAATAAATTTTATGTAAACTAATTATTTTCTAAATAAAATTCAAAACGTTCTCCTACATACTGGCTATTCACATACTCAAAAGGCTGGCCGTCTTCTAGGTAGGATACCTGACGTAAGGCTAAGATAGCCTGATTTTTAGCAATTTGTAAATGTTTTGCTACTTGCTCATTGGCCAAGCGGGCATAAATAGTCTGGTGACTTTTCCCGATACGATAACCGTTTTCTGTCAAGGTTTTAAAGAAATGATTGGTTACGTCGCTTTTTTTGACATTGTAAATCAAACGCTCAGGAATACTTGCAACTTCGTAGACAACTGGCATATTATCTGCAAAACGCACACGTTCCATGCGCACAACATACTCCCCAGCCTGTAAATTCAGCTGACTAACTTCCTTATCATTAGGCTTTGTTCGGATATAAGATAATAATTGACTGGACGGAGTTTTACCTTGAAGCTGAATAATATCCGTAAAAGACATCGTTCCACGCATTTTTTCTTGCACACGAGTGCTTGCTACATATGTCCCTGAACCGACTTTCCGCTGTAAAATCCCTTCTTCCACCAAGAGCGTAATTCCTTGGCGCAAGGTCATTCGCGACACTCCAAACGTGTCTGCCAAATCTCGCTCGCTAGGCAGACGCTCTCCAATTTTCCAGATTCCACGGTCAATTTCTTCTTTTAATTTATCATGAATGGCAAGATACGCAGCTTTCATAATCTCTCCCTCTTGTTTCTTTTTCTATTGTACCAAATTTCTATCTTTTTAACTATTGTTACTGCAAATTGTTCGTTTTTATGATAAAATAAGAAACATCATTTGATATTTTGATATGAAAGAAAGGAACTAACATGACAACCCAAGACGTCGAAAAAATCATTGTTCTAGACTACGGTAGCCAGTATAATCAGCTTATTTCCCGCCGTATTCGTGAGATTGGGGTATTTTCTGAACTCAAAAGCCATAAGATTTCAGCTGCTGAAGTTCGTGCTATCAATCCTGTTGGAATTATTCTCTCAGGTGGCCCAAATTCTGTTTATGAGGACGGCTCCTTTGATATTGACCAAGAGATTTTTGAGCTAGGCATTCCAATTTTAGGGATTTGCTACGGGATGCAGTTGATTACGCACAAACTGGGAGGAAAAGTGGTGCCTGCTGGTGATGCGGGAAACCGTGAGTACGGTCAATCTGAACTCACCCACACCACTTCTTCTCTCTTTGCAGGAACGCCTGATGAACAGCTTGTATTGATGAGCCATGGCGATGCGGTAACAGAAATTCCTAACAACTTTATCCGTACAGGAACCTCGGCAGATTGTCCTTACGCAGCCATTGAAAATCCTGACAAGAAGATTTACGGTATCCAATTCCACCCAGAAGTTCGTCACTCTGTTTATGGCAATGACATTTTACGCAACTTTGCGCTCACTATCTGTGGGGCTAAAGGCGACTGGTCAATGGATAACTTTATTGACATGCAGATTGCGAAAATCCGTGAAACAGTTGGGGATAAGAAAGTTCTTCTCGGACTTTCTGGTGGTGTTGATTCGTCCGTTGTAGGGGTTCTTCTCCAAAAAGCAATCGGAGACCAACTCATCTGTATCTTCGTAGATCATGGTCTTCTTCGTAAAGGCGAAGCTGATCAAGTCATGAGCATGTTGGGGGGCAAATTTGGCTTGAACATTGTCAAGGCAGATGCTGCCAAACGTTTTCTGGATAAATTAGCAGGTGTATCTGATCCTGAGCAAAAACGTAAAATTATTGGAAATGAATTTGTCTATGTTTTTGATGATGAAGCGAGCAAATTGACTGATGTCGAATTCCTTGCTCAAGGAACACTTTATACAGACGTTATCGAATCTGGAACAGATACTGCTCAGACCATTAAATCGCACCACAACGTGGGGGGATTACCAGAAGATATGCAGTTCAAATTGATTGAACCACTCAATACTCTTTACAAGGACGAAGTACGTGCCTTGGGGACAGAACTTGGCATGCCTGACGAAATCGTATGGCGTCAACCATTCCCAGGTCCAGGGCTTGCGATTCGGGTCATGGGTGAAATCACTGAAGAAAAATTGAAAACTGTCCGTGAATCTGATGCTATTCTTCGCGAAGAAATCGCTAAAGCAGGTCTTGATCGTGACATCTGGCAATATTTTACTGTCAATACAGGTGTCCGCTCTGTCGGCGTTATGGGAGATGGACGTACCTACGACTATACCATTGCCATTCGAGCTATCACTTCTATCGATGGTATGACTGCAGACTTCGCTAAAATTCCATGGGAGATCCTCCAAAAAATCTCCGTTCGCATTGTCAATGAAGTTGAACATGTCAACCGCATCGTCTATGATATCACCAGCAAACCACCCGCAACCGTTGAGTGGGAGTAAAATACTCCACTGGAGTATTTTAGCCCGAGCCTTGAAACTAGAAAGCGAGGTTACTCCAGTGGAGTATTTTAGCCCGAGCCTTGAAACTAGAAAGCGAGGTTACTCCAGTGGAGTATTTTAGCCCGAGCCTTGAAACTAGAAAGCGAGGTTACTCCAGTGGAGTATTTTAGCCCCGAGCCTTGAAACTAGAAAGCGAGGTTACTCCAGTGGAGTATTTTAGCCCCGAGCTTTGAAACTAGAAAGCGAGGTTACTCCAGGGAGTATGTTAAACTAAAAAAGAAGAAAAAAGCTCCTAACTATGACCAATAGTTGGGGGCTTTTTATCTTTCGTCCACTGTTAATGTATCTCCTATAAGTTTGTATTCTCTAACCTTGCTTTCTATCACTACTACTTTTCTATCATACAGCGCGCTACTTCTTTCATCGCATCAGGTCTTAAGTAGTAATAGGATAGGTGGCAATCCTTGTCTTGAGATTGGCACGTCCTAAGAGATGTTGCACTTCCACTTCTAAGTCCCTCATAATGTTACATGAGAGCATCTTAAGCCATGAATATGAGTATATTTCATCAGCAAAGTCAAATTATGATACAATCAATGCTCAGATGAAGCTCATCAAACTTTCAGAGTGAGGACAAAGCCTACTTCATAGAAGTCAGGCACTCTATTTCACTCCTTCTTCTGATAGGAATTCTTTTACTAACTCTGTTGCTTGCATAACAGCTTGGTAACGAGATTGGTGGAGATCAAGCTCCTCCTTGTCTAGTTCATTGTACATTTCGTTGGTCAGGAGAATTCTTTTCTTCAATTTTGGCGAATACATGATGTAACCAACCATTTCTAACTCTGTCAATTTTCCGATAATATCCGTCAATGTCTGAGGTTCTGTAGTGCAATGTTCCATCTTCTCTCTCCTTTTTTATATCCAATGCTATTTTGTACAAACTCTTCATCTGATTATAGGCAATTAGCCTGATTTATGGTAAAATAAACCTATAAACTTTAGATA
Source organism: Streptococcus sp. LYSM12 (assembly GCF_004569635.1). Taxonomy (GTDB): domain Bacteria; phylum Bacillota; class Bacilli; order Lactobacillales; family Streptococcaceae; genus Streptococcus. Next base: position 181,508 of record NZ_SPOZ01000001.1, read on the forward strand.
TAGTGCATACCAGCCGGTATATTTATATTATACTAATTGGTATGCTGTTTGTCAATGAAAATATACAATTATGAATAAAAACGGAGGCAATCATGGATATGAGTAAAAACCCCTTTCCTCAACGCCTAAAAGAGCTAAGAAAAAATGCCAAGCTAACACAACAGGAATTATCAAATGAGCTCAATATCAAACAAGGAACCTATTCACGTTGGGAACGTGGCTTGTTAGAGCCGAACCTCGCACAGATTACAGATTTAGCCATCTTCTTTCACGTAAGTGTCGACTACCTAACAGGAAAACGTGACAAAGAATATAGCACAATCTCAGACTTTAATCACGAGCCTATGTCTATAGAAGAAAGCAGTAAAATTGCTGACTACGTCATTTCAAGTATCTTTACAGCACTTTCTTCTGCCAAAGAAAGAGGCATTTCTGAAGCTACTATGGTGGCTCTGCTCTCTGAACTCGGCTTTGCCCAAGAAGCCCAGACAAAACTTATTAAACAACTCTATGAAACAGGTGCACTAAAGCAGACTGACGAATAAGAGGTTGGATATTCTCCAACCTCTTATTTAGTTGCTATTGATAGTTTTATAGTCTTTTCGTTTACTTTTAGTACTAGGCAAGGAACTGCAGGCTGTACTGGAGTACGGCAAAGCGAGGTAACGAAGTAATAAAAGATAAACGAAACAGCTATAAAGGTAAAAATCTATCTTTTTTTAAAATATAATCAACTGAAACAAGAACAGGACAAAAGTGCCTCAATGAAAGTATGGGCATTTGGCAATACTTTTCTGAGGTGTTTTTTGATGTGAGCCCATGTTTTCTCGATGGGATTGTACTCAGGTGAGTACGGAGGAAGTGGTAAAATTCTATGCCCCTGCT
>NZ_SPOZ01000020.1 GCF_004569635.1 Streptococcus sp. LYSM12
GTGGAAAGCCTTGCTTTCTACTAATCCAGCTGAGCTAGGCTTCCTCCCATGGGAGTTTAGCTCAGCTGGGAGAGCATCTGCCTTACAAGCAGAGGGTCAGCGGTTCGATCCCGTTAACTCCCATAATAGGTCCCGTAGTGTAGCGGTTATCACGTCGCCCTGTCACGGCGAAGATCGCGGGTTCGAATCCCGTCGGGACCGTTAAGATAGTCCGAGGATTATTTTAAGAGACAGATAGGACAGACTCGTTAGCTCAGTTGGTAGAGCATTTGACTTTTAATCAAAGGGTCGCTGGTTCGAGCCCAGCACGGGTCATTGCGGGTTTGGCGGAATTGGCAGACGCACCAGATTTAGGATCTGGCGCTTTCGGGCATGGGGGTTCAAGTCCCTTAACCCGCATAGAAAAAATAGGCCGGCTTAGCTCAGTTGGTAGAGCATCTGATTTGTAATCAGAGGGTCGCGTGTTCAAGTCATGTAGCCGGCATAGAGGGAATGCGAACGTAGTTCAGTGGTAGAACACCACCTTGCCAAGGTGGGGGTCGCGGGTTCGAATCCCGTCGTTCGCTTGAAGAGGCCGGGGTGGCGGAACTGGCAGACGCACAGGACTTAAAATCCTGCGATGGAAACATCGTACCGGTTCGATTCCGGTCCTCGGCATGAAAGGGCACCCTTAGCTCAACTGGATAGAGTACCTGACTACGAATCAGGCGGTTAGAGGTTCGACTCCTCTAGGGTGCATGACTCGCTTAATGGAAACATTAGGGGAGATTTATTTTTAGTGAGAACGGATATGACCACTCATATGTATGGGAAGTAGCTCAGCTTGGTAGAGCTCAAAGCACGGCTTTGAGGTTGGAGATAGGGATTTACGGCGTAAATCGTCCTTACAAGTACTCTACAAGTGAGGTCTGACCACTCATTATTTGCGGGAAGTAGCTCAGCTTGGTAGAGTACTTGGTTTGGGACCAAGGTGTCGCAGGTTCGAATCCTGTCTTCCCGATTTACATTTTGGCGGTGTAGCTCAGCTGGCTAGAGCGTCCGGTTCATACCCGGGAGGTCGGGGGTTCGATCCCCTTCGCCGCTATTTGATTATGCTGGACCTTTAGCTCAGCTGGTTAGAGCTCTCGGCTCATAACCGAGCGGTCGTAGGTTCAAGTCCTACAAGGTCCATAATATGGAGGATTACCCAAGTCCGGCTGAAGGGAACGGTCTTGAAAACCGTCAGGCGTGTAAAAGCGTGCGTGGGTTCGAATCCCACATCCTCCTTAAGTATGAAGGTGTTAGGAACTCCTTATGAAAAGAGGAAGCGGGCTTAGGGTCTTTGGACTCTAGGAAGTGCTTATCTCCATTAGGGTCTCAGCCTGAATATGATTTTATATGATTAACGCGGGATGGAGCAGCTAGGTAGCTCGTCGGGCTCATAACCCGAAGGTCGTAGGTTCAAATCCTGCTCCCGCAATTTGATTGTGGATTTGGCTCGGTAGCTCAGTTGGTAGAGCAATGGATTGAAGCTCCATGTGTCGGCGGTTCGATTCCGTCTCGCGCCATTTATTTAAAAATAAAATGCGGGTGTAGTTTAGTGGTAAAACTACAGCCTTCCAAGCTGTTGTCGCGAGTTCGATTCTCGTCACCCGCTTTTGGATTGTATCCAAATACCAAACAAGATGTTTGGGCGCGTAGCTCAGATGGTTAGAGCGCACGCCTGATAAGCGTGAGGTCGGTGGTTCGATTCCACTCGTGCCCATTTATAAATGGAGAATTACTCAAGAGGCTGAAGAGGACGGTTTGCTAAATCGTTAGGTCGGGTAACTGGCGCAAGGGTTCGAATCCCTTATTCTCCGTTGTTTAACGAGATTATCAAATGATATTCTCGTTTTATTGTATAAAAATTTGTTTGGATTGTATGAGGTTAGATAAGAGATGAATAAAGTTGCTAAATTGATTGTTGTAAGTTCAGTACTGTTGGTGTTGTCATTCTCTTTATTGTTCTTGACGGTCAATAAACGTTTGGACATTCCCTATGTTTCAAATGGTATTCATAGCTCGCTATCTTATGTCAATCAATTTCTTTCTAAACCCATTCGATTTTTCTCACAACAGCGTGATGTGATTGCTGAATTGATAGAAACCTATGATGAAAATAAGGAATTGAAAGCCTCTTTAACAGCATTAGAAGGTCAAGTTGCAGAGTTGGATACAATCAAAAAAGAAAATGACAGTTTAAGAGAAAGTCTTGGAATGGCGGAGCGTTATGAAGAGAAAGATTTTCTTATAGGCTTGGTATCTGTACGAACACCTGTTTCTTGGAATACACAGTTGACGATTGATTTAGGAAAAAAAGATGGTCTGACTGAGGAGATGTTAGTGGTATCAAACGGTGGTTTGGTAGGCATTATTGAACATATCTATGATGACGTAGCGGATGTCAAGCTGTTATGTAATTTAGATAAAGTCACCAAAATTCCTGTAAAAATTACAGCAGGAAATAATAATATTTATGGTATTTTAACTGGATACGATACGGATACCAATAGCTTTATTATTAGTCAATTAAATAGTGTTGACGCGATTGCAGTTGGTAGCAATGTAGTCACTAGTGATCTGGCTGGAACCACGCCGTCCAATATTCAAATTGGAAAAGTGAGATCTGTTAAGACAAGTAGCAGTGATTTAAATCGTGAGTTATATATTGAGCCGACTGCGAATTTTTCAAATATTTACTCAGTTTTGGTTGTAGGAGATGGGAAATGAAAAACTATGTAAAGTATCTAATTCCTTTCCTTTTGCTTCTATCTTTGGTGATAGATGGGCAGTTATCTACCTTGTTTATTAATTTGACACCAGGCATCATTTATATATCAAGTTATCTTTTATTGATTCTAGGGCTGTTTTCCGTTCTTTATGTTCCTACTTTTTACAATGTTGCCATGTTTACAATAATTGGTTTCTTATATGATATTTATTATTTGAATGTATTAGGTGTCTTTGTAATCTTATTTCCGTTAGTGATTTATTTGATTGATTATTTCTATCAGAGTTTAAAGTTTAAGCGGGTAACCAATCATATTATTCTATTAGTTGTGGTCTTTGTAGTCGAATTTGGAGCATTCTTATTTGCTCGCTTGTTTGAATTAACCAATTTGTCTATGTTTATCTTCGTAGTGTATAGTTTGGTACCAACTTTGGTCTTCAATTCTCTTTTATTAGTGATGTTGCAGCCAGTATTAGAGAAGTTCTTTATATATCACAAATAAGACATCAAAATGTAATAATCGCGTAATATATTTACGCGATTTTTTTGGTAGAATGATATAGTCAGAAAGAGCAGAGGAGTTTAACAAACCTATGAAGAAAAAAATCTTAGCAAGTTTGCTGGTAAGTACCATTGTTTTAACAACTGTTGAAAATGTATCAATGGTTAAAGCAGATGATACAGATAGCAAGATTGTAGCTCAAGATAACAAGATTAAAGAAATTGCGAATCAACAGGCTAGTGCGCAGGCACAGGTTGATGAAATCCAAGCAAAGGTTGACTCTATTGTTGCAGAACAATCGAGCTTGACAGCTGAAAATGAGCGTTTGCAAGCAGAGTCACAAGCCTTGAGTGCAGAAATTGAGAAATTAGCTGGTGATATTGTTTCACGTGACGAAGCCTTGAAAAAGCAAGCTCGTAGTGCGCAGACGGATGGTTCAGCAACTAGCTATATCAATACTATTTTAGATTCAAAATCAATTATTGATGCTGTATCTCGTGTGAATGCTATGCGTGAAATTGTTGCAGCGAATAATCGGATGCTTGAGCAACAAAAAGCAGATAAAGAAGCAATTTCAGAAAAGCAAAAGTCCAATCAAGAAGCAATCAATGTGGTTGAGGCAAACTGGAAAAAATTGGATGATGCTTCACAAGAGCTAAATACTCAAAAAGCAGCTTTGAAGGTGGCGCAACTGACTCTTGCAGCTGAAAAAGCGACAGCAGAAGATGAAAAGCAAGCCTTGATTGAAGAAAAAGCCGCAGCGCAAGCTGCAGCACAGGCAGCGGCTGCAGCACAAGCAGCTTATCAAGCGCAACAAATGGCAGTAGCACAGCAACAACAACAGCAGCCAGTTGTAACGAATCTGGTAGCGAGCACGCCTGCTCCTCAAGTAAGCGCAACAGTTTCTACAGGAAGTGTTGCAGCGACACCAGTTCGCCAACCCGTTACTTATGATGCGAACAATACTTATCCAGTTGGTCAGTGTACTTGGGGTGTAAAACAAGTAGCTACTTGGGTTGGAAACTATTGGGGTAATGCGAATCAATGGTTGTATTCAGCATCTGCAGCAGGTTTCCGTACAGGTTCTACTCCACAAGTTGGAGCGGTTGCAGTTTGGACTTCAGGTTCTTACGGTCACGTAGCGGTTGTTACAGAAGTGAATGGTTCACAAATTCGAGTTGTTGAATCGAACTATGCAGGTAACCAATATATAGCTGATTTCCGTGGATTGTTTAATCCAGCAGCTGATGGTGTAGCAGGATACATTTATCCGTAATAGAATAGGTAACAAACCTTGGAGTAATCTGAGGTTTTTTCCTTGGTTGTTTGATTTGATTTTTGTTTGAAAATTGTTTTAAAAAGGGTTAAAATAGTAAGGTAAAAATAAATAGGAGGCTGTCATGGCATTTTCTGACATAAAGTTGTTTGCCCTTAGTTCAAATCAAAAGTTAGCAACGAAAGTTGCAGAGAAAATGGGAATTTCTTTAGGGAGGTCTACCGTTCGTCAATTTTCAGACGGTGAAATTCAGGTGAATATTGAAGAGTCTATCCGTGGGAGACATGTGTATATTCTTCAATCAACTAGTTCTCCAGTAAATGATCATTTAATGGAGATTTTGATTATGGTAGATGCTTTGAAACGGGCATCTGCAGAGTCAGTAAATGTCGTTATTCCTTATTATGGCTATGCACGTCAGGATCGTAAAGCACGTGCGCGGGAACCCATTACATCTAAGTTGGTTGCCAATATGTTAGAGATTGCAGGTGTCGATCGATTATTAACAATTGATTTGCACGCAGCGCAGATTCAAGGTTTCTTTGATATTCCGGTAGATCACTTGATGGGAGCGCCTTTGATTGCAGATTACTTCGAGCGACGTGGCATGGTCGGGGATGGATATGTGGTGGTATCTCCTGACCATGGTGGTGTAACGCGTGCACGTAAGTTAGCACAATTCTTGAAGACACCGATTGCCATTATTGATAAACGTCGTAGTGTTGATAAGATGAATACATCAGAAGTGATGAATATTATCGGAAATATTGAGGGCAAGACTTGTATCTTAATTGATGATATGATTGATACAGCAGGAACGATTTGCCATGCAGCGGATGCTTTGGCAGAAGCTGGTGCAGTAGAAGTTTATGCTTCATGTACCCATCCTGTCTTGTCTGGACCTGCCATGGAAAATATCCAAAACTCTGCAATTAAGAAATTGGTCGTATTGGATACAATTGAAATTCCTGAGGCTCGTTTGATTGATAAGATTGAATGGATTTCAACAGCGGATCTATTGGCTGAAGCAATCATTCGAATTCATGAAAAGCGTCCATTGTCACCTTTATTTGAAACAATCAAGGATAAATAAGAAGAATAGACTGAAGCGTCGCTTCAGTCTATTCTTTATGTTGTAAACTTTTTCTTAATTGAAAATAGTGGTATAATGTGATAGAGCAATCTATTTCATCAATAGAAATGTATTTTATCGTTATTCAGTTTACCGTTTACTACTTTGTCAGCTAGGTTTGCCGTACTTAGCATAACCTTGTAGTTCGTTGGTTAGTACTAAAAGACTGGTAGCGTATGAGTGAATAGAGAGGTGAGAGATGGACTTATATCATCGTTTTAATCAGAATTTGAATCGGATTGAAGTGTCAATGATTCGTCAGTTTGATCAAGCCATTTCAGATATCCCTGGTATTTTAAAGTTAACTTTGGGAGAACCCGATTTTACAACACCAGATCATATTAAGGAAGTAGCGAAAGCTGCCATTGATGCTAATCAGAGCTATTATACGGGTATGGCAGGTCTATTCGAATTGCGACAAGTAGCAGCTGAATTTGTCGCTGAAAAATACAACTTATCTTACAATCCTATGAGTGAAATATTGGTGACAATTGGTGCGACTGAAGCCTTGTCTGCTAGCTTGGTAGCCATTTTGGAGCCGGGAGACACAGTATTGTTGCCAGCGCCTGCTTATCCTGGTTATGAACCGATTGTCAATATGGTGGGAGCAGACATTGTTGAAATTGACACGACAGCAACTGCTTTTGTCTTGACACCTGAGGTGTTGGAACAAGCGATTGCTGAGCAGGGAGATAAACTCAAGGCGGTCATTTTGAATTATCCCACGAATCCTACAGGGGTGACTTACTCTCGGGAACAGATTCAAGCTTTTGCAGAGGTCTTGAAGAAATATCCCATTTTTGTCTTATCAGACGAGGTTTATGCAGAATTGACTTATACAGGAGAGCCTCATGTATCGATTGCGGAGTTCTTGCCAGAACAGACGATTTTAATTCAAGGGTTGTCTAAATCACACGCCATGACAGGGTGGCGGATTGGCTTGATTATGTCGTGTGCTGAGATTATCAGTCAGGTGATTAAAAGTCACCAGTATTTGGTAACTGCCGCAGCGACAGCCATGCAGTATGGTGCTTTAGAAGCCTTAAAAAATGGAAAGGAAGATGCCTTTCCTATGTGTCAAGAATATGTTAAACGTAGGGATTATCTGATTGAGAAGATGACGGCACTTGGCTTTAAAATCATCAAGCCAGATGGTGCGTTTTATATCTTTGCTAAGATTCCAGACGGCTACAATCAAGATTCCTTTCATTTCTTACAAGAACTTGCCCGGAAAAAGGCTGTTGCCTTTATCCCTGGTGCGGCCTTTGGTCAGTACGGAGAGGGATATATTCGGATTTCTTATGCGGCTAGCATGGAGACGATTGAGCAGGCAATGGTGCGATTGAAAGAATTTATGGCGGATTATGGAACGGATTGAAACAAGCGGAATTGTTCTCTATAATCGAGACTTCCGTGAAGCGGATAAACTGGTCAAAATTTTTACCGAGCAGGCAGGAAAAAGGATGTTTTTCGTGAAACATGTTGCTAAATCCAAATTGACTGCTGCGATTCAGCCATTAACCTATGCGGAGTTTATTGTCAAAATCAATGAGGATGGACTGAGCTATATCGAGGATTTTCATCAGGTTCAGCCCTTTCGGCAACTTAATCAGGATATTTTTTGTTTGAGTTATGCGACTTACGTTCTTGCTCTAGCAGATGCTTGTGTGCAGGACAAAATTCATGATGCGTCCTTGTTTACTTTTTTGATTAAGACTTTGGAGCTGATGGAGTCGGGATTGGATTATGAGATTTTGACTAATATTTTTGAAGTGCAACTGCTGGGACGATTTGGTGTATCGTTGAATGTACATGAATGTGTCTTCTGTCATCGTGTGGGGTTGCCTTTTGATTATTCTTATAAATACTCAGGGGTGTTATGTCCGCAACACTATCATGAAGATGAGAGACGCCTACATCTGGATCCCAATGTTCTCTACCTGATTGATCAATTTCAGGCGATTTCCTTTGAGGAATTGGAGAGGATTTCGGTCAAGGATGAGATGAAGTCCAAATTGCGACTTTTTATCGATCAACTCTATGAAGAGTATGTGGGTATTCATCTAAAATCAAAGAAATTTATTGATGACCTGTCTTCCTGGGGGCAGTTAATGAAACAAACAGAAAATGAGGAATTAAAATGAAACGTATTGCTGTTGATGCAATGGGGGGAGATCATGCTCCGCAAGCGATTATAGAGGGGATTAATCAGGCACTAGCTGCTTTTTCTGATATTGAAATCCAGCTGTATGGAGATGAGAGAAAAATTAAACCTCTTTTGACTAGCATGGACCGAGTCTCCATTATTCATACGGAGGAGAAGATTGAGTCAAACGACGAGCCCGTTAAGGCCATTCGTCGTAAGAAAAATTCTTCTATGGTGCTTGCGACCAAGGCTGTTAAGACAGGGGAGGCGGATGCTGTTTTATCTGCTGGAAATACAGGGGCTCTTCTTGCTGCGGGTGTATTTATCGTTGGGCGTTTGAAGCAAATTGACCGTCCGGGCTTGTTGTCAAGCTTACCGACTATGGACGGGAAAGGATTTGATATGATGGATTTGGGAGCTAATGCAGAGAATACGGCTCATCATTTGCATCAATATGCGATTTTGGGGTCTTTCTATGCCCAGTATGTTCGAGGAATTGCTCGTCCACGTGTCGCCTTGTTGAACAATGGAACAGAAGAATCAAAAGGAACACCTGTTCATAAGGAAGCTTATGAGTTGCTTTTACACGATAAATCGATTCATTTTATTGGCAATATCGAGGCTCGTGAGTTATTAAATGGTGTTGCAGATGTGGTAGTGACGGATGGTTTCACGGGAAACGCTGTCCTCAAAACGATTGAAGGAACAGCAAAAAGCATTCTCAGTCAGCTAACTTCAGCTATCAAAAATGGTGGCTTGCTGGCTAAAATTGGTGGTCTGCTCTTGAAGCCAACGTTGAAATCTGCTCTTGGGGCGCTTGACTACAAAAAAGCAGGAGGGGCGGTGCTTTTGGGGTTAAAAGCTCCTGTCATAAAAGCGCACGGATCAAGTGATGCAGCAGCAGTCTACCATACGGTTCGTCAGATTAGAACCATGCTAGAAGCCGATATTGTCGATAAATCGGTCGATTATTTTTCACATGAGGAGGAAACTCGTGACTAAGGAAGAAATTTATCAGCGGATTGAGGAAATTCTCATCGAGGAAAAAGGGGAGGACTTGCTGATTCGTCCGGATTTGATTGTCCAGAAAGAACTGGCAGAGGATTCTGTCGAAATCATGGAGCTTGTTTTGCTCTTAGAAGATGAATTTCACATTACGATTTCAGATGAGGCGATTGAAAAATTTGAAACGCTGGCAGATATTGTAGATTATATTGAACAGAAAAGGGCATAGTTGATGTCCTGTGGACAAGTGAAAGAATATTTAGTCACGTGAAACGGGGAGTGACTATTCTTGTAAATGTTTAGAGCATGAGTAGTTTGACGTATCTATCCATTTAGGGGACTAAAATACTCCAGTGGAGTATTTTAGCCCGCACCTTGAAATTCGAAAGTGCGGATACTCCAGTGTAGTATTTTAGCCCGCGCCTAGAAATTCGAAAGTTCGGAACACGAGTGTAGTATTTTAGCCCGCACCTAGAAATTCGAAAGTGCGGATACTCCAGTGTAGTATTTTAGCCCGCACCTAGAAATTCGAAAGTGCGGATACTCCAGTGGAGTATTTTAGCCCGCGCCTAGAAATTCGAAAGTTCGGAACACGAGTGTAGTATTTTAGCCCGCGCCTAGAAATTCGAAAGTTCGGATACTCCAGTGTAGTATTTTAGCCCGCGCCTAGAAATTCGAAAGTTCGGAACACGAGTGTAGTATTTTAGCCCGCACCTTGAAATTCGAAAGTTCGGATACTCCAGTGTAGTATTTTAGCCCGCACCTTGAAATTCGAAAGTTCGGAACACGAGTGTAGTATTTTAGCCCGCGCCTAGAAATTCGAAAGTTCGGATACTCCAGTGTAGTATTTTAGCCCGCGCCTAGAAATTCGAAAGTTCGGATACACTAGTGTAGTATTTTAGCCCGCGCCTAGAAATCCGAACGCGTGGAACACGAGTGGAGAGCTAGCAGTCTTCAAGCTTTTTAATGAGCAGTGTAAAAAAGATAGGTTTCTTAGACTCTACAGACTCTGCGTGAACCTCCTATGTTTACTTTGCTTGCTTTATGGCTTTTGTATAGTCATTTAGTCTATCTTTTATTACTTCGTTCACTCGCTTTGCCGTACTCTAGTACTAAAAGACTATAGCTTGTAAAGGAGTGACAGTATAGGGAGAGTGTCCTAGCAGGAAATTCCTATCTTTTGTGTGATGTATAAAACAGATAAACGTTCGTCTTTTGGCTTACGTTTTTTTCTTTGTCGGGGTGTATCACTGGTATCTTCTTGAATAAACGAATGTTATGTGTTAAAATATAGCATAACATTAAAAAATAAAAAACAAAGGCGAACAATATTATGAAGCAATCATTGTTATATTCGGGGAAAGCTAAGGATATTTATTCAACGGAAAAGGATGAGCTGATTGTCTCTTGCTATAAGGATCAGGCGACAGCTTTTAATGGTCTAAAAAAGGAAGAAGTCATCGGAAAGGGACGGCTGAATAATCAGATTTCGTCTTTGATTTTTGAAAAATTAAATCGGGCAGGCATTGCAACCCACTTTATTGAAAAACTGTCTGATACGGAGCAGTTGAACAAAAAGGTTGAGATTATTCCGCTGGAAGTGGTGCTACGTAATTATACAGCAGGTTCTTTTTCCAAGCGTTTTGGTGTAGCAGAAGGGATCAAGTTGGAGCAGCCAATTGTGGAATTTTATTATAAAAAAGATGAATTGGATGATCCTTTTATCAACGATGAACATATTGCCTTTCTGGATCTTGCTTCAAGAGAAGAAATCAGCTACATTAAGGAAGAAACAAGAAATATCAATCGTTTGTTAACTGCCTGGTTTGCAGAAATTGGTCTAACATTGATTGATTTTAAGTTGGAATTTGGTAAGGACAAGGACGGTAAGATTATCTTAGCGGATGAATTTTCACCGGATAATTGTAGGCTCTGGGATGCAGACGGACATCATATGGACAAGGATGTCTTTCGTCGAGGTCTTGGAGAGATGACGGATGTCTATCAAGTCGTGTGGGAAAAATTACAGGAGTTGAACTAAGATGAACAAACGGATTTTTGTTGAGAAAAAAGTGAGTTTTCAGATTAAAGCAGAGAGTTTGCTACGTGAATTGCAGGAGCGATTAGCAGTTACAAGTTTGATGAGCTTGCGTTTGGTACAGGTCTATGATGTTTTTGGTTTGGATGAGGCCTTATTGGCGGTAGCTGAGGAGCGGATTTTTTCAGAAAAGGTGACCGATACACTTCTAACCGACAGCGAGGTGGTAGATGGACTTGCAAACAGCCGTTTCTTTGCTATTGAGGCTCTTCCTGGGCAATTTGATCAGCGTGCAGCAAGCAGTCAGGAAGCACTTTTTCTCTTAGGAGCTGGCAGTAGCGTGACGGTAAAAACAGCGCAGCTCTACCTCTTGAATGCGGATGTGAGCGATGAGGATTTTGCGAAGATACAGGCTTATTTGCTCAATCCTGTGGATTCACGCTTCAAAGATATCACAAATGGTTTGGAAGAACCGGTCTTTTCAAGTTCTGATACGGTTATTCCTGTGCTTGATTTTTTCCTGAATTATACCGCAGTGGATTTTGCCCAATATAAAAAAGACCAGGGCCTTGCCATGGAAGTGGCGGATTTACTCTTTATTCAAGACTATTTTGCTTCCATCGGTCGCTGTCCGACAGAGACAGAGCTGAAAGTTTTGGATACCTATTGGTCAGACCATTGTCGCCATACAACATTTGAGACAGAGTTACGCCAGATAGATTTTTCAGAATCGTGCTTTCAAGAACAGCTACAGACGACTTATGATAAATATCTTGCGATGAGGCGGGAACTGGGGCGAGCGGATAAGCCACAGACACTCATGGATATGGCAACGATTTTTGGGCGATATGAGCGGGCTAATGGACGCTTGGATGATCTGGAGGTCTCAGATGAAATCAATGCTTGCTCGGTAGAAATTGAAGTAGATGTAAACGGTGTTAAAGAGCCATGGCTCTTGATGTTTAAAAACGAGACCCATAATCATCCAACAGAAATTGAACCTTTTGGTGGTGCGGCAACCTGTATTGGAGGGGCCATTCGCGATCCGCTTTCAGGTCGTTCCTATGTTTATCAGGCTATGCGGATTTCTGGAGCAGGTGATATTACTCAGCCCTTGTCTGAAACTCGCCCAGGAAAACTATCACAACAAGTCATCTCTAAAACTGCTGCCCATGGTTACTCTTCTTATGGAAATCAAATTGGTCTTGCAACAACCTATGTACGGGAATACTTCCACCCAGGATTTGTGGCAAAACGTATGGAATTAGGTGCCGTTGTTGGAGCTGCTCCAAAGGAAAATGTGATTCGTGAACAGCCGGTTGCAGGAGATGTGATTATTCTCCTTGGTGGAAAAACAGGTCGTGACGGCGTGGGTGGAGCGACAGGTTCATCCAAGGTTCAGACAGTAGCATCTGTTGAAACAGCTGGAGCGGAAGTTCAAAAAGGAAACGCGATTGAGGAGCGGAAAATTCAACGACTCTTTCGCGATAAAACTGTAACTCGCTTGATAAAAAAATCCAATGATTTTGGGGCAGGTGGGGTCTGTGTTGCTATTGGTGAATTGGCAGTGGGTCTTGAAATTGATTTGGACAAGGTACCCCTAAAGTATCAAGGTTTGAATGGGACAGAAATTGCCATTTCAGAAAGCCAAGAGCGCATGGCTGTGGTCGTTTCTCCAGAAGATGTGGAGACCTTTATTGCCTTAGCAGCTAAGGAGAATATTCTAGCAGTTTCTGTAGCCCGAGTGACTGAAACACCAAATCTTGTCATGATGTGGAAAGGGCAGAAGATTGTCGATATTGAGCGTTCTTTCCTTGATACCAATGGTGTACGTGTGGTGGTAGACGCAAAGGTGATAGATAGTCCACATCTCTTGCCAGAGCAACGAACGACTTCACTAGAGACCTTGAAAGAGGATATACAGGATGTATTGTCGGACTTGAATCATGCTAGCCAAAAGGGTTTGCAGACGATTTTTGATAGTTCGGTTGGTCGTTCAACGGTCAATCATCCACTAGGTGGGCGTTACCAACTCACACCGCCAGAAAGTTCGGTTCAGAAATTGCCAGTAGAGCATGGTGTGACAGAAACCGTTTCTGTCATTGCTCAAGGCTACAATCCTTTGATTGCAGAATGGTCTCCTTACCATGGAGCAGCCTATGCTGTGATTGAGGCTACGAGTCGTTTGGTGGCAACAGGCAGCAATTGGGAAAAGGCGCGCTTTTCGTATCAGGAATATTTTGAACGGATGGATAAAGAGGCTACACGTTTTGGAAAACCTGTAGCGGCACTACTTGGTTCTATTGAGGCTCAGATTCAGTTGGGTCTTCCATCAATTGGTGGCAAGGATTCTATGTCTGGAACCTTTGAAGAATTGACAGTTCCTCCGACCTTGGTGGCTTTTGGAGTAACAACTTCAACAGTTCCTCGGATCTTGTCGCCAGAGTTTAAGGCAGCTGGTGAATATCTCTATTACATTCCGGGAACAGCTATTTCTAAAGAGATTGATTTTACGACTATCAAAGAAAATTTCAATCGCTTTACAGAAATTCAAAGAAAATACAACATTACAGCAGCGGCTGCAGTCAAATATGGTGGTGTTGTAGAAGCTCTCGCACTTATGACTTTTGGTAACCGCATCGGAGCAAGTGTAGTACTTGCCCAGCTAGAAACCAGCTTACAAGGTCAACTGGGAGGATTTGTCTTCACTAGTCCAGATGAGATTGAGGGACTTCTAACTATTGGACAGACAACAGGTGAAGCAACTCTCATCATCAATGGTGTGGAGTTAGCCCTTGCAGACTTACAGGCAAGTTTTGAGGGAACTTTTGAGGGAATTTACCCGACTGTCTTTAAACAGGAAAGTCATATAGCAGAAGTGACCCCAGTCAGGACAGACTTTGTTCGAAAGAGCAAGGAAGAAATTGTGCAACCGTTGGTATATATTCCAGTCTTTCCAGGGACTAACTCCGAGTATGATTCAGCCAAGGCTTTTGAGCAAGCAGGTGCCAAGGTACGACTCGAGCCATTTGTGAACTTGGATGAAGCTAGTCTTGCTCAGTCTGTTGAAAACATGGCTACCTCTATTAACCAAGCGCAGATTCTCTTTTTTGCAGGTGGATTTTCAGCGGCAGATGAGCCAGATGGATCTGCTAAATTCATTGTCAATATTCTGCTCAATGAGAAAATCAAGACGGCAATAGATGCTTTTATTGCGCGTGGAGGTCTTGTTATTGGTATCTGTAATGGCTTCCAAGCCCTTGTTAAATCAGGTCTCTTGCCGTATGGAAACTTTGAAGAAGCAGGTGAAGCGAGCCCGACCCTCTTTTACAATGATGCCAACCAACATGTGGCAAAAATGGTGGAGACCCGCATTGTCAATACTAATTCACCGTGGCTTGCTGGTGTTGAAGTCGGTGATATTCACACTATTCCAGTATCGCATGGAGAAGGAAAATTTGTCGTAACACCGACAGAATTTGCAGAACTTCGTGACAATGGGCAAATTTTTAGCCAGTATGTGGATTTTGAAGGACAAGCAAGTATGGATAGTCGTTACAATCCAAACGGGTCCTTGTATGCCATTGAGGGGATTACCAGTAAGAATGGACAAATCATTGGGAAAATGGGGCATTCTGAACGTTATGAATCAGGACTATTTCAAAATATTCCAGGAAATAAGGATCAACGATTATTTATTTCAGCAGTTAACTTTTTTAAACATAAATAGAGAGTAGTTAGGGTGAGATGCTCTCTCCTTTCTACCAACTTAAAAGAATCAGCAAGAAGGACAATCATGACTTACGAAAAAAAATCTCTCAATGAAGAATGTGGAGTTTTTGGGATTTGGGGGCATCCTCAAGCAGCTCAAGTAACTTATTTTGGTTTGCATAGTTTACAGCACCGTGGCCAGGAGGGAGCTGGGATTGTTTCTAATTCTAATGGGAGCCTGCGAGGCTACCGTGAGAAGGGATTGTTGTCAGAAGTCTTTAAAAATCCAGATGATTTGGATACATTAACGGGCAAGGCAGCGATTGGACACGTTCGTTATGCGACAGCAGGAGCAGCGGATATTCGGAATATTCAACCCTTTCTCTATAAATTTCATGATGGAGAATTCGGATTAGCTCACAATGGAAATTTGACAAATGCCATTTCTCTCCGAAAAGAATTAGAAAAACAAGGTGCGATTTTCAACGCGTCATCTGATACAGAAATTTTGATGCACCTCATTCGTCGTAGCCATAATCCTAGCTTTATGGGTAAAATTAAAGAGGCTTTAAATACAGTTAAGGGTGGCTTTGCCTATCTGCTTTTAACAGAGGATAAACTGATTGCTGCTTTAGACCCGAATGGTTTTCGCCCCTTGTCCATCGGACGAATGAAAAATGGAGCTTGGGTTGTTTCATCAGAAACATGTGCTTTTGAAGTAGTGGGAGCAGAGTGGGTTAGAGATGTCAAACCCGGTGAAGTAATCATCATTGATGATGATGGAATTCAGTATGATACCTATACGGAGGACACCCAGCTGGCAATTTGCTCAATGGAGTATGTGTATTTTGCCCGCCCTGATTCTGATATTGCAGGAGTCAATGTTCATACAGCTCGTAAGAATATGGGACGCCGTTTAGCACGGGAGTTTAAGCATTCAGCGGACATTGTTGTTGGAGTCCCTAATTCGTCACTATCGGCTGCTATGGGCTTTGCAGAAGAGTCTGGTCTGCCTAATGAGATGGGCTTGGTGAAAAATCAATATACACAACGCACCTTTATCCAACCAACTCAAGAACTTCGTGAGCAAGGGGTTCGAATGAAATTGTCAGCTGTTTCTAGTGTCGTCAAGGGTAAGCGGGTGGTCATGGTGGATGATTCTATCGTTCGTGGAACAACTTCTCGTCGTATAGTTCAGCTTTTGAAAGAAGCAGGAGCAGCGGAGGTTCATGTAGCTATCGGTAGCCCAGAGTTGAAATATCCATGTTTTTATGGCATCGATATTCAAACTCGTCGAGAATTGATTTCAGCTAATCATACAGTTGATGAAGTTTGTGAGATTATCGGTGCAGATAGTTTGACTTATCTATCCTTGGAGGGGCTGATTGAATCAATTGGACTGGATACAGATGCTCCAAATGGTGGTTTGTGTGTAGCTTATTTTGATGGGAAATACCCAACACCACTTTATGACTATGAAGATGCTTACTTGAAGAGTTTAGAAGAGAAAGTTAGCTTTCATATCGATTATGTTAAATAGTTTTGTCACGTTATAGTTGTTTCGTTTACTTTTCGTACTAGGCAAGGAGCTGCAGGCTGTACTAGAGTACGGAAAAGCGAGTGAACGAAGTAATAAAAGATTATAAAAGCAATAGAGATAGTGAGTTGAGAGGTTGGGATGAGAGTACCCAATCTCATTAAGGCTTATAGTGTGAACCATTTGATGTGTACCGATCGTCAGATGAGTGATGACGGATGCTTGGCTTTAAAACTGAATAGCGAAGATAATCCAGTGGACTATGCTAGATTGAAGCTAGAAATAAAGGAGTAAGGACAATCGAGACGTTGAAATCACGGTTGAGTTCCTTTCTTAACAAAAAGCAGGAAAATAAAATGAGAGGAAAATGCTTATGCACTACGTCTTATGATTGACTAAAGATGAAAGCATTTGTCGGTGGTTCCTTTATCCCAGAGGTCCAAAGCTCATATTTGTCAAACATCACTTTCTTTCGTCGTTGGCTTACTTTGCTGAACTTCAGTTCGACCGAGAAGCTAGCCTTGCTATCCTTATCCCCAACCGTTCACAATTCTTAATTGTGAAAACTAGTTAGAATTTCATTTTTATTAGAGTAGAAAAATGGTGCAATCTCCAATATAGTTTTTTAACAAATAAAAAAAAGAGAAGGAAAAATATTATGTCTAAAAATGCTTATGCTCAATCTGGCGTTGATGTGGAAGCTGGCTACGAGGTGGTTGAGCGGATAAAAAAACATGTGGCGCGTACTGAACGTCTTGGTGTGATGGGAGCTCTCGGTGGCTTTGGTGGAATGTTTGACCTCACAACTACTGGTGTGAAAGAGCCTGTGTTGATTTCAGGTACAGATGGTGTTGGAACTAAGTTGATGCTTGCGATCAAGTATGACAAGCATGATACGATTGGTCAAGACTGTGTAGCTATGTGCGTGAACGATATCATTGCTGCTGGAGCGGAGCCTCTCTATTTCCTTGACTATGTAGCGACTGGTAAGAATGTGCCAGAAAAGTTGGAGCAGGTTGTTGCTGGTGTGGCTGAGGGCTGTGTTCAAGCTGGTGCTGCTCTGATTGGTGGTGAGACAGCTGAAATGCCTGGTATGTATGGAGAAGATGACTATGACTTGGCAGGCTTTGCAGTAGGTATCGCTGAGAAATCCCAAACTATTGATGGTTCAAACGTTCAATCTGGCGATGTTCTTTTAGGCCTTGCTTCTAGCGGGATTCATTCGAATGGCTATTCTTTGGTTCGCCGTGTTTTTGCAGGCTATACAGGAGATGAGGTACTACCTGAACTAGACGGCAAGCCCCTTAAGGAAGTGTTGCTTGAACCAACACGTATCTACGTTAAAGCCTTGCTTCCACTGATAAAAGCAAATTTGGTACATGGGATTGCCCATATTACAGGTGGTGGATTTATTGAAAATATTCCACGGATGTTTGGTTCAGAACTAGCCGCTGAGATTGATGAAAAACAAGTGCCAGTCTTGCCGATTTTTAAGGTTTTGGAGAAATATGGTAAGATTCCTCATGCGGAAATGTTTGAAATTTTCAATATGGGTCTTGGAATGGTTCTTGCGGTAGCAGCAGAAGATGTGGAGCGCGTCAGAGAACTAGTCGACGAAGAAGTCTATGAAATCGGTCGAATCGTGGAAAAAACGGATGCTAGTGTGGTAATCAAGTAGTGATAGCGTTGCTATTGATTGGCGCTCAAAAAATTGAAGAAAGGAATGTTTAGTTAGGTGTTCTAGCTGAACACGGGATAGTTTTCTAGGAGTAAACATGAAAGTTGAAAAGGGTGTTTCTTTTTCACTTTCAAATGTTGCGGTTCAAACCTATAATAATTCACTGAATTGTTTTACTTCTATGGAAATTTTCGGAAAGCCGGATAATCCCTTTATATCGAATATGAAAATCGCAGTTTTTGCCTCAGGAAATGGGTCTAATTTTCAAGTGATTGCCGATCAGTTTCCAGTTGAATTTATTTTTTCAGATAAGCGAGCAGCTTATGTCTTAGAACGGGCTCAAAAGGTAGGGATAACAAGTTATGCTTTTGAATTAAAGGAATTTGATACAAAGGTAGCCTATGAACAGGCGATTGTTGACTTGTTAGAACAGCATCAGATTGATCTAGTGGTCTTAGCAGGCTACATGAAAATTGTCAGTGAAACCTTGTTATCAGCTTATGAAGGGCGTATCATCAATATTCATCCAGCCTATTTACCGGAATTTCCTGGTGCTCATGGAATTGAAGATGCGTGGGAGGCAGGCGTTGATCAATCTGGTGTGACCGTTCATTGGGTGGATAGAGGGATTGATACAGGACAGATTATCAAGCAGGTGCGTGTACCGCGCTACAAGGAGGATAGCTTGGAGGATTTTGAAACTAGGATTCACGAAGCAGAATACCAGCTCTACCCAGAGGCGATTAGGGAGTTACTCTCTCGTTTGTAAATCAAATATGATAGACTTTCGGTTATCATGATGGATTTCAGAGAAAGAGAGGAAGATTTCCAAATGATTACGTTAAGATTAGTTGATGAAGAAAATTTTACTCAGCTTATCCATTTGACCGTGGCAGAGAAAGACAAGCAGTTTGTAGCTTCTAATCTTCGATCGCTAGCAGATTGCTGGCTCTATCGGGAAAATGGAGATGTCTTTCCCTACGCCATTTATGTGAATGAGGAAGTCATTGGTTTTGCCTTGGTTGATATAGATGACGAAGAGTCTTGCTATACAATTTGGCGATTGATGATTGATGAGTGCCAGCAGGGAAATGGATATGGAAAGTCTGCTATCTTGGCCTTAATTGAGCAAGCTAAAGTTCTAGGAAAATATAGTACAATTCGGGCAGATTTTGTTAAAGTCATTTCGTTTATCTTTTATTACTTCGTTAACTCGCTTTGCCGTACTCTAGTACAGCCTGCAGCTCGTTGCCTAGTACTAAAAGTAAACTAAAAGACTATAAAGGCAATCAGAAAATGGAGCACTTACTGCATTCTCTAGGATTTACGATTTTTGGTCAAGATGACCGAGAAATATTTACCAGACGGGCGCTTGATGTTCCACAAAACTGAAAATGCATCTTGCTTTCAGCTCTTAGCTTTGCCTGCCACTAGTCGCTTTGGGTGATGACGAAGATTAAGTTGTTTTAACTGTGATGAATTACTCTTGTAATCTTCCTCCCCCAAAACCCTGTAGTTGTAGTTTGCAAGAGAAAATGGCTTATATCAGAATTATCTGAGTACCTATCAAAAAGAGAAGATGTTAAACATTACTACAAACGAATGAAATAGTAACAAATAAGAAACAAAAGGAGAAACCATGACAAAACGCGCATTAATCAGCGTATCTGATAAAGTGGGCATTATAGAGTTTGCCCAAGAATTGAAAGCCCTTGGTTGGGAGATTATTTCAACGGGTGGGACTAAGACTACCCTTGATAATGCAGGGGTTGAGACCATTGCAATCGATGATATTACAGGTTTTCCAGAAATGATGGATGGACGTGTCAAGACGCTTCATCCTAAGATTCATGGAGGATTGTTGGCGCGTCGTGATGTCGATAGTCATTTAGAGGCAGCACATGACCATGCGATTGGATTGATTGATTTGGTTGTTGTCAATCTTTATCCTTTTAAGGAGACAATTCTTCGTCCAGATGTCACCTATGATTTAGCAGTGGAAAATATTGATATTGGTGGTCCCTCCATGCTTCGTTCGGCAGCGAAGAATCATGCGAGTGTAACTGTTGTAGTGGATCCTGCAGATTATGCGGTAGTGCTTGATGAACTAAAGGCAGGTGGTGAGACCGCCTATGCTACCCGTCAACGTTTGGCAGCTAAGGTCTTCCGTCATACTGCTGCTTACGATGCCCTTATTGCAGAATATTTTACAGGTCAAGTGGGAGAAACAAAACCAGAGAAGCTGACATTGACGTATGATTTAAATCAGGCCATGCGCTATGGGGAAAATCCACAGCAGGATGCTGATTTTTATCAAAAAGCAATTCCCACAGCTTATTCGATTGCATCAGCTAAACAATTAAATGGAAAGGAGCTCTCTTTCAATAATATTCGTGATGCGGATGCTGCGATTCGGATTATTCGCGATTTCAAGGAGCGACCAACTGTTGTTGCATTAAAACATATGAATCCATGTGGTATTGGGCAGGCAGAGGATATTGAACGTGCATGGGATTATGCCTATGAAGCAGATCCAGTTTCTATCTTTGGAGGCATCGTCGTTCTTAACCGTGAGGTAGATGCAGCTACTGCAGAAAAAATGCATCCGATTTTCTTGGAAATTATCATTGCACCAAGCTATTCGGCAGAAGCGCTAGCAATTTTAACCAATAAAAAGAAAAACTTGCGGATCCTTGAATTACCATTTGATGCGCAAGCAGCAAGCGAAGTAGAGGCAGAATATACAGGTGTTGTTGGAGGTTTATTGGTTCAGAACCAAGATGTCGTTGTTGAAACTCCGAATGATTGGACGGTTGTTACTAAGCGTCGACCAAGTGAGCAGGAAGAGGTAGCACTTGAATTTGCGTGGAAAGCAATTAAGTATGTGAAGTCAAATGGTATCATTATTACGAATGATAAGATGACCCTCGGTGTTGGTCCCGGGCAAACCAATCGTGTAGCTTCCGTTAAGATTGCTATTGAGCAAGCCAAAGACCGGCTTGACGGAGCTGTCCTTGCTTCAGATGCTTTCTTCCCATTTGCAGATAATGTTGAAGAAATTGCGGCTGCAGGTATTAAGGCCATTATCCAACCTGGAGGCTCCGTTCGTGATCAAGAATCTATTGATATGGCGGATAAATACGGTCTAACGATGGTCTTTACCGGTGTGAGACATTTTAGACATTGATGGTTGGAAATAGTAAAGTGAGGTTGGAACAAAAGTACCGAAATACCAAAGTTTTATAGGATGAACAGTTTGAGGTAGTAGGTATCGGATTTGTAAAATGTTGGGTATATGAACATTTTATAAGTTTCGTCAATCTTGTGGAGGTGAGACTGTAAAATTGATTGTTGTCTCCCTCCTATTTTTGTGGTAGGAGTGCGAAGTAAGACATAGAGGAAATCTTGGACGGGAGGGTAAGTCGGTAGAAGGAGAATACAATGGCTTCATGAGGTGCATAATAGTTTATCTTTTGTTGCTTTGTTAACTCGTCTTGTGTTGTACTTCAGTACTACCTACGATGCGTTGCCTATTTATTAAAAATAAATGGGACGACTATAGCAGTGACTTAGTGTAGCAATAATCGTAATAAACAAGGTAGGGAAGGGATTAAAAATGTCCAAGTGTATGGTTGAATCATTTTATTCTTAACAAAGGTTCCAATCCTATAGGTGTTTAGGATTTTTCTTTCTTTATCGTTCGGAAATGGAATGAAAAAATATCTATTTTATAGATTTTATAGATAAAAACGAATGATTTTGATACAATATCTTTATAAAATACGTTTTTAGAGGTGTAGAGATGAGGCTATTAGTTGTTGGCTTGGGTGGTCGTGAACACGCGATTGCAAAGAAGTTGTTAGAATCAAAAGGTGTTGAGAGGGTCTTTGTTGCTCCTGGAAATAGCGGGATGTTGGCAGATGGTATAGAGTTGGTCAATATTGGTATTTCCGAACATTCTAGGTTAATCGCATTTGCGCAAGAAGAAAAGATTGATTGGACCTTTGTAGGGCCAGATGATGCCTTGGCAGCAGGTTTGGTTGATGATTTTGAAGCAGCCGGTTTACTTGTTTTTGGTCCTAGAAAAAATGCGGCAGAGTTGGAATGGTCTAAGGACTTTGCCAAATCAATTATGGTGAAATATGGCGTACCGACAGCGCGTTATGAAACCTTTTCTGATTTTGAAGCGGCCAAAGCCTACATTGAAGCCCAGGGAGCGCCTATTGTAGTTAAGGCGGACGGCTTGGCACTCGGAAAAGGCGTTGTAGTTGCTGCTACAGTGGAAGAAGCAATAGCTGCGGCTTACGACATGCTCCTTGCTAATAAATTTGGTGACAGTGGGGCGCGCGTGGTTATCGAAGAATTTTTAAGTGGAGAGGAATTTTCCCTTTTTGCCTTTGTGAATGGTGAGGACTTTTATCTCATGCCGACAGCGCAGGATCACAAGCGTGCTTTTAATGATGATAAAGGACCAAATACAGGTGGTATGGGGGCTTATGCTCCAGTTCCTCATTTACCAGCTAGTGTAATTGAACAGTCTGTGGAAGAGATTATAAAGCCTATCTTGAAAGGAATGACGGCAGAAAGTCGTCCCTATCTTGGGGTACTGTATGCAGGCTTGATTTCGACAGCTGAAGGTCCTAAGGTTATTGAGTTCAATGCTCGTTTTGGAGATCCTGAAACGCAAATCATTCTTCCGCGTCTGACATCTGATTTTGCAAAAAATATTACTGATTTGCTGGCAGGAAAGACTCCGACCTTTACCTGGCTAGAACATGGTGTGACGTTGGGGGTTGTGGTTGCAAGCGAGGGGTATCCATTGGAGTATGAAAAAGGAGTGCGATTGCCAGCAAAGACCAGTGGAGAAATTGAAACCTACTACGCGGGTGCTGCGTTAAATGCGAAGCAAGAGTTGGTCTCAAGTGGTGGTCGTGTCTATATGCTTGTTACCACGCAGGAAACCGTTTCACAAGCACAGAAAGTAATCTATCAGCAGTTGGAAAAGCAGGATACGACAGGTATGTTTTACCGGACAGATATTGGTAATAAAGCGGTTCGATAAGGAGAAAATATGACACAAACACTTGTATCACTCATCATGGGTTCCATTTCGGACTGGGAAACCATGAAAAAAGCAGCGCAGATTTTGGATGAATTTGGTGTTGGCTATGAAAAGAAAGTCGTTTCTGCCCATCGAACGCCTGATTTGATGTTTGAACATGCAGAAAAAGCTTACGCACGGGGAATCAAGGTTATTATTGCAGGTGCAGGTGGCGCAGCGCACTTGCCAGGAATGGTGGCTGCTAAAACAACACTGCCAGTCATTGGGGTGCCTATTAAATCGCGTGCTTTAAGCGGGCTTGATTCGCTTTACTCCATTGTTCAGATGCCTGGCGGTGTGCCTGTTATGACCATGGCGATTGGGGATAGTGGAGCGACTAATGCAGGTTTGTCTGCAGTGAGGATTTTGGCGCTTAAAAACCCAGATTTGAATAGAAAATTGATGGAATTTGCTGAAAAGCAAGGAAAAATAGCAGAGGAGTCAAGTCATGACCTTATCTAAGACAATTGGGATTATAGGTGGTGGACAGCTGGGACAGATGATGGCTATTTCAGCTATTTACCGCGGGCATAAAGTCATCACGCTTGATCCAGCAGCAGATTGCCCAGCTTCCCGAGTGAGTGAGGTCATCGTGGCAGATTATACAGATGTGGAAGCCTTACGTATCTTGGCTGAACGTTGTGATGTTCTGACCTATGAGTTTGAAAATGTGAATGCAGAGAGTCTTGATGCAGTTGCAGATAAAGTACTCTTACCTCAAGGAACGAATCTTCTTCGAATTGCCCAAAATCGAATTGCGGAAAAAGATTTTTTGCTAAAAGCAGGTGTAGCCCTAGCTCCTTATCAGGTAGTGGCTTCAAGCCTTGATTTGGTGGACTATGATTTTTCGTTGACACGAGTGCTGAAAACGGCTACAGGTGGCTATGACGGTCATGGTCAAGTGGTCATTCGTGATGAGGAAAGTCTCGCGCAAGCAAAAGTATTGGCAGACCAGACGGACTGTGTTTTAGAAGATTTTGTACCGTTTGATATGGAAATTTCAGTCTTGGTTTCAGGAAATGGTCGGGAACTGACCGTCTTTCCTATTCAAGAAAATATTCATCGCAACAACATTCTTTCTAAAACCATTGTCCCAGCTCGTATCTCTGAACAGTTGGCAGACAAAGCTATTCAAATGGCCTGTAAAATTGCCACAGATTTGCAACTTTTTGGTACACTATGTATAGAGATGTTTGTAGCTGGGGAGGAAATTCTCGTCAATGAACTTGCGCCTCGCCCCCATAATTCAGGTCATTATAGTATAGAGGCCTGCAATTTTTCTCAGTTTGATACCCATATTTTGGGCATCCTAGGCGAGCCCTTGCCGGACATTCAGCTTCATGCACCAGCTGTTATGCTCAATGTTCTGGGTCAGGATATGGAAGCAGCAGGGGACTTTGTTGCACAACATCCACAAGCCCATCTTCATCTTTATGGAAAAGCAGAAGCTAAGCACAATCGGAAAATGGGACACGTGACGGTGTTGGGGGAAGAGGTGAATTTGATTAAAGAATTTTTAGGTTAGTTCAGCCTAAGGAGGATTGGTATGATGCAGATTCCATGGATTGTGTTACTGTTGCCATTATTGGTTTGGAGTGCAGTGATTGCTACAATTGTCTATCTTTTTCGTTGCTTACATCGCATTATTCGATTGCTAGAAGAGATAAAAGAGCAGTACAAGAAAGACTAAAGGAGGAAGTTTGGATGGTTCAGAGTATTGTTCAGACTTTCATTGAAGGGGAAAAGTTGGTGTAGTTGAGGCGTTTTGCTTATTCGGAACCAGCAGTCTCCAAATGATTACCTGGCTGTATATGATGTTCTCTTGGATATAGATGTGACGATACTGTCTCACGATTCATCCGTTGAAATGGGAAAAGAGAAGTTTTCAAGTTGGCTAAGCCTAAGAAGGATTTTTAAGTAGGGGATATGATAGATTTTATTTTACTAATAACGCTTGCTTATTTAGGATGGAGTATCAATGACAAGTTTGCTAAGCTAACAAAAAGGATTTACAAATTAGGACGACAAGAAAACGGGGGATGTGAGATGTCGCAATTGCTAAAAGAACTAGAAGGCGAGCAATGTAAGTTTCAATTTGATGATATTGTGAATTATGATTATTTGTATTCCGTCTTGGAAGTTGACGAAGAATGGGTAAAGTTACGGCATACAGATAAAAAAGGAAACTCAATTGTTAAAATTGTCCGAATTGATACTATCAAGGAAATTGAGATAGTAGAACAATAATTTTTAGGAAATTTAAAAATAACTTGGTGGGAATTGGGTTAAGTAGCTATGATAAAAAATCTTGCATAGCGGGGTTGACTTTATTCAGTCGGTTCTTTAGGCAACATTTCAATTTTTAGTGGCTAAGATGAATTGTAAGGAATTATCAGAGGTTTTTTAAAAGGAAACAAATGAAATTAAGAATGCTGTGTTCTGGAAATTGAATGCAGTCAGAATAAAAAAAGAAAGGAAGGAGGGCACCGTATTCACTGAACTGAATACGGGCTACGGACTGGGCGAAAAAGATAAATTTTGTTCGAGCGCGAGTCGCTCATCTCAAAATTTCCTATTTTCGTTGTGTCCGCTTAACGCCCTTAATATCTTAATTATGTTAGAACGTTACACACGTCCTGAAATGGGCGCAATTTGGACAGAGGAAAATAAGTATAGGGCTTGGCTTGAGGTGGAAATCTTGGCCGATGAGGCCTGGGCTGAGTTGGGGGAGATTCCCAAGGAAGATGTAGCGAAAATTCGTGAACATGCAGGGTTTAACATTGACCGTATTTTGGAAATTGAGCAAGAAACGCGTCACGATGTCGTGGCCTTTACTCGTGCGGTTTCTGAAACCCTCGGTGAGGAGCGCAAGTGGGTGCACTATGGCTTGACCTCGACTGACGTGGTGGATACGGCTTATGGTTATCTCTACAAGCAGGCCAATGATATCATTCGTGAGGATTTGCGTCGCTTTACGGATATTGTCGCAGACAAGGCGCGTGAACATAAGTATACGATTATGATGGGGCGTACCCACGGGGTGCATGCGGAGCCGACGACCTTCGGGCTGAAATTGGCTACTTGGTACAGCGAAATGAAGCGCAATATCGAGCGCTTCGAGCGTGCTGCTGAGGGCGTAGAAGCAGGAAAAATCTCTGGTGCGGTTGGAAATTTTGCCAATATTCCACCATTTGTGGAAAGTTATGTCTGTAAAAAGCTAGGCATTCGTCCACAGGAAATTTCTACGCAGGTTCTTCCACGTGACCTTCATGCAGAATACTTTGCTGCGCTTGCGACCATTGCGACTTCTATTGAGCGCATGGCAACGGAAATCCGTGGCCTACAAAAATCTGAGCAGCGAGAGGTCGAAGAGTTCTTTGCCAAGGGGCAAAAAGGGAGCTCTGCTATGCCTCATAAACGCAACCCAATCGGATCTGAAAACATGACCGGGCTTGCGCGTGTGATCCGTGGACACATGGTAACTGCGTTTGAAAACGTAGCCCTCTGGCATGAACGGGACATTTCGCATTCATCGGCAGAGCGGATTATCACGCCGGATACGACCATTTTGATTGACTATATGCTTACCCGTTTTGGAAACATCGTGAAAAACTTGACAGTATTCCCAGAAAATATGAAGCGGAATATGGAATCAACATTTGGCTTGATTTACAGTCAGCGTGCGATGTTAGCCTTGATTGAAAAAGGCATGACGCGCGAAGAAGCCTATGATTTGGTGCAGCCAAAAACGGCCTACGCTTGGGACAATCAGACGGCTTTCAAACCGTTACTTGAGGCAGATGAAAAGGTGACAGAGCGCCTCAGCCAAGCAGAAATTGACGAACTCTTTGACCCGTCTTACTATGCTAAACGAGTAGACGATATCTTTGAGCGCGTGGGATTATAGAAAATAGTAACGCAGTGATTGCTTCAACGGCTATTATGTCGTTGAAAGTCAGAAATGAAACGCTGTTTCCTTTTTCAAGGGAACAGACTAAAAACTTCCACTGGAGCTTTTCACTCATATTTGTTCATTTTTTACGCTTCCAATCTAGCCTCTACGACTGATGCGAACGAGTTCGCTTCATTTCCAACCTCCAACAGTCACTACTCTGACTATTGGAGCTATGCGGCGGAGGGAGTGAAACAGGTCTATTCCCAGACCGTTTTAGCCCAAACCTAGAATGTAGGAAGTGAGAAAAAATCGAACTCTTTTCTCTGCCTGTCGCATTCTTTCCCGCTCCCTTTATGATATAATAAAACCATGAATAGAATAGTCGATACAGAACAACTAGGCGATGAGGAGTACGTAGAGCGTACCCTGCGCCCGCAGAAATTAAATGAATATATCGGTCAGGACAAGGTGAAGGAACAGCTGAAAATTTTTATTGAGGCTGCTAAGATGCGAGATGAAGCCTTGGATCATGCCTTGCTGTTTGGTCCTCCGGGTTTGGGGAAAACCACCATGGCCTTTGTTATCGCCAATGAACTTGGGGTCAATATCAAGCAGACCAGCGGACCAGTGATCGAAAAGGCTGGAGATTTGGTGGCGCTACTCAATGATTTGGAGCCTGGAGATGTCCTGTTTATTGATGAAATTCATCGCTTGCCAATGGCAGTAGAGGAGATTCTCTATAGTGCTATGGAAGACTTTTACATTGACATTATGATTGGGACAGGAGAAGCTAGTCGGGCGGTGCATTTGGATTTACCACCTTTTACTCTTATTGGTGCGACAACGCGTGCTGGTATGTTATCCAATCCCCTGCGTGCTCGCTTTGGCATTACAGGTCACATGGAATACTATACCCTGCTTGATCTAACAGAAATTGTCGAGCGTACGGCAGATATTTTTGAGATGGAAATTACCCATGAAGCGGCTATTGAATTGGCACAGCGTTCTCGCGGAACCCCTCGTATTGCCAATCGCTTGTTAAAACGTGTACGGGATGTTGCTCAGATTATGGGCGATGGGTTGATTGATGATACCATTACTGACAAGGCATTGACGATGCTGGATGTCGACCGCGAGGGTCTTGATTATGTTGATCAGAAGATTTTACGCACCATGATTGAAATGTACGGTGGTGGTCCTGTCGGCTTAAATACACTTTCGGTCAACATTGCAGAGGAACGCGAGACTGTTGAGGACATGTATGAACCCTATCTAATTCAGCAAGGTTTTCTGATACGGACCAGAACTGGACGTGTTGCGACAGCTAAAGCCTACGAACACCTGGGCTATGAGTATATAAAGGAGTAGAGTGTCAATGAAAAGGGCCTTTATTTGGGATTTAGACGGAACCCTACTTGATTCCTACGATGCGATTTTATTGGGCTTAGAAGAAACGTATCAGCACTTCGGTTTGCTCTTTAATCGTGAAGAAATCAAAGCCTTTATTTTACGTTATTCAGTGAAAGAATTACTCAGCCAATTATCGGAGCAAGAACAAATACCCCTGGAAGAGTTGAATGCTGTCAGAGCCAATTCCTTGCGTGAAAAAAATGCTCAAATTCGCCTGATGGAGGGAGCAAGAGATATTCTTAATTGGGCCCAGGAAGCAGGGATTGAACAATTTGTCTATACCCACAAAGGGGACAATGCCTTTGCTATTTTGAATGAATTAGAGATTTCCCGATATTTTGTAGAGATATTGACAGGTGATTCCGGTTTTGCAAGAAAGCCTCATCCAGAAGCTATTCTCTATCTCATGGATAAATATGAACTGTCTCCGGAAACGACTTATTATATGGGGGATCGTTTCCTCGATGTTGAAACGGCTCAAGCGGCAGGGATAAGGAGTTTTAACTTAAATGTTGAAACTTTTGGCAATAATACTCAGATTGATGTTCTTCTTATGATAGGAGAGGTTCTCGGTTAGGATTGTTTTATGAGAACCTTGAAAGAGGCAGTTTTTCTCTACTTCTTAGAGTTCACTCCAACATCTCAGCGCAGTGGTTGATTACTTCAACTGCTATACATAGTTGACCGTTGGAAATGAAATGCTGTTCCTTTTCTTTCAAGGGAACAGACTAAAAACCTCTACTGGAGCTTTTTACTCAAATTTGTTCACTTTTTAAGCTCCAAATCTGCTAACCAACTGTGAGATGAGAGTGAAATGCGCTATTTCCAGACCGTCTTAGCCTGAACCTAGAGTGTCAGAAGCGAGGAAAACCCGTCTATCTGTCGCGTTCTTTCCCGCCCATAACGTTTTATAGATGAACATCTGTTGTGCTAGGTTATGGCGAAGCCCGTTGATTTCACAGCATTCGGCATTACCTCTTGAGCGGTGCCCCAAGGATTATAAAAGAGGGGAGAGGATAGCTGATACGGTGGGCATATGAATGGTTTGATTTATCTATTAATGAACATAATCCACTGAACTATAGTAACCTACGTCTAGAATGAAAACGCAGGCTGGCGTCCATTTCCCCAGAAATTTGGGACACCAGTCTTAAATTCTAGTAATGGAATTCCAAAGAGGGAGCTGAGCAATGCCAAATAGAATGATTGCTCCTAGCAGAAAAGGTTTAACATCCACGTTTGAACGAACTTGATGTTAAGCCTTTTGATTTTCGACGAGAATCCCTACTATCTTCGTCTTAGAGGGGGGAGCTTTTTTATCGGTATCCCCAATCTTTCACGGTATAGCCGTTTCGTTTCTTTTTAGTACTAGGCAACGAGACGCAGGTAGTTGAAATAGTTGATAACTATTTCAAGTGACAGATAAGAAAAGTGTAACTTTTCTCAATGGTACAGCAAGACGAGTTAACGAGTAATAAAAACTATAAACTAAATGACTATAAAGGGGATTATGAAAGTCGATTCATAGGGTAGGAGGTGACTTTTTTATTCGTAAAAATATCTATTTTTGTTTTGGAATTTCGGTGAGATTCCATTCGACTATTATTTTTAAAAAAATCGAAAAAATGCTTGCATTGCCTGCTAGAATCTGATAGACTATTCTAGTGCCGTAAAAAATACGGTCTTAGCTTTGATGCAAGAGGTTGCGATACGCTCGGTTGCATTGCCACGCAATCGCTGTCGGTTTTCTTGTGGAGCTAGCCTATTATCTTAAATAGACGAAAAGGAGAAAAAGATGGCAAATAAAAAAATCCGCATCCGCTTAAAAGCGTACGAACACCGTACACTTGATACAGCAGCTGCAAAAATCGTAGAAACTGCAACACGTACAGGTGCAAGCGTAGCTGGTCCAGTTCCACTTCCAACTGAACGTAGCCTCTACACAATCATTCGTGCGACTCACAAGTACAAAGATTCTCGTGAGCAATTCGAAATGCGTACTCACAAACGTCTTATTGACATCGTGAATCCAACGCAAAAAACGGTTGACGCTCTTATGAAGCTTGATTTACCAAGTGGCGTGAACGTAGAGATTAAACTGTAATCATAGCACAATCGAACACAGGCTAAACTCTTTGCAAAAAAGATAGATTGCCTTGCGAGCTTTGCTCGCTGCATCAATCTCCTATATTTTGCTGCGAGTTCTTAACGCCTCTTGTATCTTGTGTTTGAGCATAAAAAACGCTCGTTAAAAACTTTTTAAACTATAAAATAAGAAAAGGAATATTTTTCTCATGACAAAAGGAATCTTAGGGAAAAAAGTGGGAATGACTCAAATCTTCACTGAAACTGGTGAATTTATCCCTGTAACTGTCATCGAAGCAACTCCAAACGTTGTTCTTCAAGTGAAAACTGTTGAAACAGATGGATACAATGCAATCCAAGTTGGTTTTGATGACAAGCGTGAAGTATTGAGTAACAAACCTGCCAAAGGCCATGTAGCAAAAGCTAACACAGCTCCTAAGCGCTTCATTCGTGAATTTAAAAACATTGAAGGCTTGGAAGTAGGTAGCGAAATCACAGTTGATACTTTCGTAGCTGGAGATGTTGTTGATGTAACGGGTACATCTAAAGGTAAAGGTTTCCAAGGGGTTATCAAACGCCATGGTCAATCACGTGGTCCGATGGCTCACGGTTCACGTTACCACCGTCGTCCAGGTTCAATGGGACCTGTTGCGCCAAACCGTGTTTTCAAAAATAAACACTTGGCAGGACGTATGGGTGGCAACCGTGTGACAATTCAAAACCTTGAAATTGTACAAGTTGTTCCAGAAAAGAACGTTATCCTTATCAAAGGGAATGTACCAGGTGCTAAGAAATCTCTTATCACCATCAAATCAGCAGTAAAAGCTGGTAAATAATAAGGAAAGGGGAAATCAGTCATAATGGCAAACGTAACATTATTTGACCAAACTGGTAAACAAGCTGGTGAAGTAGTTCTTAACGATGCGATCTTTGGTATTGAACCAAATCAAGCGGTTGTATTTGATGTCATCATCAGCCAACGTGCAAGCCTTCGTCAAGGAACTCACGCAGTTAAAAATCGCTCAGCGGTTTCAGGTGGCGGACGCAAACCATGGCGTCAAAAAGGAACTGGACGCGCTCGTCAAGGTTCTATTCGCTCACCACAATGGCGTGGCGGTGGCGTAGTCTTTGGACCAACTCCACGTTCTTATGCCTACAAACTTCCACAAAAGGTTCGTCGCTTGGCACTTAAATCTGTTTACTCAGAAAAAGTTGCTGAAAATAAATTTGTAGCTGTTGACAGCCTTTCATTTACAGCTCCAAAAACTGCTGAATTCGCAAAAGTTCTTGCAGCATTGAGCATTGATTCAAAAGTCCTTGTTATTCTTGAAGAAGGTAATGAATTTGCAGCTCTTTCAGCACGCAATCTTCCAAATGTGAAAGTTGCAACTGCTACAACTGCAAGCGTTCTTGACATTGTAAATGCAGATAAACTTCTTGTAACTCAAGCAGCTATCTCTAAAATTGAGGAGGTTCTTGCATAATGAATTTGTATGATGTTATCAAAAAACCTGTCATCACAGAAAGCTCAATGGCTCAGCTTGAAGCAGGAAAATATGTTTTTGAAGTTGACACTCGTGCTCATAAACTTCTTATCAAACAAGCTGTAGAAGCAGCCTTTGAAGGAGTGAAAGTGGCAAATGTTAATACCATTAACGTAAAACCTAAAACAAAACGCGTAGGACGTTATGTAGGTCGTACAAGCAAAGTGAAAAAAGCAATCATCACATTGACTGCTGATTCAAAAGCAATCGAATTGTTTGCTACAGCTGATGCTGAATAATCAAAGGAGGAATTAACGTGGGAATTAAAGTTTATAAACCAACTACAAATGGCCGTCGTAACATGACTTCTTTGGATTTCGCAGAAATCACAACAAGCACTCCTGAGAAATCATTGCTTGTTTCTCTTAAGAGTAAAGCTGGTCGCAACAACAACGGTCGTATCACAGTTCGTCACCAAGGTGGCGGTCACAAGCGTCACTACCGTTTGATTGATTTCAAACGTAACAAAGATGGTATCGAAGCAGTTGTTAAAACAATTGAATACGATCCAAACCGTTCCGCTAACATCGCTCTTGTACACTATACAGACGGTATTAAGGCATATATTATCGCTCCTAAAGGTCTTGAAGTCGGTCAACGCATCGTCTCAGGTCCAGAAGCAGATATCAAGGTCGGTAATGCACTTCCACTTGCTAACATTCCAGTCGGTACTGTTATCCACAATATCGAATTGAAACCAGGACGCGGTGGTGAATTGGTTCGTGCAGCAGGTGCTTCTGCGCAAGTGCTTGGTCAAGAAGGTAAATACGTTCTTGTTCGTCTTCAATCAGGTGAAGTTCGTATGATTCTTGGAACTTGTCGTGCCACAATTGGTGTTGTTGGAAATGAGCAACATGGACTTGTGAACCTTGGTAAAGCAGGACGTAGTCGTTGGAAAGGTATCCGCCCAACCGTTCGCGGTTCTGTAATGAACCCTAACGATCACCCACACGGTGGTGGTGAAGGTAAAGCACCAGTTGGTCGTAAAGCACCATCTACTCCATGGGGCAAACCTGCTCTTGGACTTAAAACTCGTAACAAGAAAGCGAAATCTAGTAAACTGATTGTTCGTCGTCGTAACGAGAAGTAATCTGTTACAAGTAATATAAGCATATCCGCCAGCTCGGTAGCCTTGCTTTGCAGGGCAGGCCGCTGTGGTAATAGTTTAAAGGAGAAAATAGTAAAATGGGACGTAGTCTTAAAAAAGGACCTTTCGTCGATGAGCATTTGATGAAAAAAGTTGAAGCTCAAGCAAACGATGAAAAGAAAAAAGTAATTAAAACTTGGTCACGTCGTTCAACGATCTTCCCAAGTTTCATTGGTTATACAATCGCAGTTTATGATGGACGCAAACATGTACCTGTTTATATCCAAGAAGACATGGTAGGTCACAAACTTGGTGAATTTGCACCAACTCGTACTTACAAAGGTCACGCTGCTGACGACAAGAAAACACGTAGAAAATAATAGGAGGAACACATAATGGCAGAAATTACTTCAGCTAAAGCAACTGCTCGCACAGTACGTGTTTCACCTCGTAAATCACGTCTTGTCTTGGATAACATCCGTGGCAAAAGCGTAGCCGATGCAATCGCAATCTTGAAATTTACTCCAAACAAAGCAGCAGGTATTATTGAAAAAGTATTGAACTCTGCAATTGCTAATGCCGAAAATAACTTTGGTTTGGAAAAAGCAAACTTGGTAGTAAGTGAAGCTTTCGCAAACGAAGGACCAACACTCAAACGTTTCCGTCCACGTGCAAAAGGTTCTGCTTCACCAATCAACAAACGTACAGCTCACATCACTGTAGTTGTGGAAGAAAAATAAGGAGGTAAAAACGTGGGACAAAAAGTACATCCAATTGGTATGCGTGTTGGCATCATCCGTGATTGGGATGCTAAATGGTATGCTGAAAAAGAATACGCGGATTACCTTCATGAAGATCTTGCAATCCGCAACTTTATCAAAAAAGAATTGGCTGAAGCATCCGTTTCAACTATCGAAATTGAACGCGCTGTAAACAAAGTGATCGTAAGTGTTCACACAGCGAAACCAGGTATGGTTATCGGTAAAGCTGGTAGCAATGTTGATTCACTTCGGGCACAATTAAATAAATTGACTGGCAAACAAGTTCATATCAACATCATCGAAATCAAGCAACCTGATTTAGACGCACATCTTGTTGGTGAAACAATCGCTCGTCAATTAGAACAACGTGTGGCATTCCGTCGCGCTCAAAAACAAGCAATCCAACGCACAATGCGTGCAGGAGCAAAAGGGATTAAAACTCAAGTATCTGGACGTTTGAATGGTGCTGATATTGCCCGTTCAGAAGGATACTCAGAAGGAACTGTTCCGCTTCATACACTTCGTGCGGATATCGACTATGCTTGGGAAGAAGCACTTACAACATACGGTAAGCTTGGTATTAAAGTATGGATTTACCGTGGAGAAGTTCTCCCAGCTCGTAAGAACACTAAAGGAGGTAAATAACCAATGTTAGTACCTAAACGTGTTAAACACCGTCGTGAATTCCGTGGAAAAATGCGCGGTGAAGCTAAAGGTGGAAAACAAGTAGATTTCGGTGAATATGGTCTTCAAGCGACAACTAGCCACTGGATCACAAACCGTCAAATCGAAGCAGCTCGTATCGCGATGACGCGTTATATGAAACGTGGTGGTAAGGTTTGGATTAAAATCTTCCCACACAAATCATACACCGCTAAAGCTATCGGGGTACGTATGGGATCTGGTAAAGGGGCACCTGAAGGTTGGGTAGCACCGGTTAAACGTGGCAAAGTAATGTTTGAAGTAGCTGGCGTTTCAGAAGAAATCGCACGCGAAGCATTCCGCTTGGCTAGCCACAAATTACCAGTTAAATGCAAATTCGTAAAACGTGAAGCAGAATAAGGAGAAGACATGAAACTTAATGAAATAAAAGAATTTGTTAAAGAACTTCGTGGACTTTCTCAAGAAGAACTTGCAAAGCGCGAAAATGAATTGAAGAAAGAACTCTTCGAACTTCGATTCCAAGCTGCAGCTGGTCAACTTGAGCAAACTGCTCGTTTGAACGAAGTTAAAAAGCAAATTGCACGTATCAAAACGGTGCAATCAGAAGTGAAATAATAGATTGGGAAAGGAGAATTTCAATGGAACGCAATAATCGTAAAGTTCTTGTTGGACGTGTTGTATCTGACAAAATGGACAAAACCATCACAGTTGTAGTTGAAACAAAACGTAACCACCCAGTCTATGGTAAACGTATTAACTACTCTAAAAAGTATAAAGCTCATGATGAAAACAATGTTGCTAAGGAAGGCGATATCGTACGTATCATGGAAACTCGTCCGCTTTCAGCTACAAAACGTTTCCGTCTTGTAGAAGTTGTGGAAGAGGCAGTTATCATTTAATCAACCTGAAAGGAGAAAACTTACATGATTCAAACAGAAACTCGTTTGAAAGTTGCTGATAACAGTGGCGCACGTGAAATCTTGACAATCAAAGTTCTTGGTGGTTCAAAACGTAAATCTGCAAACATCGGCGACATCATCGTTGCTTCAGTAAAACAAGCTACTCCTGGTGGTGCGGTTAAAAAAGGTGACGTCGTGAAAGCCGTTATCGTTCGTACTAAGACAGGTGCTCGTCGTGCCGATGGTTCGTATATCAAATTCGATGAGAATGCTGCAGTTATTATCCGTGAAGATAAAACACCTCGCGGAACTCGTATCTTTGGTCCAGTTGCACGTGAACTACGTGATGGCGGTTTCATGAAAATCGTTTCATTGGCACCAGAAGTACTTTAACATAAAACAAACGAAGTCCCCTGAAAATTTTTCAGGGTGCCCATCAGGGCGTAAGAAATAATAGGAGAAACTAAATGTTTGTAAAAAAAGGCGATAAGGTTCGCGTAATCGCTGGTAAAGACAAAGGCGTTGAAGCTGTAGTCTTGACAGCACTTCCAAAAGTAAATAAAGTTGTTGTCGAGGGTGTTAACATCGTCAAAAAACATCAAAAACCAAATAACGAAAACCCTCAAGGTGCTATCGTTGAGAAAGAAGCTGCAATCCATGTGTCAAACGTACAAGTTCTTGACAAAAACGGTGTAGCAGGTCGTGTTGGATACAAGTTTGTTGACGGTAAAAAAGTTCGTTACAACAAAAAATCAGGCGAAGTGCTTGATTAATCACGAAGGAAAGGAGAAGTAACATGGCAAATCGCTTAAAAGAAAAATATCTTAATGAAGTAGTTCCTGCTTTGACTGAACAATTTAACTATTCATCAGTTATGGCTGTACCAAAAGTTGATAAGATTGTTTTGAACATGGGTGTTGGTGACGCTGTTTCTAACGCTAAAAATCTTGAAAAAGCTGCTCAAGAATTAGCATTGATTTCAGGTCAAAAACCACTTATCACAAAAGCTAAAAAATCAATCGCCGGCTTCCGTCTTCGTGAAGGGGTTGCAATCGGAGCGAAAGTAACACTTCGTGGCGAACGTATGTATGAATTTTTAGATAAATTGGTATCTGTATCACTTCCACGTGTGCGTGACTTCCATGGTGTTCCAACAAAATCATTTGACGGACGAGGAAACTACACACTTGGTGTGAAAGAGCAATTAATCTTCCCAGAAATCAACTTCGACGATGTTGACAAAACTCGCGGTATGGATATCGTTATTGTTACAACAGCTAACACTGACGAAGAATCACGTGCATTGCTTACTGGCCTAGGTATGCCGTTTGCAAAATAAGAGGGAGAGAATAAATGGCTAAAAAATCAATGATCGCTAAGAACAAACGCCCAGCTAAGTTCTCTACGCAAGCATATACTCGTTGTGAAAAATGTGGACGTCCACATTCAGTTTACCGCAAATTCAAACTTTGCCGTGTATGCTTCCGCGACTTGGCTTACTTAGGTCAAATCCCAGGCGTTACTAAAGCTTCTTGGTAATTTCAAGATGTGAGAGCGTTCAGCAACCAACGCAAAGATAGGAGATTTGACGATGAAGCGTACTTCTAGGAAAATCTATCTTCTTTGCTAAAGTTGTAGCTCGAACTCAATTAAAAGCATGATGCAACGGACGCTGAAAATCCGTATGAAAATAGGAGCCTGACGTGGAGTTTTGAAAACATTCCAGAAAGGCTATCTTTTTCACTAGGATTTTAGTCCGTGCTATCATTATTAACTAGCAAGTGAAAACTTCAAACTACTAGTAAGAGGAGAATTTTAAAATGGTTATGACTGACCCAATTGCAGACTTTTTGACACGCATTCGTAATGCAAACCAAGCAAAACATGAAGTTCTTGAAGTACCTGCATCGAATATCAAAAAAGGAATTGCTACAATTCTTAAAAATGAAGGTTTTGTAAAAAACGTTGAGTTCATTGAAGATGACAAACAAGGCATTGTGCGCGTATTTTTGAAATATGGGCCAAATGGGGAAAAAGTTATCACAAACTTGAAACGTGTATCAAAACCAGGTCTTCGTGTTTACTCAAAACGTGAAGATATTCCTAAAGTTCTTAACGGACTTGGGATTGCAATTATCTCTACGTCAGAAGGTCTTTTGACAGATAAAGAAGCACGTCAAAAGAATGTTGGTGGAGAAGTTATCGCATACGTTTGGTAACATTATGATACTAAGCACGCTAGAAATCAATGTGAAAATAGAGAAATTGATGACGGATCGATGAGCCTAGACAATTTCATCTTTTTCACACAGGGCTCCGTGTGAGTTCAAACCGGATTGCTTGGTTTGAAAGTATCGGTGCATTTTAGTCCGTGCTCAAATTACAAGATGTGAGAGCATTAAGTTCAAACTTAAAACTCATGATACAAAGCACGCAAAGAACACAGCGAGATTAGGAAACTGGTGTAGTTTGTCTATTTTGCACAGTTCTTCGTGCGTGTTCAAATCAGATTTACTGGTTATTTGGAATCATGGAACCAAACAAGAACAAGATATACTAATTGAACATGCCTACAACTCTTTGAAAACAGAAAAACTTTCCCTGGATGCGATTGCATCGGCAGTCGAGTGTTCTATTTTTCTTCGAGTTGCTTAACGGCTTTGTATCTTGTTCCCCCCGTGAAAACTGGTCGTATTCGGCCTGACAATTTAACAGGAGAAATAAAAATATGTCACGTATTGGTAATAAAGTTATTACACTACCTGCTGGCGTTGAGCTTTTGCAAAATAACGGTGTAGTAACGGTAAAAGGACCTAAAGGGGAATTGACTCGTGAATTCCCAACTGCTATTGAAATCCGTGTGGAAGGTACGGAAGTAACTCTTCACCGTCCAAACGATTCAAAAGAAATGAAGACTATTCACGGTACAAGCCGTGCCAACCTCAACAACATGGTTGTTGGTGTTTCTGAAGGCTTCAAAAAAGAACTTGAAATGCGTGGTGTCGGTTATCGTGCGCAACTTGCAGGTAACAAATTGACACTTGCTGTTGGTAAATCACATCCTGATGAAGTGATTGCACCAGAGGGTATTACATTTGAAGTTCCTGCACCAACACAAATCATCGTGTCTGGTATCAACAAAGAAGTTGTTGGTCAAACAGCAGCTTATATCCGTAGCCTTCGTGCTCCTGAGCCATATAAAGGTAAAGGTATCCGTTATGTCGGTGAATTTGTTCGCCGTAAAGAAGGTAAAACAGGTAAATAATAATGTTTACGGGTGGTGTTTCCACATCGTACATTATATTCCAACATATCTCATACAGGTATGATTAATAATTAAGAGGTGAAAATTGTGATTTCAAAACCAGATAAAAATAAAATCCGCCAAAAACGCCATCGTCGTGTTCGCGGTAAAATCTCTGGAACTGCTGCTCGCCCACGTTTGAACATTTTCCGTTCTAATACAGGCATCTACGCTCAAGTGATTGATGACGTAGCGGGTGTAACGCTCGCAAGCGCTTCTACTCTTGATAAAGAAGTTTCAAAAGGTACTAAGACAGAACAAGCCGTTGTTGTAGGTAAACTCGTTGCTGAACGCGCAGTAGCGAAAGGTATTTCTGAAGTGGTCTTTGACCGCGGTGGATATCTCTATCACGGACGTGTGAAAGCATTGGCTGAAGCAGCTCGTGAAAACGGATTGAAATTCTAATAGGGAGGACACTAAGAAATGGCATTTAAAGATAACGCAGTTGAATTTGAAGAACGCGTAGTAGCCATCAACCGTGTTACAAAGGTTGTTAAAGGTGGACGTCGTCTTCGCTTTGCAGCTCTTGTGGTTGTTGGTGACCGTAATGGTCGTGTAGGTTTCGGTACTGGTAAAGCACAAGAAGTACCAGAAGCTATCCGTAAGGCAGTTGAATCTGCTAAGAAAAACTTGATTGAAGTACCAATGGTTGGTACAACTATTCCTCACGAAGTTCGTTCAGAATTTGGTGGAGCCCGCATTATGTTGAAACCAGCTGCAGAAGGAACTGGAGTTGCTGCAGGTGGTGCTACTCGTGCGGTTATTGAGTTGGCAGGTGTCGCTGATGTGACATCTAAGTCACTTGGTTCAAACACACCAATCAACATTGTTCGTGCAACAGTTGAAGGCTTGAAGCAATTGAAACGTGCTGAAGAAGTAGCTGCACTTCGTGGCATTTCAGTTTCTGATTTAGCATAAGAAAGGGGATAACATGGCTCAAATTAAAATTACTTTGACTAAGTCTCCAATCGGTCGCAAACCAGAACAACGTAAGACAGTTGTTGCCCTTGGACTTGGCAAATTAAACAGTTCAGTTATCAAAGAAGATAACGCTGCTATTCTTGGGATGGTCAATGCAATCTCTCACTTGGTAACTGTTGAAGAAGTAAAATAGGAAACAAGACGAAACGTCACGTTCCAAATTAAACACATGACGAAGTCGCTCAGAGGAATCTTTGCGACTTACTGTCGATTTTGTATAGGCGAGTTTTTAGGTTGAGGCCTTACCCAACCTAAAGGCGCTAGC
The DNA here is from genome assembly GCF_004569635.1 of Streptococcus sp. LYSM12. Classification (GTDB taxonomy): domain Bacteria; phylum Bacillota; class Bacilli; order Lactobacillales; family Streptococcaceae; genus Streptococcus. The sequence continues at coordinate 39,773 of NZ_SPOZ01000020.1, forward strand.
ATTTTACACATAAGGAGAAGAATAAATGAAACTTCATGAATTACAACCTGCTACAGGATCTCGTAAAACTCGCAACCGCGTTGGTCGTGGTACCTCATCAGGTAACGGTAAAACTTCGGGTCGTGGTCAAAAAGGTCAAAAGGCTCGTAGCGGTGGTGGCGTGCGTTTAGGGTTTGAGGGTGGACAAACTCCATTGTTCCGTCGTCTTCCAAAACGTGGATTCACAAATATCAACGCAAAAGAATATGCGATTGTTAACCTTGATCAGTTGAATGTTTTTGAAGATGGCGCAGAAGTAACACCGGTTGTGCTTGTTGAATCTGGTATCGTCAAAGCTGAGAAATCAGGGATCAAAATCCTTGGTAATGGTGAATTGACGAAAAAATTAACTGTGAAAGCAGCGAAATTTTCTAAATCAGCTGAAGAAGCTATCACTGCCAAAGGTGGTTCAGTAGAAGTCATCTAAGAGAGGTGACCTATGTTTTTTAAACTATTAAAAGATGCATTTAAGGTGAAGAATGTTCGTACAAAAATCTTGTTCACGATTTTTATCTTATTTGTATTTCGTATGGGAACTCACATTACAGTTCCAGGAGTGAACGTTAAAAGTCTTGAAGCCTTATCAAGTATTCCATTTTTGAATATGTTGAGTCTGGTTTCAGGGAATGCAATGCGTAATTTCTCAATCTTTGCATTAGGTGTAAGTCCATATATCACTGCTTCGATTATTGTTCAGTTGATGCAGATGGATCTCGTTCCTAAATTTGTGGAATGGGGTAAGCAAGGGGAAGTTGGGCGTCGTAAGCTGAATCAAGCAACACGCTATATTTCCTTGGCTTTGGCTTTTGTCCAGTCAGTCGGAATTACTGCAAGTTTTAATGCCTTGTCAGGTGCCCAGCTGACAACCATGCCTCTAAATTGGAAAACCTATCTTGTCATTGGAGTAATTTTGACAACCGGTTCAGCTATTGTGACCTGGTTAGGAGAACAAATTACGGATAAAGGATATGGCAATGGAACTTCCATGATTATCTTTGCTGGAATTATTTCGTCGTTACCAGATACACTTCACGATATCTATATTGATCGCTTTGTCAACATCGAATCAAGTCGTTTGGGAGAATCTGCGCTGTTAGTCGGTGTATTGTTGGTAGCTGTTTTAGGAATTGTTTATTTTACAACCTTTGTACAACAAGCAGAGTATAAAATTCCAATCCAATACACCAAGCGCGCTCAAGGTGCACCGACAAGTTCGTATTTGCCACTTAAATTAAATCCAGCAGGTGTTATTCCAGTCATCTTTGCAGGATCAATCACAGCTATTCCGACATCTCTGCTCCAATTTTTTGCGAGCCAGAACAAGAATATTTCTTGGCTATCAAATATTCGAGAATACTTTGATTACTCTACAATCAAAGGGATGATTGTTTATGCTGTATTGATTATTCTCTTTACTTTCTTCTATAGCTTCGTTCAGGTGAATCCAGAAAAAGCTGCAGAGAATCTTCAGAAGAGTGGAGCTTATATCCATGGAGTGCGTCCAGGTAAAGGGACAGAAGAATACTTTTCAAAATTATTGATGCGCCTTGCGACAGTTGGATCTCTATTCCTAGGATTTGTTGCATTGTTACCAATTCTTGCGCAAAATGTCTTTGGACTTACCTCAAAAATTGCCTTTCTCGGTACAAGTTTGATTATTGTCATTATGACAAGTATTGAGGGAATCAAGCAATTAGAGGGTTACTTGCTTAAGAGAAAGTATGTTGGATTCATGGAAACAGAAATAGAGGGCAAAACCAAAATTGCGACTTTGTAGAAATTGATTTTGCATACTGTTGACGAAGTTTATAGAATGATTGAGCTATCAACGTTCTATGGACATTTGTGGATGATAATAAAAATAGGAAGCTGAGCACATTTTGCCCAGCCTCTCTATTTTGTTTTTTGATAAGTTTGTCAATCGTGGCAAATTTATGTGAAAACAAAATAAGGAGTTTATCATGAATCTTTTAATTATGGGTTTGCCAGGTGCTGGTAAAGGAACGCAGGCCGCAAAAATTGTTGAAAAATTTGACATTGTGCATATTTCAACAGGTGATATGTTCCGTGCAGCAATAGCAAATCAGACAGAGATGGGTTTGTTGGCAAAATCCTATATGGATAAAGGCGATTTGGTACCTGATGAAGTGACGAATGGTATTGTCAGAGAGCGTTTGGCACAAGGTGATATCAAGGAAAAAGGGTTCTTATTGGACGGCTATCCTCGTACCATTGAGCAGGCGCACGCTTTGGACCAATCTTTGAAAAATCTTGGGATTGAGCTTGACGGAGTTATCAATATTGAGATTGAAGCAGCTAAATTAGTAGAGCGTCTCAGCGGACGAATTATTCATCGCAAAACAGGAGAAACGTTCCATAAGATTTTTAACCCACCTGCAGCAGGGTACGATGAAAAAGATTACTACCAACGCGAAGATGACAAACCAGAATCTGTTAAACATCGCTTAGAAGTCAATATTGCTCAAGGTCAACCAATTATTGAACACTATCGTGCCATAGGTTTAGTACATGATATTGAAGGTGATCAAGACATCGAAGTCGTCTTTGCGGATATTGAAAAAGTTCTAGCAAAATTGCAATAAAATAGGGAATTTAGCTTGCGTTTTCTTGCTGAAAATGATAGAATAGCTTAGTCTGACTTATAATTGTTACCTCTGTGTTCAGAGGACATCAAATCGAAATTTAGAGGGGGATACTTTTGCATGGCAAAAGAAGATGTGATTGAAATTGAAGGTAAGGTAGTTGATACCATGCCAAATGCTATGTTTACTGTTGAATTAGAAAATGGACACCAAGTTCTTGCAACTGTTTCAGGAAAAATCCGCAAAAACTATATTCGCATTTTAGTGGGTGATCGCGTAACGGTTGAACTCAGTCCATACGATTTGACACGTGGACGTATCACATACCGCTTTAAATAGTCGAAATACTTGGAGGGATTAAACATGAAAGTAAGACCATCGGTCAAACCAATTTGCGAATATTGTAAAGTTATTCGTCGTAATGGTCGTGTTATGGTAATTTGCCCAGCAAATCCAAAACACAAACAACGTCAAGGATAAGATAGAAAGGAGAAAAAATGGCTCGTATTGCTGGAGTTGATATTCCAAACGACAAACGTGTAGTTATTTCATTGACTTACGTATACGGTATCGGTCTTGCAACATCTAAAAAAATTCTTGCAGCAGCTGGAATCTCAGAAGATGTTCGCGTCAAAGATTTGACTTCTGATCAAGAAGATGCAATCCGTCGTGAAGTAGATGCGATTAAAGTTGAGGGTGATCTTCGTCGTGAAGTAAACTTGAACATTAAACGTTTGATGGAAATCGGTTCATACCGTGGAATTCGTCACCGTCGTGGACTTCCTGTCCGTGGACAAAACACTAAAAACAACGCTCGCACTCGTAAAGGTAAAGCTGTTGCGATTGCAGGTAAGAAAAAATAAAATAGGAGGTAGAAAAATTGGCTAAACCAACACGTAAGCGTCGTGTGAAAAAAAATATCGAATCTGGTATTGCACACATTCACGCTACATTTAATAACACGATTGTTATGATTACTGATGTGCATGGTAATGCGATTGCTTGGTCATCAGCTGGTGCTCTTGGTTTTAAAGGTTCTCGTAAATCCACACCATTTGCGGCTCAAATGGCTTCAGAAGCAGCTGCTAAATCTGCACAAGAACACGGTCTTAAAACAGTTGAAGTTACAGTAAAAGGTCCAGGTTCAGGTCGTGAGTCGGCTATCCGCGCTCTTGCAGCAGCTGGTCTTGAAGTAACAGCAATTCGTGATGTGACTCCTGTACCACACAATGGTGCTCGTCCTCCAAAACGTCGCCGTGTATAATCAACTAACGATACACTGCTTTTCGTTTAAGAGGGAGTAAGAAATGATTGAGTTTGAAAAACCAACTATAACAAAAATTGATGAAAATAAAGATTACGGCAGATTTGTTGTGGAACCATTAGAACGTGGTTATGGAACAACTCTTGGGAATTCACTTCGTCGTGTACTCCTTGCTTCACTACCGGGTGCAGCAGTAACGTCTATTAGAATTGACGGTGTACTACACGAGTTCGACACAGTTCCAGGTGTCCGTGAAGATGTCATGCAAATTATTTTGAACATCAAAGGCATTGCTGTAAAATCTTATGTCGAAGACGAAAAGACGATAGAACTTGATGTTACAGGTCCAGCGGAAATTACTGCAGGAGATATCTTGACAGATAGTGATATTGAAATTGTTAACCCAGACCATTATCTCTTTACAATCAGTGAGGGTGCCAGCTTTAAAGCAATCATGACTGTGAATGTAGGTCGTGGATATGTGCCGGCTGAAGGAAATAAAAAAGATGATGCGCCAGTAGGAACACTTGCAGTAGATTCTATCTACACGCCAGTAAAGAAAGTCAATTATCAAGTTGAACCAGCTCGTGTTGGTAGCAATGACGGTTTTGACAAATTAACACTTGAAATCATGACTAACGGAACAATCATTCCAGAAGATGCTTTAGGACTTTCTGCACGTATTTTGATGGAGCACTTAGGTCTATTTACTGATTTGACAGAAGTAGCAAAATCAGCAGAAGTGATGAAAGAAGCTGAAGAAGCATCAGATGATCGTATGTTGGATCGTACGATTGAAGAATTGGACTTGTCTGTTCGTTCATATAACTGTTTGAAACGTGCAGGTATCAATACTGTATTTGATTTAACAGAAAAAACGGAACCAGAAATGATGAAAGTACGCAATCTTGGACGCAAGAGTCTTGAAGAAGTCAAAGTTAAATTGGCTGACCTTGGTTTGGGATTAAAAAAAGATAAATAAAAGGAGGAATACATGGCTTACCGTAAACTAGGACGCACTAGCTCACAACGTAAAGCAATGCTTCGTGACTTGACAACAGATCTTTTGATCAATGAATCAATCGTTACAACTGAAGCTCGTGCAAAAGAAATCCGAAAAACAGTTGAAAAAATGATTACACTTGGTAAACGTGGTGACTTGCACGCTCGTCGTCAAGCAGCAGCATTTGTTCGCAACGAAATTGCATCAGAAAACTATGATGAAGCGACTGATAAATACACATCAACTACAGCTCTTCAAAAATTGTTCTCTGAAATCGCTCCTCGTTATGCAGAACGTAATGGTGGATACACTCGTATCTTAAAAACTGAACCACGTCGTGGTGATGCTGCGCCAATGGCAATCATTGAACTTGTATAAGATCATCAATTTTGTTGAGTGTTATGATGATGGAATGTCAGCACATTCTTAGTCTAGCTCTGGTCTACCGCTGGGTTTTCCCAGCGGGAACACTCATCAGATGTAAAATGCAACACTTGTTTACGAAATCGCTTTGTAGAAAAACGATTCCGCAAGCAGGTGTTTTTTTATGACTCTGTAATATTCTGAAGTGGATAAAAGCACTATGAAGATTACAGAGCCTTTTTTGAGGCTTACTGTTAACTGTAGTGAACGGCTACAAACTGATACTCACCGGCTCAATTTTTCCCTTTTTGTTTCGCCTAGCTGAACGTTGGCTCTACTTTAGGTTTCGAGGAGGCTGGTTCGCTATCTGTACCTGGCAAGCTTTCATAATTCCAGATTGTGAAAGCTTGTCAGATAGAAGATAGTACTTGTTTATCAAGTATAGGATAGGGTTCGTCACAACTCAGTTTACCCTTTTCGAGAATGAACCAATACATGAGTAAGGTAGTTTCTACTTTAGATTTTAGTGCTAGAGCGAAAGTTTCTACTCTAAATCGTTCCAGACTTGAAAAGATTGTTTATTTCGATTGGCTTGTGTAAACGACGGATTGTGGTCGTTTCAAACTAGGGCTTATAGGTCCTATTGCTCATGAGTTGAGAAATTAACTTGATTGATTCCACAATGTACTATTAATTCTGCTTTAACTTTCTTATCCATATAGCCTTTATGTCCGTAAATGACTGGTACGAGACTCCTTTCCAGTCGTTCAAAGAATAAATAGAAGCTGGTGTTTACCACGTCATCTACGGCAGTATCACTCATTTAGACAGTTCTGATAAAAGACTCCTTGACTATAAGTGGTATCGAACCTTCCCAATACCAACGGATTCATGTGTTTTCATTTCTGTTAAAAGGTTCTGTACTATTTTGAAAAACAAAGTGAAACTGGGATACTAGCTTAAAACCAAAGGAGTGTAAGAATGGTTTAGTTACTCAGTATTTAGGACAAAAAAGTCCTTTTTATTTTTTCTTTAATTGGGTATACTTTCTATAAAATATAATATTCTTTTAGTTCTTATTTAATATTAGAAGTAGACATGAGTCTTAAGTATAATTGAAGTTAGGTAAGACGAATGAACAATATCAACAATAGGCGATAGAGTGACTAAATGAACCCTAGAACAAAGGAGGGGAAGTATGGAATTTAAAGAGGTATATACTAAGGTACGACCAATTGTTCAAAAGACACGGCGGGAATATTATGTCAAATTATGGGAAGCAGAAGATTGGGACCAAGAGGGAATGTATATTTTGTATCGCTTGCTGCAACAAGAAGAAGGGATAGTAAAAGATGAGTCACGATTGTTACGATATTTTAAGGTAAAATTTCGCAATTACGTCAATGATATGCTCCGGAAACAAAGTACTCAGAAACGAGGGTTTGACCGTCTACATTACGAAGAAATTGGAGAAATTTCCCATATGGTTAGCAGTGGAGGGCTTGTTACAGATGAATTAGTTTGTCTCCGTGATTCACTAGCACGCTACCGTTCTCAGCTGAGTCCTGATGATTCAAAAATGTATGATACGCTAGTGAGTGGTGCCCGCTTCAAAGGTCGCCAGAGGTTGCTACGCTCTCTTCGTCAACACCTCACAAAGGAGGAGCAGATAGAGTGATAAACATAAACTATCCCCTTGTAAAGTGCTGTAAGATACACTCCAAATTTCAAATTTTAATAAAAAATGAAAAAAAGTAGAAAAAAAAGAAAAAAGTTATTGACAAAGCGAAAATGAGGTGATATACTGATATAGTTGTCGCTTGAGAGAGCAGACAGGAAAGACCTTTGAAAATTAAAGAAGACGAACCAAACGTGCAGGGGTAGTTTGTAGTTG
>NZ_SPOZ01000021.1 GCF_004569635.1 Streptococcus sp. LYSM12
CCAGACAGCACTCGTCACCAGATAGGCATCACACCAGTTATATAGGCATTCGTTTATCTTTTATTCCTCCGTTCACTCACTCTGTCATACTCTAGTACAGCCTCCAGCTCGGTGCCTTGTACTAAAAATAAACAAAAGACTATATACTATATCTTATAAGGAGGTTCGTTTCAAACCAAACTCTTTTTTAACTGTCGCATCTTTTCCACTCCCTTGTCAGATGTTGATGCTTGTAAGCTATGACTGAAAGTGGTGTTAAAGATAAGGGTTAAGAATGACTGCTTCTATTTCACTCCTCTTTTGACAGCCTTTTATTTCAAGACAAGTGATGCAGCACCAAGGACACCTGCATCATTTCCTAGATTGGCTAAAGCGAGTTTTGTCGTTTGGGCAATTTGAGGGAAAGAATGTTGAAGATAAACTTCAGTAACACCTTCCAACAAGAAATCACCGGCTGCTGATACACCACCTCCAAGAACGATATAGGCGGGATTTAAGACCGCAGCGATATTCGCACAAGCTGTTCCTAAGTAACGGCAGAAATTGCGGTAGACGATAAGGGCAAGGTCATCACCAGCTTTTGCAAGGTCAAAGACATCTTTAGCTGTCACATCTTGACCATCATCAATCCGCTTCTTCAAGTCAGCATCACCTGCATAGCTATCAGCATAGCGACGAGTTAGGTTGACAATACCAGTTGCTGACGCTACTGTTTCCAAACACCCCTTTTTACCACAGGTACATGAAATTGGATCTTCAAAATCAACTGTGATATGACCAAGTTCCCCACCAGCACCACCAAAGCCGTGAATCAGACTGCCATCTGCGATAACACCACCTCCGACACCTGTTCCTAGGGTTATAAAAACAACATCAGGATTGTTACTTCCAGCACCGACCCATTGCTCACCAAGGGCTGCTACATTGGCATCATTATCGATAAAAAATGGCAGACCGATAGCTGCTTCAATCTGTTCTTTGACGGGTTGGAGCGTTTTCCAGTTAAGGTTGTAGGCACCGATAACCGTTCCAGCCTTGCTATCTACCACACCTGGAGAACCCATGCCGATTCCTAGAAAATCATCTTTGGTCAGTTGATGCGTTTCAAAATGGTGCTTGATACTGTCAATAATATCTGGCACGATATGCTTACCCTCGTCTAAAATATTCGTCTTAATGGACCATTTTTCTTGAATGTCGCCTTGGTCTGTCAAAATTGCAAATTTTACAGAGGTTCCGCCAAGATCAATACCAATAATTTTCTTTGCCATAAGATACTCCTTATAAATAACTTTTTCGCCTTATTATACCACATTGTAAAGGTTCACACTACTTTTTTACCGAAAAATATATAGTAAAATTAAAAACTGCAAATGGAGAAGAAAGCGTCCTGTACTAAATAAAAAAGTATACATAAATTGAGTTCCCTCTCTCGTACCATTGTAAAGAAAGAGACTTGAAATCAGTGTAAATCCTAATGCAAAACCCAGCATTTGCAAGGGATGATAACCCTGGCTATAGAAAAATAAGACTACAAGCAACAGCAAGCAAATGCTAAGGCTTAAAAAAAGACAGAAACGGTTCATTCGCTTGGTCTGGAAATAACTATAGGCGGTAGCCAGTATCGTCACAATCAGATAAATCCCCATATAGGCAATCATGATGATTTTCATATCCATTTCTCTCCTCTCGTGGCAACAAGCCCAACAACTAGAAAACGAAATCAGTTAAAAAAATTACTGTAAGTAGATTAAACTAAATGTATTTATTAAGGGTAGCTAGCTGGGCAATGACTGCATTTCATTTGTGACTGCCCAGTTTCCTCAACAGAGTTTCAGGACAGGACAACACTGATGTAATTTGAAATTAATCTTTACGGAGTATCGCTAGCCCTCACTCAATTCACTGAGATACTCATAGCGTTCATATTTTTCAAGCAGGGCTTCATTTTGTGCGTCCAATTCCTTTTGTAAATCGGAGAGCCGCGTAAAATCACTGCCACAGGTTTGCATGGCCGTTTCAATCTCTGCAATAGCTTCTTCCAAAGCTGTAATATCATCTTCAATCGTCGTCCATTCCTGTTTTTCAAAGTAGGACATGCGCTTTTTCTTCTCACAGATTTTTTCTTGCTTTTCTTTGACAGGTGTAGTTATTGAACCAGAAGTTAGAAAGGCTTTCTCATCCAGATAATCTGTGTAATTTCCAAAAAAAGTCCGAATCCCCTCATCTTCAAAAGCCAGAATCTTCGTTGCGATTTTATCTAGGAAATAGCGATCGTGGCTGACTGTAATAACAGGACCAGCAAAGCCTTGCAAGAAATGTTCTAAGACAGTTAAAGTTGCAATATCTAAATCATTCGTAGGCTCATCAAGCAATAGGACATTCGGACGTTCCAGCAAAATTTTCAAGAGATAGAGACGTTTCTTTTCACCGCCCGATAGCTTCTGAATCAATGTACCATGGGTGTTGCGTGGAAAGAGAAATTGTTCCAACAGTTCTGCAATCGAAACCATACCAGAGCTGGTTTCAGCTTCTTCTGCTACTTCTTGAAGAAAATTGATAACCCGTTTGGTTTCATCCAAGCCTTGAATCTGCTGTGAAAAGTAGCCGATCCGAACGGTTTCACCTACAATCACTTGACCTCCTATTGGCTGTACTTGACCTACCATCAGATTGAGCAGGGTGGACTTACCTTTTCCATTATTTCCGACAATCCCAATCCGATCCTTATTTTGAATGAGCAAATCAAAGCCCTTTAAAATGGGGTTATGCGGATAGGAAAAATCCACCTGTTTGAACTCAATGACTTTTTTCCCAATACGGCTAGTTTCAAAATTGATTTCCAGATGACTCTCATCCATCTTGTGAGCCACCTCTGCTTTTAAATCATGGAAACGGTTAATCCGTGCCTGTTGCTTGGTCGCACGCGCCTGAGGTTGCCTACGCATCCAGTCCAACTCCTGCTTATACAGTTGCTCTTTTTTTTGGCGCAGAGCCGCATTTCGCTCTTCCTGCTCAGCTTTCAAACGGACATAATCTTGATAATTTCCTTGATACTCGGTCAAGCTAGCACGATCCAATTCAAAGATACGGGTTGCCACACTATCTAAAAAATAGCGATCGTGGGTGATAAAGAGTACAGTCTTTTTGGTCTGCTTCAAGAAAGTTGTTAACCATTCAATCGTTTCAATATCCAGATGATTGGTCGGCTCATCAAGAAGCAACAAATCATCATCACCTAATAAGACTTGTGCCAGTTGCACCCGACGGCGCAAACCACCTGATAAGTCTCCCACACGCTGGCTAGTATCGCTCAGACCGAGTTTCGACAAAACAGTCTTAATCTGATGTTCGATTTCCCAAGCCTTGAGGGCATCCATCTCTGCCATAATCTTCTCAAGTCGCGTTTGTTTATGATCACCATAATCTGCCAGTAGTTGCTCATACTGGCGAATCAACTGAATTTCCCGTAAATCAGATGACAAAACGGTATCTAGAATAGTTTTATCGTCTTCAAAATCAGGCTCTTGGGTTAAATAGGCAATCGTATAATTCTTTTTAGTTCGAAAGGGAGAAATATCTCCGTCAAAGCCCAGCTTGCCAGATAATACATCGAGCAAGGTTGTTTTGCCCGTTCCATTGACCCCGATAATCCCGATGCGGTCGTATTGATGAATCATAAAGGAAATGGCTGAAAAGACCGTCTTATCTCCGACTGACTTACTTAGCTGTTCAACGATAAAATCACTCATTATCTATCTTCTCCCTTAGAAAGGCCATGATTGGTGCAACTTCATTGGCCAAATCTCCCTCAACAATTGCAAGCTCCACTTCGTTTAGTAACTGCCCAAGAATAGGCCCCGGTTTAAGCTGAAAGGTCATTAAAACATCTCCACCCTTGACCACAATCTCATGCTTGTCACGAATCGTCAAGGACTGATCAATGGCATCAATTTGATCATAAGCAACAGCAAGACCTTGAGCTTGTCTAAGCTCCTCCACTAGATAGAGCAAGTCTTTGCCATAGCGGTAGCAAATCTGCTTAGTCACAGGTCCTTGTTTGCGTAATTGATAAATCTCCACTAACTTCATGACCGTCCGCTGGAATTCATTGCTGGTTTTCCAGTGTGTGAGGAAAGATTTCACCACTGCAATATCCAGATAAATAATCAGCATGGCCCAAGCCTGCTCTGATGTCCGAAAGGTAAAATCAGCTGAAAGAGAATTGAGGAAAGCTGTTAGTTGCGTCGCTGTTTCTTTCATATCAGGTAGATAATTATAGGCTTTAGAAGCAATCAAGGCTTCCATGCCCTTGCGCCAACTCTTTGCTAGCAAAAGCTTGTCAAACTCGATAAAAATACGCTCGACAGAAATCTTCTCCAAGAGCAACGCCGTTTCTTTCATGGCTTCAAAGGTCTTGTCTTCAATAGTAAAATCAAGGCTTGCTGCAAAGCGAAAACCACGCATGATCCGTAGGGCATCTTCGGTAAAGCGTTCTGTTGCTCGACCAACCGCCCGCAAGGTTTTATTTTCTAAATCTCGCAAACCATCAAACTTATCGATAATCTGCGCTTGATCATCCAAAGCGAAAGCATTCACTGTAAAATCACGACGTTTTAAGTCTTCCTCTAAGGAGCGGACAAAGGATACTTGACTGGGCCGTCTGTAGTCTACATAGACATCTTCGGTCCGAAAAGTGGTAATTTCATACTCACCCTGCTCTTCTAGAACCAGCACCGTCCCGTGCTCAATTCCCACATCAATCGTGCGTGGAAAAATAGCTTTTGTCTCTTCGGGATAACTAGATGAAGCAATATCTACATCATGAATAGGACGTCCTAAAAGTGCATCACGAACTGACCCACCGACAAAATACGCCTCAAAACCTGCTTGTTTGATTTTCTCTAAAATCGGCAAAGCCTCCTGAAATTCAGAAGGCAAATTGTGTAATCTCATCATTATTGTTCCAAACTATAAACGAGTTGCTCTCGTCTTACTACTTCTTTTATTCCTAAACCCACACCACTCACTAAAAGAGAGGCGTCATACAAATCATGGCGAGTGATTAACTCCTCAGCCTACACTCCAAACATTATTTCTTGATGCACAACCAAACCAGGCAAATAATCCAGATGAAGCCATATACTCTCAACCAGGCTCTTCTTCATCTCCTGCTAACCTTTGACTCACTCGAACCTGCGAGACCTCTTCTGTTATCTTCATTGCTTTTTCACTCGGTGCATCTTTTTTCCTGTCATGGTGTAATCCAATGATTTTCAAATTGAGGAACTATTTGACCGTCTGAGTTGCAAATTATCTTAAGGAGAAGCGCTCCGAAAACTAGATTAGATACGAGCAAGCTACCCATTTTTTCTCGACAGACAAGCAGGCAATTCTTCTATTTCTTATGGAACAAAGCTCGTCTTTCCAACAATAGGTGCAACGATCTCCTCCAAGGTAAACTGGGTATACTCATAGCCGGAGCTTGGCCTTGTCCAATCGGCTAAAAAACCAACGAGTCCTCTTTTGAAGTGAAAACAGGCACTCCTGGCGCAAGGAAACTAACACAGCCACAAGCATCAAATCCTTGTCCTGCTTCACCATGTCAGGGACAGGCAATCTCATTTACCCCTTAACCCTGTCATAACTATTGGAGGCGCCATGCACGATTCCTAGTCAATAATCGGTGAAATACCAAAGGCGATTGCCCCCTCACCCAAGTGCGTACCAATAACAGAACCAAAGGACACAATCGGCAAGATTCCATCGATGCCCACTTCTTGTAACAATCGTTTAAATTCTTCTGCTTTTTGTGGTGCATTAGCATGGATGACTGCAATCTGGTAAGATTTATTTTGAGTTTGTTCTTGCAAAATCTCTAGTAAGCGTTTAACTGCTTTTTTCTCTGTGCGAACCTTTTCATATACCTCAATCTTGCCCTCATCTGTAAAGTACAAGATAGGTTTAATACTCAGTAAATTTCCTAATAAGGCCGCACCATTTGACAGACGTCCTCCCTTGACCAAATGATCTAGGTCATCCACCATAATAAAAGCAGTAGTTCCTGCAATTTCTTGCTCTAGCTTATCTAATATCTCCTCAAAAGAAGCTCCAGCTTGATACCGATTAAAGATATTTTCCACCATCATTCCAAGCGGTGCTGAGGTAATCTTGCTATCTGGAAAGGCAATAGTTAGATCTTCAAATTCATCTTTTAGATACTGGATATTTTGATAGAAACCTGAAATACCAGATGACAAAAAGAGACCAATTACATGGGTATAATCCGTTTGTTGCAAGCGACTAAGTGTCTCTTCTAATTCTGATAAACTTGGTTGACTGGTCTTAGGCAGTTCTGTTTCTGCCGCCATTTTCTGGTAAAACTCTTCTACACTTAAATCTCTTCCCTCAATATAGGTTGTATGACCAATCGTGACGGGGATTGGCAATACAAACAGATTCTCATGTTCTACTGTGTCCTGCAACACAGCTGATGAGTCTGTGATTACGGCTAATTTCATTTTAAATCTCCAAATTCACACCTGGGGCATCCAAGGCAATTTCTGTTACTTCATACGTTAAGCGTTGCAAGATGTCCAATAGCGGATTCACTAAGAAACGCTTGTCTTGTTCACTAAATTCATCTACTTCTTGAATCAGTTGCTCTAAAATATGAACACCCTGGCTCATAGCTCCTGAAATGACAAATTGTTCCAAGACAATCATAAAGCGCAAAATGACCACAATTGAGGTTTTATTTTCTTGGGCATTTCGTTCAATCAGTTGAAAATCAACTGTTAATCGAGTGGTTGGAACACCATTTTTTTCCTCCCATTCTCTATTACGGGCATCAAAATGATACTGATTGACGAGTGCCTTATCACGAATTACATCCATACTTTTCTCCTCAAAATGGTAGTATGAATAGTATACCATATTTTTGGCTAAACAGATAAAAAACGTATCTATTTAATGTGAATGACCCCTACTAGTATTCTATAAAGCAAAAAGTCCCTCTCCACTTCTCAGAGTTCATGTCAACATCTTACACAGTGATTGATTGCCGCAACGGCTATAATGCTATTGGAGGTTAGAAATGAAACCCTGCCCCTCTTTGTTTCAAGAGAACAGACTAAAAAGAGCTCCACTAGAGTTTTTCATCCATATTTGTTCACTCTTGAAGCACCAAATCCGATCCAACCAATTGTGCTGGAATGGAGGTGAAACAGGCTATTTTCAGTCCCTTTCCACCCGAACCTAGGATGTAAGAAGTGAGGAAAAACCGGACTCTCTTTCTGTCTATCAAGTTCCTTCCCACTCCCTGGAGATACAGATAGCATCACTATCCTCCTCTAAAGTCAGGGGAGAACAAAGCCATTGTTGCACTCTTGAAACATTCCTTGTTGCAACATAAAAAACTCCCCTCATCATTTCAAGTGAAAATAGCTGTATTTCCACTATCCATACAAGGAGAGTATAGCAATGATCCATTTTTTATGTCAATAGTTTCTTTAATCGGTTTAATTGTCCATCCTTTTGACACTAAAAATGAGAAACAAGAACACTTCTATAAACTACTATTTTGATGAGAGAATATCTTTTACTTCTATAAACCTCAAAATCTAACTAACTTTCACAATGTTTCATTGTGAAAGCTTGAAGCATTCGCTACCTCTAGTACGAGGGGAGAACTGGTTTTTACCTTGAGTTTTGCACGGGTTTGGTATAGTCTTTTAGTTTACTTTTAGAACTAGGCAAGGAGCTGCCGGCTGTACTGGAGTACGGCAAAGCGAGTGAACGAAGTCATAAAAGATAAACGAAAGGACTATATCTTGCGGAATTGAACCCGCCCTAAACTCTGGGCGAAAAGAACCGAAGCCCTTGCAATTTGTTTGCTCACGGCTTCGGCTCCCTTTAGGAACAGTTTTTTCAGAATATAGTTAACTCACTTAGCGGTAGCTTGCTGGCTCCTCCCTGCATTTCATTGGTGACGAGCCTAGCTATCTTCGCAGGGGGCTCACTACGAACTTGCAAGCAACTGCTGTTCGGCCGCCTATTTTCGCTTTGAGTTTTTTTACGGGATTGGTATCTTGCAGAATTGAACTCGCCCTAAACTCTGCGTAAAAAAGAGAAGCCTTTGCTAGACGAAACGTCTTCGAAAAGTTTCCTATTTTTACCTTGAGTTTTACGGGATTGGTATCTTGTGGAATTGAACTCGCCCTAAAGTCTGCGTAAAAAAGAGAAGCCTTTGCTAGACGAAATGTCTTCGAAAAGTTTCCTATTTTTACCTTGAGTTTTACGGGCTTGGTTTCTTGTTGGGTATTATTTTGCTTTTCGAAGTGCACCAAATAGTAGCCCTGACACGATTGCTCCGATAAGGACAAACAAAAGGTAAAGAAGCGCATTGCTGGTGAGTGCAATAACGAAAATTCCACCGTGTGGCGCCATTAATTTAATCCCAGACAGACCAACTAAGGCACCTGTGAGCGCTGAACCCGCTACGAAGCTTGGAATCGCACGCGCTGGATCTGCTGCACCAAATGGAATGGCTCCCTCTGTAATGAACGATAAGCCCATGACAATATTGGTCAAACCTGAATTGCGTTCTTCTTTTGTGAATTTATCTTTAAACAAAAGAGTGGCAATAAAGACTGCAAGAGGAGGTACCATACCACCTGCCATCACTGCTGCCATAGCTACAGAACCACCATTGGCAACAGTCGCTGCAAGCGTTCCTGTCCCAAAGACATAGGCAGCCTTATTAACTGGTCCACCCATATCCACTGCCATCATACCTCCCAGGACAAGCCCCAATAGAATAGCTGAACTACCCTCTAAACCACCGAGAAAATGATTCATTCCTGTGTTGATTGCTGCCATTGGAATGTTAATAAAGAACATCAAAAATCCTGTAACCATCGCACCAAGAAGGGGCAAGAGGAGGATTGATTTGATTCCCTCAAGAGATTTTGGTAAATTCGCTAAGACTTTTCGTAGTCCAATGATAATCGCACCGGCTAAGAAACCACCGACAAGGGCACCTAGGAAACCAGACGATACAGCTGTTGGAAGATCACCTGTCGCTGCACCAAATGGAATTTTTCCATACGCAAGACCGTCTTTCGCAATAACACCTGCTACAAAACCAGCAATCAAACCTGGCTTTTCCGCGATAGAATACGCAATGTAGCCTGCAAGAAGGGGCAACATAAAGCCAAAAGCTGCACCACCAATCTGCATGAACATAGAAGCCAACTCATTGTAGGAACCAAGGCTGGATAATTGGTCTTGTGGCACTCCTAGGACATTATCTATAAGAAAAGCAAGGGCAATCAAGATACCACCACCGATAACAAATGGTAGCATTTGAGAAACACCACTCATCAAGTGCTTGTAGAAAGCTTTTCCAAGACCCAATGGCTCAGATGTAGCTTCCAGATCAGCTCCTTCTCTGGCTTGATAAAGACTTGCTTTATCTTTCAACACGATGTTGATGAGTTCTTCTGTCTTTTTGATACCATCAGCGACTGGACGAGATACGAGTGGCTTACCGTTGAAACGTGCCATCTCAACTGCCTTGTCCGCTGCGATAATCACTCCTTTAGCACGTTTAATGTCGGCTGCTGTCAATCTATTGCCGACACCTGATGCACCATTGGTTTCTACCTTAATATCTACACCCATTTCAGCAGCCTGTTTCTTAAGTGCCTCTTCTGCCATGTAAGTATGGGCAATACCTGTCGTACAGGCTGTGACAGCCACAATAAAATCTCTTTCGTCTATCTTAGTGCTTGCTGAATCATCTACCTTATCTGCTATCTCAGTTTCATCAAAGACCGCCATCACATCAGCTGGTGAGGAAGCCTGACGGAGCTTATCTGCAAATCCTGGCTTCATCAAGTATTTCGACAAATCCGCAAGTGCAGCCAAGTGCATATCATTTGCACCTTCTGGTGCAGCAATCATGAAGAACAGGTCTGTTGGCTGACCATCCAAACTTTCGTAGTCTACGCCCTTGTTTGATTTAGCAAAGAGAACTGTTGCTTGCTCAACTGCTGCATTCTTGCTATGCGGCATGGCAATCCCGTCTCCGAGTCCCGTTGTAGTCTGAGCTTCACGGTTCATAATACCTGTTTTAAAAGCTGCAAAATCGCTGATTACTCCATGTTCAACGAGGCTAGTAATCATTTCATCAATGACAGCTTCTTTAGTTTCTGCTTGTAAATCAAGCAACATCACATCTTGTCTCAAGACATCTTGAATCTTCATAGGGTTTCTACCTCCACTTTTTCATACATTTCTTGAATAAATTCAATACTCGCCAAATCATCTGAAAAGGCTGTTGCGGTGCCACAAGCCACTCCCCATTTTAGGGCTTCCATTAAATTGTGCGACTTGGTGTATTCACCTGTAAATCCAGCAACCATTGAATCACCTGCTCCAACTGAGTTTTTCACAGTCCCCTTAATTGGCTTAGCAAAATATGTCACCTCAGGCGTCACAAGTAGTGCTCCTTCTCCTGCCATAGACACGATCACATTTTTAGCACCTTGAGCAAGAATGTCCTTAGCATAAAGGACAATGTCCTCTCGCGAATCAAAGGTCACACCAAAAATAGATTCCAATTCATGATTGTTTGGTTTAACTAAAAGGGGCTGATGGACTAGCGAATCTAGCAGGGTTTGTCCCTCAAAATCACAGACCACTTCTGCACCTGCTTGTTTTGCTAGGGGAATCAAGCGATTATAGACTTGATTGCCCAAACTAGCTGGGGCTGAACCTGCAAAGACTACAGTATCATCGCTTGTAAGTTGAGCTAAAAAGTCCTCTAAATCTCGCAACTGTGCTTCTGTCACAACTGGTCCTAAACCATTGATTTCTGTTTCTTGATCCGCTTTCACTTTGACATTGATACGGGTGGGCTGATTCACTTGAACAAAGTCCGTTCCAATCTCTTCAGCTGCCAAGCTATTTTTGATAAATTCTCCAGTAAATCCGCCTACAAAGCCTGTCGCCGTACTGGCATAGCCTAAGCGTTTTAAGATGCGGCTGACATTGATACCTTTCCCACCAGCAAAGGTATCGCTGCTATCCATGCGATTAACCGCGCCTGATTCGATATGAGCAAGACGGACAATATAGTCAATCGCAGGGTTTAAGGTGACTGTATAAATCATACTTCAATTACCCTCGTTTTTTTCTTTATAGTTGTCATAAGATTGCTATCAGTGCGGTGACAAATCAAATCTGCCTGTCCAATCTCTGCCACTTTCGTAAAGGAAATATGACCCAGCTTTGACAGGTCAGCCAAGACATAGGCCTGACTAGCATTGTGTAGAACGGTCCGCTTAATAGCTGCTTCTTCCACGTCTGGCGTCGTATAATCATTTGTATCGACCCCGTTCATACCAAGAAAGGCCTTGGTAAAATGCAACTGGCGAATCTGCTCCAGTGCAACTGCACCAATGGAAGCATCCGTTGAGCTCTTGACCTTTCCTCCAATGATAATGGTATACAAGCCTTTTTCAACAAGCTTGACAGCATGGTGGACAGAATTGGTGACAATCGTCACGTTTTCAGCAGATAGATGCTCAATCATCAGCTCAGTTGTTGTACCAGCATCAAGAAAGACCACATCACCGTCCTCCACAAAACTAGCTGCTTTTTGAGCAATTTGTTGCTTTTCTTGAATGTTTTTGACAGATTTTTGAACAATGGATTCTTCTTCCTGCAAATTCGGAAGACTCTCAGCTCCACCATGTACACGGCGGAGTCTACCTGCTAACTCCAACTCATCCAAATCACGACGAACCGTCGATTCAGAGGACTGAAGCAACTCTACCAAGTCTTCTAATCGGACAAATTGCTGTGCTCTTATCGTATCTAAAATCACTTGTTTTCGCTCTGATTTGAGAATGACTCCCACCTCCTGCAATCGTTTACAAAGAGTATTGTACACATTTTTTCTTTCATTGTCAATCATTTTCTTTCAAACTCTTTCAATTATCTAAAAAATGAAAGCAACCGAACATCAAATTCACGATTACTTTCACTCCTTTAGAACCACCAGATTATCAAGTGGTTACACTATTTGACAATCCCTTGCTGGTCAACGTCTTCAACGATGAATGATTGGGATTGGATAAGATTAGCTGCTTAGTATTCTCACCTATTCTGCGTACACTTACTGTGACCTGTTTGCTATCTGTATTCACCTAGGTAGCGTACTTCTTTACCACTTTACAGTCACAGTATAGTCATTTCGTTTATATTTTTATTCCTTCGTTCACTCGTCTTGCTGTACTCCAGTACTACCTGCGACTCCTTGCCTAGTACTAAAAATAAACGAAACGGCTATATCACCCCAGTAGAACAAACTACTTACTGAACTCCCTCCAACAACTCCGCCCAATCAATGA
The DNA here is from genome assembly GCF_004569635.1 of Streptococcus sp. LYSM12. Lineage (GTDB taxonomy): Bacteria > Bacillota > Bacilli > Lactobacillales > Streptococcaceae > Streptococcus. The sequence goes on from NZ_SPOZ01000021.1 coordinate 12,420, forward strand.
AACAATGTTCATGATTGCCTAAATCAGGAACTACAACAGACTCTAGCTTAGGCAATTCCAAGTGGTTGGACAAAAGCCCATCCCCACTTCTCAGAGTTCATACCAACATTTCAGCGCAGTCGTTGATTGTTTCAATGGCTATCATGCCGTTGAAGGTTGAAAATAAGTATCATTCGTATTTGTTCGTGTATAGTCTTTTAGTTTCTCTTTTATTACTTCGTTACCTCGCTTTGCTGTACTCCAGTACTACCTGCAGCTCCTTGCCTAGTACTAAAAGTAAACGAAATGTCTATATTGTACTCCAAAAGCGAAACGGTCTATTTCTAGACCGTTTCAACCCGAACCTAACATCTAAGAAGTGAGCGCTTTTTCTACCTGTCGCATTCTTTCCCGCTCCCTTGTTAGACGTTGATTTCATGGAGAATTAGCACCTTTTCTCAATACCAATCTTTCGTTTCATTAGCCGCCCACTGGTAATTCAGTCATTGTTTCCAAAGAAACCACGACAGTCCGACCTGCTTTACCAAGAAGAGAGATTGTCTTTTGTTCAGGCTGGTAGCTAAAATTTTCGATAGAAAGGTTGTATTTCCCGGCAAGAATGACTAATTTCTTTTGAAATTCCTCCACTGGCATACCATATTCACCTGCTAGCCTCTGTTGCTCCAATTCATCCTCATCTGGTTCATAACTTGCGTCATCCTCATCTTCATCATCATAGTCTTCTGAAATCTTACCATAATCGCTTGAGATACCATAACCATCGGCTGATGCTGGTCGTTCTGCAGGATGCAAGACATAATATTTAACAGTTGCCAGAAATTGCTCTAGCGTGTATCCTTCTGGTGCTTCAAAATGTCCTGTATCGAATAAATAGAGTGAAAGATTATGGTAATGGTTATGATGAGGAATGATGATTTGCTCATTTTGTAAATCCACCACATAAGCCGAACGATAAGGCATATCTTCTACTGGAACCAGCTTAGCAGGCTCTACCCGATTGTAAATATCAATTGCTTTTTCGCTGGTCGCTGGAGGAATGAGTGCTTCCTCTTTATCCTGTAGCCCAGCCTCCACCACATAACGGCGTGCTTCCTCCTGCTCTGTCACAGACAAGTCCTTCTTTGGAATATAGTGGCTATGCTCCATGTGCGGTGTTAGGTAGCCGTCACCTTCGTCACTGATAATATTTGAGGCTTCAAAGATATACCCGTCAGACGTTGTATACATACCTGCTAATGTTGCAACTTGCAGTTCTTGAGCGGTATAAGCAATTTTAGAATTTGGCTTTCCAATCCGTTCTGGATATTGGAGTAGGGAGATGCAAGCAAGGATAGACCGTGTTAGCCCCACTTTATCAGTCGGCTCTCCATTTAAAGCCATCACTAATTGGTTAAGTTTATCATACGCTACTTGGTCAGCTTGTTCACCTGCTACAGATGCAATCAACTGGTAGGCCGCTTGGTAGAAATCCTTATAGGTTGCACTGATATCCTTTTTAGGAGCTAATAAAGTAGCCTGGCTAGTGATGGATGCTTTCGGTTTGTCAGAGCTTGGTTTGCTTGGGGTAGGTGCTGGCTCTGGTCGAGTTGGTTGGAGGGGATTGGTCGGTTTAGTAGGCTTAGAAGTCTGTTGACCACGAACAATCCCCACTCCTTTCAGATTTGTTAAACTCGGAAAACGACGACCAAGCGGAATCATTTTGGCTATCTTCTGCTCCAAAGCAGATAACTTGCTATAGGGGATAAAATGATAGTGATTTCCATGAGGGATGACTACTCCACGCTCTACGCGATTGGTAATCTGCACCGGATCAAACACCAGTCCATCTTCCTCCACATAGCGCTTGTCTAATGGAAGAGCGTACAACTCTTTCAACAAGTGGATCACTTCTTCCTCTGTGGGTAGCGCTGGTTGTATCATCGGCTTCACAGCTTGTTTTGGTCTGTTCGGAGTAAAAAGAGTTGTTCCTGCCGGTTGTGGCTCTGAGGGGCGAGGAGCTTGGTGGATATACCTAGGAAGCTGTGGTTTAGGATAATCCGTAATCATTTGACCCCTGCGTTTCCAATAAGATTGAGCAAGACGCAATTCATCAGGAGATAACTCACTCTTTGGAATATAGTGGAAATGAGCGCCATGCGGTACAAGGTATGCATCGCCCATATCCTCGATAATATCGCTCGGATTAAAGACATAGCCGTCATCTGTCGTATAGCGTCCCTGCTCTTTCGCAAGAGCAGCTGCTTCTGTCAATTGACCTGCATTTGTCTGCGCCTGACCATATTGATGTCGCTGCCAATCAATATCCTCTTTACTCCGCACATTGGTAGGATTTTCTTTATTACTTAGATAGAGATAATAGTGTCCATTGACCTTGATAATGTAACCATCATTTACTTGGTTGACAATGTCCGCCTCCTGCAATTTGTAATCAGGATCTTTCAGAATCAACTCTTCACTGATAATGGCATCATAGGGAACCTTTCCATTGTAATAATGGAAATGATCTCCATGAGAGGTGACATAGCCTTGATCTGTGATCTTAATAACAATTTGCTCTGCTGCATTATTTTCTTTGGCACTGACCTGCTCCGGTGTCAATTCCTCAATTTTCACCTCTGCCTTTTCTTTAGAACTCGCTGTGTGTTCCACATAGTTCACTTGGTTGCTCTCGTTTTTTTCTGCTCCTTTATACCGTCCCAATTCATAACTACAAAGACTTAGGGAAAGAGCAACGACACTTCCAATGATATATTTCTTTTTCATTTTGTTAATTCCTTTGCTAATATAGCTATCGTTTTTTCTAAATTTTCTAAATAAGATTGTTCATTTTCTGGATCCGCTTCCAGAGGATTTAGGGTCTTCAATTCAACACCTGTTGATTTCGCTACCGTTTCAGCCACCTTTGTGGAAACATTGCTTTCTACAAAGATTGTCTTTATCTGATACTGCTTGACAAATTCTTCAACTTCAACCAGTTGCCGTGGACTAGGCTCCTGCTCCGGTGAAATTCCTGCAATCCCTAGCTGTTTCAACCCGAATCGTTTCGCCAAATAGGAAAAAGCTGTGTGTTGGGTAACAAAGGTTTTTTGTTTTGCTTTTTCAAAAATTGGCTGATATCTCTTGGTCAAGTTCTGCGCTTCTTGGCTCAGTTTATCCGCATTTTTTTGGTAAAGCTCCTTATGGTCTGGATCAAGCTCAGATAACTGCTGGGCAATGAGCTGCGCTTCTTCTGCAACTTTTTCAGGATCCAACCATGTATGGGGATCGTAGAGAATCTTTTCATCTATCCCATTACCGACCTCCATGTCTTCCAATCCTGCTACCTTTTCCAAACTCATACCTTGTGAGGCTTCAATCTCCTTAACCTTTGACTCTTGCAAATTCGGAGCAAGCGCTCCTGTCCAAGACTCTAAAGTTCTGGAGTGATAGACAAAGACATCTGCATCATAAATGGCTGCCACATCATTCGCCGATGGCTCAAAAGAATGGATACCATTACGCGTTTGAATCATCCGAACATCATTCACATCGCCTGCAATTTCTTTGACCATGGAATAAATAGGATAAAAACTCGTGACAATCTTCAGCCCTGCTTCCTTTTGATCTCTTTGGCGGCTACATGCCATCAAGGCAATACAGATAAATAAACTCGACAAGATAAGGACAAGGATATTCCTCTTCCTTTTCATAAAAGCTCCTCTCTTAATTATTAACCAGTTATCTATATAACCAATAATAAACCCAGCTATGTAGTTAACTGGTTTATAAACTAGTTAATAATATACCACTCTCTTATTAAGCTGTCAAGTTTTTTTGAAAAAAAAGAGCTAGAACGAAAAAACGTGCTCTAGCTACTTCAAAAAAGCTATCGTCCAATTCATACTCATCAAGAAGCAGCTTCTTCTGTTGTGATGCTCTGCGAAAATCACATGCAAACAGCATCAACATCGCCTTGTCAAATTTTAGTCTTCCTTTCGGCTTCCAAGTCTTATTGATAGAGTGTCAATGATGAAAATGGAGTTCTTATAGCCGTTTCGTTTATTTTTAGTACTAGGCAAGGAGTCGCAGGTAGTACCAGAGTACAGCAAGACGAGTGAACGAAGGAATAAAAATATAAACGAAATGACTATACCAGCAAATGGCATTCATTCCAATACATACCATTGCTCTATTCTCAGTGGTTCTCCTATGACTGTTGTCAATCATAGACAAAATCCAGTTATAGCACAACTGAGGCAAACATTTTCTCCGTCTTACTATCGGGTTTCGTCCACTACTCCTTGTTTTATCTCTTCTAACATCTTGGCTTCCTCAGTAGATAGCTCATAAGTTTCTAGTAAATCTGGTCTACGCTGGTAGGTCTTTTTTAAACTCTCATACAAGCGCCATTTGCGAATATTTTCATGGTGACCACTCATGAGAACTTCTGGAACAACCATGCCACGAAAATCATAGGGACGTGTGTATTGGGGATGCTCTAATAAACCAGATGAAAAACTGTCATCCGTATGGCTAACTTCCTTACCAATCACCTCTGGAATCAAGCGTACCGTCGCATCAACCATCGTCATAGCAGCCAGCTCCCCACCTGTCAATACATAATCACCAAGCGAAATCTCATCTGTCACCAAGGTCTTAATTCGCTCATCATAGCCCTCGTAGTGACCACAGATAAAAATCAAATGGTCTTCCTGAGCCAGGTCCTCTGCATAGGCTTGATTAAACTGCTTGCCAGCAGGATCGAGTAAGATGACGCGGGCCAGTTTCTTTTCAATCTGGTCATAGGCATCAAAAATCGGCTGTGCACGTAATAACATGCCTTGTCCGCCACCATAGGGCTCATCATCAACATGACGGGACTTTTCCGCATTTTCCCGAAAATTATGATAACGAATATTCAACAAGCCCTTTTCCCGAGCCTTTCCAACAATTGAATGCTCCAAGGGGGCAAACATCTCTGGAAAAAGGGTCAAAATATCAATCTTCATCGTCTAATCCTTCTGGAATCTCTACTTGAATACGACCAGCTCCCCTATCAACCTCAAGAACTACAGAGGGGATATAAGGCAAGAGCAAATCACGCTTACCTTTGCGCTTGACTACCCAAACATCATTGGCGCCTGGCTGTAAAATCTCCTTAATCTTTCCAAGCAAAGTATCTCCCTCATAAACTTCAAGACCCATGATTTCATGGTAGTAAAACTCACCCTCATCCAACTCTACCAAGTCTTCTTCTGCTACCTTTAGAACATAATCGCGGTATTTCTCGATATCATTGATATGGTACATCCCTTTGAACTTGATAATATCAAAGTTTTTAACCTTGCGATGACCAGCAATCTCCACATCCATGACAAATTGATCCTTGGGATTAAACAAGGCTAAGTGATTTCCTTTTTTGAATCGTTCTTCAGCAAAATCGGTCACAGACAAAACCCGCATTTCTCCCTTAAGACCCTGAGTATTAACGATTTTTCCAACTTTAAAGTAATTCATGTACTCTCCAAAACTCTATAATATGCCTTATTGTATCATGTTTGAGCTATTTTCTCAAGACAACAAAAAGAGCGGAAAATCCGCTACTTTTACTTTTCATCAATTACAAGACGAACTTTTTTATCACTTGTCGGAACAGAATAAACAATCGTTCGAATCGCAGAAATTGTGCGTCCTTTTCTGCCGATAACACGACCAATATCAGACTTCTCTAAGTCCAAGTGATATTCTAAAAACTCAGGAGTATCAACGATTTTTATCGTCAAGCTATCCGGCTGTGAAATTAAAGGTTTCACAATTGCAATAATCAGATTTTCAATCATGTCCATAAGTGTTCTCTCTCAGTTCGTTTTATTTTGAGAATTTTGAGTCGTGGAATTTCTTCATTACTCCTGCTTTTGAAAGGATGTTGCGAACGGTATCAGAAGGTTGTGCACCATTTGCCAACCATGCAAGAACACGGTCTTCTTTCAAAGTTACTTGATTTTCAGCAACAAGTGGGTTATAAGTTCCAACTGTTTCGATGAAACGTCCGTCACGTGGTGCACGTGAGTCTGCTACGTTAATACGGTAGAAAGGTTTTTTCTTAGAACCCATACGAGTTAAACGGATTTTTACTGCCATTTTCTATGAATCTCTTTTCTTTTATAGTGTATCGGTGAAATAGCTCACACTAAACAAATCTTAACTTTAAGCTCGTTTCATTTGTCCCTAAACTTAGAAACATTCGAACGTGCATGAATTGCTATGGTTGATTTAGTGAGTATAAACTACTTATCACATCTTCTATTATATCAGATTTTAAAAAGGTGTCAAGAAAAAAACTTGACACCTACTCATTTTTATTGATTACTATTCGTCAAGTCGTCAAAGCTACTGCGTTTCTCCACCAACTGCCTTGATGTCTTCCTTATCATGGTAAGACACAATAGCAGAAATTGCTACTTCGATTCCTCTGACGATATCGGTCAAACTCATAGAAGCAGTTTGGGGCTTATCTATGACCTGCTCCGTCATAAAGGGTATGTGCATGAAGCCTGCTTTCAGACCTGGAAATTTCTTGTCAGCCAAATACAAGGCTTGATACATCAAGTGATTGCAAACAAAGGTTCCCGCAGTATTTGATACAGATGATGGTAACCCGGCTGCTTTGACTGCTTCGACCATCGCCTTAATCGGTAAGGTCGTAAAGTAGGCAGCTTCCCCATCTTCACGAATCGCAACGTCAATCGGCTGATTCCCCTCGTTATCTGGAATACGGGCATCATCTTGGTTGATAGCAACCCGTTCCGGTGTTAAGCCAAAACGTCCCCCTGCTTGACCGATACACAATACAATATCTGGTTGATATTCAACGATTTGTTCTTCCAAAACCTGAGCAGACTTATAGAAAACAGTCGGAACTTCTATCCACTTTACTAGGGCACCAGCAATACTTGCTGGCAACTGCTTTACTGCCTCCAAGGCTGGATTGACGGGCTCTCCACCAAAAGGATCAAAAGCTGTTATAAGAATCTTCATACTACACTCCTTTGCTTTTTTATACTAGGTTATCGCTATCCATATCTGACTGGCTTTCACAATAAAAATAGTGAACGGTTGAGGATAAAACAAAAGCTGTTGCAAGGTTTCCTTACACACGGCCACCTTTAGTTGTCACAAGCCAACCTGCTTCGATTGTTTAGCGGTAGCTTGCTGGCTCCTCCCTGCATTTCATTTGTGACGAGCCTAAATAGCCTCGCAGGGGTCTCACTACGAAGCGGTCCGCTTCTGTTCGGCCGCAATGCGGTAGCTTGCTGGCTCCTCCCTGCATTTCATTTGTGACGAGCCTAGATAGCCTCGCAGGGGTCTCACTACGAAGCGGTCCGCTTCTGTTCGGCCGCAATGCGGTAGCTTGCTGGCTCCTCCCTGCATTTCATTTGTGACGAGCCTAGATAGCCTCGCAGGGGTCTCACTACGAAGCGTTCCGCTTCTGTTCGGCCGCCTATTTTTTCTTTGCTCGTTTTACGGCTTTGGTATCTTAAGGTAGGCTATACCTTTGGAGGCGGGAAATAGACGTTTGTGGGGGCAAATGCTTTCTAGGAAGTAGGCTGAAAACCTCCACAGGAGCTTTTCACTCGTCCTATTTCCTATTTTTCTTTCGCTTTTTTAACGCCCTCGTATCTTAATACCATAGTGGAATTTTTGATTAGAACGAACCAAGCGGGTAAAGCCCAAATCTTCAAAAACCGTATCCCTAAAGTGTGCTTTCAGAATAATTTTTTCTCGTGCCACCCGCTTAGCTTCTGCCAGTATCTTTTCTGTTAAGCGGGCAGGATTAGCAAGTCCTGTAAGACCTGATAAGTTCTGCGATTCGCTAATCACTTCTGAAAACATAGGGTCAAAATAAAGAATGTCAAAGGATTGGCTGGGTTGCTGGCGTAAAAAGGAAAGACTATCCATTTCCACCACTTCAATGGAGCGCATAGCCTCATTGACCTTGTGATTTCCTGTATCAAAATGTTTCAACCCTTGACTGACGATAAAGGCAATCAGCCTGGAAGATTCTACTGCTGTTATTCGATGACCTGCACTTGCCATGACAATACTGTCCGATGCTAATCCCATCGTGCAATCACAAATTGTTTTGGAACTTTCACCAATGAGATCAAGCAAGGGATCATGGTTTGATTTGATTCGTAAAAGCGCTGTATCTGGGTGGAAAAAGAAACGCTTCCCTCCCAGTTGCTCAAAGACTATCCTATCCTGGTACAGCACCAAAATATGCCCGTACTGGTTCTGAAGTTTTTTGATAGAAGCTTTCCCACGCTCCACATAGACCACACCAAAAGACTGAGCAAGGGCTTTTGCGCGCGCCACTAATCGTTCGTCCATACCAAGACTTGTTGTAATAATCCATTTCATATACTGCCAGTATACCAAAAAAGAAGACTTCTGTCGAAGTCATCTCTCATCTTAAACCTCTTATTTCAATCACAACAAATGCAGAAAGTGACCATTTCTAAACCTTTATTGATGAACCAAAGATTTTATAAAAAGCATTCCTATAGATGAACACGATACACTGTTCACACTTTTTAGAGAACGAAGACCTTCACAATTCAAAAATGTACGGTAGGTCTCACTCTAAAAACTTTCATACCTTTGTCATGTATATCACTTCTATTGTATACTCTATAAAAATCAACAGTTGATATAGTCATTTCGTTTACTTTTAGTACTAGGCAACTCGCTTTGCCGCACTCTACAGTTAGTAAGGAAAGGACGTTCCAATAGGTCATACTTTCGCCCGTCGTCCATATTCCCGACAAGAAAAAGAACGAGACTTCATCTTCCTTGCAAAGTCTCGACTTTTTTCATTTCTTTATCTTTAGGTTCAAACAGGATACAAAAGCCATTAAACCCCAAGACATAGCCCACTTCGTAAGCAAAGTTCGTCTTGCTATAGCTCCGACAAAATTGGGAATGTAACTGTTTAACTAGGAGTGAAACAGTCTAGGGATAGACCATTGCATCCTAAACCTAGCATGTAAGAAGTGCGGAAAAACAAACTCTTTTCCGCTCCTCCTACTATCTTCTGTTAGGATGTTACTTTTGTGCGAATGACTTCTGCATCCAAGTCTGTCGCTGGTGTCCAACCCTTTGCAAGAAGTTCTTTGATATAGAGTTTGTTATAGAGCATTCCCCAAACAACTCCTACTCCAATACCTAAATAAGAAATTCCTAACCGATAACCAAGCGTTCCAACGACTAGACCTACACCAAACATGATTCCTGTCCACTTCCAATCCTTACGGAACAAAGGGACAAAGAAACCAAAGAAGAAAGCTGTCCAAGAAAAACCAACAGGTGCTTGGTTTATTTGTCCAGCTGGACTCACTAAATTAATTTTCATTAGCCTCACCTCAGCATTTTACTGTGAACCATTATAACCTAAAGAACATTCGTTGTAAAGCTCCGACTCTCTAAGACTTGTAACATTGCTTCTGCTGTATCAAGGGCTGTAAAGAGCGGTGTCCCCGTTTCAATAGCAGAACTTCTGATGACTTGTCCGTCGCCTTCTGCTACACGTTTGGTTCCTACTGTATTGATAATCGCCTGTACCTGACCTTTGCGAACAAGAGCGGGAATATCATTATCTTCACCCTCGCCCAATTTATTGATAGCAGTGGATTCTAACCCATTTGCCTTGAAGAAGTCGCTTGTTCCTTCTGTCGCAAAAATACTGTAGCCGATTGCCTCAAATCGCTTCGCTAGTCCAAGTGCCTCCTCCTTACTCTCATCCGCAATTGTAAAGACCACATTTCCAAATTCTTCTAGATGGAAATGACTGGCTTCAAAGGCCTTGTAAAGAGCTTTTTCGAGGGTTCTATCTGTCCCCATCACTTCACCCGTTGATTTCATCTCGGGACCTAAGAGACTATCAACCTTAGCTAGTTTGGTAAAGGAGAAGACTGGTGCTTTAACATGGACATTAGCCGATTCTGGATACAAGCCATCTTCGTAACCTAATGCTGCTAACGTTTGCCCCAAGATAAGCTTGGTCGCTACCTGCGCCATTGGAACATCTGTCACTTTCGACAAGAATGGTACCGTACGGCTAGCACGTGGATTAACCTCAATGACATAGACGATGTCATCTTTGATGACAAACTGAATATTCATCATGCCAATACAGTTCAGCCCAATCGCCAAACGCTTGGTATAATCTGCAATGGTCGCTTGTATTTCTTTTGATAGCGTCTGCGGAGGATAGACCGCCATAGAGTCTCCAGAATGAACACCTGCACGTTCGATATGCTCCATAATTCCTGGAATAAGGACATCTCTACCATCCGAAATAGCATCAACCTCGCACTCCCGTCCCACAATATAAGAATCAACAAGAACAGGATGCTCAGGACTTGCTTTTACAGCTGTCCGCATATAGCTGCGCAAATCAGTCTCATTTTCAACGATTTCCATAGCCCGTCCACCAAGAACATAGGATGGTCGCACAAGAACAGGAAAGCCAATCTTACGAGCCGCTTCAACTGCTTGCTCCTCATTGGTTGCAGTCTGCCCTGGTGGCTGTGGAATCCCGAGATCTTTCAAGGCTTTTTCAAACAAATCACGGTCTTCTGCACGGTCCAAGTCTGCAACTTGGGTACCGATAATCCGCACTCCCGCTTTTGACAATGGTTCTGCCAAATTAATCGCAGTTTGCCCACCAAATTGGACAATGACACCGAGCGGCTGCTCCAGCTCGATTACATTCATAACATCTTCAACCGTCAAGGGTTCAAAATAGAGCTTGTCCGATACAGAAAAATCAGTAGACACCGTCTCTGGGTTTGAATTCATGATAATCGCTTCATAACCCGCTGCTTGAATGGCTTTTACTGAGTGAACAGTCGCATAGTCAAACTCAACCCCTTGTCCAATCCGAATTGGGCCTGACCCCAAGACAAGGACTGATTCTCTTTCAGAACGAATGGACTCGTTTTCCCACTCATAGGTCGAATAGAAGTACGGTGTCGCACTTTCAAACTCGGCTGCACACGTATCAACCATTTTATAAACTGGAACGATGCCATTTTCCAAGCGGAACTGTCGAACTTGATCTGTAGTCTGTTGCCACAATTCAGCAATCTTACGATCCGCAAAACCGTTTTGCTTGGCAGTCTTTAAGATAGCCACATTTCCGACATTTTCCACTAAGGTGGCTTCTAACTCGACAATATGAAGCAATTTATCCAAGAAAAAGACATCAATCTTGGTTAGATTAGCAATTTCTTCCACCGTAAATCCACGACGAAGCGCCTCAGATACATAGAAAAGACGATCGTCTTGGGCTTTTACAATCTTTTCAACAAGGACATCGTCTGTCACCTCAACCAAGTCTTTCATTTCGTTGTGGTAAACACCGATTTCAAGCGACCGGCAGGCCTTTAAAAGGCTCTCTTCAATGGTTCGCCCAATCGCCATGACCTCACCTGTTGCTTTCATCTGCGTTCCCAAGCGGCGCTCACCTTTTTCAAATTTATCAAATGGAAAGCGTGGGATTTTTGCAACAACATAATCCAGCGCTGGCTCAAACATAGCATAAGTCGAGCCTGTTACAGGGTTCATCATTTCATCCAGGGTCAAACCAACTGCAATCTTGGCTGCTAGCTTAGCAATCGGGTAACCCGTTGCTTTTGAGGCAAGGGCAGACGAGCGAGACACGCGCGGATTGACCTCGATAACATAATATTTAAAGCTATGCGGATCAAGAGCCAACTGCACATTACAGCCCCCCTCAATCTTCAGCGCACGGATAATGCTCAAGCTTGCATCCCGCAACATCTGGTTTTCAATATCAGATAGGGTCTGTGTCGGTGCAAATACAATCGAATCCCCTGTATGAATGCCCACAGGATCAAAGTTTTCCATATTACACACAACAAGAGCATTGTCTGCACTATCACGCATCACTTCGTATTCGATTTCCTTAAAGCCAGCAATCGAGCGTTCGATCAAACATTGGGTCACTGGAGACAATTTCAGACCATTTTCCGCAATTTCACGGAGTTCTTCTTCATTGGCACACATACCACCACCAGTTCCCCCAAGGGTAAAGGCAGGACGGACAATGACAGGATAGCCAATGGAACCAGCAAATGTGATTGCTTCTTCAATGGTGTTTACGATTTCAGATTCTGGAATGGGTTGTCCCAAGTCTTCCATTAACTGCTTGAACAAATCACGGTCTTCTGCCTGGTCAATCGCTGATAATTTCGTACCCAGCAATTCAACTCCCAGCTCGTCTAGGATACCTGCCTTGGACAATTCCATAGCCATATTAAGGCCTGTCTGACCACCCAAGGTTGGCAGGAGCGCATCTGGACGCTCTTTTCGTAATATACGAGAGACAAATTCAAAGGTAATCGGTTCAATATAAACCTTATCTGCAATCTCCTTATCGGTCATAATGGTTGCTGGATTAGAATTGACCAAGACCACACTATAACCTTCTTCTTTCAAAGCAAGACAAGCCTGCGTTCCCGCATAATCAAACTCCGCAGCCTGACCAATAATAATCGGACCAGACCCAATCACCATAATTTTTTTAATATCACTACGTTTTGGCATAATTAAGATATAAAGGGCGTATAACAAACACAGTCACAATCAGAGTTTTGCCGCAGAACCATGGATTCTGAGGAACACTATCTTTTTGACCAAGTTCGTAGTCCGTATTCAGTTCCCTAAATACACTACCCTTTGTTTCTCCTTTCTATTCGTCAGCTCTCAGGCTGCCATTAAATACTTCTTTTCTTAGAACCTGTATTCATAGCTCAACACTTTCATTCAAAGCCAGCATCCTATATACTCAGGCTTCTTTTTACTACAGCCTATATTCTTTCCAAAAACTGCCTTGATTGTCGAAAAACCGACCTCTGGAATCAAAACCTCTCGCCTATGAGTAAGATTCCTATGACGTGTATGTTTCTGCTTGAAAGGCATCAATCAATTCCATGAAGTCATCAAATAGGTAGCTAGCATCATGTGGACCAGGTGCCGCATCAGGGTGGAATTGGACAGAAAAAGCTGGTTGGTAGCGATGTCGAACCCCTTCGACCGATTTATCGTTAATTTCTTCATGAGTAATCATCAAGCAATCTGGCAAGTTTTCGCGCGCTACCGCAAAGCCATGGTTTTGAGAAGTAAAGTCAACACGACCTGTTGCAATTTCCCGAACAGCATGGTTAAAACCTCGATGACCAAATTTCATCTTGTACGTACTAGCCCCATTCGCCTTAGCCAGCAACTGATGCCCCATACAAATTCCGAAAATCGGGATTTTTCCTTGAATACTGCGAATCATCTCTAAAGCCTCTGGCACATCGTCTGGATCCCCGGGACCATTTGAAAGCATAACACCATCTGGTGCTAGGTTTAAAATTTCCTCAGCAGTCGTATTAAATGGAACCACGGTAATATTACAGTCCCGCTTTGAAAGTTCCCGTAAAATAGAATGCTTAAGACCGAAATCTACCAAGACGATATTACGCCCAATCCCTGGTGCAGGATAGGCTGTTTTTGTAGAAACTTGCGCAATATTATTGGTTGGAAGCACCGTTGCCCGCAGTTGATCCAATAAATGCTCTACTGAATCTCCCTCATCTGCTAAAGTCGCCCGCATGGTTCCATGCTGGCGGATAATCTTGGTAAGGGTGCGTGTATCAATTCCTGAAATACCAGGGATTTTCTTGGCCTTTAAAAACTCATCTAAGGTCAGCTGATGCCGCCAGTTGCTAGCTCTGCGTGCCCATTCACGGACTACCACACCCTTACAAGTCGGTGTAATAGACTCATAGTCATCACGGTTCACCCCATAATTTCCTACTAAAGGATAGGTGAAGGTCAGGATTTGACCGTTGTAAGACTGGTCGGTAATGGACTCTTGGTAGCCTGTCATCCCTGTATTAAATACAATCTCCCCTGTCACTGCAATATCTGCACCGAAAGCTTCGCCCTCAAAAATCGTTCCGTCTTCTAAAATTAACAATCTTTTTGCCATATTTTCTTCCTCATCTGCTCCCTCTAGATCCTGTTAACGCCCCTATTTATTAGCCCTTGCATATAAAACAGCTTCTAAAATAGCCATGCGGACAAAGACACCGTTTTGCATCTGTCGGACTATCCGTGATTTAGGTGCTTCCACCAAATCATCTGCAATTTCCACATCGCGATTGACGGGAGCCGGGTGCATAATGATGGCTGTATCTTTCATGCGTGCATAGCGCTCCTGTGTCAAACCATATAGACGGTGGTATTCTTCATTAGAAAAACTCTTATCGCCATTATGGCGCTCATGCTGAACACGCAAGAACATCAAAACATCTACCTGATCGACCATTTTATCCAAGGATACATGCTGACCGTAAACATCAAATTCTTCTGTATACCACTCGCTAGGACCCGCAAAGAACAAACTTGCCCCCAAGCGTTTTAAAATCTGCATATTAGACTTAGCGACGCGTGAGTGGGTCAAATCACCCACAATCATAATCTTCAACCCCTCAAAATAGCCAAATTCCTCATAAATAGTCATCAAATCCAGGAGAGACTGACTAGGGTGTTGACCCGAACCATCTCCTCCATTGACAATAGAAGCCGTAATCGTCGGACTATCAATCAGTTTTTGATAGTAATCTACTTCTGAATGGCGAATGATACAAATGTCCACTCCCAGGGCGCTCATAGTCAAAATCGTATCGTATAAGGTTTCACCCTTATTAACTGAACTGGTTTTAGCATCAAAATCAATCATATTGAGACCCAGACGCAACTCTGCCATTTCAAATGACTTATGAGTCCGTGTCGAATCCTCAAAGAAGAGATTAGATACATAAGCTTTTGGAGAAATAGCTGCTGTCGCTCCTCTTTTAAAAGCTAAGCCCCGCTCAATCAACCCCATAACCTCTTCATTAGACAGACTTTCCATGGTCACTACATGCTGGAGTGACACTTTTTCATCAATGATTGGCATCTCAAAACCTACCTCTTATTTTACCTCATTGGTATCTAACAACAAAACCGAATCCTTACCATCTGTCTCAACCATGTGAACAATAATTTCCTCAGTCCGACTGGTTGGGATATTTTTACCAACATAGTCTGCCCGAATTGGTAACTCACGATGCCCTCTGTCCACTAAAACAGCCAGGCTAACCCGCGCAGGACGACCGAGAGAAACGATATTGTCAATCGCCGCACGGATGGTCCGACCTGTGTAAAGCACATCATCGATTAAAATAACATCGCGATCATTAATAGCTGCTGTCATCAAGGTCGTATCTTCTTCTACTTTCATATCATCGCGGAAAGGCTTGGTATCCAGTTCCCCAAGCGGAACCTCAATCCCCTCCAACTGCTTCAAGCGCTCTTGAATACGCTTTGCAATATAGACACCCCGGGTCTTGATGCCTGCTAAGACAATATTGTCCAACTTTTTATTACGCTCGATAATCTCATAAGTAATCCGCGTAATAGCCCGTTTCATGGTCATCTCATCGACTATTTCTTTGGTTTTCATGACTAACCCCTTTCTCGCCCAATGGCACAAAAAAATCTCCTTGCCACAAGGAGATTTCAGAAAATAAGGTCAAGATAGTTCCTTGAAACCTAGGATAATGTGACCGATACCTTGCCTGATGACAATTTAATCTGCAATTCAAGTCGCATTCTCCACATGAGGTTGACAAAACCATTATATAACCTGTTTTAACTGATACTCCTTGCCTGTTTCACGGAACAGTCCTTAAAGGATTTATTTTTACCAGTATAACAGAAGTTTTATGAAAAGACAAATAATATGTCAGCAACAAAAATCCTATTTTCTATTGATAGGTATCAATACACACCGTATCCATTTTTATATTTTTAGAATGATGCAGAGGTATGCCCCCTTTCTTACCCCCAGCCGTCCCACTAGCTATCATTCTAAGCATGCCACTTCCTGCAAAACTACCCAACTGAGATATACCAACAATCAAGGAAGTGTCAAGCTTTGAGGAGTGAGATATAGCTAGTCTGCTGCTAGCCTTATCGCCACATTTTTGTAGTATGACTGTACATGATTTAGAAGTCTCAACTACCTTTCTTCTTTGGTTTCTAAGCTTGTCCTAAAACACTTTACTGAATTTTTAACCTCCTCTCATCACTTCGATGATTAAGGGAAGCGAGAAAGAACTCGCCAGATAGAAAAAAGAATTCCGTTTTTCCTGACTTCTTAAATACCAGGTTCAGGTAGGTTCGGGCTAAAACAGTCTGAGAATAGATCCTTTCTCGCCCATTCCGCACAGCTCCAACAGTCAGAGTAGTGACTGTTGGAGCTTGGAAATGAAGCGAACGCGTTCGCATCAGTCGTAGAGGTCAGATTTAGAGTGGGAAACACGAACAAATATGAGTGAAGATTTTGAGCCTGTCCTCTTGTAACAAGAGAAAACAGCGCTTCATTTCCAACTTTCAACGGCATTATTCGCTACAGCAATCAACCACTGCGCTGAGATGCTGATGTAAACTATGGGAAACGGATATGGTTTTTTTGCCCAGCCTCAGTCTTTACTTTTCATTTACTCTGAAACATTGATACAACAAGATGCGCTAGCTAGTTATGAATGTTATGAAATAGTATCGTCCTTTCGTTTATCTTTTATTACTTCATTCACTCGCTTTGCCCTACTCTAGTACAGCCTGCAGCTCATTGCCTGGTACTAAAAATGCTCTATTGATTTTTGCAGGGAATGAGTATGCGCGTTAAACATAACATGTAATGAGCAAAAAATAAGGATTGGCGCTTTTGTCCAATCCTTATCTCACCCATTTATTTCTCAGCTACTCCTGTATCTGCGGTCAACTCAACCTCAATCCATGGTGATTTAGAAGCTGAACCGTATTTGGTATCAAAATATTTGACACGTTTATTGACAGCGATAAGCTTTTCAGATTCAAACAATGGAATCGCAAATGCTTCTTTCTCAGCATTTTCTTGCCATTTTTTGTAGTTTTCAAGATTTTTCTTCTCATCAAAGGACTCTTCTGAGCCAAGCGCTTTGAGCAACTTGGTATTTTCATCTGATACATAACGTGAGTAGTTAAATTTCGCTTCTGGTCCCCATAGTCCTGTTGGGTTTGGATCATAGCCAGTGGACCAACCTGCTAGGTAAGCATCGATATTTGCATCATTAGCTCCAATTGTGTCATAGAAAGAATTCAACTCCATGGTACGACCTGTGTAGAGTTCGACATTCAAGCCAACTTCTTTCCACCAAGCAATATACTGTTGGATAAGAGCTTCGTTGGCTTCTGTCCGTTTACGAGCTGCAAGGGTAATTTTGAGTGGTTTCCCATCCTTATCTTCACGGATACCATCTCCGTCCACATCCTTATATCCTGCTTTATCAAGTAAGGCTTTTGATTTGTCTGGATCGTAGGTATAGCCTTTCAAATCAGTATCATGTAAATCACCAAAGAATGAGATAATAAGAGAGTTGGCTGGGTGGTACAAGCCATTGTAAAGTTTTTCGCCAGCCGTCTTCGTATCAAGAGCGTACCCCATAGCCTGACGCAAATTGACATCATTCATTTTAGCATCCGGATTCATGACATTCTTCCCTGCGTCCTTGTCATATTTTCCAAGGTTGAATGATAGGTATTCATAGCTAGAAGCTAACGTACCAAGTACAGTAATATTAGACATATCTTTAAAACTATCTAACTGATCTGTTGGCATTTCTGCATAGTCATAGTGGCCAGCTTTCATTTCTGACACAATGGTATCGGGAGAAACAATATCCATCTTCAGACTGTCTATCTTCACTTTTCCTTTATAATAGTGTTCATTTGGAACAAAGGTTACAGACTCGCCACTGACCACTTCTTTAATCTTAAACGCTCCCATGCCGACGATTTTAGAGGTCGCACGTGCATACTCGCTTTTTTCCCAGTCTGCTACTGGAATATCCTTAAAGATATGTTTTGGTACTACATAAGACGGAATATCTCCGCCTGCATACATCATAGAAGGAGACATTTCTTTAACATTTAGGACAACTGTATAATCATCTACCTTGTCAATCCCTGAAATGCTGTCTGCTTTTCCTGCTACAAAGTCATCCATTCCAATGATATTTTTAAAACCATCATCGAAACGTACTCCTGTATAGCCTTGGTCAGCCATTTTTTCAATAGTGAAGATATAATCATCAATGGTAAATGGCTCCCCATCTGACCACTTATAATCCTTACCTGTGAGCTTAACGGTAACTTTTTTAGCTTTTAAATCAAAGTCGACTTTAGCAAGACCTGAATCATCGAGTTTGCGGTCACCATCATAACCAAACATTCCCTCATCAACCAATACTCCAAACGTTGAACCCACACTATTATCTACCAATTCATCAATCAATAATCCTGTTGATGCTGAAGCTGCCACAAGTGCATACTTAAACTGTCCACCCTTAATCGCAGAACCGTCGTGTGTCACTTCTCCTAGAAAGCTCAAATTCATTGTTTCAGCTGATGATGAGCTCTTAGAACTATTTGCTCCACATGCAGCCAAGATGGATGTCGACAGGAGCGTGATTGCGGCTAGTGAAAATGCTTTACTTGTCTTTTTCATAAAGTTCTACCTCAATTTTTTTGATATATAGCAGATCATGATGAATTTTACATGTCTGTTCCAGTATTCTATCATAAAAAATGACATTTTTCTGTATTTTTTATACAAAAATATTCTTTATTTTTACATATTCTAACATATAAATGTAAGAAAAACCTACTTCTTATGGTAGAAATAGGGAATTTTCCAGACATACTTAGAATATTTAAACAGTCTACTGTTTCCTTGAAAACTTTGGTAATCTCATTGATTTTATCACGAGAAGACCGTAGCCAGCAAGCAAATAAGCGATAAAAATCGTTACTGCATAGGTTAAGACATACTTCCAGCCATATTTTGGTACATTTAAGAAAAAATAAGCAAAAGGACTGTCTTTGGCATCAGGAATCGGCAACTTAATAAACAGGCCATTGATAAGCGCAAAGGCTAGATAAGCAACGGGTAGAGCCGTCCACCAGACGGGGTCAAACCACCTGTATTGTCGCTGCTTATCTACAAACAGAGTGTCCAAAAGAAAATAGAGAGGAACAATATAGTGACAGAGGAGATTTTCCACCCTCCAAAAATCTGTCGCAAGTGGTGCCAACATGAAATGGTAAATAATGCAGGTAATCATAATCGACATCGTCACTGCTGCTTTCACGCGCAGAAACCCTCGACACTCTATCTCTTTCTTTTGATACATAGTATAGACCATATAAGTTGAAAATAGGGTCACTAAAAGGTTCGATTGAACCGTATAATACATCAACATACCAAGACCATGCTTGATAATCTCAAGTGTCGTGCCAATAACAGCAAGAACAAGTAACAGATAACGTGAATAAAACAATTTACTTCGATATTTCAATTTATTTCTCCTAATACTCTCTAAACCCCAACCTTTCATCACTTGTGAAAGTGATGAAAGGTTGGGGATAAGGGTAGCAAAGATCTCCTCTCCTAAACCGAAAGTAGAACGGATGTTTACCTTGAGTTTTTTCAGGAGGCTTTGTATTTTGGTGGAACTGAGTTCGGACTAAAAATGTTAGAAAAAAGATGAATCGTATTGATTACTGAAGTAATCTGCCTCAATTCCCTATTTTTCCTTACATTTTTTTAACGTCCTCACATCTTAACTGGACTCAACCTAAGAGCTATGTAAAAAAGAGACGCAACTCTTGCAACTTTAGTTGCTTACAGGTGTGGCTACCTTTAGTTAGAAATACTTCTAGCATCGATGACGCGTCGGCGTATTTCCTATTTTTACCGTAGCTGTTGCAGGCTGTGCCTGCTTTACAGATATGGAAGAAACTATCCAGCGGAGAGTTTCTTAGACACAGGGTACATTCGCTTTTTAAACGCCCTCGTATCTTGGGGAATTGATCTCAAGCTACGAGCTATGTAAAAAGAAACGAAGCCGTTGCAAATTTTATTTGCTTACAAATACAGCTACCTTTGAAGCTAGGAAATAGACATTTACAGGTCAAGCGCTCTCTATGCTTCTCCGTCATGTTTCCTAATGTTACCGTAGCTATTGCAGCCTGTGCCTGCTTTACAGATATGGAAGAAACTATCCAGCGGAGAGTTTCTTAGACACAGGGTACATTCGCTTTTTGAACGTCCTCGTATCTTGGGCAAGGTGAGCGAACGACGGAAAAAATTACTGTTTGATGACTATAAAATAAGAAGAGGGAGCCAAGCGGCATATAAAGCGCCCTACTCCCAAGTCTTGTAGAAATCTATTGGTTAGATTTTCTTAACAAATTCTGATTTCAATTTCATCGCACCAAAACCATCAATCTTACAGTCGATGTTGTGATCACCTTCAACAATGCGAATGTTTTTCACACGTGTGCCTTGTTTCAGATCCTTAGGCGCTCCCTTGACTTTCAAATCTTTGATGAGCGTTACAGTGTCGCCATCTGCTAATCGATTTCCATTCGCATCAATAGCAACAACTCCCTCTTCTTCGACCACTTCTGCCGGATTCCATTCGTAGGCGCATTCTGGACAGATAAGCAAAACGCCATCTTCATAGACATACTCTGATTGGCATTTTGGACAATTTGGTAAAGTTTCCATGTTATCTCCTCTTCTTTTTTTACTTATTTAGTATACCATGCTGGTGCAAATTGAGCAAGCTAGGCTTTTCTGAGTTTTTCTAGGGTTTCACGGAAAACGGCTGGCACTTCTGCCGTAAAGGTTACAAGCTCTCCAGTCCGTGGATGGGTAAAGCCAAGCGTCTTAGCATGTAAGAACTGACCGCATCCTTTCAAGGTTTTGCGTGGACCATACACTTCATCTCCTGCTACTGGATGACCAATATAGGCCATGTGCACACGAATCTGATGCGTTCGTCCTGTTTCAAGGGTTAATTCTACCAATGTGTAATCCCCGAAGCGCTCCAAGACCTGAAAACGTGTGAGAGCTTCCTTACCCCTAGCAGTTACTGCCTGCTTCTTGCGATCCTTTTCAGAGCGACCGATTGGTGCTTCAATCACACCGCAATCATTGGGCAGATTACCATGGACAATCGCAACATATTTCCGCAAAGATTTCTTAGCCTTTAGTTCTTCTGCTAATTTCTGGTGGGCTTCATCATGTTTGGCCACCATCAATAGACCAGATGTATCCTTATCAATCCGATGAACAATTCCAGGTCGCACGACCCCATTGATACCAGATAAGTCTTTGATATGGTATAAAAGAGCATTGACCAAGGTTCCTGAGGTATGCCCTGCCGAGGGGTGAACCACCATACCTTGCGGCTTATTCACTACTGCCACATCTGCATCTTCGTAGACAAGCTCAAGCGGAAGATTCTCTGCTACATAGCCAATTTCTTCAGCTTCTGGAAACTCATATTGGATACAATCTCCAGCTTGAACTGTATATTTCGCTTTTTTGGCCTGACCGTTGACAAGGACTAGACCAGCCTTTATCTGCTCATTAGCCACCGAACGCGATAAGGAAGTTAAGTCAGCCAATGCCTTATCCAAACGAACTCCACCTGTTTCAACTCTTACTTCCATTTTCCTCTTCTTTCATAATATAGATAAACAAGACTACTACACCAACCGTCAAATACATATCTGCGACATTAAAGACAGGAAAATCAATAAAATCGAGATGAAGCATATCAACAACGTAGCCTAGACGAACTCGGTCAATAAAATTTCCAATTCCCCCTGCAATCACAAGCGACAGGCTAGATAAAAGCCACAAGCTTCCCTTGATATGCTTGATAAAATACCAGATCGTAGCTGTCATAACAACTAAGGTCACAATCGTAAAGAACCATTGCTGATTCTGAAGAATTGAATAAGCTGCGCCATAGTTGCGCAGGTAATAAATATTTATCAGTTTAGGAATAAATGCCTTTTGCTCATTCAAGGCAATATTCGCTACTGTCCAGGCCTTGACCCATTGATCCAAGGCAATCAAACCTACGATACCTAGTGGAAATCCAACTTTTCTCATATTATCCTCTCTTCTTGGCAAAGTAAGCCTCCATCACACGGATAAAATCTTGTGCACACTGACTCAATTCTGTATCCTCTCGCTTGACGTAAACCATGCGGTTTCCTTTTCCTTCCTTAAAGGGAATCACCGTAATCCCATGTACGCTCTCGCTATCTAAGAAACCTGATCCCGTCGCATAGGCATCTGTTCGCTCCAAAATGCCATTTAAGGTTGCACGGTCCGTGACATCAAAGGTCACTGATGAATCGGATGTATCAAAGAAATTCTCAGAATAGTAAAGATACTCATCCTTTTCCTGCGTGAAACGCACCGTTGGCAATCCCACCAGATCTGCTAATTCAATCACGGATTTTTCCGCCAAGGAATGGCCTTTTCGAATATAAATATGCGTCTGAAAAGGAATTAAATCGACTACTTCCAAGCGTAGTTTTTCAAGCTTTTGCATAATGCCCTTAGTATTGCGATTATTGAGATAAATAATCCCCAACTCACTATGCCCCTGCGCCACTTCATCTAAAATCTGCACGGTAGTCGATTCAAACAAGCGAAATTTAGGATATTCTGGAAATTGTTGCGAAAATTCGGTGATAAGAGGCGGTAAAAAATCATAGTGTTGGCTAGAAATTGAGAACTCAGACTCACCCTCATCATGCTGTAGATACAGATGTTCAAAGCTATCAAATCCCTTAACCAAACTTTTAGCCTTATCATAAAATTCCATTCCCCGTCTCGTCAAGAATGTTCCTGAACTGGTACGACTAAAAATCTTAAATCCTAGCTCTTTTTCCAAATCGCGTACAGAAATAGACAAGCTCGGTTGCGACACAAACATTTTCTCCGCTGCTTCTCGAAAAGTTCCACTATTTGCAATCGCTACAACATAGCGTAATTGTTGAATATTCATTCTGCCACTTCCTTTGTAAAATCTTCTTTATTATACCATAATCTACAGTAAGAATATGGGACAAAAGTCCCCAACCACCTTGTACAGATGAAGAAATCACAGATTAGCATTTTCTACTTGCATGCATTTTTCAACAATTTCCACAGAACGGATCTTTCTACCTGACTAGTCCCCGTTTTCAATGCTATGATAACACCTTTTTCCTCGTAAAAACTATCATCTATGAAAAATTACTTTTCAAAATGAGTCTTTCTTCCTTTATCCTAGGATTCAATTTTCCTAGGTTTTACAGTTTGGCATATCTTCATCATCGGATTTAGTAGCTGATGCTAAAAATCAGAAATTGAGGGCTACCAGCTGGATAAAACGGTGATGACTCAACCATTTAGTTAGTATTTTCCAACCTTTACCACTAACTTGACCAGAACTTCTTGAACTCATCTCCCTCATCTTGTAGTCATTCAGTTTTTACTTATGATGTTGCTCCTTTATCTTGCCTAACTCCTCTCGCCACCTAGAAACTGAAAGACTCTATTGCGAATCTCCTACTATTGGTCAGTAACCTTGCGATGTAAGATAGGAATAATCAGGTGAGTGACTCTTTCTACCTGGGTCTCAACATCCAAAAACGAGTTTCATCCAGTAGAGGATATTAGCCCGAACCTCTAATGTAAGAAATGAGGAAAAATCAAACTCTTTTTCTACATACCGCTTTCTTTCCTGCTCCCTAGCTGGCTACGAGTTACCGTTTTATTTCACGGAGTATAGTCATTTCGTTTATATTTTTATTCCTTCGTTCACTCGTCTTGCTGTACTCCAGTACTACCTGCGACTCGTTGCCTAGCACTAAAAATAAACGAAACGGCTATAGTCAGAAGTACACATAAAAAAGGGAGTGGGAAAGAACTCAAAACACATAAAAAGTGTTCGTCTTCCCACCCCCGCATAGCTCCAACAGTCCAGAGTAGTGACTGTTGGAGATTGGAAATGAAGCGAATTCGTTCGCATCAGTCGTAGAGGTCAGATTTAGAGTGTGAAACACGAACAAATCTGCCAATCAACCACTGCGTCAAAGTAATTCGGTTAATAAAGTCAGAAAGCTGGGATTTTTTCCCAGCCTCTTGTAAAAGCTAGTAAGGGGTTCCCTTACTATTTTGCGATAGGGTAAACAGATACTTGTTTTTTATCGCGCCCTTTACGTTCAAAACGTACTACACCCTCTACCTTAGCGTAAAGTGTATCATCTCCTCCACGACCTACGTTAGCTCCTGGATAGATTTTTGTACCACGTTGGCGGTAAAGAATTGAACCACCTGATACAGTTTGACCGTCAGCCGCCTTAGCTCCAAGACGTTTTGCTTGAGAATCACGACCGTTTGACGTTGAACCTCCACCTTTTTTGTGGGCGAATAGTTGCAAGTTAGCAAGATTCAAGTTTAACATAATGTTATTCCTCCAATATTCTGTGATGAGTGTTGTTTCGCTAAGCTAGTATTAAGCGTTGATAGCGTTGATAACAACTTTTGTATAAGGTTGACGATGACCTTGTTTACGGTGGCTACCTTTTTTAGGTTTGTATTTGAAAGTAACAACTTTCCTTTGTTTTCCTTGTTTTTCAACAGTTCCGACAACAGTAGCACCTGCTACAAGTGGAGTTCCGA
Organism: Streptococcus sp. LYSM12; assembly: GCF_004569635.1. GTDB lineage: Bacteria > Bacillota > Bacilli > Lactobacillales > Streptococcaceae > Streptococcus. The sequence continues at coordinate 37,096 of NZ_SPOZ01000021.1, forward strand.
CAACAGTCTTTTCACCACCAACAAGAACAACTTCGTTAAATGTAACGTCTTGTCCAGCTTCAACATTCAATTTTTCAACGTAGATTGCTTGACCAACCTCAACTTTAACTTGTTTTCCGCCAGTTTTAATGATTGCGTATGTGCTCATTATGCACCTCCTATGATACTAAGGGACTTCTCCCCGGATTTTTTGTGAAGACTCGCCTAGCATCGTGGGACGAACCTCTTAAACGATGATCGAGCGGTTGCACAGGCTGTGCATAGTCAACGTTCTTATTCTACCACTCTTATTCGAATTTGACAAGTATTTACTATTCAAAGAATGTGTCTAGTTTTTTGGGAACGTTCGGAAATATCCTATAACCTAAGAAAACTGGTACTTTTCATTTCAAAAAAAGACTGAGTCCAATTCTTCCCTTTGCCCCAGTCACTAACGATAGCATCTTTTATGTGTTCCAATACTGTTTGACTGATGAGGTACAGTTCGCCTTTTGTCTTTCTGAACAAAAAGCTCCGCTCCACATCTCAGAGTTCATATCAACATCTTACGCAGTAGTTGACTGCTTCAACGGTATAGGATCATTGAAAGGGAGAAATGAAACATTGTTCCTTTTTGTGTCGAGGAAGAGGCTAAAAACCTCCACTGGAGGCTTTCACTCATATTTGTTCACTTTTTTAGCTCAAAATATAGCACAATCAACTGTGGGAGGCAAAAAGACGAACTCTTTTTTCTACCTGTCAAGTTCTTTCCCAATCCCTTGATAGCGACTGTCTAATGGTTGAGTGACCATAAAACAAAATATCATGCATCACTTCCTTTGGTCAAGCATATAACTGAACAACGTGATTTATCTTCCTGCACTTTCATATTTTTTTAATCCTTTTTTAAAAATTAAACAGCTTATAACCATCAAAAACACGGTGAAAATTAGTTGATAATAAAATAAACTCAAGCTATCTTTTTCTAAAAAAATGAGCAGCGCCGGATTGGCAATTAATACACTAGGAATAAATAGCAGAGCAAACAGTCTGTTAATCCCTGTAAAAATAGTATATGGATACTTAGAAATGCCAATATAATTCAAAAACACGTCTACTTTTGAAAATTTCGTTGGGAACCAAAATGAACTAATGGTGATTAGAAACCAAATTGAATAGTAGATAATACAACCACATACTAAAGAAAGAATATAAAGGAATAGTTTTAATGGATTCAACTGTACATTTAAGCTTTCACAACTGATAACAACAATCGCAAGACCAAAAAAAGTATTCACGAATTGAACCAAATTAAATGATCTAAAAGCATAGAACAACTGGGTATCAAATGGTTTCAATAGAACGTGATCTAAATTTCCATTCAAAATATCCGATTCTAGCATTCCCATGCTTCTAATTAATAATCCCATCATCATTCCATCTACAATCGTGTATGAACCGACTAAAAATAAAATTTGAGAATATTCCCAACCATTAAAATCCTCTATATTTAAGAAAATCAATTTAAAAAATACAAGGGGTAACCCAATCCACAGGATAGAGGAAAATAGACCACAAAAGAAGTCAAAATGAAAATTCATATCCGATTTGAAACCATAACCAAGTAATCTAAAAAGTACATTTACTCTAAACATTTTATCCTCCCACATTTGAGAAGTGTTCCACCCCTTTTCTCAATAAAAACCTAGATAGCATATATAAAAGGATACACCAAATCAGCTGAACACAAATAACGCCCAAAGCTTCCATTGGTTGATAGGTTTCATTTCGAATTATTTGGAGCGGTTCATATACTAAGTATTTAAAGGGTAACATATCTACAAATAGACGAACATTATTTGAAAAAAAGTTTAAAGGCAATACGATTCCTGATAAAAACTGAATGACTATTTCTTTAACAGTAAGCACAAAAAAGATATTTTCCAACCAGAAAGAAAGCATCCCCACACAACATGATAGTAAAAACCATAGAACCATAGACAAAACAATCGAAATACTTCCAAAAATAAAGGTTTCAATGCTTAAAAATTCATTCCTATAGTAAATACTAGAAAACAAAATCACAGGAATGATACTAAATAATAGATGAGCAATCCTATCTCCAAGCATTTTGCAAAAATAATATCTATAAAAAGTAATCGGCTTTAGTAATATACTAAAAAAATTCCCTGAATGAATATCGTCATTGATTTCCCAATCAACTGGGTAAAAAACAAAGTACGAAAAAATAATCGTTCCTAAATAGTATTGAACCATGGAAGTAAAGTTATACCCTGCTATCCTCGTCTGATTGCTTTGATATATGTATGCCCATAAAGATACTGATATCATGATTTGTACACTTGCTTGTACTATCAACAATAATACACTCGATTTATAATTTAAAATAGATTGGAATGATATCTGGATAATAGAGATTTCTTTTTTCAATTTTACTCCTTTTTCGTAAAATAGTTTTGTAAAATAATTTCTTCCAAAGAAAGATTTGACAGTTCAAAATCTTCTATATCTGCAAGCTTGCTGATTGCTTCTAATGCTTCAAAGACAAAATCTCTAGGTATTTTTAGTAGATACTCCGAATCTTTTTGAGAAATAAGAACCATTCCTTTAATAGGCCATACCTCTGGCACAGAATTCAAGGTCATTTTTATTTTTAAATATTTAAAATCAGAAAATTTAGATAAAATAATGTCCATGGACTCCTGTAAAAGAATTTTTCCTTTATCAATAACAATTACTTCATCACAGACAGACGAAATGTCATCCATATCATGACTTGTTAAAATAATCGTAGTCTGCCATTCTTCATTCATTTTCCTTAAAAATTCTCTGATATCTTTTTTAGCCTGAATGTCTAATCCTATAGTGGGCTCATCTAAAAATAATATTTCCGGACTTGTTATAGATGCCGCAATAAATTCCATTTTCATTTTTTGTCCAAGAGAGAGGGTTCGGACTTGCTGATAAAGTTGATCTGTTACATCTAATAAATTGCTCAACTCCAAAATTCTTTCTTGTAAAATTGACGGCTCTACTTCGTACAAAGTACCAATTAATTGAAAATAATCCATCGCTGAGACATCTTGAAATAATTGCAGTTTATTTCCTACTACTACTGAAATATTTTTTCTAAAATTGATACTTCTTTCAAATGGAATCTCGCCGTTCACTTCTAATTTTCCAGAACTGGGATAGAGAGTTCCAGTCAACATTTTAATCATTGTGGATTTACCAGCACCGTTGCTGCCAATAAAACCAACTATACTTCCTTTCTTAATCGTAAAGCTAACATCTTGAACAGCTTGAACCATTATTTGGTGAGGTCTTAAAAATCTCTTAATAAATGGAAGTCTTGAATCAAAATGATAAAAAACTTTAGATAAGTTCTGCGCGTCTATAACTATTTCATCCATATATCTTTCCTTTCGATAAAATATGTTCATTTGCCTCTTCCACACTTTACCAGTTTGAATATTTTCTTATCGTTAAGATTGCTATCTCCTATCAAACTCTAAAAGTCACCAACATCTTATCACTTAAAAGTTAAGCGCTTTCTTTTTTAGGTGAAGCAAGATTTATTTTTCTCTTATGAGCACATTCATTATAATCAAAATGAATAGATATATCAAGAATTTTCCCAATAAAAAATCTCTTCAAGAACCTATCAAGTCATCAACCAATGCTATACGCTAAAAGTTAGATAAAAAACATCTAACTTTTAAGCCTGCAGTTCAATCTTCATCACGTTTTTCTTGCTCTTCTTTCTACTCTTATCTTTAAGTCATTTCAACATGAGTGGGCATCTATTCTATACCCATCCATTCTTTTTAATGACAAAAAAGAGAACCAATTTCTCAGTTCTCTTAGCTGATAAGACATGATGTTCACTTTCCCAAAACCTGGACGCTTCTCTCTTTAAAAAGCAGGACAAGGACATGACATTAACGTTTCCAATCCTATAGGAAAGCAAACTGCAACTTCTCCCCAGCTTTTTTACCAGCTTAACTGGTACTGCATAGTCGAAAGAAATCAAGACTTTTAGGAAAAGTCCCCTCACTATCCAATAGACCTCTAGTAAAAAATGAAATCCCGTGATGACTGTTTGCTTATTCTCAATCCTATATGCCGGAAATACTTCCATTATCTGAGCAAGCTGGTGACAGCTTCCCTATAGTGTCTTAATAGCTGTTGTCCCAAACTAAAGACTCTCTATTATCCTTGCTCTGCGTAATATTCTTGACCGTAACCGTCCACCTCAGCATTGATTTGCCAAGAAATCCCAAATTTATCTGTTATGTTTCCATAGGCTGGTGACCATGGAACTGCTTGAAGTTCCATGTTAATGGCTTTCGCATCTACACAGAGTTTGCTGTAAAGTTCCTGTGCTGTTTCCACATCATCAGTAATAAGAGCAACTGTAATATTGTCACCCATTGTATAGGGCATTTCGGGATTATTATCTGAAAGCATGAACCGTTGACCATTCAGGCGAAATTGTGCATTCATCACATAGTTCTCCAATTCCACCGGACAATCTGGCAAAAAGTCCTTAAACAAATTCACCTGCTCAACGGTTGCTCCAAGAGCATTCTGATAAAACTCAATCGCTTCCAAACCATTACCATTCGTAACTAAATATACTTCCATTGCTTTAAGCATGAAGAACCTCCAAAAAATAGTGATACCCTATAAAAATCAACCTCTTCAAGCTTTTACAACCTCTTTTTTAAAAACTTGAAGATAAGGAGAGCAAAGCTAGCCTCCTCTAAACGGCAAGTAGAATTTGAAGTTCGGGAAGATGAACTAGCAAGGCCATAAGTTGATTTTTAGCGAATATGATAACACATTATATCATGAATTTCTTATACTGACAAATGAACCATTTTAGAAAACCTACTATGGTCTGTGAAGAAAATGTATGCAATCATTTTTTAATTGCATACATATTTCAAACTATTTTTACTAAACAGAGCTGTTACCATGGACAACCCCTCATTTGCAATGCCACTCTAACACATTTTCCTGCTTCACCTATGAAACATTACTTTCTGAAAACAAATCTTCCCTTATGTATTTGTATATGTATCACATTTGAGGGTCTACTCCCCTATCTCCTTATCTTATATAATCATTTCGTTTATCTTTTATTCCTTCGTTCACTCTCTTTGCCGTACCCTAAATACAGCCTGCAGCTCCTTGCCTAGTACTAAAAGCAAACAAAAAGACTATAACAAATCCTGAATCCATTCATCAACCTCGTCTTGTTCTGCTTGCGGGGTGATTTCTGTCACTATGATATGGCGAACCGCTCGCTCTACCATTCCTTCTACGTCTAAGCGACTTTCATACTGCTCGACATTTTTAATCTTCGGATTGGTTTTAGGGCGATCAGGTGCAAAAATTGTACAGCAATCCTCAAAGGGCTGAATAGAAATTGCAAAGGTATCGATTCTCTCAGCGATATCAATGATTTCTAGCTTATCCATCGTCACAACAGGGCGGATAATAGGTGTATTGGTTACAGCATTGATGGCCTGCATGCTCTCCAAGGTTTGGCTCGCTACCTGGCCCAAACTTTCGCCATTGATAATGACAAGACCACCACGTTCTTCACGAATACGATCTGTTATTCGCATCATAAAACGGCGCGTCAAGGTCATGAGATAAGCCTCGGGCGCTTTTGCCTTAATCTCCTCTTGGATTTCTGTAAAGGGAACCTCTATAAACTGGATATTTCCAGCAAATTTAGTCAATTTTCGTGTCAACTCTTGAGCCTTTTTCAGCGCACCAGGACTAGTGTAAGGAGGGCTAGCAAAATGTACTGCTTCAATATCTACACCGCGTTTCAAGGCTAAATAACCTGCTACTGGTGAGTCAATACCACCAGATAACATGAGCATGCCCTTACCAGACGTTCCAACAGGAAGTCCACCCGCCCCACGGATAGTCTCGTAAGAAATATAGGCTGCCTCTGCACGAATCTCCACTCTCAACTCAATATCCGGTGCCTTCATCCTGGCCTGAACATTTGGAATAGCTTCAAAAACTGCATTTCCTAAAACTTGATTGAGTTCACGGCTATCCAATTCAAAATGATGATCGCTTCGCTTGCTGGATACCTTGAAAGTCATACCTTCTTGATAAATATCCGCCATAATCTCTTGTACCGCCATGATCAAGGCAGGCACCGATTTTTCAATCTTATAAGAAGGAGAAAAATTTTGAATCCCAAAAATTTTCTGTAGGCTTTCAGCTACCGGCTTGTAATCTGTCCCATGGAGATAAACATGAGCCCGATCACGATCTGCCATCACTTTTACTGCTGGATAAATGGACAAAACATCCTTGATATTCGCCCGGAGTTTAGTGATAAATCGCATCCGATTCTTGCCCTTAGTGGACAATTCCCCGTATCGAATCATAATTTCTGAATACTGCATGATTTCTCTTTCTATCTTACTTTCTTGGTTTGTTCATAGATCATTTTAAAGGTTGTTAAGACCTGCTCAATCTGACTCATATCATTTTCTAAGTCCAAACTCAGGCGAACAGCTGTCGTCGCTAACTGAGGCTGAATTCCCATGGATAAGAGTGTTCCTGCTGATTTTCCTGCTTTTGCTGAGCATGCTGAGGTTGTTGAAACATAGATATCGTACTCCTCAAAAGCATGGAGCAAGACCTCTCCCCGTACACCTTTTACCCCAAAGGTCAGAATATGAGGTGCAAATTGCTCTTGACCTGAAAAAATAGTGATGTCTTTATAAGTACCTAGACCTTGGATCAAGACCTGCTTCATCTGACTGGTTTTCTTGGCAAAATCTACTTGCTCTTTCATAGCCATGCGAAGAGCCTTAGCCGTCGCTGCAATTCCTGCAAGATTTTCAGTCGTTGAACGTTTCCCTGCTTCTTGGCCACCACCTGTTAAGAGCGGCATTATTTTCTTACCATTTTTGATATAAGTAAAGCCAACTCCTCGAACACCGTGGAATTTATGGCTAGAAAAGGTGGCAAAATCAACACGGTCTGTCAGATAGTCCGCTGTAGGGATTTTAGCCAGAGCCTGAACCCCGTCCACATGAAAAGAAATAGTAGGCTTGTCTTCCAGTAAATCAGAAATGGCCTGAATAGGCTGAATAGAGCCAATCTCATTATTAACTGCCATCACCGATACCAAGGTTGTATCAGGTCGTAGTAAAGCTGCTAATTTTGCAACATTAACAAAACCTTGCCTATCAACCGGCGCAAAATCAACATCGAAACCTTGGGTCGCAAGCCAAAGCGCTGATTCCTTGACCGCAGGGTGTTCAATATCCGACACAATAATGTGCTTGCCAAACGGTGCCTTTTCAAAAGCAATCCCTTTAATAACCCAGTTATCTCCCTCAGTACCACCAGAGGTAAAAAAAATTTCTTGTGGCATAACCCCTAGTAAATCTGCAATTTGCTGCCTGGAAGCCTGCAAGATGCGGCTTGCTTGACTCCCAAGACTATGCAAACTTGACGGATTGCCCCAAATCTTGGTAGAGACTTCTGCATAGGTTGCAAGTACCTCTGGATAAGGGCGGGTCGTTGCCGCATTATCTAAATAAATCATTCTCTATCCCCTTTTCATCTGTCTTTCCATTATATCAAATTTTAGGACCTGAGAGATAGAAAAACTCTGTTCGAACAGCGCTTCTACTCCTTATGTTACAAAATCTGAGCCAAAGCATTGATGTCTTTTTGGCTAGTGGACCAACTGGTGGCTAGACGAATAATCGTATAGGTTTCATCATATTTCTCCCAAAAACCATAGCAGACATTCGCTCTATCCAATTTTTTCAATTCCTCATCTGTTACCAATAAAAACTGCTGGTTGGTGGGAGTTTTGAGATAAAAGCGATACCTTTTTTCTTCCAGTAATGCAATCAACTGATCAGCCATTTCAATCGCATGCGTTCCTAATTGTAGATACAAGTCATTTGTAAAAAAACAATCAAACTGAACTCCTGTCAGCCATCCCTTAGCTAAGAGAGCGCCATGTTGCTTGACAATAGTCGTAAAATGCTTGGGTCGATTTAGCTTGGTAAAAACGACTGCCTCTCCCATAAGCGCACCCATTTTTGTCCCACCAATGTAAAAAACATCTGTCAAGTCCGCAATCGCTGGCAAATCAAGATCTGTCGAATGAGCAGCCAAGGCATACCCCAGACGCGCTCCGTCTAAGAAAAGTGGAAGCTGGTAGTCCTTGCAAACCCTTGCTAAATCAGACAATTCCTGCTTGCTATAGAGAGTACCATACTCTGTTGGATGTGAGACATACACCATTCCTGGAAAGACCATATGCTCACGATTGGCGTCCGCATAAAAGTTTTCTAGCAACTGACGGACAGCACTGGCTTCAATTTTTCCCTCCTTGTGAGGCAGGGTCAAGACCTTATGACCAGAAAATTCAATCGCTCCTGCTTCATGTACAGCAATATGACCTGTATCAGCAGCAATCACTCCCTCGTAGGATGCAAGCATAGCAGCAATCACCACTTGATTGGTTTGAGTCCCTCCTGACAAAAAGGTGACCTCTGCTTGTGGACAGTTGGTGGCTTGACGAATTTTCTCAACTGCACGATAGCTATACTCATCTGTACCATAGCCAGATAACCCCACATCGTTGAGCGCTACCAAAGCATCTATTATAGCTGGGTGTGCTCCCTTGTTATAGTCATTTTCGAAATGTAGCATTGCATCTCCTTTTCTCATAAACTAGCTAAAAAGAGAGTGGGATATCGTCTTTGAGTTTACTTTTAGTACTAGGCAAGGAGCTGCAGGCTGTACTCTACTAGTACAGCAAAGCAAGTTAACAAAACAATAAAAGATAAACTAATGAATTATGTTTCTCCCACTCCTACAAGATTGATACGTTCCTCATTAAAAATTATGTATAGTCTTTTAGTTTACTTTTAGTACTAAGCAACGAGCTGCAGGCTGTACTAGGTACGGCAAAGCGAGTGAACGAAGCAATAAAAGATAAACTAATGAATTATGTTTCTCCCACTCCTACAAGATTGATACGTTCCTCATTAAAAATTATGTATAGTCTTTTAGTTTACTTTTAGTATACTCCTTTAGTTTATAAACAGTATATGGTATAGTAGTTATATGGCATATGATTTAGATTTTAGGAACCGAGTATTAGAATACGTAACTGCTGGTCACAGCAAAAAAGAAACCTGTGCGCTTTTTGGCATTAGCACAAACACACTTTACGTTTGGGAAAAACAACTTTCAGAACAAGGGCATCTAGAGCGGAAAAAACGTGTTGCTAAGTCTCGCAAAATTCCCTTAGAACAGTTGGAAGCCTA
>NZ_SPOZ01000022.1 GCF_004569635.1 Streptococcus sp. LYSM12
CAGGTGCGACACCACTGGTTCACAGCGATCGTGGGAGCCAGTATACTTCTAAAGCGTATCGATACTTTGCACGACAAGCTGGATTAACCTTATCCATGTCTCGGGTTGGTAAATGTATTGATAACGCCCCAATCGAAAGTTTCTTTGGGCATTTCAAGACAGAAGCTTATCACCTGAAGAAATATAAGACCTATGATGAGCTCGTCACAGACATCGAACACTATATTGAGTTTTACAATACACGACGCTATCAGACCAAATTAAATAACCTGACTCCTATAGAATTCAGGAATCAGGTTGCTTAATATCTTTTATTATTTGACTGTCTACTTGACAGGGAGCCGTTCAAAGTCCCAACCTCAGTCAGTTTTTTACATCCTCTAAACAGTGGCATTTAACTCGATTTCACAAGGAAGCATGATGAAGCTGGGGATGAAAACTAGGGAAAAAGCCCCTCTCCACTCTCAAGCTTCACATCAATACCTCAGATTGCTTCAGCTGTTAAAGGCTGGAAATAGGCGTTTGCAGAGCAAATGCTCCCTAAGATTTTTCGCCAAGTTTCCTCTATGTTGCCGTAGCCGTTGCAGTCTGTACCTGCTTTACAGATATAGGTTTCCTTTGAGTTCGTTACGAGTTCTATAATCCTATACTCTCTACAATCAACATCTAAATAGGAAACGAAACCAAAGGTAAAACTGATTTTCAGCAAGGTGAGGAAACGACATCAGAGTTTGATTGTTGACGAGTACTAGTTTGATGTATGGCGAGTACCCTAAAGTCCCGAAGCCAGAAAACAAGAGTAAGCCAGTGGAGTGGTTCGCTTGAAAATAGGAAATAAAGGAGTAAGACCTACTCCTCTTTTTCTTGTCTTGATAGCAGCTCCACTTCCAAAAAGTATGCCCCACTATAGTCTTTTGTTTATTTTTTATAGCCATTTCGTTTATTTTTAGTACTAGGCAGCGGAGTCGCAGATAGTACTGAAGTACAGCCTGTACAACCTGCAGCTCGGTGCCTAGTCCTAAGACTACATTGGTGCGGCATAAGAGATTGTTTTAGAAAACATATACGGGAGTAAACAGTAGAAAGTCACACTCCATTACAGATTGCTTTGGGGAATAGAACATTCTACAACGATTACCAACCACCAGGACGGTTGCCTACTCCACGTCCACCACCAAAACCACTGTCCGGTCCTGTTGCAACAATCTCGGTTTGTTTTTGCCCATTGACTGTCACATCACCGCCGGTAAACTCTACTGTCCCATCGAAGTCAAAAGCTGATGTTGGCGCTGTGATAGCGATGCTCCCACCTGAGATGAAGAGATTCCCATTTGAATCAAACGCATCCGTATCACCTTGACTAACAGTAACCTTGGTGGTCCCACCTGTCACTTTGATAAAAATATCTGCTCCCATGGCATCGCTTGTAGCATTGATACCATCATCTGTTGCGGTAATAGCGAGACTTCCGCCATTGAGGGTCACATTTGTGGCCTCTAGTCCCTCGGTGCTTTTTGTCACTGTCACTTGCCCATCATTCATGATCAAGCTTGATTCTGCCTTGATTGCATCATCACCGGCTTGAACAGTTATGATACCACCTGCAATCAAGACATTCCCCTTGCTCATATCCTGATCGTGATTGGACTTAATCCCGTCACCTGCCGCGGTCACATCAATCGTACCACCTGTAATCGTCACTGAATCTTTCCCTCGGATACCATCATCAGAAGCAATAACCTGAATAGTACCAGCCTCAATGACGAGATCGTCCGAAGACACAATCCCGTCCTCAAAATTTCCCTCAACAATCAAACTACCTGTGCCTGTAATGGTCAAATCAGCCTTAGAATGAATCGCTCCTGCGACATCGCTATCGATGTGCTGCTTACTATCTGACACCGTATTTTCCGTCCCGTCCTCTAAGTCTAGCACAACATTGTCTGCTGCTTCTACATAGATTGCAGCTGTATCTTGACTTGAAATGGTCGTTCCTGCCAAAATCAAACGGACATTACCAGTCGTATTGACCTTTACTCCTGCTGTTGTGGTACCTGTCAACACATAGGTGCCTGCTTCTGTGATCGTTATCCCCTCATTACTCAAGGTTACTTCCTTGGTCGGCAAGCTATCCCAATCAATCGTACTAGATGATTGGTTTGCGAGTGTCGTCATAGCCTGACTGGTTTGCGAGTTAGTGGGTGATTGACCTGTAGCCGTTGAGCAAGCAACAAGGAAACTCATACTCAATAGCGTGACAGATGACATTAACATGTGGTTTACATTCATTCAGATTTTCTCCATTCTATTCTTCTCGCTACTCCAATCCACGATTCGGATTTGTGTAGACGATTAATATAGAAAGAGTATAGGTTTATTTTCTGAAAAAATTGTTAAATTTTTCTGATAGAAACCTTAAACAGATACCAACTAGAACCCAAAAAGGAGCTGAACTTCATTATGGTTTCAATCTCCACATGAAGTCCACTCCTTTATGTCAATGTTCCAGATTATACAAGCCAGCCATACTTTTATCCCTATCAGTACTGGTCCTGTCCTTGCGTTTCCTATTTTTCTATGGTTATCCCAGACTTCCTTTCTTATCTTATATGTCTAAAAATCCTTTATATGGCTATTAACCTCCGAGGAATAGATAGCCAAGTAGCATGGTGAGATAGAAAGCGAAAAATAAACTGATACCCAAAATCAAATATTTTATGTTTTTACATAGAGCAGATAAAACAATGAGTAGCACTCCAATCACCGGAAATATATCAAGCAGTATTTTATTTCTGATAAAATAATTCTCTCCTAAATATTGACCGGGAAGGAGGAGTAGGGAAATCCAAATGAATAACATTATTCCGATAACATGATGACTATATTTGTTCCCAATTACCTTTATCCTTTTTAACATCCAATAAGTCCTACTCTTTCAAAATATGCTCTAATAGCGTTAGCGATTGGAAGTGCAGAATCTGGCATCCATCTTCGATTTGTTTGAATGAAATAGATGAGTTGCCTATTGCACTCACAATTTTGTCCTGGAGACCAAGGCTTGTAACATTTATCATGTTGCATACAACCCCAATCTAAGTGATCAATGGGAGGTAATGTAAAGTTATTCCCACTATGTCCGGGCCCACAGTAGTTACCATATATAGGAAGCGGAACAGAGCGAAAATAAGTACTTGGAATAAATTTTCCACTCATATATTCATTACTAACATCTTCAATTGCTAAACCAATATCAAGTGCTTCACCTGAAACACCATCTTTTTGTGCTCTATCTAAATCAAAGTACATTCGGTTATTATAATGGACAATATAGTTCATTGCGACTTCTGTTTCTTGATCTATGTAGGCAATTCGCTCATCTGTTGATTGAATGGGTATATTTGGTTGATTAGGTTCCAGCATTGTGTCGTTTGTTGAATTCACTTGTTGAGTATTTTCGTACGCGTATGCAGTTGTTATACCAAATAATGTAGTAATACTAAGAGTTAAAAGCGTTAAGAAAAACCTTTTTAATTTTGTTATCTTTTTCATAATGAAACTTTTCTAAATTACATAATAGTCGACTGACAAAAGAATACCGCAAGCTAATGCAGATGACTGATATTATAGACAATCAGTTTTAAAATAGTATCCCAAAACTCCGTTATTGTTTTGGCAGAAAGGACAGTTAGGAAGCGTCTAACCTTTTCTAGGCTCTGTTCGCGACAATGTGTGGTCTTTTCTCCAATTTTCTTCAACGCTATCCAAACAGATTGGGGACGGCAGTTAAAATGGTCTGCTATTTCTCGCAAAAAAGCATCTGGTTGTTCCTTGACATAGGCTTCCAACTGGTCTAATGGAAGTTTACGAGGCTTCCTTTTTCAAGGAGCAATCTCTAATGTACCAGTAGCTTCCAGTTGTTTTTCCCAGAGATAGAGGGTATTACGACTACTACCAAAGACCTTGCAGGTTTCTTGTTTGGAATGCCCTGAATTTTTGTAGGCAATTACACGTTTTCTAAAATCTATTCCATATACCGTATAGAGATTATAATACGTACTAGTTAAAAACTGAAGAACTATCATTAACAAGGTCCTAACCTTTATTCAATTCACTATCATTTAACTTACGCCTTTTTACAACTTGAATTTTGGATAGTATTGTTTCCTATTTTATTCCTTTCTAATCCAAAATTCTGTTATCGCTTTCATTATACATTTTTAAAAATAATAAAGCAAGGAATATAAGTTATCTACATTCTGGCTTTATAGATAGGCTAGAAAGACTGTGGAATGTTGGAAATATAGCCGTTTCGTTTATTTTTAGTACTAGGCAACGAGTCGCAGGTAGTTGAAATAGTTGATAACTATTTCAAGTGACAGATAAGAAAAGTGTAACTTTTCTCAATGGTACAGCAAGACGAGTGAACGAAGGAATAAAAAATAGAAACGAAATGACTATAAAACGAGTAGCGCTCGTGTCAAACACCCTCGTATCTTATAGTGGAACACGCCCTAAACTCTGTGCGAAAAAGAAACGCAACTATTGCAACTTTAGTTGCTTACAGGTGTGGCTACCTTTAGGTATAAATTGCCTTGTGTCCTAAGACACGGCGTCAATTTCCTATTTTCATACGAATTTTTACACGCCCTCGTATCTTATATTTACTACCTTATCGCAAACTCTGGCTAGCAATTCATCATCATGAGAGATGAGCAGTACCAGTTTCCCTTTGGCCTTTAAATACTGGAGTTGGGTTGCCAGTTGCTCCATTTGCTCTCGATCAAGACCACTTGAGGGCTCGTCCAAAATAATGATTTCCTTATCGCTTAATAGGCTAGCCGCAATCATCAAGCGCTGTTGCTCACCCAGCGATAGGCTCATAGGATGACGATCTAGGAGTTGAGTAAGTCGAAAAGCCCTCAATACTTCGTAGTCTAGTTTATCAGACGCACGTCCTAAGCTCAATTCTTTCTCGACCTGTTCCGTCACTAATTGTTGGCGTACATCTTGCATGACATAGGCCATTTTAGCAAGACGTTTTCGGGCATGTAAGACCTGCCCTTTCCAATTAACAGGACCGGTCTTATCACCCTCTAAGCCCACCAAAGAACGAGCAAAACTCGTTTTCCCAGACCCATTTGCACCGATAAGACCAACAACCTGTCCAGGTGCTAACACCAGCTGATCCAGCTGATAGAGGTAGTCCCCATGGTGATACACACGGAACTGATGCAATTCAAGCCCTGCTTGGTCATTCGTAAAGACGTGAGCTAGATCTTTCACACGCGCTTGATAGGGGATTAAATCAGTTGTCCGTAAGCCCCATTCCGCTCGCTTCTCCTCAGAATAAGCCATAAAGTCTGGTGCTGGTAATTGTTCTAACAACTGACCCTCATAAAAATAAGCATAGAAATCTGCTATCTCGGTTAGATAGGCCAAACGATGCTCTGCGATGATTAAGGTCTTCCCCTGCTTTTTCAAGGCGAGGAGCAATTCCTGAACTCGCTTTACACCTATCGCATCTAAATTAGCAGTCGGCTCATCAAAAACCATGATGTCCGTTCCCTGCATGGCTGCAGTTGCAATAGCAACAACCTGCTTTTGCCCACCTGATAGATGTTCCAGATTCTGCTGTAACAACTGCTCCAACCGAAAAACTTCTGTTATCTCTGCCAATCGCTCAGAAATCGCACCGTGTGTCATTCCTTGGTTTTCACAAGGAAAGACGAGCTCTTGTAGAACTTCTTGATGAAAAAATTGAGTGGTTGGATTCTGGAAGACCGAAGCTACCTGTTTGGCTAAACGTTCAACACTGGCCTCTTGATAGGAGAGCTGCCCGATTCGCAGGCTCCCCTCAATCTCTCCTGGGTAATACTCTGGAACCAACCCATTGATAAGATGTAAAAGCGAGGACTTACCAGATCCACTCGGACCACACAAAATCAGACATTGTCCCCTTGCAAGGTGTAACTCCTCCACCTGACAGGCTAGTTTCTCGCCATGAGCATATCGAAGCCGCAAGGACCTGGCTTCTACTTGAATTTCAGAATGAGAAAACTGAGACACCATGCACATACACTCCAATCTAACCATGTCCAGTGAGATAGCACAAATTCACTTGGTCTCTTGGTCACCGCAAGCCCCTTGGTCAAAGTAGCAATTGTCAGATCCTGCACCGAGCGCAGAAGCGACATCATCAAAGGTACCAAGACATATTCGATATAACGATGGGGTTGCAGAAAAAAATCATATTTCCTCAAAAATATTCCCCGTGTTTTCAAAGATGTTTGAATCACTCGAACCTCTTTTTTTATCAGAGGAAGGAAGCGAAACATGACCCCTAAAGTCAGCAAAAAACTCTCTGGTAGGTACCATTTTCTAAGACCATGAATCAGCTCATAGGCTGACGTCGTGAGGAGTAGAAAATGCCCAGCCATAAGGGGAACCCAGATATGGCTCAGCATAAAGGTAAAACGAAAGAGCCACATTGGAAGCATCGCTACTTGGCTCATCTGATAAACCGCAAGGTAACCTAATAAAGTCACGAGTGCCATTTTAATGCGCCCCTCAAGGAGACCACAAATTGCAATACCTACTAGCAGATAGCCACGTTCCAAGGCTGTCACATGCATACCATAGGTGACACCTGCAAAAATGACCAATAAAATCTTGCTTCTGGCATCAAATCTCATTCCAATAACCCCGATTTTTTGAAGGATTTAGCAAGCATCTGTTGACCTAAAAAAGCTCCAAGCAAGGCTCCAACCACAATCGTTGCCGTCAAACTTAGCACATGTACAGGAGTAAAATCAACCATGACACGCGCAATGTATTCTGCCGATTTTCCGCGTGCTACAAGACTGGCCACGTAGGCATCTCTCATCAACCACATGAGAATAATCGGTCCTAAATTTCCAAAAGAAAAGACGACAAAACTCATCGTATTGAACCATTTTTGCTTGTATTGTCCCTGCTTTGCAATCAAATCTCCTCCGATACCAAAGACCAGACTGGGTAAAAAAGCTGCTGCCATGTAACCTGACATGAAAAAGAAGCAAGCCATCACAGCACCCACCAGGCTAATGGAACCAAATTTACCGACCTTAGCCAACAGAAGCATATAGACTGGACCACCTAAAATGGCCGCAAAAGCTGGAGCATACATCATATTACCCGAACGGTCAAATATCGCCGCTACCAAGGTCCCCAGCCCCACACATAGAAAGTAGAGAGCCGCAAAAGCCCCTGTTACCATTAAATCTCTTACTTTTAATTGTTTCATTATTTTCTCCATATCTAGCTTAGTATGAACAGTAAAGCAACTTTTATACTCTATACAATCACTATCTGACTTGCTTTCACCATTGAGAATTGTATAGTCCTTTCGTTTACTCTTAGTACTAGACAACGAGCTGCCGGCTGTACTGATGTACAGCAACGCGAGTGAACGAAGTCATAAAAGATAAACGAAATGACTATAAAAGGTTGGAGATAGCGGCTAAACAAAAGCCCCTCTCCACTTCTCAGAATGGGCATCAAGATCTCAGCGCAGTCGTTGATGATTTCAAGGGCATGATAGCCGTTGAAAAAAGGAAAGGATATTCCTAGTATAACGATAGAAACAGTTGACGGTTGACGAGTACTAAACTGAGTAAGGCAGCTCGTTCAAATGATACTATGATACCACGAATAACCATTAGTGTCTATCTTTCACCGTATGCACGCACGCTAAAGGCTGGGCATTAACATTTCTGAACCTACTGTTTTATAGGAGGTATTCCTATAGGGAACCTCGATGCAGTGTTCCTACTTTTTTAGGAAATTTGGAGGTTTCATCCTCATCCTTTCACCCGTTTGTCGTGAGAGGTCACAAGACCATTTTCAACTCGATAAATCTGATCCGAACAGGCGAGGGTGCTTTCCCGATGTGAGATGAGAAAGACGAAACCTCTGCACTCCTGCTTGACCAGCTGAAGGAACAAGGCTTCATTGAGCGAGTCCAGATTGCTAGTTGGCTCATCAAAAATATAGCAGTCTGCCCGCTTCAACAAGGCCCGCATCAATTCTATCCGCTGGGCTTCACCAGCTGAGAAGCTGGTAGCATCGATAACTGTATCAAGACCTGCTTTCATCTCTAAAATCCGCTCTTTCATCTGGCATTTTTCCGCTAAAGAAAGGATCTCTTCATCTGAAATATCCCCTCGTCCCAAGACTAGATTCTCACGAATACTTTGTTTGAAAAGTTGAGGAATCTGAGGAACATAGGCAAAATGAGCCTGTAAATAATCAGGATGTAAGGTCTGACTATTTTGCTTGTTCAACTGAATGCTCCCTCCTTGCCAATCATACCAACGCATTAGCAATTTCATCAGGGTTGATTTACCCGCACCTGACGGACCAACAATACCGACAATCCCCCCTTTTGTAAAATCAACAGACAGTCCATCATACACCGCCTTTCCGTTATCCGGATAGACAAATTGTAGATTACAAATGTCAATCTCATCAATGGTTTCCAAGAAAGGGACACCTGTCTTTTCCCTTTCTGGTTCATCAAGCAGGGCAAAGATATTACGCCCTGCATTCACAGCCCGCTTATATCCTAATGGCAAGCGACTCAATTCCAAAAATGGCGTAAAGGAACTGATAAAGGCAACCACTAATGATAGACCTGTAAACATGCTTAAGTCCTCCATTTGGACTAGTATCAGCGTTTTCCAAGCAAAGATTGTCATCCCCAGACCCATCACTGCAAAACTATAGGTCTGTTGTAGAAAGTTGGCCTGGGCTACCTGTCTTTCTCTGGCATTGACTTGCTGACTTTGCGCCTGCAAGACCTTAGTGTAGGCTTCCATTTGGTGAAATTGCAACAAATCCTTGACCGCTTTTAGGCCTTGAAGAAAAGAGGCCACATAGACATTCCGCTCCTGATTTTGCGCCTGTAAAATAGGGGTCAGATGCTTAGCAAATCGATTCGGTAAGATAAGAGCAAGCAAGGAGTAGGTCACAAGCGCTAGAGCAGCCAATTCCCACCCATACCTAACAAAGATAGCAAACATAAGGACTGCAACCAAAATCCCTGTTGAAACAGGTGCCAAGGTGTGAGCAAAAAAGATTTCCAAGGCTTCAATATCCTCGCTAATCATCTTGAGCAAGACACCACTGTCTTGACACTCAAATTGACCTGGCGCTAAGCGGCGTAATTTAGCAAACATCATTTTGCGAAAAGTAGCTAGACTATGAAAGGCTACATAGTGTCCGAAGTAATGCTCACCATATCGGAAAACACCACGTAACAAACCTAGCATGACAAGGATGAACAGAGATAACCAAGAGGGTGTTACTCCCCTTTCTAAAGCCTGCTCTGCCAGTTGCAGCAACAGAACAGGAATCCCCACGGTCGTCACAAAACCCATCATCGCAAAGAAGATTGCAAGACCGATGTAGGGAAGCAAGTGCTGCATGGTCTTTATCAACCGTGGTATCACTATTCTTGTTGGGTATCTTTCCTTAGCCATAGACAAGCTCCTCCAAATTTTTCTGAGTATCTACTAAGTGACGAAAGGCTGGATTCCCAGTATATAATTCCTTTGCTGAACCTATATAAGCTTGATGATCTGCTAGAAAAAGAATGGTATCTGCTAGATAAACGTGCTTCATCTTATGGGTAATGATGACAACGATTGCGGTCTGTGCTACTAGTTGAATCAAACGATAGATGAGTGCTTCATTCTCCACATCTACGCTAGATGTCATCTCATCAAAGATATACAAAGAGCGATTAGCCAAGATTGCTCGAGCACAGATAAGCTGTTGACGTTGGCCAGGAGAAAGACCCTGCCCATTTTCTCCCACTATCGTATCTAAACCATCTGGCAAATCATGAATGAATTGTAAAATACCATGCTTATCCATCCAGACAAACACCTCGTCTTTCGTCCAATTACAAGCCATGGCCAGGTTATCGTAAATGGACTGGTTTAAAAGATAAGATTGGCTAGATACGTAGAGAAGCTGGCGATTGATAGCCGCTTGAGACAGGTCACGAAGCGATGTTTCACCAAATACAATTTCTCCTTGCTGAGCAATCAAACGTTTCATCAACAGCTGAGCCAGGGTCGTCTTTCCTTGACCAGATATTCCTGCAATAGCATAGATATGCCCAGCTGACATATCCATGTTAATGTCCTGTAAAATCTTTTTCTCTCCATACGCAAAGGAGAGATTTCTCAGACAGACCCGATTAAAGCTCTCCAAAACCATACGTTTCTCCGCAGTTTCCTCCTCCATACGATCTAAGAAACCAAAGATACGATCTGCCATTTTGGTATTCATCATCAGCAGGTGCATGCCGTACCCCTGCTCTCGAATAGGGGCAAAAAACTCAGTCGCAATCAGGATAAAAAAGAGAAAGTGAAATAAGGATAAGTTTCCCGCAACTAATTGACCAATCGCTACAAGGCCAGATATACCAATCCCTAGATACATAACCGCATCCATGTACCCTACCGCCTGTAATTGAAAGCCTAATAACTCCATGGTCGCATCCCTGAACTCTTCTGCTTGCTCATTGAAATTCTTCTCATACAAGTCATCCGCCTGATAGGCATACAAGGTATTTAACCCCCTCAAATCATCCAGAAAGAGATTTCCAACATCCATATAAGACATCCAGTAGCGATTCATAATGCGCTGCGACTGCTTTTGCATGAGAACAATCGAAATCGGAATCAAGGGAAGTGCTAAAATGAAAATGAGACTTCCTAATGGAAATAGACAAGCTACTAAAATCAAGACCGTTGTACAATTCAAGTAGGTTCGAAGTGATAGGTTTAGATAATGAGAGTAATAAGTATCTAAGCTATCAATTCCTTGCGATGCGACCGTAAAGACCTCGGCTGCTGTCGCTTCTGATTCAAATTGACCATCCTGTGCAATCAAGACATCAAAAAAGGATTTCTTTAGTGCATCTCGGGCAAACTGGGAAGCAATTCCCTGCAAACGCTTGGCAAGTAAGGCAACCGCAAAACCAACTAGATTGGAGACCAGTAAACGAAGAACCAAGTCACTGAAATGAACTACTTCCTTTACCACATAAGCTGCAAAAGCTTGACTAATCCAGTAAAAATTCAAAATCCGAACCAAGAACTGAACCCATGACAAAAAAGCAGCCACATAAACTACCCTCATCTTCGGTCGTACCTGCTCCCTCAGTCTTGCCAACAAATACTTTTTCTTCTCTCGTGACAGTTTCTGAGTGTGACTCACCCTACTACTCCTTTCATTGTTTGTGACTATTATAACATTCTTTGAATTATCTGTACATTTTAATCTAAAAATTAGACTAGCATTGTCAACAATCATTTCGGTTTCATAAACATGGGATGTTTCAAGCAAACCTCTATCTCACTGAAACAAGGTCAATCACCTTAGAAACAGAGGACAAGCAACTCTTTTATAGAGTATTAAGCAGGACAAACAACATAAGAAATAAAAATTGCGTGATTATTCCTTATTATTGGCCGCGCCTTTTCTTCAATCTCCACTACAGTTGACAGCGCCCCATTTTTAGAGGTATATACGTGCTTATCCTCGTCCAACATCAAAAAAACTATCTGCCAATGATTGAGAGATGAGATAGAGTGCTAGATTTTGAAAATGTTCAAAGGAAAAACTGTTGACTACTAGATGATTGAGGGAAGATGTTGACGGAGTGACAGGAATTACATTTTAAAATAGTATAGTTTTTTAGTTTGCTTTTTGCTGTTCGTACTAGGAAACGAAATGACGATATAAGCGCTAGAGTCGACAAAAACAAGTAATCCCCACCGAAAAGGTGGGGATTACACGTACTATAAAACCACTGTCTTTATTTGTAAATAGATGTTCTGAAATCATCTGTTTGACGTAGATAGGCTTTATAAATTTTAGATTTTAAGAAGTGAACCCAACTAGCTGGTGCATGCGATGTTGTTCGATCAATATTTGACACATCTCTTGCCATCGCTGCATCCATTAAATCTTGTAATTGTTCTACAGAGGTAATCGTCACTTCTTTTTTAGAGCTTGCTATACCTAATTCATATTGAATCGTAATTGGTTTTAGTAATGATGCTTTTCCAATACGTTCTGCATACATTGCCTGTTTAAACTCACTCCATGAATGATACTTATTGTTAAAGACCTTATCAAATATCAAACTATCCGTCACCAATCCAACGTATCGTTTCGACCAATTTGACCAGGTACGACTACCACTATCAAGCGCTTCTTGTCCATATTGATTTGAAGCGTAAGGTAAGAAGCCATTTTTATAGCCTTTAGCTGCCCAAAGCTCGAATGCCATGCGTTTAAACATGATATCACCTGGGGCGCCCTTATCATTTGCTAATGCTGCATAGATTGGCGATAGCATGGAAATCGTGTAATAGCTATTGCGAGCTAACTCTGCTTCATCATAGTAAGAACGTCTGTTGATAATATTGTGCTCTACCAAATCATTCAAGGTTTGAATATTTTGTACTTCATCATCACTTAAACGTCTAATCTTATTAGAGGCATGGGTTTGCTGGCCGTCTTTATCGATCATATATTTATTTTCAATAACACGTAACCATTTTTTCTTCACATCATTCGACTGTTTTAAAAGTGAATGCGCTTCTAAATAATCTAATGTATAAATGACATCAAACATGCGAGTGATGTATTGATCGACATCTGCCATGCTTTGATAACGCTCTAATGGGTTAGCTGCATGATATCTATCTTCATGATCAACAGGTTCTGTAAACATTGTATTGATACCAATAATGGAAGCATTTCTTTCAGGAGCTTCTAATAAGCCATATGCAAAGAATTCTGCGCCAAGTCCTTCTCGACGTTGCAAATTATTAAGGAACGCTTTCCCATCTAAATTATGGGTCATTTCATGCGTAAATATTTGAGAGCCAAATTTATCTAACACTCTATCCGCAACAAAATGAATAATGACTCCTGTGGCATATGCCCCTAAACCATTGTTAGGATAATAGCGACCAACAGGTCCAAAGAAACCTTGAATGGAATCATCTTTATCATGCAGTGTACGCCAAGACCAGGAGCGTGGACCATTAGAATAGTTAAATCCATCATAGGTCAAAATCGTCGCAAAGAGCTTATCTTTTGAGGCATCATCTAAAATGTTATACCAAACATCAAAATAATCACGTTGCCAGTTTGCGGCAGTATTGACACGTTCACGTACATAAGCCTTGAACTCATCTCCTGTTAATGGTGTAGCGTTTTTATAGCGCTCATATCCGCCAAATGAAACACCTGCAATATTTGATATAACAAATACACTCTCATCTGGTAAGGTTAATAGTGGCAATAACATATTCCGATGGAACCACTTATCACTTGTTATAGTATCGTAAACACCTACAGAATATCTATTATTTCGTTGACCATACGCTGCATCTTGTTTTTGACGCGCTTCATTTATACCTGATACAGTTTCTACAATATAAGCCTTACTATTTTCTTTCAACCACTCATTATTTGACTTTGTTGGTAAAAATAGTTGACGATAGTTCTCAACATACTCAAATAGTGTCCTTTGATGTTTAGACGGACCAATGATACGATCAAAGGCTTGAACATTATTTGATGCTTTTAGTAGGTCAAATCCGGAAGTTCCTAATCGAATGATATGATCGATCGTAGATACAGCCTGGTTGCCAAAGAAGTCCAATTTATAAGCCGACAAATCTTTGACATTCACCGCATCGTAATTGATATTGTACCACTTGTTTAAATACGTTAAACCTAAAAGGAACGGTGTCGCATTTGCTTTAATTTTTTCAATAAGCGCCTCTTTTACAGCCCCCTCTGAAATATTAATCGCTGCATCTGTTGACAGTACCTTTCTCAATTCTTCGCCTAAGTTTGCCTTGACAGTCTGGAAAGCACTATCCAAATACAGATCATGAATTGACTTTCTCGGATCATTCTCTTGAATATTCAAGGTTTGGCGAATTGCTTGTGAATCTAATTCAATCGCTGACAAGGTTGGTAAAACAGCATCAACAATGGCCGCATAGTCATCTACTAACACCTCTGGTGTATATAATAGTGATGTTCCAGCGATCGTATACTCTGCTATGCGATTATTTTTAAAATCTCCCTTGTAAGCAATATCCACATATTCTATTGTGTTATCATCATAATGCAATAGTAAGCGATTGATAGCCGTTTTGTTGGTATGAATATCCATAATCGGTTGATGATTTATCATTGGCACAACGTCACGTAAATTGGTTTGATACAATTTTTGTGAGGGTGAGATTTGATTCCCCATATGCACAAGATACTCTTTATTATAAAACGGCAGTAATTTTTCTGTATTGGAGTAGGCTATTGTACGTTCTGCTGTTGCATTTGGTACCGTGGTATAGTCTACTCGATAATTGTTTAATTGCCCTGATGTCTGTCCAGACTTTGGAAGATAAAATACAGTGTTTTCTTTATATTCTCCTTGTTCATCTTGTACTAGTTCTGGTAAATCAACACGTACTTTATAAACAGGTACCCCATTTTTTTCTTCTTCCTTACTATCAGCAATCGGTAACCATAGTGGCTTCCCATTTGTTGATAATACTTTAATAAAGTGTGTCCGAATATTCTCTGGCGTTAACTGCGGTGTACTTTGTAATTGATACGTTTCTCCAACTTTTTTATATAGTTCAACACCGCTGATATCTTTAAATTCAATTTTCTTATACTCTAATTCAACATCCGTTGATTGTTGTACCTCGCTTTGTACACCATTTCCTAAATCATAGGTTACTTCTGTTTTAAGGGTGTATGGTGTAAAATACTCTAATTGTTCAATCGTCAGTGGTGCGTTGATATCCGTAATAGCCATATCACGAACCAATACATCACCTTTATATAATTTTACTTTCGCTGACTGATAGGTCTGACTTGGATTGCTCAATGTAAAGGTCATGGACACTGACTTACCGGCTTCATTTTTCGTGACAGTTGCTACCGTTACTGTCGGCTTCTGTTTGGCCTTCGTGCCCACTTTAATCACTTTATCTATTGGCGGTTGGAGGGCTGTCGTTGGATTATTTGGGATGACTTGTCCTGTTTGTGCATCTACTGTATAGGTTGTCGTTATCGTTTTTGTACCATTTTCTCCGGAACGTTCAACAACTTCTTGCCCTTGTTCTAAGGTGTCATCCTCTATCCTTTGTTCGCTATAAGGTACCACTTCTGTGAGGACGGTTGGCTGAGTACCTACTATGACTTGGCGTGTAACTGGAGCTTTTGTGACGGTTTCACGAATAACAGCACCTGTATCCGCTTGTGTAACCGTTAATTTTTCACCATTTTGTCCAGATTGTGTTTCCCTTGTTTGACCGAGCGCTAAGGTGTCATCTGCCGAATATACTGTTTCAAATGGCAGAACTGTACGAGTTTCAACTTCCCGTATTTTACTGCCTACTCTAACCACTTTATCAACAGCTGGCTCTTCTGTTACAACTGGTTCATTCTGGGTCACTTGTCCAGTTTGTTCATTTAATGAATAGGTTATGGTCGTTGTCTTTAGTCCATTTTGTCCAGGCTGTTCAACAACTTCTTGCCCCTGTTCTAAGGTATCATCAGTGATACGACGTTCATTATAAGGAATTTCCTCTGTTGTTACCCTTGGTTGGGTGCCGACAGCTACGATATGAGGGACCGGAGCTTTCGTGAGTGTCTCACGAATAAGTTCATGTGTATCTGCCCGTCGAACAATTACTTTTTCGCCATTTTGTCCGATTTGGAGGTCTTTTGTTTGACCAGGTGATACTGTATCATCTGATTCATATAGGATACTAAATGGTATTTCTGCCCGCGTCTCAATTTCTTTTATTTTAGTTCCTACTCTAACCACCCTATCAACAGCTGGCTCTTCTGTTATCACTGGTTCACTTTGTGTCACTTGTCCAGTTTGCTGATTCAATGTATAGGTGACAGTTGTTGTCTTTGTACCATTTTCTCCGGAACGTTCAACAACTTCTTGTCCTTGTTCTAAGGTATCGTCCTCTATCCGCTGCTCACGATACGGAAGCTCTTCGACTGTTATGACTGGCTTTGTCCCTACAGCTACGATACGAGGGACCGAGGCTTTTGTGAGTGTTTCACCCACTACTTCAGTGGAATCAGCATTCATTGTAATCGCTTTTTCACCGTTTTGACCCGCCTGTACTTCTTGAGTTTGTCCATAAGGCATTGTATCGTCTGAAGCATACACTGTATCAAACGGAACCATCTCTATTTGTGAAGTGGTTTGACCACCAGCCTCTTCCTCTTGATCTTTCGGTTGTGGTTCATTAGGCCTTGGTAAGAGAGGTTGTGACTGGTCTAATTTTATATACCCAATATAGCGATAATTGGGGATGTCTAGCGGCGTTGGTATATTTTCAGGATCACTCACTGCCAGTGTTTGATTGTAGGTTGCTAGTGCATGACTAGATAAGGCAAGTGCGCTAGGCGAAATGACAGAACTCCCTAAAACAGTCACCAGTAAGAGGGAGGTTACTTTTCGTTTAGAATGTTTACCAACGGCAATCCCCACTACTATAAACAGTACCGCAGCTGAAGAAAGAAGAAGAGATCCGTCACTTCCTGTAGACGGTAATGGGCTTGTCGCTTTATTTGGTCGATAAACTAAATAATACGTACTCTCTTCTTTTTGATCGAACTTCGGCAATTCATTCACAATTAATTGCTTTTCGGCTTCTGTCAGCTCATCTTCACTAACGTACTGATAGTTCACTTTATGCGTTTGTTGTTCATTTGCTAATACTGGTCTAGACTGAAATGACAAGCATACAGTTCCAATGATAGCTGACACTAGTCCAACTGACATTTTTCTTAATGAAAAACGTTTCCTATTTTCTATGTTCATAAATCCTCCTTAAATACTATTCTTCTATGTCATTTTATCATAAATTAGTCTTATGTGTTAGCATTATTACCTAAATAATATAAAAAGCCGCCTTGCCCCAGAATATACCGATAAAGGCTGTAGGATTACCATTTAGAGAACAGGCTAATTCTAGGCACTTTCCTAAAAACTAGGTTAAACAATCTTTAGGTGACTACTGTAAAATGGTTTCAAAATCAACATTTATCGTCATTTCGTTTCTATTTTTTATTACTTCGTTCACTCGTCTTGCTGTACCATTGAGAAAAGTTACACTTTTCTTATCTGTCACTTGAAATAGTTATCAACTATTTCAACTACCTGCGACTCCTTGCCTAGTACTAAAAATAAACGAAACGGCTATACTAAAAGACTATAGCTATTCTATTGTTAGAATTAGGACATCATCTTTCATTTACTTTAAACTGAAGCTATCTGAACAGTGTGAATTTTATGAAAAACACCCCCTGGTGTGAACCCTGAGGTGTTGCAACTGCTATAGTGTAGTAGCTTCTTAATGTTTTAAGTCTTACCAAACATCAACTTCTTTCCGTCTTTCGCTCAGCTTGTGGAACTCCAGTTCTCCTGCCGATTTATGGGGGGAGAGAGTCTTGCTCGCCTTGGCCCTCATCTTTCACAATTCTCCATAGGAAAGCCAGTCAGATGTTGATGTTTATAGAGTCTAAAAAGAAGAAAATCGCATGCAAGGATTGGTCGCATCAACCTGTCCCTTTCTGTCTATCAGACTTCCTGACAACTTCTACTGGTCAATACCTATTGGTACTCGGCCAATATTCTGTTCAGACAGTGAGGGATGACCCAGTTGGTACAGCTTGTCAGCTTTCTGGCTTAAGCGATCCCACGGGTCTTTCCCAACTCTGCTGACAAGCGGAACTTTCTTCTTCAAACTAGCCAAATGCTTGCGTCCTTTCTCCGTAAAACCAAGTACACGAATAGCTTCTGGAAGTGGTGATTCACTTGTCTGTATCAAGATATAAGTCAAAAGCCTGCGCACCCGTGCCTTGGTATAGCGCTTGGTCGCAACCTTCTCCACCAAGCCCTCAAAAGATGTAGCATTTTTTATGGCTTCTTTGATACGACTCGCCATTTCTTGATTGACTTGATAAACCTCTGTCAAATTAGGATTTGACAGAATTTGATACCGTAGATAGGGAAAGTAATCTGTCCACGAAACATGCACCGCCTGCAGGATTAAATCCGCACTCGGACTAAAAGCCGCAACAAAGTCTGTATCATCAATCCGACTTCTCAGAGCTGTTGCTGATGCAAACTCCAAGTGACTGTCCAAGGAGTGGAAACCGGCACCTTTTCGCTTAATAGGATGAAGAGCTATCCCTCTTCCTGCAACGGCTTTAGCATAGGCTAGAGCTAGGACATGATTTGGCGTATTTCCTGAAAAAGTTAGACCTGCAAAGTTCTGCCACATGGCCTGTGTTTTCTCGGGGTAGCTGAGGCTATCGGGTAAACGAACCATAAAATCTGTCATTTCAGCACGTTTTGCATCGTATAGCTCTGCTATTTTTCCGTAATCCAAAAGTTCCTCAGATCCAAAGGACAACTGCTCAATCCCCAGGCGAGTCAGGATATCTACCGCACCCTGTGCGAAAAAATCTGCCGCCTGTACGGTAACCAAAAAGGGCAATTCGACCACCAAATCCGCTCCATGTTCAAGCGCCATTTGTGCTCTCGTCCACTTGTCCACAATCGCAGGCTCCCCCCTCTGAGTGAAATTCCCACTCATGGCAACAATCTTGACTCCTTTCGCTTGTGAAAGCAGGTAAGCATGCCCATTGTGGAAAGGATTAAACTCTGCAATAATGCCTGTAACGGTCATTTTTCTGCCACAAAGAACCAGCGAGCACTTGTCTCTACCGGCTCCTTGTCCTCAAAATCCGCATAGACCTTGATATTTTTAAAGCCAGCCTGCTCCAATAACACATCATAGGTCAAGAGGTCATAGGTCCGTTCCTCATGGATTTCATCAACTCGGATAAAACGACCGTCTTCTTCTTGCACAAAGAAAGTCAATTCATGCACGATAGAATGCGGCGCCTCATCCGCATAAGTATCCCAGACAAAAGCAAAGTCTTCTGCATTTTCATGATAGCTATACCCTGGAAAGATCTCATCCATTTGGTAGGTTGAATGCACATCAAAAAGGAAACGTCCACCCTCATTGAGATGATGGTAAACCTCTTGAAAGACTTGACCAACTTCAATTTCATCTTCCATGTAACAAAGGGAATCCGAATAACAGGTCACCATGTCAAAACAACCAAGGCTAGACAAGTCCAGCATATTGCCCTCTAAAAAGGGAATCACTAGTCCTGCTTCCTGGCTGCGTTTTTGTGCTATATCAAGCATCTCTCGACTAAGATCCAGACCGGTCACATCAAAGCCTGCTTCTTTAAAGCGAATGGACTGGATGCCTGTCCCACAAGCTAATTCCAGCAGTTTTGTCTTTTCTTTTGGAAAATGTCTCAGGCTAAACGCTGTCCATTGGTCGTATAGACTATCGTCCATAATTGCATCGTAGACCGAAGCAAACATTTCATAAGCTGCCATAGTATTCCTCTCCTTTCTCGAAAAAACTCAGTCGGCTCCCAACTGAGTTTTGCATTGTGTAAACGAACCTCTTTTGATGTCATTGGATAGTCATCAAAAATCCAATCTCCTCTTTCCTCACCCAGCTTGCTGAACCTGCAATCAAACCAGTTTTCGATTTTTATGGAGTAGCAGTACGCAATACCTGACAAGGAGGTGCAAAAATCCTACATCACACCCTGTCAACGACATCAACTAGAACGAGATGAAGCTCATAGCCACTCAGCTATATCAACACTCTCAGCTTCATGCCATAATTTTTCAAGGTTGTAGTGGGTACGCATTTCTTCTGAGAAGATGTGGATAACGACCCCTCCTAAATCTAAGAGTACCCAGCCACCTGCTGAATCACCCTCGATTTGGCTTGCCCCAAAACCTGCTTCTTTTACTTTTTCTCGGATATTGCTTGCAATCGCTTCTAGTTGACGGTTATTCATCGAACTAGCAATAACAAAATAATCTGTCACACTGGTCAAGGCTGTCACATCAAGTGCAACAATATCTTCTGCTCGTTTTTCATCAGCCGCTTTTACGACTAATTCTACTAATTCTTTTTCTTTCACGTTTTACCTCATTATTAGTTCCACTGACCAACTGCTAAACAAACTCTTTTTAAACGTTTTTGAGATAGTCCAAACACATGCAGTACTCCTCGACTAGAAGACTGGTGCAGCAAGACTCACTTTTTTGTTTGGAATGCAATCTACTCCAAAACGATTAGGTTACGTCCAGCTCGTTTGCTACGTATCAAACATAAACGAACGACAGGTAGCACTACGAAGCTATTTTGATTGCAGTCGGATATTAGTTATTCAAATATCTTATATAAGAATTGTAGGTTTCGATAGTTTGAGGATAAATGGGAACACCCTTTTGTGCTAAATATGCCACTGTATGGGCTGTCTCAAAAGCTACCGCTTGTTCCAAGGATACCTTGGCCAATCTTCTTGCTTCTTTTACTTGGGGAAAATCACGGTTTGGTTCAATGTAATCGGCTACATAGATAATCTTATCCAGCAAGGTCATCTGAGCCGCTCCCACTGTATGGCGTTGAATGGCTTGTAAAATCTCTTGATCCTCTAGCCCGAAATCTTGCTTGATTTTATAAGCCCCGACCAATCCATGCCAGATATTATTGCCCCAAACTTTCAAGTCCTCCCCCAACTGGTATTGGTCAATCAAGTCCAGAAAGACTTGGTCAGCCACTTCCTTGGCATAATCATGGAGCAAGGCTGCAAGACTTGCCTTACGTTCATCACAACCATACTGGCGGGCCAACTCAAGTGCCGCTTCTTCTACACCAAGGACGTGGCGGAAGCGTTTCTCTGACATAGCAGCCCCGATTTTTTCTAGGAGTTGTTCACGATCAAAGGATAAATCTGCTGCAATCATTTGTAAAGCCCTTTTTCTTCAATATAATCCAAAACTTCATGCGGCAACATAAAGTTTGGTACGCGACCTTGCTGAATAAATTGGCGAATCATACTTGACGAAATGTCCATTAAGGGAACATCTACCCAAATAATCGGGTAGGAGGTTCCTGCCTTATAACGAGGGCGCTGTACTCCGACAAATTGCACTAATTGAATCAGTTCATCAATTCGATGCCATTTAGGCAAATAATCTACCATATCTGCACCGATGATGAAATAGTAATCCGTATCAGGATTTTTTTCTTTCAACAGTTTCATGGTGTCATAGGTATAGCTGATGCCTCGGCGCTCCAGCTCAATCGTTTCAATACCTAGCCCCTCAATTCCTGCAATAGCCATTTTCAGCATATCATAGCGGTGCAATTCATCAATCGTTTCTTTTTTATCAACATGAGGCGGTAGAAATTCAGGCATCAACAAGACTTCATCTAACTTCAACTGCTGACGAACTTGATCCGCCACAATTAAATGGGCATTATGAACAGGATTGAAATTTCCTCCCAAAATACCAACCTGCTTGCGATTTGTTTCTTTCTTTTCAACTTCTAATTCAACCTTTGTAAAGGGTGTTAAGAGCTCAATTGCCATTCCAACTCCTTATCCAACTCATCCATTTTGTTTGGGAAAGCCCCATTATATTTCTCTTACTTTGACAGAAAGTTTGCGATTTTCTTTCTTGCTTGATTGCTTAAAGAGAATCAAGGTTCGACCAATTTTTTGCACAGTATCTACCCTTATTTCTTCTTCTAGCGTTTCTGCTACATCGTGGATATTTTCGTCCGTATTTTGCAACAGCGTCACCTTAATCAATTCGCGTCTATCCAAGGCCTGACGAATACTGGTCTTAATCTGGTCATTCAAGCCGTATTTCCCAATCTGAATAATGGGTTTCAAACTGTGCGCCTGACTATTGAGAAAGGCTCTCTGTTTTGATGTTAATGTCATACTATTTCCTTTTTCTATATCAATCTATATAATTGCTTTACGAATCACAACGCTGACCCCCTCTGGTGCCCAAGCTGCAATCTTGGCTACTCCATTGATGCGAATCCAGCCTAGACCTGAGAAGACAAGGTCCGTCTTTTCAGTAATGGTAAATTCATGTCGCACCAATTCGGGAAAGTCCTCTAATTCTGAACAAGTTGGAGGTACTAACAAACTCCCTACATGTTTTTCATAAAAAGTGCTAGCACCTGCTAACTTGGTACGGTGAAGCGGTAATTCATTGTCAAAAAAGGCAGTAAAGCCCTGCTTTTCTCCAGCAATAAAGTCGAAACGTCCCAAGCCAGCCAAAAAGAGGGTTTGCTCTGGATTTAACTGATAGGTCCTGGGCTTAATTTCTTTCCTAGGACTAACAAATTTCAAATTTTTGGCAGACAAATAATGAGCCATTTGATAACGATGAATAATCCCTGGCGTATCGTAGATGTACGAACCGTCATCCAGAGGAATCTCAATCTTATCTAGGGTTGTACCAGGGAAACGAGAGGTCGTAATCACGTCCTTGTTTCCTGTAATTTCCTGAATAATAGCATTGATTAACGTCGATTTCCCAACATTGGTCACACCAACCACATAGACATCTCGTCCCTTACGATACTGTTCAATCTTATCAATTAAGTCCTTAATAGCATGCTTGTTTTGGGCGGATGTCAACATCACATCAACAGGGCGTAGCCCTACTTCATGAGCTC
This sequence comes from Streptococcus sp. LYSM12, assembly GCF_004569635.1. Taxonomy (GTDB): domain Bacteria; phylum Bacillota; class Bacilli; order Lactobacillales; family Streptococcaceae; genus Streptococcus. Next base: position 22,710 of record NZ_SPOZ01000022.1, read on the forward strand.
GTTCGGTCAGCCATTGAATGACTTTTCCCTCCTTAACAGACTTCGGTAAAATATCCTTTTTATTTCCAACTAAAAGGACATCATTGCCTGATACAAAACGTGGCAATCCAGGAATAACCGAGCCGTTAAAATCAAAAATATCAACAACATTTACAACCAAGGCTTCACTTTCACCGACACTATGAAGCAGGAGCCGAAACTCATCATCTGAAATATGGACATCTGAAATTTCATTATAATGACGGAGACGGAAGCAACGTTGGCAATAGAGCTGACCTGTCTCAAGACCCTTTTCCAAGGCAGACTGGGGTGTATAGCCGGCGTTTTCTTTTTCTTTAGTCTGAATCAAGGCTCCACAGCCAATACAATACAATTCTTCCACTTACATTTCCCTCTTATAGTCGAATGCGCCATACTTGGCAGTAATTTTCTTCATCATACGGCGTTCACGCCAGCGATTGATCTGGGTGTTAATCGAATCTGTTTCAATGAGTGGCCGTACCAAGACAGAGCGGATACCTGCCCGCTTGGCCGCCCGAATATCAGTCATCAGCTGATCCCCAATCATAATCGCCTCTTCTCTCTTGATACCAAAACGTTTAATCGCACGCTCAATCCCAAAAGTAAAAGGCTTCAGTGCAAAGGCTTCAAAATCAATTCCAAATCGTTCTACTGCTCGTTTGACACGTTCATATTTATTATTCGAAATAACTACCACATGTATTCCTGCATCACGCAAGTCATGTAACCACTTCCGCATCTCTGGAGTTCCGTCTGGATTATTCCAGGCAATCAACGTATTATCCAAATCCACAAAAACTGTCCGAATGTGGTAAGTTTGCAAACTCTCTACTGTCACATCATAGGCTTTTTCAAGCACAAAATCCGGCATGTAATTCTCAATCGTCACACTATTCTCCACTGTTCTGAGAGTAGACCAATCATTCCATTACTGATTATCTTTCTACTTTGACCGTCTTACTCTCTTCTTTATTAAAAGCTATTTTACCATAATTTAAGGTAAATAGCGAATGGAAAATAAAAGGTGCCTGATGAGTATCAAGCACCTCTTCTATCCTTGTCTAAAAGCTGTCATCCTCTTTTTCATCACGTTTTTCTTCAATGAACTTCTCAGCTTAAAGCTATACCAACTGCAATCGCCGTCACAATCAAGCCAGCTGATTGCATAGTAAAAAATAAGCTTTATCCCCAAATAAACACTTGATTGCAATAACCGATAGCTCCTCGTAACCAGCCGTTGAAAGCAAAAATAGTAGGAAGTTAGGCACCACAATAAAGACATTCAAGGCTTCCAACAAACGCTAAAAGCCCAACAATAACATCACCAAGCCCTCATCTTTGCCGAAAGTAGAACTGAAGTTCCGCAAGATGAGGTAACGATAGAAAAACAGATGTGCGTCAATACTTACCAAAACAAGCGTGTTCCGTGAACCTGTGTAACACCCAACTCTTTCATCAAAGGTTCTGCATTCTCTCTCGTAACACCACCTCCGATAAGGATTTCAATGCGACCATCTGCATAGGCAATCAACTCTTTAAGCCAGACTACATTGTCATCAGCAGCCCCATGAATACCACCGCGTGTCAAAATTCGGACCACTCCTTGCTTAACCAACCAATCGATAGCTTCAAATTGCCGTTTGCGCGGGATCATATCAAATGCCATATGAAAAACACTTTCACAATCACCCGTTTCTTCCAACAACTGAACGATAAAGTCCTCATCTAGCCAATTATCCTCGGTAAGAGCACCAAAAACAAGTCCATCTGAACCCAGTTCTTTAGCAACTCTTGCATCTTCTAGCATCATCTTTTTTTCTGATGCATCATAGCAAAAATCACCACCACGGGGTCTCACCATGGTCATAACCGATACCCCTTGTTCATGGGCTATATCACACACTGCCCGAATAACTCCGTAGCTGGGGGTCGTTCCCCCTACTGCTAAATTGTCACACAACTCAATTCGGCCTGCCCCTAAGGCAATGGCTTGCGCAATCCGCACATGATTCTCCGCACAAAACTCTTTCATCAAAGTACCTCCATGTATGAAGCCTTTTCTTTTAGTATACCATAAAACGGATAAGAGCGTACTTGGAACCTAGCTTCACACAGGAGCAAATGCAGAAAGAAAATGAAGCTGAACAAAAAGTCCAGCTCCACTTCTCAGAGTTTGCACCAACATCTCCGTTCAATGATTGATTGCTTTAACGAAAATGCCGTTGAAAGTTAGAAATGAACTGCCGTTCCCTTTTATTTCAAAGGAACAGGCTAAAAGGAGGTTTTTACCTCTATTTGTTCACTTTTTACGCTCCAAATCTGGCTTCATCAACTGTGGAGAGAGTGAGCCGGTCTATTCCCAGATTATTGCAGCCCGAACCTAGAATGTAAGAAGTGAGGAAACACTGAACTCTTTTTTCGAGCTGTCACATTCTTTCCCGCTCCCATTTTTCAAAATATTTTTACAAAACTTACCCTGCAATGTGGCTAATATAGCCGTTTCGTTTATTTTTAGTACTAGGCAACGAGTCGCAGGTAGTTGAAATAGTTGATAACTATTTCAAGTGACAGATAAGAAAAGTGTAACTTTTCTCAATGGTACAGCAAGACGAGTGAACGAAGTAATAAAAGATAAACGAAATGACTATATCTCGTTTGCAATAGTATTGGAACACCTGTTCCCTCTTCTTACAAACCGCCTCACTTGTGACATGTCCATTTCCAAAAAACGAATCTTTTTCATGCATGTACCATAGTATTCACACGTGAGCTCCTCCATTTAGGAGAGCATCTCCGCTCATCAAGGTATTTTGACTATCTGTGGTATGGAAACGAGCCTTGAATAACAGGCTGAATGATAAATCTAGCTCTTATTCCTTTAGTGGTCTTATCTTTCCTTTTTGTCGCACTAAAACCATGTCCTTAACTGAAATGAGTAGAACCGCAAATAAAATCAACACCATTCCCACCCAATCCATTGGATAGAAAGTCTCATTGACCACTAAAACTGCAAAAAAGATGGAGGAAATCGGTTCGATTGAGGCAAGCAAACTCCCATTAACTTGGCCAACCATACTCACTCCTTTTAAAAAGGCGGTGTAGGCAAAGATTGTTCCAACTCCCACGATACCAACCAATCCCCAAAAAATCTCGCCATTAAAGGGCATTGCATACTTCCATGGCTGAAAAAATAGACCGGCTTCAATCGACCCCAGTAGCATAGAAATCCCCATCACAGTCAGGCTCCCGTACTGTTTGATAATGGTCGTTGGTAAAAGGATGTAAAGTGCATAGGTCACTGCAGAAAACAGACCCCAGAACAAGCCTTTTGGTGTCACTGCTAACTGATGGATTTGACCATGGGTCGCAATCAAAAAGGTACCTATAATAGCAAGGAAGATTGCAGCTACCTCAACCACTGTCGGCTTTTGTCCCCGCCTTAAACAAACATAGACCAAGACTAAGATTGGACACAGGTATTGGAGTACTGTTGCTGTTCCTGCATTGCTATGGTAAATCGCTGTTAAATAGGCTACTTGATTAAGGACCAGACCAAAAATCGAAAAGAGTAGCAAGCGAATCAAGGCTTTCTTATCTGTCAATAAGTTCTTGAGCTGCTGTGGATTTTGATAGACAGCTAAGGCAAGCAAAACGATACCAGAAAGCACCAAACGTAGGACAGTCAAGCACTCTACATTTACACCTCTTGCCATGACAAACTGCCCACTTACTCCTGATAATCCCCAAGCAACCCCTGCTATTAAGGTCAAGAGTGTCCCTTTCATCTTCTCGTTCATTTCCACACCTCTCCTTGTTTTCACTTCTTTTTATTATAACACAAAAGCAGAGGAACATTCATCCGTATTCTTTTTGAACATACTTATTTAAAAGCTATATCACAAGCGACCAGGTTGATACTGAAATGCAACGCTACGGAGGGGACTAAAATAATCCAGTGGATTATTTTAGCCCAAGCCTTAAAATGAATACGCGAGGTTGAAACAGTGGATGATGTTAGCACGAGCATTGAAATGAATATGCGAGGTTGAAACAGTGGATGATGTTAGCACGAGCATTGAAATGAATATGCGAGGTTGAAACAGTGGATGATGTTAGCACGAGCATTGAAATTAGAAAGAGAAGCCATTGATTGCAAGACAACGCGTACTTTAAAGACAATAGACCAGGAAAAGCAGCCGAAGATAGGACATTGTTCTTTCGTACTTTAAGGGAATAGGCTGAAAACCTCCACTAGAGCTTTTCACTCGTCAGATTTCCAATTTTTGCTGTAGCCCTTGTGAACGATATCCGCTTATGAATACAGAAAACTATCCAGCGGAGAGTTACTTCATCATTGTACACCCTCGTGTCTTGTGTAATTGAACTCGGGTTAAAAGCGTGGAAAAAGAGAAAAATTCCTAGAAGCAAAGATGCTTCGTCATCTTTCCTATTTTTACCGTAGCTGTTGCAGGCTGTGCCTGCTTTACAGATATGGAAGAAACTATCCAGCGGAGAATTTCTTAGGCACAGGGTACAGTCGCTTTTTTTACACCCTCGTATCTTCCTATAAATTTACTTATTTTTATCTACCAAACCAACAAACTCCACAAAGCGCAAGAAAGCTGCTTGACCTTCTGGTGTCCGTTTATAAACACCAGCATCCTCTAAAACCCGTCCGAAGACGTGACCGACTGCATCGCGCACAATCTGGGTTGCCTTGTTTCTAGAAATCTCAGCATGCTGTCCTTTCAATTCATTCGCCCACTCTTGATGATACTCTGCAACTTGATCTACTTCTCCTAGCAAATAAGCCTCTACCTCTTCTAATTCGTTCTTGAGACGAGGTGGTAAAATAGCAAGCCCCATCACCTCGATTAGACCTATATTTTCTTTCTTGATATGTTGGACATCTGGATGAGGATGATAGATGCCGTCTGGAAATTCTTCTGACGTTTGATTATCCCTCAAGACCAAGTCCAGCTCAAATTGCTGCCCTTTTTTTCGGGCAATAGGGGTGATGGTATGATGCGGCTCACCATTTGAAGACGCAAGAATCTGTACCGCTTCATCAGAGTAGCTCCGCCATTTTTCCAAAATCTTGACTGCCAATCCTACCAGACGCTCCTTGTCTTCACAAGCCAAGCGAATCACCGACATAGGCCATTTGACAAGTCCAGCACTTACTTCTTCAAAGCCTGCAAAGGTTAGCCTACGCTCTATTACTGCCTTTTCCATAGCAAAGCGATGCCGTCCCCCTTGATAATGATTATGGGTAAGAATAGATCCGCCTGATATGGGCAAATCCGAATTAGACCCCACAAAATAACCCGGCAACAACTCTACCAAATCAAGCAGTTGTGCAAAAGTTTTTCGTGTAATAGCCATTGGCACATGCTCTGTATGTAAGAAAATAGCATGTTCATTAAAGTAAGCATAGGGTGAATATTGGAAGCCCCATTTTTCCTCTCCCAAATCCAGACGGATAATCCGGTGATTGGCGCGCGCAGGGTGATTAACCCGCCCTTGATAGCCCTCATTTTCCATGCAGAGAAGGCATTTCGGATAATGAGAAGTTTCTACTAATTTCGCAGCTGCAATGGCCTTGGGGTCTTTCTCGGGTTTGGATAAGTTAATCGTTATTTCCAAATCACCATACTCTGTCGATACTTGATAATAGATGTTTTTGGCAATCGCCTTGACCTTAATATAATCATTGCGCTTGCTAAGGTCATAAAAATCCGCAATAGCTTGGTCAGGATTACGCTCATACTGAAGCCAAAATTGCTGGTTGACCTGACTAGGGATTGGTGTCATCAAATCCATTAGCGCTGCACCAAGCATTTCCTGCTCTTCAAGCAAGGCACCAACAAGACCATTTTCAACAGCAATCGCAACCAACTCATCCTTGAACTCCGCGATTGTCTCGGCATGACTTTTTCTCTCCAAGCCTGCTTCACCGACAAGGGCCATAATGCGATTACCAAGATAGGTACGATCTAATTCCTCATAATTACTTTCTGAGATGATACAGTCCACAAACCTGTCTAGTACACTTCTTATCATTCATTCTACCTACTTATTTTCTAGATAAGACGCGGGAACCTGCTGCAATCTCAGCAATATAAAAGCTTGGGGCATAGCCCACAATGTCCGCATACCTTTTACCGACATTTTCCATAAACCGATCAACCTTATTCTTTTCCACGATAGCAATACCGCAACCACCAAAACCAGCACCTGTCATACGCGCGCCAAGTACCCCCTCTTGTTGCCAGGCTGTATGTGCTAAGGTATCCAATTCTAATCCTGTTACTTCATAGTCATACTCTAAAGATACATGTGAAGCATTAACCAAGCGACCAAACTGTTGCAAATCTCCTGCTTCCAAGGCCTGTCTTGCCTGCAAGGTCCGCTGATTTTCCCAAACAGCATGGCGGGCCCGTTTAAGACGGTTTTCATCCTGGATTAAGTAGCTATATTCATCAAAGGTCTGTACATCTAGCTCACCCAAGGTTTGAATGTTTAAAGCAACATTTAATTCTTCGAGTGCTTTTTCACATTCCGCCCGGCGTTCATTGTACTTCGAATCTGCCAATTCACGGCGCTTGTTCGTATTCATGATGACGATGACATGCTCTCCTAAGTCTAGTGGCACCAATTCATACTCAAGTGTATTGGTATCCAGATAAATAGCCCGCTGGTCCGCTCCCATACCAATAGCAAATTGATCCATAATACCTGAATTAACCCCGATAAATTCATTCTCTGTCTGTTTCCCTATCTTAACCAAATCAAGGCGGCTCAATTCCAAATCAAACAGTTCCTCAGCGATAATCCCAATCAATAATTCCAAAGAAGCAGAAGATGACAGACCAGAACCGTTGGGAATATTCCCATAGACAAAGACATCGAGACCTGTATCAATCCTATGCCCTGCTTCTTGTAAATATTTTAAGACACCTTTGGCATAGTTCGTCCAATTATCTGCCTTATCATAGACCAAGTTCTGCAAATTCACCTCTATTATTCCAAGGTCCTCAAAATTAGCAGAATAAAAACGCAGGGCTTGATCTTCACGCTTACGAGCTGCACCATAGGTCCCTAAGGTAATCGCAGCAGGAAAGACATGCCCGCCATTGTAATCTGTATGCTCTCCTATCAAATTAATCCGTCCCGGAGAGAAGAAAGTCGCATCTGCTTCCTGTCCAAAAATCCTTTGAAAAGCCTGTTGAAGTTCTACTGTTTTCATATACAATCCTCCATTGTAACCGTTTTTAGTTTATTGTAAACTGATTCGATTTGTTTGTCAATATATTTAGTAAAATTTACTAAAAACATTTTCTTTATAATCTATTCTTTTTCAATTATGGTATAATGAAAAAGAACTGAGGAGAAGAATTATGGTGACTTTAAAAGATATTGCACAAAAAACACAGTTATCTACTGCAACAGTTTCTCGTGTCTTGAAAGAAGATGCAAGTTTATCTGTCAGTCCTGATACGCGCGAAAAGGTATTTACTATTGCCCAAGAGTTAGGCTATACCAAACATTTGAACAAGCAGCAGCTAGATAGTAGCACGCGAAAGATCGGTATCCTTCAATGGTACACAGAAAGCAGAGAATTGGATGACCTCTACTACTACTCTATTCGGATTAGCTTAGAACAACATGCCTTTGCACTAGGCTATGACATCGTTCGCTGTTTCCACGATATTTCCTCGCCTCTGCTAAAAGAGGTTGATGCCTTGATTGCTATCGGAAAATTCAGCCAGCAACAAATGACTGAACTGGCAAAGCAGCACAAACAGCTGGTCTTTGTAGATTTCGATACGCTGGCAGAGGGATTTTCCTGTGTGACAACAGATTTCAATCGCTCTGTCATTCGGGTCATTGACCATTATCTGGAGCAGGGGATTACGGAAATCGGTATGATTGCAGGTCAGGAAGAAACCTATGATAAAAAAATGACCTTGTTAGATCCACGACTCCGAACCTTTAAGCAATACCTGTCTGATCATCATCTTTACCAGAAACGATTTGTCTTTACCGGTCCATTTACCAGTCAAGCAGGGTACCAATTAATGAAAGATGCGATTGATAGCTTAGGAGAGGACTTACCGACCGCCTTTTTCATTGCAAATGATAGCCTAGCAGTCGGGGCCCTCCGTGCCTTGCAAGAAGCTCAAATCACAGTTCCCAATCGTGTCCAACTCATCACCTTTAACGACACACCCATTACCAAACAAGTATATCCTGCCCTATCAAGTATCACAGTCTTTACTGAAGAAATGGGAATCCAAGCAGTTGACTTAGTCGATGCCATGCTTCAAAAACCGACCACCTATCACCCACGTATGGTTAAGTTAGGGACACAATTAACTCTGAGAGAAAGCAGTTTGTAAACTCCAACCAACTAGAAAAGGCTTAAGACCAACAATCCATGTATTGGTCTTAAGCCTTTTCTAGCCGTTTCGTTTATTTTTAGTACTAGGCAAGGAGTCGCAGGTAGTTGAAATAGTTGATAACTATTTCAAGTGACAGATAAGAAAAGTGTAACTTTTCTCAATGGTACAGCAAGACGAGTGAACGAAGTAATAAAAATATAAACGAAATGACTATATCCTGTCAAAATTAACGTCTTCGTTCCCCATTCAGCCTTGCCAAATAATCGGCAAACTCTAATCCATAGTCTGAGGGGAACGAGCAAGATTTTGAAAAATATAGTGTGTAACCTCAGTACGTCTGATCTGTCACAAACACCACCGATCAATCCCGTAATTTCTGCAATTCTTGGGCTAGTAATTGCTGCGCTACCTGTGGATTGGCTTGCCCTTTGGTTGCTTTCATCAAGAAACCAGTAAAGGCTTTATCCGCATTCCGTTTGCCAGACTTGAAGTCTGCTACAGCCACTTCGTTGTCTGCAAAGACTTGATGGATGATTGGAATCAAGACAGATGGATCTGAAATCTGCGCCAAACCAGCTTTTTCCACATATTCACGCGCAGATCCACCATTTTTTGCTAAATGCACAAAGACTTTCTTCGCAATTTTTGAGGAAATCGTCCCGTCTGCGATTAAGCCAAGCATTTCAGCCAAACTTTCTGGTGAAAGAGCAATCTCTGATAAGGTCTTTTGCTCCGCATTTAAGAACTGAGCCACCTCACCTTGCAACCAGTTAGACACCTGTTTGGCATCTCCACCAAGTGCAATCGCTGCTTCAAAGAAATCTGATAAGGTCTTCGTTGCTGTCAGTTGCCCAGCATCATAGGCTGATAAGCCCAAGTGCTCCATATAATCTGCGCGGCGCTCTTTCGGAAACTTCGGCAAGGTTGAGGCCACTTCGGCAATCCAGCTATCGTCAATCTCATACAAGGGCAGGTCTGGTTCTGGGAAATAACGATAATCAGCTGATCCTTCTTTGACACGCATGAGAATCGTTTCGCCCGTTGCTTCATCATAGCGGCGTGTTTCCTGCTGAATTTGACCACCAGAACGTAAAATCTTAGCTTGGCGTTCCACTTCATGTTGCAGACCTTTTTTTACATAGTTAAAGGAGTTCAGGTTTTTCAACTCCGTTTTAGTACCAAACGCTTCTTGACCGTAAGGACGAAGAGAGATATTCGCATCGACCCGCATCGACCCCTCTTCCATCTTCACATCTGAAATGCCTGTATACTGGATAATTTCTTTCAGTGCTGTCAAGTAGGCATACGCCTCTTCTGGACTACGCATATCCGCTTCAGAAACAATCTCAATCAAGGGCACCCCCTGACGGTTCAAATCAACATAAGAATAACCGTCTGTTCCGTGGGTATTTTTCCCCGCATCTTCTTCCAAATGTGCCCGCTCTATGCGGATTTTCTTGGTAGAGCCATCTTCTAATTCAATCTCAATCCAGCCATTGTAACCAATCGGCTCGTCAAATTGAGAAATTTGATAGGCCTTAGGATTATCTGGATAGAAATAGTTCTTACGGTCAAAATGCATGTGCTGGTGAATATCCATATTCAAGGCCAAAGCCGCCTTAATCCCTGCGTCTACAACGCCCCTATTCAAAACAGGCAAGACACCCGGGAAAGACCAGTCAACAACATTGGTATTGGCATTTGGATCCTCTCCAAAGTGCGCAGACGACGGAGAGAAAATTTTTGAATTGGTATTCAATTCAACATGGACTTCTAGTCCAATGATGGTTTCAAAATTCATTAACGTTCACCTCCAAAAATCGCAGGCTGTTGCTTATAGTAATCTGTCGTTGCCTCAAAAGCTGCTGCCACTTGGTAAATGGTTTCCTCACTATGTTTCGGTCCAATTAACTGCAAGCCAACTGGTAATCCCTCTACAAAACCGGCAGGAATCGAAATTCCTGGTAAACCTGCCAAGTTAACTGGAATGGTCAATATATCAGCTAGATACATCGCAACAGGATCCTGGTTCATGGTTCCAAGACCATAAGCAACCGTTGGAGCAGTTGGCCCTAAAATCAAATCATAATTGGCAAATACCTGCTCAAAATCGTGGATAATCAAGCTGCGAACCTGACCCGCTTTTTTGTAGTAGGCATCATAATAACCAGATGACAAGCTAAAGGTTCCAAGCATGATACGGCGTTTCACCTCTTCACCAAAACCTTGGCTGCGCGTACGAACGTAAATCTCGTCCAAATTCGTCGCATCTTCTGCACGGAAACCATAGCGAATTCCGTCAAAACGTTGCAAGTTTGAGCTGGCCTCAGATGAAGCAATAATATAATAAACCGCTACACCATACTTGCTATGGGGCAGGCTGACTTCCTCAATGACTGCTCCCAGACTATTCAAGTGTTTCGCTGCCTGTAAAATGCAGTCCTTGATTTGCGGATCAATCCCCTCTCCGATATACTCTTTCGGAAGTGCAATCTTCATCCCCTTGATGTCTTGACCAATCTTGCTAGCATAATCTGTCACCGCACGCTGAGCTGATGTCGAATCCTTAGCATCGTGACCTGCAATCACATTGAGCAACTGAGCATTTTCTTTGACTGTTTGCGAGAATGGACCAATCTGATCCAACGAACTACCAAAGGCAATCAATCCAAAACGCGACACCGTTCCATAGGTTGGCTTCATACCGACAACACCATTAAAAGCAGCCGGTTGACGAATGGAGCCACCCGTATCAGAACCAAGCGATAAACGTACCTGACCAGAAGCCACAGCTGTGGCAGAACCACCTGATGATCCTCCTGGCACCTTGGTTTGATCCCAAGCATTCTTGGTCTGTTTAAAGTAAGAGGTTTCAGTTGAGCCCCCCATAGCAAACTCATCCATATTGGTTTTTCCGATGACAACCATATCTTTTCCATAGGCATTGGCTACCGATGTTGCATCAAAAATCGGCTCATAATTATAGAGCATCTTCGAAGCTGCCGTTGTCAAAATTCCCTTGGTAGAAATATTGTCCTTGACCGCTAGCGGAATCCCTGCCATGACATTATCTGCATCAATTCCTTTTTCATCGATTTTCGCAGCTTGAGCCAAGGCCTCTTCCTCTGCAATAGTAATGAAACTACCAACTGCTTCTTCACGCGCTTTGACATCTTTCAAGGTCGCTTTCGTTAATTCAACCACCGACAGTTCTTTCTTGAAAAGAAGGTCATGCAACTCATCAATAGAATAGTGATTAAAACTCATTGAGCCTCTCCTCCTCCGTCCAAAATAGCTGGAACTTTAATAAAATGATTGTGAGCTTCAGGAATATTCTTAAAAAGTTCTTCTCTGGCTTCGCCTTTTTGGGCGATATCTTCTCTCATCACATTTTTGCGCTCTGCCATTGTCGTTGTCACAGGAACACCTGTTGTATCAACTTCATTCAACAGCTCAACCATATCGACAATCTTACTCAAGGTTGTCGCAAACGCTGCTGTTTCTTCCTCACTAAAGGCCAACTTTGATAGATTAGCCACATGACGAACTTCTTCTTGTGTAATTTTCATCATTGTATCCTTTCTTCCTCATACTCAAAAGAAAATCAAAAACCGTTAAACTCCGATTTTTCTATTGATTTCCCATATCGTATCCCTCTTATTTTACCACAAATCTCTTGGCTTCCTCAATGAAATATCATTCTAAAACGCATCTTTCTATTATAGACTTCCACTTTGCTTCTAGTATGGGAATATTGCAGATACAAACTCTCCTGCTGCTGTAGCATAACCAGACGATATTCGCTGACGGATAAAGATAGTCTTTGGGTGATACTGGTTGAGTTAAACACCTGCCACCGAATAGGAAACGTCCCACAGAAATATAGTCTTTTCGTTTCCTTTTAGTACTAGGCAAGGAGCTGCAAGCTGTACTGGAGTACGGCAAAGCGAGTGAACAAAGTCATAAAAGATAAACGAAATGACTATAACAGAAGCTAGGCAGGATGAGTTGACAATACAATAGAAGCCGATTAGAGTTTTTCTAACATCTAAAAGAGACTAAGCACCAAGCCCAGCCTCTGCAATTTTATCGTATGGTTGCTCCTAAGACCTGTTCAAAGTGTCTCAGGGCAAATTGATGCCGTTCTTCTGTTAGACTAGCCACGGCTGAAGCCACAATCTCAATCCGATAACCAAGATTATAGGCATCAATAGCCGTGTGAAGCACGCAAATATCCGTCAAAACACCTGTCAAGACCACTGTATCTACCCGTCTTTCCCGCAAACGAATATCTAAGTCCGTCCCAGAAAAAGCTGAATAATGGCTCTTGTCTATCCAAAAGACCCGCGTATCATCCTGATGCTCCCTGTAAAAATCTGCTAAGGGACCATACAAATGCCGACCACTCGTTCCCTTGATATTGTGCGGAGGAAAAAGGCGACTTTCTGGATGAAAGGGATCGTCTTCTTTATGCAAGTCAATGGCAAAAAAGATATAGTCCCCTTGGTCAAAGGCTTGCTTAGTTACATTGTAGATTTCTTGTGAAATCGCTTGAGCTGGAGCTCCTGCCGTCAACTTCCCCTTGTCTGCTACAAAATCTACCGTATAGTCAATCGAAATAAGGGCCTTCGTCATATTAATAATCTCGTTTCTTAATTTCATCAAAGATAGCTGGTATCAAGACTTTCAAATAAGTCCCTTTCATTCCTAAAGAACGACTTTCGATGATGCCTGCACTTTCTAATTTCCGTAGAGCATTGACAATCACCGAACGGGTAATCCCGATCCTATCTGCGATAACAGAAGCAGTCAACTGTCCCTCATCACCATTCAACTCGCCTAAAATAGCTGAAACAGCTTTCATTTCTGAATAAGATAGGGTATTGACCGCCATATTAACTGCTGCACGGCGACGGATGTTTTTCTCATCCTCTTCCCGCTGGAAATTCAAGAGCTGAATTCCTACTACTGTCGACGCAATTTCAACCAAAATCAAATCGTCTTCATCAAACTGCTCATCATTACGCCATATAATCAAGGTTCCAAACCGAATCCCCGTCACATGAATTGGAGCAATCGTAGTCAGACTATTAGGATACATAGAGCGAGATTCCACCGGAATCGCTGTCAATTCGCTATCTGCTGGAAGATTGACTTGCGTATCATAGATTTGCGCCACTCCCTTGACATAACCGTCTGGAAATTGCTTGGTCAGAAAGAATTCTTCCACACGATCATTATTGGTCTTGTATTTCATGTAATAGCCCAAGACCTCTCCCTCACTATTGATAATGCAGGCATTACAATCAATAATTTCAGAAAGATGTTCCGCAATCGTATTGTAAGGAAGTTCCTCTGATAATTGCTCCTCTGAGCGCTTCAAAATAGACGTGATATCCCGCGTCTTTTCTAATAATGTAGTCATATTTTCCTCTTTACTCTGTAATTGCTTTCATTATACCAAAAAGAGGTATGAATTTCAACAATTATCAGAAAATTACATATTGTTCTAAAATCTATGACAATTCATACAGAACAACTATCCATAATTGAACCATTTTAATAACGATAGATACAACCCAGCTTGCTGATGCTCTATAAAATCAACAGTAGAACTGAAGTTCCACAAGGTGAGTGAACAAACGACAGATGAAGCTGATGCTTGATCAGTATTAGGTTTCAAATACCAAAACCAGGCATCTTCTGGAATAGAAAAATCGCTTAAATCAAGTCATTCAGTCTTTCATTTAAGCGATTTTCTTTGCTATTAGTTTCAAGCTTGAAATTTTTTGACCGACCTCAACGTCTATACTGTCGCAAGAATCGCGTCATTTTTTCTTGAATTTCCGCTAGTTCATCCACACGCGGGAGATAGACAATCCGGAAATGATCAGGTTCTTGCCAATTGAAACCCCGTCCATGGACAAGCAAGATCTTCTCCTGCTTCAAGAACTCCAATACAAACTGCTCATCATCATCAATCCGATACATTTCACGGTCAATTTTCGGAAAGATATACAATCCAGCCCTCGGTTTTACGGCAGACAGTCCAGGAATGTCACTGATCGCTTTTGTAATAAATTCCCGTTGCTCATAAAGACGGCCACCTGGCATTAAGAGCTTATCAACTGACTGATAGCCACCGAGTGAGGTTTGCACAACCTGTTGAGCCAATACATTGGAACACAGACGCATATTAGACAGCATATTGATTCCCTCAATATAGCCTTTTACATGCCGTTTGGGTCCAGACAAGACCATCCACCCCACTCGGAAACCGCAGATACGATGAGATTTTGACAGACCATTCATGGTCACAACAAATAAGTCTGGCGCCAAGGTTGCTATGGGAATATGCACCGCCCCGTCAAAGACCATACGATCATAAATTTCATCTGAGAAAATAATGAGCTCATGTCGACGCGCAATATCAACGATTCCCTCAAGGATTTCTTTCGGGTATAAAGCACCAGTGGGATTATTCGGATTGATTAAAACAAGCGCTTTGGTTCGGGAAGTAATCTTCGCTTCAATATCAGCCAAATCTGGATACCAATCCGCTGCCTCATCACAGACATAGTGAACCGCATGTCCACCTGCCAAGCTGACAGCTGCTGTCCAAAGGGGATAATCGGGCATCGGCACCAAGACTTCATCACCATTGTCTAAAAGTCCCTGCATGGACATGACGATTAACTCACTGACCCCATTTCCCAAATAAATATCTTCAATATCCACATTCGGAAACTTCTTCAACTGACAGTACTGCATAATGGCCTTACGGGCAGAAAAAATCCCCTTACTATTAGAGTATCCTTCTGATTTTCGCGCATTGTGAATCAAATCATGAATCACTTCATCTGGCGCTGTAAAACCAAACTCAGCAGGATTTCCCGTATTTAAGCGTAAAATCTGCTCACCATTTGCTCGCATACGCATGGCTTCATCTAAGACCGGTCCACGAATATCATAGGCTACATCATCTAATTTCATTGATTTATTAAACTGTCTCATCAAGATTACCTCGCCTTTCTACTGGTATTATTTTAGCCTAAATCCCTTAAAATAACAAGAATTACTTCAACTTTCGAAAAAAAGATGTTATAATATATATGAAAAAGGGGGGTGACGACTTATGACACAGTCTTATCAAATGATATTGGTCGCTGTCGATGGTTCAAAAGAAGCGGAACTGGCTCTACACAAAGCTATTCACGTTGCAAAACGCAACCAGGCACGACTGATTATTGCCCATGTCATTGACACACGTGCGCTTACCAGCGTTGCAGTTTTCGATGCTAACATCTATGAAACACTTGAGCAGGAAGCTCGAACGCTTCTCAAGGAATACCAAGAGAAAGCCTTGCAGGCTGGTCTATCAGACGTACAAGTCGTTCTTGAATTCGGTAATCCTAAGACCCTACTTGCCCACGATATTCCAAAAGAAACAGGTGCTGATTTAATGCTCCTAGGTGCAACAGGGCTCAATACCTTTGAACGTCTCCTCATCGGCTCTTCTTCCGAATATATCCTACGCCACACTTCTATTGATCTGCTGGTTGTACGTGATAAAGACAAAACAATATAATATAAACGAGGTTGGGATACAGGTTTCCAACCTCGTTTGAATTTATAATCTGATACTCTATCAACAGCCACATCTAGCTAACTTTCACCGTTAAGAATGTGAAAAAATAGCAAAGCCCTCCCCCTCTGCACCAAAGGTAGAACGGAAGTTCAACAAGGTGAGGTAAGGCTGGAAACAGTTGATTGGTGACGAATATGAAGCGTTTGACTCACCATCCAAACGTGGGACTACCGATAAAACCTTAGAACAACCGATCAAGTAGCGTCTATTCAGCTCAAACAACAAGAAAAACGAAATAGAACCGCAGATTTCTACAACATTAGGAATCTAAACTTAATCCCCATTTACTTCTGATTTCTGACAAGCTTTCACTTGCCTGTCCAATTCTTCTTGAATAGCAGGCTCAGGTGCATAATCTTCCTCCCAATGATCTGGTTTTAGAATTTTATGAGTAACGGGATCAAAATGCGCTCGTCCATCTGGGAAGATCTTCCCCATGTTAGCCCGATGAACAATATCAAAAATCGGCTGGGGATCTACTCCCATTAAAGCAAAAGAACCATAGGTAAAGTAAAGCAAATCAAGCAAGGCATCTACTTGACCCAGCAATAAACTCCTAGGTCTGACTTTCTTTTTCGATTTTGCCGCTGCCCGATCTAACGCCTGATGAAGTTCCTGAAGCAGGTCTGCAAATTCCTCGTTATTCCTTGAAGTAGCATATAAAAATTCAACCAGTTCCTCCAACTTAAAGTCTGCTCTGTGTAGAGCTGTCTTTGCATCGTAGGCTTTCGGACACTCTTGGGTCATCCCGTCCATTTTAGCATGAAAGTTCTTGACTGCATTGAACTGATCATCTTTACTGCGAAACATCAACCCCTCCTTTGATAAGTTCAAAGTGCTCTAAAGCTTTAAAAATACCATCTTGGTTATTGCTATCTGTCACATAAAAAGCTGTTTGTCGGGCTTTTTTTGTCCCATTTTTCATAGCAACTGAATAGGGAACACCTGCTAGCATTTCCAAATCATTGTTGGAATCCCCAAAAGCTATTACTTCATCTATCGTAAATTGGTAGTGCGCCCCAACACGTTTAATCCCCTCCAACTTCGAATTTCCCTTGGAAATAATATCCACCGCATAGGGACTGGAGCGTGTAAAACCCAAATTGGGAAACTGCAAAGCTAATTTTCTCGTTTCTCTCTCTGTTGCTAATAGCATCATTTGATAGATTGAACGCTCAGAGATAATCCGTAATTGTTCCTTATCTTGAGGGCTCACTTTTCGCACAAATCTGTTGAAGATAAAATTGACTAGTCCCGCCCATGAAGCTGGAATCATCCGAGTCAGACGATAAGCGAGATTACCTCCACCAAAACTCATAATTCGACTACCCGCTACTCCAAAAGCCGTCCCAAAAGAGAGATCTTTTTTATATTTTTTAGCATACTCAATCAAGGCCGGCATATCTTCTTTTGGTAACTCCTGCATGAAGAGAACCTTTTCTCGCGATAGAATGTATTGCCCATTATACGTCACTGCAAAATCCAAACCCAATGATGCCATATACTGAAGGACAAAACGAGGACCACGCCCAGTAGCCAACCCCACCAGAATTCCTTGTTTCTTCAACTGATTGATAGCTGAGATCGTCAAAGGGCTGATTGTTCGATTATCAGTCAATAAGGTCCCGTCTATATCAAAAAAAACAGCCTTAATCTCCAACATCCCACCTACTTTCCTGTATTTTATGGTACAATTAGTATACCACATTTGGAAAGAATCTGAAAGTTTATGAAAAATATTCTTGTCTTACATACAGGTGGGACCATTTCTATGCAGGCTGATAGCACAGGAAAGGTTACCACAAATCAAGAAAATCCTATGAATCACGTTTCTGTGCCACTCGATGGAATTCAAGTCACAGCACTAGACATCTTTAATCTTCCTAGTCCTTATATGACCCCGACTCACATGCTCCAACTCTACCACAAGATGAAGGAAGAAGCTGCCCACTATGATGGAGTCGTTATCACACATGGGACAGATACTCTTGAAGAAACCGCCTATTTCCTTGACACGATGGAATTGCCCCATATTCCCGTCGTCTTAACAGGCGCTATGCGCTCATCAAATGAGTTAGGCAGCGACGGTGTCTACAACTACCTCAATGCCCTACGGGTAGCCAGTCATGACAAGGCAAGGGATAAAGGTGTCCTCGTCGTCATGAACGACGAAATTCATGCTGCAAAATACGTCACAAAGACCCACACAACCAATGTCGGGACTTTCCAAACACCGACCCATGGACCACTTGGCCTGGTGATGAAACATGAAATTCTCTACTTCAAAAATGCAGAGCCCCGCGTGCGTTTTGATTTAGATAAGATTTCCGGCTTTATTCCGATTATCCCTGCCTATGCTGGTATGAAGACGGAATTGCTGGATATGCTAGATAGTACGAAACTAGACGGTCTTATCATTGAAGCATTTGGCGCAGGAAATCTTCCGCAGGAAGTTGCAAGAAAACTCCGCAGCTTCCTTGAAGCTGGGATTCCAATCGCTCTTGTTTCTCGCTGTTTCAACGGCATTGCAGAACCCGTCTATGCCTACGCTGGTGGAGGAGTGAAATTGAGCCAAGATGGTATCTTCTTTGTTAAAGAGCTCAATGCACCTAAAGCCCGCCTTAAACTTCTCATCGCGCTAAACGCTGGCTTAAGCGGAGCCGAATTGAAAGAATACATGGAGGGCTGATGAAGACAATTAAAAACCGAAAGAAGACCTTGTGATTTCAGGAAAATCACCTGCCCTCATTCTCTAAGTATGTCGATTTGGGGAATAAAACGAAACTGTGATTTTGAAGTCTAGAGTACCTCGTCTTCTAGTTTCCAGGCTCAGGCTAACCGCAATCCACTGGATTATGTTAGTCCCCTGACTATTGCGTCACATTGTTTGTACCCTAATATAGTCATTTCGTTTATCGTTTGTTACTTCGTTCACTCGCTTTGCCGTACTCTAGTACAGCCTGCAGCTCCTTGCCTAGTACTAAAAGTAAACGAAAGGACTATATTTTAAAAATTCAAAAGTTTGAACCGCCCTAAAGGTAGACTTTTCCTAGCTACCTTTAAGGCGGTTCTCTTTTGTCCTAGAAGTTGTTTGTTAATCTAATCTCTCTTCTTTGGTTAAATACGGTAGCAAAACCTGCCATTCTGGTTGACTTTGCCAGTCCGACTTTGACACAATATGAGCCACGACTCGCCTTGCCTCTTCTAAAATGGCATAATCTTCAATGATATTTGCCACTTGAAACTCAGGTAAACCTGACTGACGCGTCCCAAAAATTTCTCCAGATCCCCGCATTTTCAAATCTTCTTCTGCCAATACAAAACCATCGGTTATTTCCGTCATAATCCGCATCCGTTCCTTGCCCGAATCTGTTTTGGGATTGGCTACCAAAATCGCATAGGATTGCTTCTGACCACGACCAACCCTCCCTCGTAATTGATGAAGTTGACTCAGTCCAAAACGATCTGCATCCATAATAACCATAACCGTTGCATTAGGTACATTGACACCGACCTCAATCACTGTAGTAGATACCAAAATATCTATATTCCCCTTTTTAAAGGTCTGCATAATCGCATCTTTCTCATCATTTTTCATCTGACCATGTAGCAAAGCTACCGTCGCTTTTTCCTTGAAATAAGCTACCAATTCCTCTTCCAAAGCAATAGCATTTCTCAGATCAAGCGCTTCTGATTCTTCAATCAGCGGCGAAATAACATAGATTTGCGCTCCCCTAGCCACCTCTTTTTCTAACCATTCCAATACAGCTGGAAACTGCTCATGCTTGACCCAGCGGGTCACAATAGGCTTGCGCCCTGCTGGAAGCTGATTGATAATTGAAACATCCATATCACCGAAAGAAGTAATCGCAAGCGTTCGAGGAATAGGTGTTGCTGTCATCATCAGAACATTAGGATTGGTCCCTTTTTCTCGCAACAATCGCCGTTGTTTGACCCCAAAACGATGCTGCTCATCCGTGACCACAAGACCTAAACGATGATAAATCACTCCGTCCTGAATCAAGGCATGTGTTCCTACGATAATATCCACTTGCCCAGATTCAATCGCCAGCAAAGCAGCCCTACGAGGTCCTACCCGCATACTACCCGTCAAGAGAACAATGGATAAATCAGGAAAGAGTTGAGACAAACTCTCAAAATGCTGCTCAGCTAAAATCTCAGTTGGCACCATTATTGCTGCCTGCATCCCAGCCGTACAAGTTGCATACATAGCCAAAGCGGCCACTACCGTTTTCCCCGAACCCACATCTCCTTGTAAAAGACGATTCATATGATGTGACGATTTCATATCCGCTAAAATCTCATCTAAAGCTCTTCTTTGTGCCTCCGTTAAATAAAATGGTAAAGAATCAATTTTTTCTTTCACCTTATGAGCATGATATAAAATAGCCACTCCATCTGAAGCCACCTTATCGGTTACCTTTAACTGCTGCAAACGCAACTGAAAATAAAATAATTCCTCAAATTTGACACGCCTCAACGCTTGCTTATACTCTGCTAGATTTTTTGGAAAATGCATCGCACGCACCGCTTGTCTTCGTTCCATTAACCGGTAACGTTCCTTAAGCGATTCTGGCAGATTTTCTCCTAATAATGCATCATATCCCTTATCAAATACTGCCTTGACCAATTTTACAATACTAGCTTGCGAGACTCCTTGCACAACATGGTAAATTGGCTGCAATTTATCTTCTAACTGAGCCACTAACTTCATCCCTGTTATCCCAGCCTTTGTCTTATCCCATTTCCCCCAGACAGCTATTTCTTGACCCACTTTAATCCGCTCAGCAAGATAAGGCTGATTAAAAAATGAAATCGCAACAACTACCTCACCCTGCTTGAGTGAAAAACGTAGCTTATTGCGCTTAAAACCATAATATTGTACAGTCGCAGGTGTCATTACAAGACCAGAAACCAAGGCTTTTTCACCATCTTCCAGCTCTAACACCGACCGAGCAGCAAAATCATCATAACGAAAAGGATAATAACATAGCAGATCCTCTGCCGTTTCTAATCCTAATTGTTGAAATTTCTCAGCCGACTTCTCACCCACACCAGGTAGGGCTGTTAATCTATCGTCTAAACTAATCATACCATGATTATAACAAAAAAATCTAAAAAGTACCATGTCCACTCATCACGAGTCACTCCATAGGCATCACATGAAGCAAAGGCTAGTTACATGCGTTTTCAACATATTTTCACTAAACCAACAATTCCAGCTGGCTAAGCCCCATTTCAATGCTCGTTTCAAAAAACTATCAAGGATAACTAACGAAGCCTATCCATCAGCTATTGGTCAGATATTTCCTCTATGTCATACTGACACCTACACAATAGAACATCAAACAAGTGTCCCACAAAATCCTGTCTGTTGGCTAAGAAGCCAATTTTCTCACAACTATTGTCATCCAGCTTCTATTTAGGTGACAGGACAAGCATGAAAAAGTAAAGTGAAACCTATTTTCTGCCTTTTATAGTCCTTTCATTTATCTTTTATTACTTCGTTCACTCGTCTTGCTGTACCATTGAGAAAAGTTACACTTTTCTTATCTGTCACTTGAAATAGTTATCAACTATTTCAACTACCTGCGACTCCTTGCCTAGTACTAAAAATAAACGAAACGGCTATAACACATTTGGTTCACCCTACTAAAATGAAAACCGAGCAAGAAAAAACAACCTGTATCCAGGTTGCTACAATCGGGAAGACAGGATTCGAACCTGCGACACCTTGGTCCCAAACCAAGTACTCTACCAAGCTGAGCTACTTCCCGTAAATAATGAGTGGTCAGACCTCACTTGTAGAGTACTTGTAAGGACGATTTACGCCGTAAATCCCTATCTCCAACCTCAAAGCCGTGCTTTGAGCTCTACCAAGCTGAGCTACTTCCCATACATATGA
>NZ_SPOZ01000023.1 GCF_004569635.1 Streptococcus sp. LYSM12
CAACTACAAACTACCCCTGCACGTTTGGTTCGTCTTCTTTAATTTTCAAAGGTCTTTCCTGTCTGCTCTCTCAAGCGACAACTATATCAGTATATCACCTCATTTTCGCTTTGTCAATAACTTTTTTTCTTTTTTTCTACTTTTTTTCGTTTTTGCTTAAATCTTGAAACGTAAAGGGGTTCTCCTCCCCCTAGTTACTGCCCCTCTAGACCAAGAATTAATGGGCAGAAGCCCCTGAAATTAAAAATAGTATACATGTGAAATAGCCACTAGTATGCGTCGGACTTTCTACAACATTTTTAGGGGAAACTAAAACAATATCTGCAGAAATCTGCAGATATTGTTTTAAACTTTGACTTCTAGCAAGCCGAGCCCGCCGTCTTCACGTTTGTAAATAACATTAGTTGTGGAATCCTTAGCATCCGTATAGATGAAGAAATCATGTCCTAGCAATTCAAGTTGCAAAATTGCTTCTTCCAAATCCATTGGTTTTAAATCAACTTGCTTTGTGCGAACAACTTTTGTTTCTTCTTCAACTTGCTCTACCAATTCTTCGGTAAACAATTGACTAGTTGGTACTTTATGACGGTTTTTCTTTTCAATCTTTGTTTTGTTACGACGGATTTGGCGTTCAATCTTATCAACTACCAAATCAATTGATCCATACATATCCTGAGAAATGTCTTCTGCTCGAAGTGTGATAGAACCTAGCGGAATCGTTACTTCTACTTTTGAGCGTTTGTCACGGTATACTTTCAGATTTACTTTGGCATTTAAGTCTTGATCTGCATGAAAATATTTTTCAATCTTAGCCACTTTTTCTTCAACATAACTACGAAGAGCTTCTGTTACTTCAATGTTCTCTCCACGAATGCTAAATTTAATCATAGTAAATACCTCTTTCTAAGCTTTCGCTTTTGTTCACTACTATTATACCACACCAGTATTTTTTTGCAAGCGTTTACTAACGGGCGAGTGAAAAACTCGTGACTGTTTTCGCTCCATTTTTCATCAAGAGTTGTTTGGCTAACTGTATGGTAGCACCTGTCGTGTAAATATCATCAATTAGGATAATCTTATCTGGAACATCTACTTTTGCCACAATAGAAAAAGGTTGGTGTAAGGTCAAACGTTCTTGGCGTGTCTTTTCTGATTGTTTTTTTGTGTCTTCTTTTTGGAGAATTTCCTGGAATGAAAGCCCCGCAGCGGTTAGCAAACCTGTTACTTGATTAAAGCCCCTTTCTCCCATCCTCTTCTCACTAATCGGAATGGGAACAAGGACATCAGCTTCCTTATCTTTAAAATACTCCTTTAATTCAGTTGCAAATACCATTCGTAACAGGTAATCTCCGAAAAATTTATAACGGCTGATATAATTTGCCATTTGCTCGTTATAATGATAGAGACTTTCATGAGAAACTGTCGCTCCTTTTTTATACCAATATAGACAATCTGAACAAAGCTTAGCCTCACCTTCTTTAAAGCAAGCAGGGCAGTGTGTCTCTGAAATGAGGAGAAACTTCTCCTTACAATCCGCACAAACTCCTTCTTTTTCCTTTCTTAATAGAAGAATATCTAAAAATAAGATTCGTTTTCTAAGCGTTTGCTGACATAATAGACATGTTGCCATAGCCTGCCTCCTCGTTCATCAATCGAATCTCTTGAATAGCTTTTTCAATCGCATGATTAGTTCCATCTTGAAAGAAGAGCACTTCACCTGTCGGACGTTCCATGCTTCGACCAACTCGCCCAGCAATCTGAATCAATGACGAGGAAGTATAGAGATGATGATTGGCATTTACAACAAACACATCTATACAAGGAAAGGTTATTCCACGTTCCAAAATCGTTGTTGTAATAAGAATACTGATTTCTTTCTTGCGAAATTGTTCAACGATTTCAAAGCGATTTTCTGTTTGACTAGATACAAAGCCAATGCTTTCATCTGGAAAGTTGCCCTCTAACAACTGTGCAAAATGGTGTCCCATCTGAATTTCTGGTAGGAAAAGCAGTAACGGAAAGCCTGTTTGCTGTTGATTAGCTATCTTTTTGAGTAATTTGGGGACAATCTTGTTCTTTTTTAGAGAATTTTCAAAGTGAGCCAGCCATACTTTTTGGGGAACAACTAGTGGATTTCCATGAAAACGTCGTGGCAAACGGAGCCGGTGTAAGCTCCCTGCACGGACCTTTTGTTCCAATTTATCTGTTGATGTCGCTGTCAAAAACATGGTCACTCCGTCTTCTTTGACAGCATTTTCTACTGCACGGTAGAGCACTGGATTATCCGTATAGGGAAAAGCATCGACTTCGTCAATCAGAACCAAGTCAAAAGCGCGATAGAATTTGAGTAATTGATGCGTAGTCGCAATGACCAAAGGTGTGCGAAAATAGGCTTCTCCTGCACCATGTAAGAGGCTGATTGGACAAGCAAAATCCTCTTGTAATCGCCTATACAATTCGATACAGACATCAATCCGCGGACTAGCTAAGCACACGGCTCCTCCTGCATCAATCACATCTGCAACCACTTGATATATCATCTCGGTCTTTCCAGCTCCTGTTACCGCATGAACCAAGGTAGCTGTTCTAGCGTTCAAATGTTGCCGTAAGATATCTGAAATTTCTTGCTGCCAAACGGTCAACTGTCCTTGCCATTTTAACGACTTTTGTCGCGGAAATGCTTGCTGAGGAAATGAATACAAATCCTCATCTGTCCGCACGCGCCCAAGCAAGATACACTCTCTACAATATATGGCACCAGCTGGTAGGCAATGTTTCGCATCGAATATCGTTGAACAACGAAAACAGGCCTTATCAGCTGTCTGACTTGCTAGTTTCGTGGCTTGCATGCGTTCTTCTTCTGTTAGTTGGTGATAAGTAAACAATCGTCCGTAGTAATTTGCTAGATCCGTCATACTTATTTATTCGTCATTTTTTCCTGAAAACTTGTCATCTTCAAAAAAACTTAGTACAATCATGATATGAAAGAATATAGAACCATTACTGCTGACGGTCTAGCGGAAGAAGAAATTAAAAAATCACGTTTCATTTGCCATTTAAAACGGGTAACTTCAGAAGAAGAAGCCCGTAACTTTATCAACACAGTCAAAAAAACGCACTATCGCGCCACCCATAACTGCTCTGCTTTTATCCTAGGAAAAAATATGGAAATCAAGCGCTCATCAGACGATGGAGAACCTTCGGGTACTGCTGGCGTTCCCATGCTCACAGTCCTAGAAAATAACCAACTGACCAATGTAGCTGCCGTTGTGACCCGCTATTTTGGTGGGATTAAACTAGGTGCTGGAGGTTTAATTCGAGCATATGCTGGCTCTGTCGCTAGTGCCATATCTGAAATAGGTATTGTCAAAGTTAAAAAACAGCAAGGAATTGCGATTACGATGAACTATTCTCAATATCAGGAATTTGCTAATTGGCGGACTACTCATGATTTGGAAGAATATGATACTGAATTTTTAGCGGATGTTCAAACCATGATTTTTACCAACGAGGAAGAGCTACAGGACATTACCAACAGTCTAATCGAGTTTTACCATGGAAAAATCCAGATTGAAAAGGCTAATTTCCGTGTTATTGAAATTCCAGTGCATTGATATTCCTACCACCACCGTAGACAGCCTTGCCTTTAAATCTATGTCTTGGTATATCTATTGTGACCTTTTCATGACTTTCTAGACAAGAGCTTTTTTCATAAAAAGTAAAGCGCTTTACTTTTTATGAAAATAATAATATCATAGAGATATCAACTATATAAAGGAGAAAAAAATGAAGAAAAAATTTTTCTTATCTCTCTGTCTAGGTCTACTAGCATTTGCACCAAGTTTGGCTTTTGCAGGTACAAGACAACCTGTGACTCCTAGGGAACAAAAAACATTTCCTTATAATCTTATATACGATTGGTATGTGACAAAATCGGATGGTCAAACGATGCGATCAACTGGCACATATATAGGAGGTGGTAAATTTTTATCCTCTGCCCACAGTATCACGGATCGGTATGGTCGTTATAGCAGTAGCAATACAGCCATATCAATCGCTCCTGATGCAAGTGAACAGTTCAAAGTTTATAGCCAAGGGAATAACAATCCTTTCAAAGTCATGCCTGGTTATGCAGGATTCGATGACCTAAGAAATGACATCAGTATCACAGAAATTACGGAACCCATTTCTATTAATACAAATTCCCAAGGAATAAAACTAAAAGTCTATCAAGACTTATCTAAACTGGTAGGAAAGACCGTCTACACAGCTGGATATTCAAGCTACACAAAAACTGATTTTACAAAATCTAAAGGGAAAATTCTTTCAGTTGCAAGCGATGGAACCCTAATAGCTGACTTAGGGTCTGCTAAAGAAAACTCCGGTTCTGCGGTTTATCTTAATGGCGAAATCATCGGAATCTTAACCGCCATCACAGATGAATGTATCGGACAAGATACCTGTAAAAGGGGAACTATAACACCTCTTACCATGGAAATCAAGCAGAAGTTACTTGATCCGAATGGTATTCCTAGTTATGTCGAGTAAACAAGCGAAAAAGTGCTTTTTAAGAAGTGCTTTTTCATTTCATCATATCGCCACAAACTTCAAACAAGCAACTGTTCCTCTACCGATTGTGCTAGGCAATTTGAGAAATTATTGATTTGAGAGTGTCTACGACAATTCCTTGAAGGAATACCTAAAATAAGAACTTCAGAATAAACTAGCACAAGATATGAAGGCGGTTGACACGAGTTTCAATGGAGGGTTTCAGTCTATTCCCTTGGATATGAAAGAACAAGGTCCTATCTTCGACTGCTTTTCCCTGTCTATTTTCTGTAAGTATGGGTTGGCTTGCAATCAATGACTTCGCTTTCTAGTTATTAAGATCAGGTACCCACAGCTCCAAAGATATACTATGCCTTTGGAACAAATAAAATTTACAACGGCTTGTCCCCCCTACATCAAGATACGAGGACGTATGAAAAGCGACTGAAAAATAGGTGACTGACGCTGTGTTCAGTAAACACAAGGAAGTCTATCTTTTTTCCGAGCTCTTAGTCCGAATTCAATTCCCCAAGATACAAGGACGTTGAAAAAGTGAATGCACCCTAAGGGTTTCCGTATCTGTAAAGCAAGCACAGCCTGCAACAGCTACGGTAAAAATAGGCGGCCGAACAGAAGTTGCGAGTAACTTCGTCGTGAGACCCCGACGAGGATAGCTAGGCGAGTTCCAAACGAAAGGGCGGGGAATTGCCAGATAGCTACCGTCAAGCGCCGAACAGAAGTTGCGAGTAACTTCGTCGTGAGACCCCGACGAGGATAGCTAGGTGAGTTCCAAACGAAAGGGCAGGGAATTGCCAGATAGCTACCGTCAAGCGCCGAACAGAAGTTGCGAGTAACTTCGTCGTGAGACCCCGACGAGGATAGCTAGGCGAGTTCCAAACGAAAGTGCAGGGAATTGCCAGCTGGCTACCGTCAAGTGGCCGAACAGAAGTTGATCGCAACTTTGTCGTGAGACCCCGACGAGGATAGCTAGGCGAGTTCCAAACGAAAGTGCAGGGAATTGACAGATAGCTACCGTCAAGCGCCGAACAGAAATTGATCGCAACTTCGTCGTGAGACCCCGACGAGGATAGCTAGGTGAGTTCCAAACGAAAGGGTGGGGAATTGACAGATAGCTACCGTCAAGTGGCCGAACAGAAGTTGCTTGTAGCTTCGTTGTGAAATCCCTGCGAGGATAGCTAGGCTCATCACAAATAAAATGCAGGGACGCCCGCTAGCTACTGCTAAACAATCAAAGCAGGTTGGCTTACAAGCCGGATATAAGTAAACCTTGCATATAAACTAGCGCTCTTATCATTTCTAGTCAATGATTATTTTTTAGTATCCACTTATAGGGGAAGTATATCGCCATGATAAGTTTTTTATATTTTACAAACGATAGTAACCAGAGTATACTGATAACTATAAGAAGTGGAGGTGCCCTATGGCCATTTATCAAAATATTACTGAGTTAATTGGAAATACTCCTATTGTAAAACTAAACAATCTCGTGCCAGAAGGGGCAGCAGATGTGTATGTGAAACTAGAAGCTTTCAATCCTGGTTCTTCCGTGAAAGACCGGATTGCCTTAGCTATGATTGAGCAGGCCGAAAAAGACGGTATCCTTAAACCTGGTGATACTATCGTTGAGCCAACCAGTGGAAATACGGGAATCGGACTTGCTTGGGTCGGAGCTGCAAAAGGCTACAAGGTCATCATCGTCATGCCTGAAACCATGAGTATTGAGCGCCGCAAGATTATCCAAGCCCACGGAGCAGAACTTGTCCTCACTCCAGGTAGTGAGGGAATGAAGGGAGCCATTGCTAAAGCCCGTGAAATTGCAGAAGAACAAGAGGGGTGGCTTCCCCTACAATTTACAAATCCTGCCAATCCAAAAGTCCATGAGGATACTACTGGCCAAGAAATTCTAGAGGCCTTTGGCTCAACGGGACTCGATGCCTTTGTTTCGGGAATTGGGACGGGTGGTACGATTACAGGTGTCTCCCATGCCCTCAAACAAGCTAATCCTGCAATCAGCATTTACGCTGTTGAAGCTGATGAATCAGCTGTCTTATCAGGTGAAGCACCCGGACCACATAAAATCCAAGGGATTTCAGCGGGTTTTATTCCTGATACCCTAGATACTAAGTCCTACGACCATGTTATCCGTGTCAAATCAGATGATGCCCTAGCAATTAGTCGTGCTATCGGCGCACAAGAGGGCTTCCTAGTTGGAATTTCTTCCGGTGCTGCTATCTACGCTGCCATTGAAGTCGCCAAAGAATTGGGAGCAGGAAAAAAAGTGTTGGCAATCCTAGCCGACAATGGAGAACGTTACCTGTCAACCGCTCTTTTCGAGGACTAATTGATATCATACAAATTTAAAACCTGTATTCACAGCTCAACACTTGTGAATACAGGTTTTTATCCTTATCTAATGCTCTATATAGTCATTTCGTTTATCTTTTATTATTTCGTTAACTCGCTTTGCCGTACTCTAGTACAGCTTGCAGTTCGTTGCCTAGTACTAGAAGACTATAAAAATGAAAAGACTTAAAATCAGGTTTGCTAAACCACTGACTTCAAGCCGATTTTAGTTATAATTGTTTTTCTAGATAGCTTTTTGCTTCTTTAATCCAATGCGGTAGACTCTTGGCTAGGGGTTCAAAGCCGATTTTGTAACGGTCACTTGTAAACCGATGAGGACGCGGAACTTTCTGCTTTTCTTCCTCTAACGTTCGTAGAGACAAGCTGACTTTCTGGCTATACTCATCAAAATCTACCACCTGAACTAGTAGTTCCTGACCAGTCTTTAATTGCTCGTGTATATTGTCAACATAACCTGTCTTGATTTCTGAAATATGGATTAAGCCTGTTGTTCCATTCTCCAATTCGACAAAGGCGCCGTAGGGCTGAATACCTGTTACCGTCCCCCGCAGTTTCTCTCCAATTCTCATCTTAATCCTCAATCTCAATTGTTTCAATGATAACATCTTCAACTGGCTTGTCCATAGCCCCTGTTTCTACAGCAGCAATGACATCTAAAACAGCATAAGATGCCTCATCACGTAATTGTCCGAAAACTGTATGGCGCTGGTCCAAATGCGGTGTGCCACCTTGTGTTGCATAGACTTCTGCAATCGGTGCCGGCCAGCCACCACGTTCTAATTCCTTTTTAGCGTAAGGCATGTGGGTATTTTGAACGATGAAGAATTGACTGCCATTGGTATTTGGGCCTGCATTGGCCATTGAGAGGGCACCACGAATATTAAAAACTTCTGTTGAAAATTCATCTTCAAAGGCAGCACCGTAAATAGATTCACCACCCATACCTGTTCCGGTTGGATCTCCACCTTGAATCATAAAATCTTTAATGATACGGTGAAAAATAACGCCATCATAATAACCATCCTTAGCAAGCGCCACAAAGTTTGCCACTGTTTTTGGGGCAATCTCAGGGAATAATTGTAGGTACAAGTCTCCATAGTTGGTCTTAATCCTAGCACGTGATCCCTCAGCATATTCTAAGTCTAATTGTGGATAATACTTTTCTTTTTCTACCAAACCAAATTCCTCCAAGGCATGTAATATACCATCTTCTTCTACCGTTTTTGTAATATAATCTGCTCTTGCTGCTAAGTCAGGATGAGAAACTCCCATGGCAACACTGATACCTGCATAATCAAAGGCTTCAAGGTCATTTAAGCCATCACCAAAAATCATGACATTTTCTGGCTTTAAGCCAAGATGATCGACAACGGCTGCAATCCCTGCTGCTTTAGATGCGTCCTGCAAGATGATATCAGATGAAATGGCCTCCCAACGGATACTACGCATGTCCTCTTGCAACTCTATAGGAAGCTCTACTTCTCTACCTTCTTGCTCAAAGGTCAAAATCTGATAAATGGGGTTTTCTTTATAAAAATCAGGCTCTGTTTCCAAGTTCTCATAAATAATATCAATGGTCTTGCTGATTCGCTCATCCCGGTGGGACAAGGTCGCCTTGTAGGCTCCCATTAATCCATAATCGATTCCTTCTGCTTTGGTCCACTCAATACACCGTTCCACCAGTTCTGTAGGAATAGCTTTTTGACGGATAATAGTCCCCTTAGCATCTGCGACAAAACTACCGTTAATCATCGCAAAATAGTCTGGCTTCAAGGCCTGTAGCTCTGGAACAACTCCATAAATTGCACGTCCAGAAGCAATTCCTGTTAAAATCCCCTTTTCTTTCAAGGATGTAAACACATGGGTCAAAGACTCTGGAACATAGCCTGTATCCTTGACACGGAGGGTATCATCAATATCAAAAAAGATAATTTTTATTTTTTTAGCTCTGTATTTTAATGTTGCGTCCATAACTCTCCTTTTATATCTCCCATTATATCATGATTCCGAGTCTTGCGCTACCAGCCCATGCTGAAAGGCATAGACAACTGCCTGCGTCCGATCACTCACAGCTAATTTTGATAAGATATTGGATACATGGGTTTTTACTGTTTTCAAAGAAATAAAGGATTCATCAGCAATCCGTTGGTTATCGTACCCCTTAGCCAGTAGGGTCAAAATTTCCTTTTCACGAGCTGTCAAGTCATCATGAAGATCTGGATGACGTTTTTTGTGTTCCATTTTCTTTTCAACCTCTGTTTCAATGGCCAATTCCCCTTGATAGACCTTACGAATGGCACGAACAATTTCCTCTGCGCTAGAGGTTTTCAACATGTACCCTTTAGCTCCGGCTTTCAAGACTGGATAAATTTTTTCATTGTCTAGGTAAGAAGTTAGAATTAAGACAGCTGCTCTCTTCCATTCTTTGAGAATTTCTAAGGTCGCATCAACCCCTGATAATTGGGGCATAACCAAGTCCATGACAATAATATCTGGCTTTAATTCTAGGGCTTTTTCTACCCCCTCTCGACCATCACTTGCTTCTGCAACCACCTCAATATCAGCCTGTAAATTTAAAAAACTTTTTAATCCCAGGCGAACCATCTCATGATCATCCACTAATAAGACTCGAATCTTACTCATGCTCTCTTCCTTTCAATAATGGGACGCGAATATCAATCGCCACTCCCTTATCAGGAGCAGTACGAATTTTTAACGTTCCTGCCATATCTTCCACGCGTTCTTGAATATTTTGCAGACCGTAGCTGACCTCTTGCTCATCACTTTTGACAAAACCGACACCATCGTCTGTCATTTTTAGCTGCACTTCATACTCCGATTGTACCAGGTACACATCCAGATGACGAGCTTTTGAATGACGCAAGGTATTGCTAATAATTTCTTGCCCAATGCGAAAGAGCTGCTCCTCGATAGCTGTTGCTAATGTTTCCACTTCATGGTGAAAATGTACTTCAATAGCACTTTTATCACTGACTTCACGTAAAATTACTTCAAAACCCTCGACCAAATCTTTGCCGTCTAACTCACTCGGACGCAAATGTAAGAGTAAAATCCGTAAATCACGTTGCGCTGTTTCAATCGTATCTTTGACAATCTCTAACTGTTGCTGCAAGGTTTCAGTTTGAAGCGTCTCCAGACTGCTAGATAGACCCGATAAAATCATACTACTCGCAAATAATTCTTGACTGACTGTATCGTGTAAATCTCGGGCGATTCGCCTGCGTTCACTCTCAACGATCTCTTCTTTTTTTACTAAATCCTGATTATCAATCAACTGAACCTGACGGGTCAAGCCCCTCACTTTTTCTGATAATTGCAGTAACAGTTGATCATTTTCTGATGATGTACGGATATTCTTATTCTGGATAATAGAACGAATTTTCTGGCGCATCCCTTGGGTCGCGATAAGAGCGACAGATTGAACCAAGACAACTAAGAAAAAGGTCAGGATGACAATTAAAAGAAACACCGTGAAAATAAATTGTTCTGTTGATGTCCACAAGGACACATCAAAGAGAGATTGCTGAAGTAGGGGAAAGACTGCTGATAACACCACCAGTACAATCAAGCTAGCATACCAAGCGAGAAGAAGAATGGTGCCTTTCTTAATCATACGCGAACCACCTCCACATCACCAAAGATACAGTTGACAACGACTTTTACTCGTTTATGAGATTCCTTGTAATGGGGACTCTCAATTGAAAAACTCTCATTGCGCAAATCCCAGTAAGATAGCCCCAAGAAATAGACCCTACCATATAAGCTTGCAGCCGATAAGGAAACTTCAACATCAATCGGAATGATAATCTTTGTGTTCCCAAAGGTCTTACGAACCACGACAATATTGTCCCGTCCAACCAAAATCGTTTCATCAAGATCAACAACATCATTACCGAACAGACGGACGATATTGATGTCTTCAAACCCATAAGAATCCTGCGAATAATCTTGATTGCCAAACCACTTGGTCTTTTGCTTATGAGCTTCAAGCGCTGTATCCTCAAAATGCAGATGCGTGTATTGGTTGCGCTTCTCATACCGGGAGAAAAAATTGATAATCATGTAGATTAACAGGAAAATGACTCCGATGATAAAGTAGGGATTTAAAACAAAGACCAGAAAAATCAAAAAAATAGCACTGGACAGAAACACACTCGTTATCTTTTTCCCCGTCACATACCAGACTCCTAGCAATAGCAGAGCAACCAGTAAAATGATACGAGCTGTCTCACTTGCTAGCACATCAAAGCAAGCGAGGGTAAAGATAATGCTTTCCACTAGTAAAAAAAACTGGACTTTTCTCATCTCACCATTCCTTTCCCTACTATTGTATCAAAATTCTTCAGAATTACCTCTTTTTAGGATTAAAAAAGGAGCTAGAATGTCAAGCTCCTCGTAAAATGAACCGTAAAAAAGTTAGTCATTTCCAAGGCATGTTTCCCTATATTCTACAGGAATATACCCCTTAATCTCTCTTGAGGTCTATTGTCGTTATCCCAATCAATGTATAGCCGTTTCGTTTATTTTTAGTACTAGGCAAGGAGTCGCAGGTAGTTGAAATAGTTGATAACTATTTCAAGTGACAGATAAGAAAAGTGTAACTTTTCTCAATGGTACAGCAAGACGAGTGAACGAAATAATAAAAATATAAACGAAATGACTATATTGCCTCATTTGCCGGATGAAACTGCTTCTATCTTTAGGTGGAAATAGTTTTAATGAGTCACTCTTCACGTGAGAAAAGAAGTTCTCACATGGTGCATTGTCGTAACAATTCCCCTTACCAAGATGAGCAATAGTCACACCATATTGGGCTAGTTTCGTACCCAAACTGCTTATCGTTTGCTTGTCCCTTACTCAACCAAAGGTAGTAAGACGATCTTGGGAAGCCGAAATAGGCGCATAAACAAGACACAGAGTAACGATGTTTAGCCGAATTTTTGGGACGATTAGTAGACTCAGTCCCTCGTAAATTTGTTGTCAGTATGGTCTTTTAGTACTAGGCAAGGAGCTGCAGGCTATACCGGAGTACGGCAAAGCGAGTGAACGAAGTAATAAAAGATAAACGAACTGACTATAACTTTGAGTTTTCACAGTATTTCCGTGTCCAAGTCACTACCTGATTATCTGCTTTTACCCCATATTTTTTGACGATAGAGGGCTTGCCCACTATTCCCACTGAGGTCGTCTTTGACCACCTGCAATTTGAACTCGGGGGATACGTTGTCAACGTGCTTCCTTTTGTAGCCATGAGAAAAGAACCTCCTTATAAGAATAGTATCCAACTTTTTTATACTATCCATTATAAGTGGTTCTTTTCAGCTCTACCAACCTCTTTTTATTCAATATTTCTTCCACAGGCGATAGATAGGTGAAATAGGTAAGTAAACCTCCTAGAGTGTTGGTTCAGAGGTCATCAACTTCAAAAATACGACCTCCATCAAAGAGGAAATCCAGCAAAAGCTGACTACATTCAATGAATAAACTAATTAAAAAGCTATAACGGATAACCACTCTATCGTCGTGGATTCGTCATCTTGTGATACCAGCTCGGATTTCTTGCATTTCCTATCTAATTACCTGAGCTTCTAGTAGTAGAGCTACTGCCAGAACTCCCTCCATCAAGGCTACTACTTGCCGTTGACGACGCAGGAACTGCTACAGATACATAGAGAGTAACACTTTCTCCAATAGCGGTACCAGCAGCAGGATATTGTCCCACTACTAAATCTCCACCGACAGGATAGCTAGAGTCCTCAATTTTTTCAACCGTTACATTGATTCCTAAATTTTGTAACTGCCTACGAGCATCTGCATAACTTGTTTTTAAGATGCCAAAATCTGGCATAACTGGCGCTGGACCTTTTGAGACGACAAGATTCACAGCTGAACCTTTCGCAAGTAACTCTCCAGAACCTGGTTCTGTACGAATAATCAACCCTTTTTGATGTGTATCGTATTCTTCAGTTGTTGTTCCAACTACCAAACCTGCTGCTTTTAATTCTTGCATGGCTGTCTCTAGGCTCTTACCTGTGACATTGGGAACCTGATTTCGTTCAGCTCCTCTAGACACCGTCACTGTAATCGTACTCCCCTTGGTCTTAGAAGAATTGGCTTTCGGGTCTGTCGAGATGACCTTATTTACCTCCACGCTATCGCTGTGTTCCTGCGTATCTTTGACGACAAAACCTGCTGCTTCTAGTTCAATCCTAGCCTCGTCAAAGTCCTTTCCCACTACATCCGGTACCATCACTGCATCCGTGGTCGCCACAACGATATCAACCGTACGTCCCTCACGCTTAGAGGTACCGGCTGCTGGATTTGTACGAATGACCTTTCCTTCTTCAACCTCCGAAGACGGCTCTTCCCTTACTTTTCCGACCTTTAAACCTGCGGTTTCTAGCATTTCCCGAGCAACATCTAAGGTCTGACCACTGACATCTGGAACCTTAATGGTCGCAGGAGTATTCAGTAAAAGAGTAGTAACAGCAGCAATAATCAATAAAATTGCCCCAAACAATACCTTGTAACGCGTCCTCATTTTTCGCTTGTTCTTTGACGGAGGGGCTATCGGACGATCTGGATGTTGGGTAGGGGTTGACACTTTCGGAAGTTTAGTCGCAGGCGGTCTCTGCTCTGTTGCAATGGTCGATAGTTTTGGTAGGGTCTTAGTGTCTACTTTTCCATTTTCTAAGACAATCTTCTTTTCGTTCAGACGATTATTTGACAGCGAAGAGGCAATATCCGTATACATCTCGGCAACTGTCTTATAGCGGTCTGTGAGTTTTTTTGCTGTTGCTTTTAAAACAACATTTTCAAGCGCCTGTGGCACGCTAGGATTTTCTTCCCTTACAGAAGGTAAGGCTTTCTGAAAATGCTGAAGCGCAATCGTTACAGCACTATCTCCGTCATAGGGAATCCGTCCTGTCAACATTTCAAATAGGATAATTCCCATCGCATAAATATCACTTTGAACCGTAGCTTTTGATCCACGAGCCTGTTCAGGTGATAAATAATGAACCGAGCCTAACATCGAATTGGTCTGAGTTAAGCTGGTTTCTGCAAAGGCTACTGCAATCCCAAAATCTGTTACCTTGGCTGTCCCGTCTTTGGTCAATAAGACATTCTGCGGTTTCAAATCACGGTGGACAATACCACGGGTATGAGCCATTCTCATCGCTAGCAGGATTTGTCCCATAATCCGCACCGCTTCATCATTTGAGAGGGGCGCATTCTCTTTGATATAGCGTTTTAAATCAAGACCATTGACATATTCCATCGCCAAATATTGTTGCCCGTCTTCTTCACCAATATCTGAAATACGCACAATATTCGGATGATCCAAATCTGCCATGGCTCTAGCTTCTCGCTGAAAACGTTGCACAGCTATCTGATCTGTTTGATAGTTGGTTCGAAGGACCTTGACAGCAACTTCTTCACCGTCCAAAATCAAATCTTTTGCTAGATAAACATCCGCCATTCCACCACGTCCAATTTGACGAACAATCCGGTAGCGATCAGCAAAGATTTTTCCAATCTGAATCATTGCCTATCCTCCTCGATAATGTGGATAAGGGCTACAGTGATATTATCTGTACCACCAGCATTATTGGCAAAGCGAATGAGACTTTCTGTCTTACTATTTAAAGATACGTCACTGAGGATAATATCTCTAATATCTTCGTTAGAAACCATATTGGTCAAGCCATCACTATTGACTAGAATGTAGTCACCTGATTCCAGCGTTTTTAAGGCAATATCTGCTTCAACAGGATGTTGCTGACCAATAGATTGGGTGATGAAATTCTTCTGTGGGTGGCGTTGCGCTTCCTCTTCCGTTAGTTGTCCTGCTCGAACCAAGGCTCCTACCAAGGAATGGTCGTTGGTCAGCTGACTGTATTCCCCATTGCGTACCAGACCAATTCGTGAATCTCCAATATGAGCATAGATCATTTGATGATCAATGATGACAACAGCCTCTAAGGTTGTCCCCATACCTCGGTACTCTTCTGTCTGTCCCAATTCATGAATCTTCTGATTTTCTTGCTCCAGGATAACGGCAAACCATTCACGGACATCATTTAAGGTATGAATTTGCGTATCTACCCATGAAATACCCAAGTCTGTAGCTGCCATTTCACTCGCAATATGTCCTGCCCGATGACCACCCATACCGTCTGCTAAAACGATCAAATCAATGCCTGCTCGGTTTGTATAGCGATTGACATAATCTTGATTGTTCGTCCGTTTCTGACCTACGTCTGTTAGTAATGAAATTTCCATTTGGATCATTTCCTCCTCTTATGATATTCGCTGAAATTGGCTGATAAAGAAACCGTCACTGCCATATAGTTCTGGGGTGATGAGGATACAGCCATCTTGCAGAATATCTTTTCTTTTATGTTCTAGTCTTACTTGTGTAAAATTAGGATGCTTAGCTAGGAAAGCCTCCACCACTTGATAATTTTCTTCTGCAACGATTGTACAGGTGCTATAGGTTATTATACCACCTTTTTTAAGACTTTGACAAACATTGTCCAGTATCTCTAGTTGTATTTGCTGCAGCGTTTCAAAATCCGCTGCTTCCTTGCTGTACTTGATGTCTGGCTTACGGCGCAAAAGGCCGATCCCTGAGCAAGGTGCATCTACCAAAATCTTATCAAAGACATCTGCTCCAAAATCTTGAAAAACCTTTCGCGCATCTAGCTTTTTAGTAACGACTTTGTCTGCTACACCAATACGGTCAGCGTTCTGCTCAATCAAGGCTAACTTATGCTCATACAAGTCAAGAGCTATGACAGTTCCTGTCGTCAAATAACTGGCAATATGAGCCGTCTTTCCACCCGGAGCTGCACAGGCATCCAGTACTACCTCATCTCCTTGAAGATTTAGCGTTGGTGCAACAAGCTGGCTGCTTTCATCCTGAATGGTAATACGGCCCTCTATAAAGGCATTAGTCCCTGCAAAATGACCACTTGGCTTGACCAAGCCAACATCTGACAAGAGAGATAATTCTGCCTGCATTTCCTCTTTTAAAACTTCCACATTCTGAGAATTGACCACACGAACACTCGCTTTATTGCGAATAAGCAAACTCTCAAAAATCTTAATCGCCCGCTCCTCTCCATATTCATCTATCAACTTTTTCACTAACCATACAGGCAAAGAATATTGAACAGAGAAACGTTTATTTTTCCGTTTAATCGTGGTGATATCTGGCCTTTCGTTATCTATCAATTTTCTTAAAATTGCATTAACAAATTTGTCTACCCCACGACCTTTCTTGGCTAATTCCACCGCTTCGTTAACAATAGCATGGTTGGGAATTTTATCCAAATATAGAATCTGATAAAGACTAAGCATGAGCAAGTGATAGACCCACGAATCCAGTTTATTTCGATCTTCAATCACATGTGCCAGATACCACTCAAGTGTGATTTTCCGCATCACTGTGCCATAGACCAACTCGGTCACGAGCCCCTTATCTTTTTCTGATAAAGAAGAAGCCTTTAAAGCTTGATGGAGAGCAAGATTAGAATAGGCTCCCTCCTCAAAAATCTGACCTAAAACCATTAAAGCAAGACTACGCGCTGTCTTTTTTTTATTCACCAAAGCGATCTCCTACTGCTAATTTACGACCAAAGCCATTTAAGAAATCCGTAATTTCCATTTTAGGCTTACCTGCTGGCTGAACCGTTTTTAAAGTAATCGCTCCCTCACCCGTTGCAATGCGCAATTCTTTCTTACCAAGAGCAATGATTTCACCTGGTCTCCCAGAACCTTCCGCTAAACTAGCTTCGTAAATCTTAAAACGTTCACCATGTAACAGAGTATGCGCCACCGGCCAAGGATACATCCCTCGAATGTGATTGAAAATCTGACGATTGGTTTTGCTCCAATCGAGACGCTCTTCCTCAGGACTAATATTGGGTGAAAAACTTACTTGGCTCGGATCTTGAACTTCTGGCCTTAAGTCGCCAGCCACATAAGTTGGTAGGTGTTCCAGCAATAAATCACGCCCCTCAACTGCTAATTTCTCGAACAAGGTTCCCACATTGTCCTCATCAGTAATCGAAATAGCACGTTTTGCAATCATATCGCCTGCATCCATCTCCTTGACCATTTCCATGAGGGTTACACCGGTTTCAGACTCCCCATTTATAAGGGCATAGTGAATCGGCGCCCCACCGCGGTATTTAGGTAAGAGCGAAGCATGGACATTAACTGCAAAAGATACACTATCTAAAAGTTTTGTTGGCAAAAATTGTCCAAAGGCTGCCGTAATAATCCCGTCAGCGCCGAGCTGTATCAATTCTTCCAATTCTCTACTTCCAGATAATTTTTCTGGTTGATATACTGGCAAATCATACAATAAAGCCTCTTTTTTGACCGGCGTCATTCGGATTTCTTTTTTTCTACCGACCGCGCGATCTGGTTGGGTTACGACTGCTAAAATTTCGTACCGAGTATCTTCTAGTAACCCCTTTAAAACTGTCGCTGAAAAATCAGGTGTTCCCATAAAAATCAATTTTATCATACGCATACTCCTTAACTGCTCATTTCTTTCAAAGTTATAATCTACTCTATTATACCATTTTTTACCCCATTTCTCTGTCAAGATACAAGGGCGGTTAAAAAGCGAATGAAAAATAGGAAATACGACGAAGAAGCTTCTGCTTCTAGGAGTATTTATCTTTTTTCCGAGCTTTTAGCCCGAGTTCAATTACGTCAAGATACAAAGCCCGTAAAGAACTCAAAGCGAAAATAGGAAATTTGCCGAAGAAACATTAGTTTCTAGGAAAATTTATCTTTTTCGCACAGAGTTTAGGGCGTGTTCAATTACACAAGATACAAGGGCGGTTAAAAAGCGAATGAAAAATAGGCGGCCGAACAGAAGTTGCTTGCAAGTTCGTTGTGAGACCCCTGCGAGGATAGCTAGGCTCGTCACAAATAAAATGCAGGGAGGAGCCAGCTAGCTACCGCTAAATAATCGAGTTGGTTAGTCTGCAATCAATGACTTCACTTTCTAGTTGTTAAGCTCAAGTAGCCACACCTCCAAAGGTATCGCATATCTTTGGAGCAAATAAA
Organism: Streptococcus sp. LYSM12; assembly: GCF_004569635.1. GTDB lineage: Bacteria > Bacillota > Bacilli > Lactobacillales > Streptococcaceae > Streptococcus. Next base: position 18,043 of record NZ_SPOZ01000023.1, read on the forward strand.
ATTTGCAACGGCTTCGTACCCCTAGGGCATCCATATCTGTAAAGCAGGCACAGCCTGCAACAGCTACGGTAAAAGTAGGCGGCCGAACAGAAGTTGCTTGCAAGTTCGTTGTGAGACCCCTGCGAGGATAGCTAGGCTCGTCACAAATAAAATGCAGGGAGGAGCCAGCTAGCTACCGCTAAATAATCGAGTTGGTGGGTCTACAATCAATGACTTCACTTTCTAGTTGTTAAGCTCAAGTAGCCACACCTCCAAAGGTATCGCATATCTTTGGAGCAAATAAAATTTGCAACAGCTACGGTAAAAGTAGGAAATTTGCCGAGTGAAAAGCTCCAGTGGAGGTTTTCAGCCTATTCCCTTAAAGTACGAAAGAACAATGTCCTATCTTCGGCTGCTTTTCCTTCTCTATTTTCTTTAAGCATGTGTTGTCTTGCAATCAATGACTTCGCTTTCTAGTTGTTAGGCTCAAGTAGCCACATCTCCAAAGATAGGCTATGCCTTTGGAACTAAGAGAAAACTCCCTCTCCACATCTCAGAGTTGATATCAATATCTCAGTTCAGTAGTTAGTTGGTTAGCAGATTTGTTCGTATGTTACACTCCAAGTCTGACCTCTACAACTGATGCGAACGAGTTCGCTTCAGTTCCAACCTCCAACAGTCAGAGTAGTGACTGTTGAAACTATGCAAAGGTGGGGAGTGAAACGACCTATTCCCAAACCATTTCAGCCCGAACCTAGACTGTAAGAAGTGAGGAAAAAACGAATGCCTTTTCTACCTGTCGCGCTCTTTCCCCACTCTATCCCCAACCTTTCACAATTCTGAATTGTGAAAGCTAATCAGGGGTTGATTTTGATAGAGTATCCTTATCAATCTGTATCAAGTGGTTAAACTTCCGGATAGTATCTTTCTGTTTTGATTTAGCACTAGGCAACGAGTTACAGGCATAACTGGAGTTAGGCAGGAGGGGTAATAACCTAATAAATCAACAGCGACAGACCATAAAAAAAGAGGTTGGGTACTTTATCCCCACCTCACATCATATTTTGTGGTTCATGGTCAATAGCGACACGCAGGTCTTGATGCTCTCTTTTCTGAGTCCAATCTAGCACACGATTTAAAACTTGGGATAACTGTGGCTCCTTACGATATTTTACAATCATCTGGTAGTGATAGAGGTTATGCGTCCGCGCAATCGGTTTGGGAGTTGGTCCGAGGAGCTGAATCTGATCGCTCAGATGATCCCGTAACATTTTCATAACCTCAAACGCTTTTTTGACAACAACCTCTTCTGACTTATGTGACAAGGTCACACCAACTGTATAGTAGTAGGGTGGGTAGCCCCAAAACCTACGCATCCCCATTTCATACTGATAAAAGCCCTCGTAGTCCTGCTCCTTGGCAAAGGAAATGGCATAGTGAGTGGGATTATAAGTCTGAATCACAACCTCCCCTGCCTTATCGGCTCGACCTGCCCGGCCTGCCACCTGAGTAAGGAGCTGAAAGGTACGTTCTGCAGAACGAAAATCCGGTAAATTCAAAGCTGTATCTGCATTTAAAACTCCGACCAGGGTCACATTTGGAAAATCCAACCCCTTGGCAATCATCTGCGTGCCAAGGAGGATATCTGCTTCACCGCGCCCAAAAGCTGTCAAGATTTTCTCATGACTGCCTTTTTTCCGTGTTGTATCGACATCCATACGCAGGATGCGAGTTTCCGGCAATAATGCCATTAACTCATCATAGGCCTTTTGAGTACCTGTTCCGTAATAGCGAATGGCCTGACTATGACAATTCGGGCAAAAACGCGGAATATCCTTTTGAAAACCACAATAATGACAGTTCATCGTCTTGGTATCCATGTGAAGAGTCAGAGAAATATCGCAATTCGGGCACTCATCCACCGCACCACAGTCCCGACACATCATAAAAGATGAATAACCACGACGATTGAGTAGCAAGACCACCTGCTCATTTTTCGCTCGTTTTTCCTTGATTTTCTCTAGTAAAACAGGGGTAAGCGTACTTGCTTCCAGCTGACCAATGTAATCCCTAAAATCGACAATTTCTACAGACGGAATCTGAGCCTGAGGATTAGCACGTTGGGTTAGTTTCAAAAAGCCGTACAGACCCTTGCTAGCCCGCGCCCGACTTTCCAAACTCGGAGTCGCTGACCCCAATACCAAGACCGCTTGATTATACTCCGCCCGTAGTGTGGCCACGTCACGCGCATGGTAGCGTGGATTAGAGTCTTGCTTATATGTCGCCTCATGTTCTTCATCAATGATAATAGCTCCGATATTGGTCAAGGGGGCAAAAATCGCTGAACGAGCCCCTACAACCACCTGAGCAGCACCGCGCTCAATTTTGCGCCACTCATCGTACTTTTCTCCATCTGACAAGCCCGAGTGCAGGATCGCTACTTTCTGACCAAAACGGGCGATAAAGCGATTCGTCATCTGTGGGGTCAAGGAAATTTCAGGCACTAGCATAATGGCTGTTTTCCCTTGCTTCACGACATGGTCAATGACTTGCAAATAGACCTCCGTCTTCCCGCTCCCTGTCACCCCTTCCAAGAGATAGGTTCTACTCGTATGACCGATTTCTGAAACAATTTCTCGGACTGCTGTTGCCTGCTCGCTATTAAGCTGTAACGGTTCAGCTTCTTTCACATGGTCAAAATAAATCTGTGCACGGTTGACTTCTTCTTCCCACACCTCAATGGCGCCCTGTTCTTGAAAATAACGAATGTTTTCTGCCGAAAAATCTTGACGTAGGTTCGCCAGAAGTGCTGACCCTGCTTGCTGTAACAAGGTTTCTTTTAAAGCCTGCCGTTTTTTAGCACGGTTACTAATCTCAATCTCCTGCAACTGTTCCTGATGTACTCTATACCATTTCTCGGTCTTAATCTGCTTCTTATCCTTGGCTACATAGTCTACCACAATTTTTCCGGCCTGGGCTAGACGCATGACACGTGCCTGCTGCATAAGATCCAAATCTGAGAAATGCACCCTCTCCTGACTGCCAAAAATCGCTCGCTTATCCGCAACCGACAAGCCTACTCCTTGTGAAAGTACCTTGTCATAAGAAGAATTGAGCAAATTAGGTAACATCGCTTTTAAGAGGGATATCTTATAAGCAAAGACCGTCTTTCGCAACTCATCTGCCAACCATAATTGCTCCACATTTAAAACAGGTGAAAAATCCAGTACCTCTACAATATCTTTCGTTTCAGTCTCAGAGGTTTCAGAAAAACCAACCACAATTCCTTGAATAAGCCTATTCCCATTTCCAAAAGGGACATGGACTCGCATTCCTACCTGTAACATGGTTTCAAATTCTTCTGGAATATGATAGGTGTAGGGACGGTCAGTCTGCATCAAGGGGACATCAACAATAATCTCTGCAAACATCCTTACTCCTTTCTATTACTATCGTTTCAACGACTCAAAAATCAAAATAAACCCAGTTGGAATGCCAACTGAGCCTTGCCTCTTAAATCTTATCGCCGTCTTCTTTTTCTTTGGCAATCTGCGCTTTAATCTTACGTTCTTCCTCTTCTTGACGAAGACGTTCTTCTTCTGCGCGACGACGAACCGCTTCACGTTTCGCTTCTGGATCTGGATGAATCACAACATGGCCAGATTCGATTTCTTCCAAGGCACGCAAGGTAGATTTGACAGAAGTAAACTCTTGAGTTGCCTTTGCTCCTGCTTCCAATTCATGCGCACGCTTTGCTTCTAAGATGACCAATGAATATTTTGAAGGCACCTTGTCCAATAACGTATCAATAGACGGTTTTAACATCATATCTCTTTTACCTAATTTCTAATTTTTTATCTCTTTTAGCATATCTTGATAATGACCAATGACACGGTCAACGCGGAAATGCTCTGCCTCAATAACCCGTTTCACTCGCTCGGCCGCTAAAGGCACTTCATCATTAACAATCGCATAATCGTATTCACGCATGAGAGCAATCTCTTCTCTTGCCTTTTCAATCCGTTGCGCAATAATTTCTGCGCTATCTGTGCCTCGTCCAACGAGACGCTCTTGCAGTTCATCCAAATCAGGCGGTGTCAAAAAGATAAAGACTGCATCGGGCACTTTCTTTTTTACCTGTAAAGCCCCTTGAACTTCAATTTCAAGAAAGACATCAACGCCCTTATCAAGCGTTTCATTCACATAAGTCAATGGTGTACCGTAGTAATTTCCTACATACTCTGCGTATTCTAGCATTTGTCCTTGACGAATCAACTCTTCAAACTCCTCACGAGTCCTAAAAAAATAATCTACTCCGTCTACCTCACCTGAACGCTGAGGACGAGTTGTCATCGAAACAGAATACTGAAATTTATTTTCTGAGCTTTCAAAAATCTCACGTCTAACCGTTCCTTTACCGACCCCAGAGGGTCCTGAAAAAACGATTAACAAACCACGATCTGCCATTATATCTCCTTCACAATCTTTCTCTTTAGTGTATCAAAAAAACAAGCCTTTTTCAACTGATTTTCATTATCTTCTCCAATAAAAATTGTAATACTTGGCAAGCATTACCATTTACCTTTTTTGAGTGTCTTTTCGGTAACACTCGTCACTCATCACCTTCTTTTATTTCTTTCTCATCTTACTGAACGTCAGTTCTATCTTCGGTTTAGAAGAGGAGAACTTTTTTAACCGTATCCCAAACCTATCACAATTTTCAATTATAAAAACCAGTCAGATGTTGATGTTTACCGCCTGTAATATATAGACTTTTAGTTTGCTTTTCGTACTAGGCAACGAGCTACAAGCTGTACGAGAGTAGGGCAAAGCAAGTGAACCAAGTGCTATAGTCATTTCGTTTCTATTTTTTATTACTTCGTTCACTCGTCTTGCTGTACTCCAGTACTACCTGCGACTGGTTGCCTAGTACTAAAAATAAACGAAATGACTATATCACATGCTAGGATAAGTCAGCTATCCTATCTTTCCACAAACATTACTGGAGCCTTATTTCAATATCTTTGATGAAGCCAAAAAGATTAGCTCCTACGAACTAATCTTTTTACATTCTTATTTAGCAATCTCTGTTGCCCGCGTTTCACGAATAACGGTCACCTTGATATTTCCTGGATAGTCAAGATTATGTTCAATCTTCTCACGGATATCGTGGGCTAAAATAGTAATGTTATCATCATCGACAATATTTGGATGTACGATGATACGAACCTCACGACCTGCTTGAATTGCATAGGCTTGCTTGATACCATCAAAGCTATTCGCAATTTCTTCCAAATCTTGGAGACGTTTAATATAGGCTTCCATAGATTCACGACGGGAACCTGGACGAGCTGCACTGAGAGCATCGGCCGCTGCCACAATCACCGCAATAGTGCTTGTCGCCTCTACATCACCATGGTGACTAGCAATGGCATTAACCACCACTGGATGCTCCTTGTATTTCCGAGCCAACTCGGTTCCAATCTCAACATGGCTACCATCTACCTCACGGTCAATGGCTTTTCCAATATCATGCAAGAAACCTGCACGGCGAGCCATCGCAACATTTTCACCGAGTTCTGCTGCAAGTACACCAGCCAACTTCGCCACTTCAATTGAATGGCGAAGCACATTTTGACCATAAGATGTACGAAAATGCAAACGTCCCATGGTCTTAATCAAATCTGGATGCAGGTTTGGCGCTCCGATTTCATAGGCAGCTGCCTCACCATATTCCCGAATGCGATTATCCATTTCCACGCGGTATTTTTCAACCAACTCTTCGATACGAGCAGGATGAATACGACCGTCCTGCAATAGGGCTTCCATCGTCATGCGCGCGATTTCTCGGCGTATCGGATCAAATCCAGATAAGACAACCACTTCTGGCGTATCATCAATGATGACATCAATTCCAGTCAAACTCTCAAAAGTGCGAATATTACGCCCTTCCCGTCCTATAATCCGACCTTTCATGGTATCATCTGGAAGATGTACAGATGTAATGGTCTGCTCTGCTACATACTCACCTGAAATCCGTTGCATGGCTTGAGCCAGCAAATCTTTTGCTGTCTTATCTGCTCGTTCCTTGATTTCCCGCTCTGCTTCTTTGATACGTGTCGCAATTTCATGCGCCATCTTATCTCGTGTGTCACGTAAAATCAAATCACGTGCTTCTTCTTGAGTAAGCGAAGCTACTCGTTCCAATTCAAGAGCCTTTTGCTCTTCTAATTTTGCAACTTCTTCTTCACGCTCTTCAATGTGTTTAGACTTATCTGTAAGGGATTGCTCCTTTTGCTCCAGAGCTTTTTCTTTATTTGTTAAATTATCGTCTTTACGGTCCAAGCTACTTGCACGTTCTGTCAAGCGCGCTTCTGTTTGTTTCAATTCTTGTCGCTCTGACTTAAATTCTTCCGCAATTTCTTCACGATATTTTCGAGCGTCTTCTTTCGCTTCTAAAAGCAATTCTTTTTTCAAGGTCTGGTGGTCACGTTCTGCAACAACCATAATATGGTCTGCTTCTCGCTCTGCTTTTCCACGAATATTACTTGCTTCTTGTTCAGCGTTTAAAAGTGTCAGTTCTGCAGCTTCTTTTGCAGCTTTCATTTTTAAAGAAATCGCTAGATAACCAATAACTAAACCAATGAGAACGGAAATAAAGGCAACACCTATAGACATTGTTGTCATTTTTCCACCTCTTTTTTATTTATTTTAGATTCAAAAAATCCTCTTTCATTCTACCATATTTTCAATCATTTCACAATGTCAAAGTAAAAAATCCAACACCCTAGTCATAAAGAAAATGCCTGAAACCATTTTCTGATTACATGCATTTTTACAACATATTTTCACAAAACTTGTCATTTAACAGGGCTAATCTCCCGTTTTCAATACCATTATAGCCGTTTCATTTATTTTTAGTACTAGGCAAGGAGTCGCAGCTAGTACTGGAGTACAGCAAGACGAGTGAACGAAGGAATAAAAATATAAACGAAATGACGATATCATCTATTTTTCTTCTTACAAAGCAATCTTCCCTGTAAAACATTGCTTTTTGAAAACGAATCTTTCCCCATGCGTTTGCCATAAAAAAGTGCTATCCATTTGTCAAATCAAGTGATCAGTATGAAAAAGATTTTTCTTTCGAGTTAGTACATCTACTGACAAGAAAATCATGAACGGTACCGATAGGAGAGCGGTCACTAGATATGAACATCATTCTCATCATATTTCCTATGTTTGTCCCAGCAAAATATGCTATAATCGTTTTAACTAAAGGAGGATTTTTATGACCAAAGAAGTACTTGTTGAAAGTTTCGAGCTAGACCACACCATTGTCAAGGCACCCTATATTCGTATGATTTCAGAAGAATTCGGGCCCAAGGGAGATGTGATTTCAAACTACGATATCCGCTTGGTTCAACCCAATGAAGATGCCATTCCTACTGCCGGTCTCCATACCATTGAGCATTTACTAGCTCTTCTCATCAGAAAACGTATGAATGGTTTAATTGACTGCTCACCATTTGGTTGCCGGACAGGTTTTCACATGATTATGTGGGGCCAGCATTCCACAACCGACATCGCCCACATCATCAAAGCTTGCTTGGAGGAAATCGCAGAGGTCACGACTTGGGAAGATGTACCTGGAACCACCATTGAATCCTGTGGCAACTACAAGGATCACAGCCTCTTTTCTGCCAAAGAATGGGCGAAGCTCATCCTATCTCAAGGCATTTCAGACGACCCCTTTGAACGCCGCCCAGTCTAATACTCGCCCAAAAAGCCCTGGAAAACCCAGAGCTTTTTACCTTGCTATGGTAAATTGTTTGTTTGCACAATCTTAATCTGCCACCTTGGAAGCTGTTATAGCCGTTTCGTTTATTTTTAGTCTAGGCAACGAGTCGCAGCTAGTACTGGAGTAGAGCAAGACGAGTGAACGAAGGAATAAAAATATAAACGAAATGACGATATCGCTTCGATAACCTCTCCGACGGTTGCTGCATCTCCTAATTCTGAAACGATTTCTGTCCCCTCCTCGTTCCATGTTGTAACAGTAAAGGGTTCTTTTGCTTCCCTGTCACTAGGAAAGAAACCACCATTCCACTCACTAATTGGTTCTTCAGGAGAAAGCTTTTGAGAATGCTCCCGAAGATAGGACTCTTCGCCTGACTGATACTGTTTAACCAAGGCACGAATCGTCCGATTCTCACTATCTGCTTTGATAGCTGGTTCACCAGAAACTTCTGTTGCTGTCAGTTTTTCTAATAAGGAAAGCGTAGCTCCAACTGCTAGCATAACAACGGAACTACTGGTACACTTTTTTCTTCGTGACTACCACTGTATCACAGAATTGAAAAACACAAGTCTATTTTTGTAAAATTTTTGTGTTAATAGTAAAGTTAGAGCTTTTAAAAAAGAACAGTTTCTAAGCCCCATTCACCACTCTCAATTGTGGAGGGGCTATTTTTGACGAGTATTTATACTCTATAAAAATGAAACTCTAACGAGGCAATGAAACCGCAGGTAGAACTCTGTTCTTTCTTGTTTTAAGGGAACAGGCTAAAAACCTCCTCTGGTGCTTTTTACTCAGCAAAGCGAGTTAACGACGTCTGATTTTGATTTTTGACGAGTATTACAATCTCCTGTTACTTGATAACCTCAATTAGAAAACGACCAGGGACAGAAATCCATCCTTGGTCGTTTTTTATTTTTATGGACTACGGTATCTGTAATGAACATCAGTAATCCAAATCATCCGCATATCCCGCACCATTTCCAACGAAATAGCCTGTTTTGGCATTCAATGAAAAGAGATAGGTTCCGTCTGGACGGAAGAGGTTATAATAACCATTTCCATTGATGATGTTGACCCGTTCCAAAATGTAGTTATAGCCAGACACGTATCCCCGCTCTTGAGAAACGGCAATAATCGTCTCTAAGATACCTGGATTAAAGGTCCATGCTGGGTTGTTAACATCATCAATCTTGGCTTGGTCATACGGTACACGGCTGAGGTGACGTTGTAGAGTGACACCTGCCGGAACTGCGATTCCATACAGAGGAACTGTACCAACATCACCGCCATCTGTCTGAACAGCAGGGACTGTTGGCTCTACACTTGCAGGGACTTCTACATTAGAAGACGAAGCTGCTGCATTTGCAGATGAATCTAAGCTAGTAGCTGTCTGCTGTGAACGACCGAGATTAATCGCTGCTGTAATTTTAGTATCAACGGCTGCGATACCTGTAGTTGCTGGAGTTAAGTTCTCTCCAGCTTTAACCGTTGCAGTTGTATCCAAATCACCATCAACAATAATCGGTTTATCGAACTGACTATTTAGGGCTTGAACGGCTTTAATGGCTGCTTCAAGACGATCATACTTCTTCTTAGCCGTTTGATAAGCGGCTGTTTTCTTGTCCATCTGATCCAAAATCTTCTTCAATTCTGGCAGTTGTCCAAAGACACTATTCTTCAGTTTACTCTGTTCCTTATCCACGAAGAAAGTGGTATATAAATCATTAAAGGCTGTAACAGTCGTATCTTCCTTACTTGAGCTGCTACTTTGGCTGGTCGAACTTGAAGAAACATGTGTTTCCTCAACTGTTTCCGATTGCTTCATCCACACAAAAGCTAAGGAAAGGGCTGTGATAAAAAGGAAAGCTAATACTGCCCAAATGACCAGTGGCTGACGAGAGTTTTTTTCCTCTTTTTCAAGAGGATTAAATGGTTCCGGTTCAGAATCAAGCAACACCTCTTCATTATGAAGTTTTAGGGTTTCCACTTGTTCTTCAAGTGCCGCATCAAGAGAGTGTTCACCCTCTTCATTCGCCTCTTCTGCCTTGACTACCTCCTCATCTGTCAAAACTGGCAGCTCCATCTGCGTTTCATATTTTTCCAATTCAATCTCAGCTCTATGTTGCTTGATATAGCGATCTAACAGACCATCTTCTTCTGTCACACCTGCTTTGATTTCCTCATGCTTGCGGACGGCTTGACCTACCGTCATATTTTTCGCATCTTCAAAATCTAAAATTTTTTCTCCATCACTTGGGAGACCATTATTCTTTTCTGTATTCTTTACCATGTTTCTTCCTGCTCTTTCACCGCTCGCTTGACACGCTGTCCAAAAAATTGATAAAGGTCAACCTTTAATGTCCCGTTGTATAATTTCCGTTTTTTATCTGCTTGCCTGCCATAGCGCTGTTCAAATTGCTCATCACTGGTCAAAATGAACTTAGACCAAGTTGCTAAAGGCGCAAATGTTTCCCCCATTTCACGATAGAGAGTCACAATCGCCGTATCATCAAGTAAACGCTCCCCGTAAGGCGGATTTGAAATGATGACACCATTGATTTTACTCGTGTAAAAATCCTGCAGGCGCATTTGCTTAAAGGTAATATCCTCAGACACCCCTGCTTCACGTGCATTTTTCTTAGCAATCTCAATCATGCGACCGTCAATATCAAAACCAGAAATATCTAAGTGCATCTCCGTCCGAATCGCACTGCGAGCTGCTTGTCTTTCTTGCTCTACCAAGGCATTATCGACCCAATTCCACTCCTCAAAGGCAAAGGAACGCTGCAAACCAGGAGCCATATTGCGTGCCATCATCGCAGCTTCAATACAAAACGTTCCCGAACCACAAGTTGGATCAACCAGTGGCTTATCAGGATACCAGTTAGACAACTGCAAAATAGCTGCTGCCATATTCTCCTTAATCGGTGCACCGCCTTTTTCAACACGGTAACTTCGTTTAAAGAGACTGGATCCTGTCGTATCGATTAGAACCGTTGCTACATCCTTTAAAATCGATACTTCAATTTTGAATTCTGCTCCCACTTCCTGCAAGGGAACTCCTTCTGGACGTGAAAAATGCTGCTGCAATTTCTTAACAACTGCTTTTTTAGAAATGGCTTGCACACTCGGTTCATTGTGCAAGGTTGACTTAACACACTTGGCTTTTGAAATCGGAAATTTACAGCCCAAGGGCAGGTAATGTTCCCAATCCAAAGCAAAGACACCTTGAAACAGTTCTTCAAACGTCTTAGCTTTAAAGCTACCAATCACAATTTTAATTCTATCAGCCGATCTAAGCCAAAGATTGGTTTTAATCATCGTCTCGACATCACCCTCAAAGCGAACGCGACCATTCTCCACTTGACAGTCATATCCTAACTCACGAACTTCACGACCGACCACTGCCTCTAGTCCAGCCGCAGCCGTTGCAATAAATGTAAATGTTTTCTTCATGATTCTCCGATAATAAAAGCTAGCAAAGCTAGCCTACCTATATATGCAATTTTCTATAAGCCATGTTTTGTTCCAGTGGTACTAGGCACTACCACCTTCGATAATCATCTGTCTACTGCTTTTACGCAGTCAGGAAAATTCGTTCTGCTTCCGACCTTCCCATGCCCCGACCAAAATTTGGGTTGCTAGCTTGAGGGGTTTACCGCGTTCCACTTTTTATGTTTCCATAAAAACTCCGTCACTGTGGCACTTTTCAGATTTACTTGAGCATATCTTCTGACTTAGCTGTTTCAATCGCCGTAACGTATCGCTACGTCCCTAGGCTTATTGCTTCGCCTAGCACAAACACTACCGGCATCACAGCCGGTGCTAGCATGGACTTTCCTCATGGTAGATTACTACCATGCGATTATCCAAAAATTGCAAACATTCCACACACTAATCTTCTTGAGCAATTTGTTTGCCAAAAACTTCCTTTTCTAAACGATTTAAACGGCGCAGAATATCAAAGTTCGTCGCCGAAGAAACCCGCTCGGTTCTCAATGTTTCAGTATCTTCCATACTCGCTACAGCTGCACGTGGAGCATTTGCCATCTGTGCTTTCAAGCGAGCAATCTCACCTTTCAATTCTTTGATAATCGCTTCGTAGGCATCGTAGTCTTTCATGATTTCATCTAAAAAATCATTCACCTCATCTGGATCATAGCCTCGAAAACTGATCTTAAAGTCTTGTTCAAAAATATCTTTTGTCGTAAATTTAATACTTGCCATTTGCTACACCTCTATCTTTTAGAACGTCATTGTATCTATTATATGAAAAAATATAAGGAAAAATCAAGTCATATCATTCAATTTCTTCAAAATTTTCAACTATCTCATTCAAGCGCTCAAAAGTAAGCGTTTTTCTAGTATACTCTTCTTTTTTTAATATCAGGTGATAAAGATATTTCAATTTTGTTTCATTTTCGGGATCATAGAAAAGATAAGCACCATCTGTATTGTCTAATAAGAACTGATTATAGAGTCGAAATTGTTGCGGATTTTCATAGCGAGGATAGATCATTTTTACAAAATCAACCGACTTAAAATGAGCTAATTTTATCTGATTGACCTCGTTCCAATTTTCCCCATGATTTTCAAATAAAAAGAGCGTCGCTATGTGGAACTCATACCCCTCTTGTCGCAGGTCTCGAAGCACCTCTAAGCACCAGTATTCAAAGCCTAAATTGCCCGTCAGAATAAACCACTCCACTCCCTCTTCTAAGAAGTGAATCAGATCCATCCGAATGGCTTTTTTGATGATGGTCAATCGAGGATCCTTGTCTGAAAAAATTCCCAAATCAGTGTGGCGATAGCCTGTAATCAGTATCCGATCAATGTGCATTACTTGAACTCTTTTCTTATCTTGTGGTATAATATAATGATTTTATTTTATCAAGAAGGAGTTCTATGGTCAATTATCCTCATCAGGTTAGAAAAAAAAACAATAGAACCAATTCACATTCTTCTCCTCGGCAGGTGGACTTTGCCAATCGTGGCATGTCCTTTGAAGCCGCTATTAACGATAGCAACAACTACTATCTAGCCCATGGTCATGCTGTTATTCATAAAAAACCGACCCCTGTACAGATCGTAAAAGTAGATTATCCCCAAAGGAGCCGAGCCAAGATTGTTGAGGCTTACTTTAGACAGGCATCTACAACCGACTATTCCGGGGTCTATCAAGGTTACTATATTGACTTTGAAGCCAAGGAAACACGGCAAAAAACGTCGATGCCAATGAAAAATTTTCACCCGCATCAGATTGAACACATGAACCGAGTCCTAGAGCAAAGAGGAATTTGTTTTGTACTCCTTCACTTTTCAACACTGAAAGAAACCTATCTACTTCCTGCTTCTGCTCTGATTGATTTTTACAAAGTCGAAAACGGAAAGAAGTCCATGCCGATGAACTACATTCGTAAACATGGCTTTAAAATCGAGATGGGAGGCTATCCTTGTCTACCTTACTTAGAGATTGTTGAAAAAAATTTATTAGGTGGTGATACTCTTGAAAAACCCAAACCTTAAAAAAATGTGGGTCATTTTTGCCAACATCGCTCTGACTAGCTTCATCTGTGTATTTATCGCAGTCTTGTCACTAGTGATTTACTATGTCAAATCTGCTCCAACATTAACTGAAGAAGCATTGACTGCTACAGTTTCCAGTAAAATTTACGATAAGGACAATAATCTGATTGCCGATTTGGGGTCAGAAAAACGCTCGAATGCCAAAACATCTGAGATTCCAAAAGATTTAGTCAATGCGATTGTTGCTATCGAAGACCAACGCTTTTTCAACCATCGTGGAATCGATGTGATTCGGATTGCAGGTTCGTTTATCAATAATTTAAAAGGCGGACATCTTCAAGGTGGTTCTACTCTGGACCAGCAATTTATCAAGTTGACCTACTTCTCAACATCAACCCATGACCAAACTCTTAAGCGGAAAATTCAGGAAGCATGGTTGGCACTTCAACTAGAACGTCGCAACACCAAGCAAGAAATTTTGACCTACTATATCAACAAGGTCTTTATGGCAAATGGAAATTACGGAATGAAGACCGCTGCTAAAGCCTACTATGGAAAAGAGTTAAAAGACCTCACCCTCCCACAACTGGCACTCCTAGCAGGTATGCCCCAAGCACCCAATCAATACGATCCTTACACCCAGCCAGAAGCTGCCAAATATCGTAGAGATCTCGTATTGCAGCAAATGCTAGAGCAAAAATATATCTCCCAAGAACAGTATGAAAGTGCTGTTTTAACAGATATCGTAGATGGTTTACAACCTCTTTCAAATACGTCTGCTTACCCACCCTACATGGATAACTACCTCAAAGAAGTAATTGAAGAGGTTGAAATAAAAACCGATTATAATCTACTCACTACGGGAATTGATGTTTACACAAATGTTGACGTTGCTGCCCAAAAACAGCTATGGGATATTTATAACTCTGATACCTATGTCAACTACCCTGATGAGGACTTCCAAGTTGCCTCTACGATTGTCGATGTTTCAAATGGACATGTCATTGCCCAGCTCGGGTCTAGAAATCAAGCAACCAATGTTTCTTTCGGTACAAACCAGGCTGTTGAGACCAACCGAGACTTCGGATCTACCATGAAGCCTATTACCGATTATGCTCCTGCTCTTGAATATGGTATCTATAAATCGACAGCTGATACCATCGTTGATGCGCCCTATAACTATCCTGCTTCTAACACACCTGTTTATAACTGGGATCGAAACTATTACGGTTCCATGACCTTAAAAGCAGCCATTCAGTATTCACGAAATGTGCCTGCCGTTAAGACATTAGAAGCCGTTGGCTTAGATAAGGCCAATAAATTTTTAAACAGTCTAGGTATCTTTTATCCAGGACTACTCTATTCAAACTCGATTTCAAGTAACACAACAGATCCTAACTCCAAGTACGGCGCAAGTAGTGAGAAAATGGCAGCAGCCTATGCCTCCTTTGCTAATGGTGGCACCTACTACAAACCACAATATGTCAATAAGGTTGTTTTCAGCGATGGTAGTACAAAAGAGTTTGCTCCTGAAGGCAGCCGTGTCATGACACCTGAAACGGCTTATATGATGACCGATATGATGAAGAGTGTCTTGACCTATGGAAATGGTCTGAATGCAGTCATTCCAGGCCTACCTCAAGCAGGTAAGACAGGTACTGCCAATTATACAGAAGCAGAAATGGAAACTATTCTAGCCAATAATGAAGCAGCGAATTACAGCTCACTCGTTGTTCCTGATGAAAATTTCGTTGGCTACACAACACGCTATGCCATGGCTGTTTGGACAGGATATACCAATCGACAAACCCCTGTGTTAGACAGTGGTATTCCTATCGCAACAGACGTGTATCGCAGTATGATGACCTACCTCAATCCTATTGATAGTGCAAGCGATTGGGAAATTCCTAGCGGAGTAAACCAGTACGGAGCCTATCTATATTTGGATGGAAGTTATCCTCAATACACCTACATTCCAAGCACTAACACTGCTCCAAGTAGCTCCACTCCATCATCGAGCTCTTCAACTGCAAGTTCTACAAGCCCAGGCGCAACTGATCCAACAACTGATCAACCAATAGAACAGCCCCAAACAGGTACTCCAGCTAGCACGACACAAGAGCAGCCTGTACCCTCCAATCCAGCGCCAAGTTCTTCACAATAAAAACCGGCACAGTCCGCACTATCCTACTTACTTGTTATACTGGACTCGTAAAAAAACACTCCTCTAACCTGTGTGAAAAAACAGTCCTCTAACCTATGTGAAAAAACAGTCCTCTAACCTGTGTGAAAAAACAGTCCTCTAACCTGTGTGAAAAAACAGTCCACTGGACTGTTTTTTTCCCCCACATTTATGATAAGATAGAACTATGAAACCAGAACAATTTTACACTGCCTTAGAAGCACAAGGCTATCCTTTAACAGACAAACAAAAAGAGCAATTCGCCCTATATTTTTCCCGCTTGATTGAATGGAATGAAAAAATTAACCTAACGGCTATCGTGGATGAGGAGGGGGTATACCTCAAGCATTTCTATGATTCGCTTGCCCCTATCCTGCAAGGCTATCTCACCAATGAACCCCTTTTCCTTCTCGATATCGGTGCAGGGGCTGGATTTCCGAGCTTACCTATAAAAATTCTCTTCCCCGAACTAGACGTTACCATCATTGACTCACTCAACAAACGGATTCAGTTTCTGACTACATTGGCTCAAGAATTAGACTTATCTAACGTCCACTTCTATCACGGACGGGCTGAAGATTATGCCCAAAATAAGAATTTCCGAGCCAAATTCGATATCGTAATGGCCCGAGCAGTGGCTCGCATGCAAATTCTAGCTGAATTGACCATTCCTTTTCTCAAGATAAATGGAAAACTAATTGCCCTCAAGGCCTCAAACGCCGAAGATGAACTAATCCAAGCAAAAAATGCTTTGACACTTCTCTTTGCTAAAGTTATCGAAACGATGGACTACCTCCTCCCAAATGGAGATCCACGAACCTTAACCATTATCGAGAAGAAAAAAGAAACGCCAAACAAATATCCACGAAAAGCAGGTATGCCCAACAAACGACCATTATAAAAAAAGGAGATGAGTACTCATTTCCTTTTTTGAGTTAAGTTACTTACTCCTTATACTTAACTAATTTTAAAAATAGCGAATTTTTGTAAAATCAAAAACT
The DNA here is from genome assembly GCF_004569635.1 of Streptococcus sp. LYSM12. Lineage (GTDB taxonomy): Bacteria > Bacillota > Bacilli > Lactobacillales > Streptococcaceae > Streptococcus. Next base: position 34,529 of record NZ_SPOZ01000023.1, read on the forward strand.
AGTTTTCAAGAGAAAGCGAACGTAGTGAGCTAAAAGGCTACTTCCACCGTAGTGGTATCCCCGGCAATAAATACCTTGTTGCTGAGGACAGGATTTTCAAAACCTTTGGCTCGAAAATTAAGAATGAAACGCTGGAGGAGCTTGCTTTCTGTCCGCACAACTTAAGGAAGTAGTAAGAAATGCTAATTTTGATTTTAAATGAGTATTAACCAGCTCACCTCCTGTGCCTACAACTCACACAGCCTATTCAGTTATAGTCTTTTCGTTTATTTTTAGTACTAGGCAACGAGCTACAGGCGGTACTGGAGTACGGCAAAGCGAGTGAACGAAGTCATAAAAGATAAACGAAATGACTATAACATCCAACATAGCTGCTAAGTTGTAGACACAGACCGTTCTGATTGAAACTATACCAAGAAGGATCGACCCACTATTACTCAAGTCATAAGATATGGCACCATAAGTAAACGGGGAATGATAATCGATATCGGTTGACTCTTTTTGATTGTAATTGAATACCACCAATCACTTTTTAGCTAACAAGATCCATCCAAGACTTATATAGACTTGTAAGAGCGGAAAAGAACGCGACAGATAGAAAAAGGAGGCCGTTTTTCCTCACCTCCTACGTTCTAGATTTGGGCTGAAACGGTCTGGGACTAGCCTGTTTCACTCCTCCCGCACAGTTGATGAGAGGGGAGATTTGGGGCCTAAAAAGTGAACAAAGTAGGAGGTTTTCAGTCTGTTCCCTTGAAACAAAAAGCAAGAGCCTGGCATTTCCAACCTCCAAGGTCGTGATAAACATTGGAGCAATCAACCACTGCGCTGAAATGTTGATGTAAATTACGAGAAATAAAGTTGGGCAAAAAAGCCCAACTTTTCGTTATAGGATCCTCTCCTTACAGCGAGGATTGATGAAACAGAAAGTTTCCATATTTCCCTAATAACTATACCAAAACACAGATATAGCCACTATCTCCAAGGATTGTAAAAACGTCCGCCATTGATGACAAACAAAACTCCCGTTAAAAACAAGATACTCATTGCCAATACTAGGACCATATAATCATTTTTTCTGAGGGCTTGATATGTATACCATGTCCGTTTTTTATTTTTCCCAAAACGGCGCAACTCCATCGCTGTCGCGATAATATCTATCCGTGATAAGGAACTAAAAATTAGCGGGATTACAAGCGCTAAATTCCCCTTAATTCGTTCTAGCAACTTGCCTTTAGGAGATAGTTCAATTCCTCTAGCCTCCTGCGACATTCGAATAGTGTAAAATTCTTCTTGAATATCTGGAATATAGCGCATGGTCAAGCTGACCGAATAAGCTACTTTGTAGGAAATACCTAATTGATTCAAACTTGATGCAAATTGGCTCGGATGCGTGGTCATCAAAAAGATGACAGCAAGGGGAATTGTACAAAAATACTTCAGAAGAAGATTTAAGAGATAAAAGAGTTCTTGACTGGTCAAGGTATAGGCACCGACCCCTGACCACAGAACTGTCTTTACACCATACAGCTCAACCCCATATTCCGGAGCAAACAGATAGACCATTACAGCATTCATCAGCGCAAAAATGGTTGTCACAATAAAAACAAGGGACACATCCTTGAGGCGAATCTGCGACCATTTAAATAGACAAAGGGACAAAACAGCAATCCCAAAGATGAAGCGAGTGTCATAAGTAACCATAGCAGCTACTGAGACAAGGAGGAAAAAGATGAGTTTACTAACGGCTGATAAGTCATAAATGCCTCCCTGACCAGCCCGATAGCCAATGATATTTATCCCTTTCATCTATTCTTTCCTTTCTCTTTCCATGTAAAATCGGGTCAAAGCTAAGGCATCAACACCTAGTTTTTTAGCCAAGTGGAAAATACTCGTTTCTTTCAAATTCGCAGCCTCAATAAGGCTCTGAGCGGTCAAGACACTAGCCGGATGAGCAGCATCCACAATCTGCCCGTCCACTAGAACAATGGCTCGGTCAGAATAATCCAACATCAGTTGCATATCGTGCGTAATCATGATAATGGTATGCCCTTGGCGATTCAATTCATCCAGAAAATTCATAATTTCGGTATAATTTCGCTGGTCTTGACCTGCTGTCGGTTCGTCCAGTAAAATAATTTCTGGATTTAAAACCAAAATAGAAGCAATGGTGACCCGTTTTTTCTGCCCGAATGAGAGCGCTGAAATCGGCCATTTACGAAAGGCATAAAGCCCACAGGTGCGAAGAACTGCTTCCACTTTTTCGGTCACATCTGCTTCTGCAACTCCCCGCAAACGCAATCCTAGAGCCACTTCATCAAAAATCATCGTCTGGCTAATCATCTGGTTGGGATTTTGCAAGACATAACCAATGCGCTCTGCACGCTCCTTGATTGAATCAGACAGAATGGACTGACCATTCCACAAAATGTCACCTGAAACCTCTACAAACTGACACAGGGCCTTGGCGAGGGTTGATTTCCCTGCACCATTCTTCCCAATAATCGCTAGACGCTCTCCCTGACGAATGGAGAAATGGATATCCTTAAGGACCTCCTTGTCACCATAGGAAACGCACAAATGCTGCACTTCTATCAAGGAACGATCCAACTTTTCCTCCACGACAAGCGCCGGTAATTCTCCTACCTGGACATCTGTCAAGGTTAATTGTTCTATACTTGTCACATCTGCTTCCTTGTCCAAATCATAGTCTAATTGGCGCAAAGTAGTCACATAGAGCGGCTCCCGAATACCGTTTTCACGCAATAAATCAGAACGGAGCAAGGCATCAGGCTCACCATTGTACAAGATTCGTCCCTCACTGATCAAGACAATCCGATCCACCTGGCGATAAAGCACATCTTCTAGGCGATGTTCAATGATGATGGTTGTGGTCCCCTGCTCCTTATGTAGCCGATCAATCAACTCAATCGTATCTTGCCCTGATCTAGGATCAAGATTGGCTAACGGCTCATCAAAAAGCAGAATCGGACTCTCATCAATCAAGACTCCTGCTAAACTCACTCGCTGCTTTTGTCCACCAGATAGATCCTGTGGTCTATGGCTCAATAACGCCTGCAAATCCAACCGTTCCGCCCAGCTATGAATCCGTGTCTTCATTTCCTCCAGAGGCGTGACATCATTTTCAAGGGCAAAGGCTAAATCCTCCGCTACACTGAGCCCGATGAATTGCCCGTCCGTATCCTGCAGAACAGTACTGACAAAGAGGGACTTTTCATAAATCGACTGTTCAAAGGCATCTTTTCCATCAATCCGCAAACTTCCTGTCCTTGTCCCTGGATAGATATTTGGAATAATACCATTCAAACATTGACCCAAGGTGGATTTTCCAGAACCCGATGGACCTACAATCAAGACTTTCTCCCCTTGATAAATGGTCAAATCAATCTCATACAAGGTGGGGTCTTGTTGAGCATGGTACTTAAAACTAAAGTTTTCAAACTCAATGATTGCTTTTTTCATAAACACTTCTATCTCATTTCTTCCGCAGTTAGCCCTTGGGATATTCTTTCAAGTGACTGTTCAAACGTTTCCTACCCTACTATTTTACCACAAAGTCCCCCTAAAGCTACATCATTTTGTTGATGTGGAGAAGCTTGTTCTCATACTTTATAGTCATTTCATTTATCTTTTATGACTTGGTTCACTCGCTTTGCCGTACTCTACAACTTCTTCTGTCGTTATCCCACCTTGCAGAACGTCAGTTCTACCGTCGGTTAAAGAAAGAGAGCTTTTCTATCCTTATCTCCAAGCTTTCACCATTCTCAGTTGTGAAAACGGGTCAGATTTGATGACTATAGAATATAAAAACCTATATTCACACATACGGTACCTTGATTCAAAAGGACATGTTTCAATATGACATCAATATCTCTTCAAGAAACTGACATCATATTGAAAAAATGAACAATAACTAGTTAAAAACTAGCCTTGAATCAACGCATGTAGCTGTGAATACAGGCTTCTGCATTTGAGATGTTGGTTTTAATTTTATTGTGCAACTAATTCATCCAGAACTTCCCCAATCATAGCCAAGCGTTCTACGACTTCTTCTCGGGTCAGTTGATGTTCCGCGACATAACGGTTGCGTGGATGAACACGGCATTTGTGCGAACAACCGCGGAGGTATTTGTTCTCATTGTCTTCTGAAGTCAAGATACGGCGGTTGCAGAATGGATTGCCGCAGTTAACATAGCGCTCACATGGAGTTCCGTCAAACCAATCTTTTCCAACTACTATAGGGTCTACATGGTTAACATCCACAGCGATACGCTCGTCAAAGACATACATTTTCCCGTCCCAAAGCTCACCACGAACTTCTGGATCTTTTCCATAGGTCGCAATTCCACCATGTAGCTGACCAACATCTTTGTAACCCTCACGAACCATCCAGCCAGAGAATTTCTCGCAGCGGACACCACCCGTACAGTAAACCACGACACGTTTGTCCATGAATGTTTCCTTGTTATCACGGACCCATTGTGGCAACTCACGGAAGTTGCGAATGTCTGGACGAATAGCGCCGCGGAAGTGTCCAAGGTCATACTCGTAGTCATTACGCGTATCCAAAACAACAGTATTTTCATCCAAAAGGGCTTCTTTAAATTCTTGTGGTGAAAGGTAAGCCCCTGTCGTTTCAAGCGGGTTAATATCTGCATCGAAATCATTGTCCTCTAAGCCCAAGTGAACAATTTCTTTCTTGTAACGAACAAACATTTTCTTGAAAGCTTGCTCTTCTTCCTCATCAATTTTGAACCAAAGGTCTTCCATACCCGGAAGCGAATGAACATAGTCCATGTATTTTTGGGTGGTTTCATAATCACCAGAAACCGTTCCATTAATTCCCTCATCTGCTACAAGGATACGACCTTTTAAGCCGATTGCTTTACAAAATGCCAGATGTTCCGCCGCAAATTCTTGCGCATTTTCAATCGGAACATATTTGTAATACAGTAAGACACGAATATCTTTTGCCATAAGATTTCTTCTCCCCTTTTCTTTCTAATTTTATCATTCATACTCTCTCAAAATCAATATCTGATTGGGTTTCACCATTAAAAATTGCGAAAGGCTGGAGATAAGGATAGCAAAGCTCTCCTCCTCTAAATCGCAAATAAAGTCTTTTAGTGTGCTTTTAGTACTAGATAACGAGCTTGCCTGTACTAGAGTACGACAAAGCGAGTGAACCAAGTCATAAAAGATAAACGAAATGACTATAAAACCGAAGTTCAATAAGGTGAGTGAGCAACGGAAGATACTGATTTTTGACGAGTAGCACTCCTCTATTATACTTCTCATATATAATGCAAAGCAATTTATTTGCCCGAAAATACAAAATGAAACCTGCTCAGCTATGAGTGAACAGGTTCCTTCTTCGTGACTAATTCTCGTCTTTAGACAAGCTGTTATTTTGCACTTGTTTCTTAGCATATACTGTTAACAAGAGGCTTCCCGCAATGGCAACAGTAGCAGCATTGATGCTTCCTGCAACCAATCCTTGCGTGAATACTTTATTGGCTGGTTCATGGTAGACCAAGACATCCAAAATCGGTGCTACTACACCCCATACAAGGATATTAGCCAGGAATTGCACACCGTTGAACAGCAGAGTATCCTTGATTGTAAACACACCCTCGCTGATGCGCAAGCGATATTTTAAGGTACCAACCATCAAGCCGAACAGGCCTGAAGCGAAAATCCATGACCACCATGGACCATACTGGAGGGAATCTTTAAGAGCATGCCCGATAAAGCCAACTAAGAAACCAACGATTGGACCAAAGAGAATCGCTAATAAAGACTGGACAGCGTACTGGAGTTGCACAGAGGTATTGGGAATGCCTAGTGGAATATTGATAACCAAGCTAATCACTACAAACAAGGCTGCCCCTATCCCTGTTCCCACAACTGTTTTAATCGAATTATTTTTCATAAATGCTCTCTTTCTTATTTCCTAGATACTCATTTTCTTGATTTCGATATGCCAATTGTGTCCAACTCCAACATTATAGGCCTTGGCAAAGGAACCTTGGTTAATCGCAAGACCCACACGATAGAGAGAATTGATATAGAGAAGAGGTTGACCAATACGGACATCCGCAAAGGACTTACCATAAGTCACTTGATTTTGATAGACTAGCATATCATTATTGTAAATGGTCACTTCAAAACGCTCTGTAAAGGTTGGATTAAGGCTATGAAACTCTTCGCGCGTAATGGACGTCCAGAGAGAACCAAAGCGAACATCCAAGATGTCAATTGCACCTTTGACAAAGTCTGTGCCAACTTCTGTTGCCACAGTCGGAATTTCGACAATATCCGCCACATTGAGCTCAGGTCCCACTTCTTCAAAGGTAATATGCCCAGAGGCTAGTTTTGCTCCTGTATACGCATAGACATCTCGACCATGGAAAGTATACGAATGCTCCGTATTAGCACGACGATTGGCCACTTCTGAAATCTCACGCACTGCCTTGATACCAACGTGTCGCTTAATGAAAGACAGGGTTCCGTTATCAGGGGTTACGATGTAATGGTTTTGCTCTGTCAGAGCTACGACGCTCTTACGTTTTGAGCCAACACCAGGATCGACAACAGATACAAAAGTCGTTCCCTCAGGCCAGTATTCCACGGTTTGAAATAGACGGTAAGCACCCTCAAAAATATTGTAGGGTGTAATATCATGTGTCAGATTATGCACCACTAAATCGCGCGATTCTTGAAGTGCCACTCCAATCATGGCAGACACCGCACCATCCACTAGACCGAAGTCTGACTGTAAAACAAGTAACTTATTTGACATAGCTGCTCCTATTGATAAAATTATTCTTCTATCATATCAAAAAATGACCGACTTGACCAATACAAAAACCCATTAAGATACGAGGGCGTATAAAAAGCGAACGAAAATTAGAAGACTGACGACGTGTTCGATGAACACAAGGATGGCTATCTTTTTTCCGAGCTTTTAGCCCGAGTTCGATTAAATCAAGATACGAGAGCGTAAAACAACTCCTAGAAAAAATAGACAATCGAAGCAGGTTGTCTTGCAACTAATGAGATTGGTCTTTTTTTCAGTGAGTTGTAGCTCAAGTTCGATTAAATCAAGATACGAGAGCGTAAAACAACTCCTAGAAAAAATAGGCAATCGAAGCAGGTTGTCTTGCAACCAATGAGATTGGTCTTTTTTTCAGTGAGTTGTAGCTCGAGTTCAATTAAGATACGAGGGCGTGAAGAAAATGGAAAGAAAAATAGGGAATCGGAGATGATTACTCCGGTAATCGATACGATTCATCTTTTTTCTACCATTTTTAGCCCGAGTTCAATTAAATCAAGATACGAGAGCGTAAAACAACTCCTAGAAAAAATAGACAATCGAAGCAGGTTGTCTTGCAACCAATGAGATTGGTCTTTTTTTCAGTGAGTTGTAGCTCGAGTTCAATTAAGATACGAGAGCGTGAAACAACTCCTAGAAAAAATAGACAATCGAAGCAGGTTGTCTTGCAACCAATCAGATTGGTCTTTTTTTCAGTGAGTTGTAGCTCGAGTTCAATTAAGATGTGAGGACGTAAAGAACATCTATCCTTACAGGATTCTCAACTGTAATCGGCTAAAGCCGAAACAGCTGCCTATTTTCTTTAAGTATGTACTGTCTTGCAAGCAATGACCTCGCTTTCTAGTTATAGTCTTTTAGTTTACTTTTAGTACTAGGCAAGGAGCTGCAGGCTGTACTGGAGTACAGCAAAGCGAGTGAACGAAGTAATATAGTCGTTTAGTCTATAAACAGTATTCTAAACTTTCATATACAGACTTTCCAGCTCTGAGTAGATTCCGAACCTTGTTTTTGAGAGTAGCCCAATATTGTTCAATCGGGTTGAGTTCAGGAGAATAGGGAGGTAATGGAAGAAAATAATGTCCCTTGCCTATGGCAAGCTTATCCAATTTCGCTTTAGGATGGAAGCTGGCATTATCCATCACAATAAGATGTGGCTCTGACAAAGAGGGTAAGAGCTGGTTATCAAACCATTTGGTAAAAAAGGCGCTCGTCATACTGT
>NZ_SPOZ01000024.1 GCF_004569635.1 Streptococcus sp. LYSM12
TATATTGAGTTTTACAATACACGACGCTATCAGACCAAATTAAATAACCTGACTCCTATAGAATTCAGGAATCAGGTTGCTTAATATCTTTTATTATTTGACTGTCTACTTGACAGGGAGCCGTTCAAAGAGTCCCAGCCTTTTAACTTTATGAACCGAATGACGTTGACGCAGTGGTTGCTTGCTTCAATGGCTATTATGCCCTTGAAGATTGGAAATGACATGCTGCTTTTTTTCAGGGACAGGGAGCAGGCTAAAAAGCTCCACTGGAGCTTTTGATAGTCTTTTAGTTTGCTTTTAGTACTAGGCAAGGAGCTGCAGGCAGTACTAGAGTATGGCAAAGTGAGTTAACGAAGTAATAAAAGATAAACGAAACGATTATACTCATATTTGTTCGTGTTTCCCACTCCACATCTGACCTCTGCGACTGATGCGAATTCGTTGGCTTCATTTCCAACTTCCAACAGTCATTACTCTGACTGTTGGAGCTATGCAGGGGCATATGCTTCCTAGGAAGTAGAGTGAAAACCTCCACAGGAGCTTTTCACTCGTCGTATTTTCTATTTTTACAGTAGCTGTTGTAGGCTGTGCCTGCTTTACAGATATGGAAGAAACTATCCAGCGGAGAGTTTCTTAGACACAGGGTACATTCGCTTTTACACGCTTTTGTATCTTAATATAATTGAACTCGGGTTAAAAGCTCGGAAAAAAGATAGACTTCCTTGTGTTTACTGCACACAGCGTCAGTCTCCTATTTTTCATTCGCTTTTTACACGCCCTTGTATCTTGGTGTAACTGAACTCGGGTTAAAAGCTCGGAAAAAAGATAGACTTCCTTGTGTTTACTGCACACAGCGTCAGTCTCCTATTTTTCATTCGCTTTTTACACGCCCTCGTGTCTTGATGTAATTGAACACGCCCTAAACTCTGTGCAAAAAAGAAACGAAGCCGTTGCGAACCATGTTCGCTTACGGATACGGCTCCCTTTAGGTGCCAATCTCATTGGTTGCAAGTCACCCAGCTTCGATTGTTTAGCGGTAGCTATCTGGCTCCTCCCTGCATTTCATTTGTGATGAGCCTAGCTATCTTCGCAGGGGTTTCACTACGAAGTGTTCCACTTCTGTTCGGCCGCCTATTTTTATCTTGCTCGCTTCAACAGTCTAGAAAGACTGTTGAAGGTGGCAGATAAAACGAGTGAAACTCGTGTCAAACGGCTTTTGTATCTTATGCTGCATTTGGTTATAAGTTGAGTTGTAGGTTGAGCCTAGAAACTAAAAAGCGGTGTTACGGTACTTGAACAGAGAAATAATAGAGGATAGGTGAGACTTCAACATCACAATCTTATCTCATTCCCTATTCGGTGATTCTCTGGGTCTGATTTCAGCAATAAATCTCAATTTTTGCTAGACATAGAAGAATGAAAGCATTGATTTTTGATTTGGACGATACCTTATATAATCAAGAAGAGCCTTTTAAGCGAGCTATTCAGAACTTTCTTCCTATCCAAGATGAGCAAATAGAAGCCTTATATATTGCCTTTCGAAAGTATGCCGATGAGGTATTTGAGGCGACAACGATAGGTGAAATGACACTTGAGGCTAGTCATATTTACCGCATGAAGCGTTCCTTGGCAGACTTCGGCTACCATGTTCCAGAAGAGCAGGCTCTCATTATACAGAAAGAGTATCAAAAAAATCAAGGAAACATCGTACTCAGTCCAGAATTTCCAGCTATTTTTGACTACTGTCGGAAAAACAAGATTTGCCTGGGTATTATTACCAATGGTCCACATCTTCATCAGTTGCGCAAGTTGCAGTCCTTGAGATTACATGAGTGGTTCTCAGAGGAGTTAACGATTATCTCTGGTCAAGTAGGGATTACCAAGCCTACAAAGGCTATCTTTGACTTGATGTCAGAGAAGTTACAGGTATTACCAGGGGAGATTTGCTATGTCGGTGCTTCCTTTGAAAATGATGTTGTAGGTGCAAAAGGAGCAGGCTGGAAAGCCATTTGGCTCAATCATCGGAGGCGGAAAATTCTTGGTAGTCCTTACAGGGCAGATGCAGTGGTTGAAAAACTTGGAGATTTGTTCGGCGCGATTCAAAAATTAGCTAATTGCTAAGCTTGGTCATTTTAGAGCGGATGCAGACTAGCTTGAATATTGAATTTCTGGCAAGTGATAGGCTGGCACTTTTTCCTTTCCCCCTACTTTGTGATATAATAGTGGGAAGAAAGAATGTGGTGAAACATGTATATTGAAATGGTTGATGAGACAGGGCAAGTGACAGAGGAGATGCAGCAGCAGATTCGAAACTTATTGGGACTTGCGGCTCAAAAAATTGGCAAAGAGCAAAAAGAAATGGCTGTAACCTTTGTTGACAATGCACGTGTGCATGAGGTGAATTTAGAATATCGAGGAATTGATCGTCCGACAGATGTGGTAAGCCTAGAGTATAAACCAGAAACAGAGATTGTCTTTGACGAGGAAACTCTGCTGGAAAACCCTGACTTGGGTGAGTTGCTTGAGGATTTTGATGTCTATATTGGCGAATTGTATATTTCCATTGATAAGGCATACGAGCAGGCAAAAGAGTACGGTCATAGTTTTGAACGCGAAATGGGCTTTTTAGCAGTACATGGTTTTCTGCATATTAACGGGTATGATCATTATACACCTGAAGAAGAAGCGGAAATGTTTGGATTACAAGAAGAGATACTGACGGCTTATGGACTTACACGAGAATAATTCACAGAAAAAATGGAAGAATAGAGATTTAGTTGCCAGCCTTGAATTTGCGGTGACAGGCCTGTTTACGGCTTTTAAGGAAGAGCGCAATATGCGCAAACATCTCGTATCAGCGATTCTCGTCGTGATAGCGGGAATCATTTTTCAGGTTTCGATGACAGAGTGGCTGTTTTTACTGTTGAGCATCAGTTTGGTCATCGCTTTTGAAATCGTCAATTCTGCGATTGAAAATGTCGTTGATTTGGCTTCAGATTACCATTTCTCCATGTTGGCAAAAAATGCCAAAGATATGGCAGCAGGAGCAGTATTATTTGTATCAGGATTTGCTCTTTTAACAGGGGGCATCATTTTTGTTCCAAAAATTTGGAATTTAATTTTTTAAGAGGTATATATGACATTTAAATCAGGCTTTGTAGCCATTTTAGGACGTCCAAATGTTGGGAAATCAACCTTTCTTAACTACGTTATGGGACAGAAAATTGCCATTATGAGTGACAAAGCGCAGACAACGCGCAATAAAATCATGGGGATTTATACAACAGAAGCAGAGCAGATTGTCTTTATTGACACGCCTGGAATCCATAAACCCAGGACAGCTTTGGGAGATTTTATGGTCGAATCTGCCTATAGCACCTTGCGCGAAGTGGACACAGTTCTCTTTATGGTCCCTGCAGATGAGCCACGGGGTAAAGGTGATGATATGATTATCGAACGCCTTAAGTCGGCTAAGGTACCTGTGATTTTGGTGGTGAATAAGATTGACAAGGTACATCCAGATCAGCTCCTGGAGCAGATTGATGATTTTCGCAAGCAAATGGACTTTAAGGAGATTGTTCCAATTTCTGCTACCCAAGGAAATAATATCAATCGTCTCATGGAAATCTTGAAAGAAAGTTTAGATGAGGGATTTCAATATTTTCCGCCAGAACAGATTACGGATCATCCAGAGCGTTTCTTGGTGTCTGAAATGATTCGTGAAAAAGTCCTGCACTTGACCCGGGAGGAAATTCCACATTCAGTAGCCGTTATCATTGACAGTATGAAGAGAGATGAAGAGACAGATAAAATCCACATTCGGGCAACGATTATGGTCGAGCGTGATAGCCAAAAAGGAATTGTCATTGGAAAGGGCGGTACGATGCTCAAGAAGATTGGCTCTATGGCTCGCCGTGACATCGAGTTAATGTTGGGGGATAAGGTCTTTTTAGAAACCTGGGTCAAGGTTAAGAAAAATTGGCGCGACAAGAAGTTAGACTTGGCGGACTTTGGTTATAGTCAGAAAGAGTATTAGTCTATTTGGTTTTGAGAAAGTCTCGTTTCAAGACGGAAAATGATTGAACAAACGGGTAGCAATAGCATAGCCCGTTGACTTTTTAGATAAGTGCAGTAGGTGGAGCATGACAAATGACTGAAAAGATAGTTCCAGTGAAAAAAGACGAAGTGAAAATTTGGCTAAGCTTTGCAAGCCAGGTTTGCTCTAGCGATATGGATTATTTGCAGGAAGCTTTTTAAAATGAGCAATTTCCGCATGAATTTCTATACTGGAGGGCAGGTAAAGCATTGGCATGGCTGAGCTTGTCCATCCGAAAGGAATATGTTGAGGGATGTTCCCACCTACCGCTTGCTTATCTAGAGGGTGTTGCTGTTACACAAGAAGCTAGGCAGCAGGGAATTGCTCAAGAATTACTCGAATTTGCTAAATTATGGGCTAAGGCTCAAGGTTGTGTTCAGCTGGCTTCGGACTGTTCGTTAGAGAACATTGCTAGTCAAGCATTTCATCACAAAATGGGTTTTCGTGAAGTAAGTAGAAGTGTTCATTATATCTTGAATGTAGATTAGACGTTGACATCATTTTGTTATAGTCATTTCGTTTATCTTTTATTACTTCGTTCACTCGCTTGGCCGTACTCTAGTCCAGCTTACAGCTTGTTGCCTCGTACTAAAAGCAAACGAGAAGACTATGGTATTTAGAGAAAGAGAGTATAGAGGCTTGTTGTGAGCTAGCCTTTAACTCTATGAAAAAAGCTTGTTTTCCATATAAAACGAATAAAGAAAGGATAGGGTGTAAGGTGGCCTGAACCCGAGTGAAAAACTCGGAAATGAGAGAGGATATCATGTGTGTCAGCACACTTCGGTCTTTCTCCTAGATGTCAGTCGCTTTTTGTCGCTCTCGGTATCGTCATTATGCCAGAATTACCAGAGGTTGAAACGGTCCGCAAGGGATTGGAAAGACTGGTTGTTGGAAAAAGAATTCAGAAAGTAGAGATTGCCTATCCGCGCATGGTCTTGACTGGAGCAGATACTTTGACTGAAGCTCTCGTCGGTCAAGAGATTTATGGCATTAAGAGGCGTGGAAAATACCTCCTATTTGACTTGACAGACTTTGTTTTGGTTTCTCATTTACGCATGGAGGGTAAGTATCATTATTTCCCAAATCAAGTGTCAGAAAACAAGCATTTTCATGCCTTTTTTACTTTTACAGACAGGAGCCATTTAGTCTATCAAGACGTACGAAAATTTGGGACGATGGAGTTGTTGGGAAAAGAGCAAGTGGCAGCGTACTTCCTCTCTAAAAAATTAGGACCAGAGCCGACAGAGGAAGAGTTTGTTTATGCTCAATTTCAAGCCCAGCTTGCCAAGTCGAAAAAGCCGATTAAGGCTGCCTTGTTGGATCAGACCTTGGTTGTGGGGCTTGGTAATATCTATGTGGATGAAGCCTTGTTTCAAGCAGGGATTCACCCTGTAAGGACTGGTCAAAGTCTCTCAGCCAAGGAAAGTAGAAGCTTGCACCAAGCTATTATTGCTGTCTTGCGACTGGGTGTTGAAAAGGGAGGGTCGACTATTCGAACCTATAAAAATGCACTCGGTATGGACGGCACCATGCAGGATTATTTACAAGTTTATGGAAAAGGGGGGCAGGCCTGTCCACATTGCCAGACGGAGATTGTGAAATTCCAGTTGGCTGGTCGTGGAACCCATATTTGTCCCTTGTGTCAGGTGGCTCCATGACACAGGTAATTGGGATAACAGGTGGCATCGCTTCGGGAAAGTCCACGGTGACAGCTTATTTACGAAAGCTTGGTTATCAAGTGCTTGATGCAGATCAAGTTGTCCACCAGTTACAGCAAAAAGGTGGTAAGCTTTATCAGGTTTTGGTGGAAGAATTTGGTACGACTATCTTAACTAAAAATGGAGAATTAGATCGCGAGCAACTAGGGCGCTTGGTCTTTGAACATGCAGAAGTGCGCGACCGTCTCTCACAATTACAGGATAGGATTATTCGACAAGCATTGTTAGCAGAGCGTGATCGGCTAGCTGAGAGCGAAGATGTTTTCTTCATGGATATTCCCCTGCTCTTTGAATTGAACTACGAGGAAGTCGTTTCTGAAGTTTGGCTTGTTGTACTTGCGCCTGCTCTACAAATAGAGCGGCTAATGGAACGAAATCAATTAGAACAGGAGGCAGCTAGGCAGCGTATAGCTGCACAAATGCCTCTGGAAGAAAAGAAAAAGCGAACCCCTTATCAGATTGATAATGGTGGTCCAAAGCTTGCAACTTATGCACAAGTTGATCAGCTTTTACAGCGCATAGAAAGAAGATGATGATATTTTGAGTTCAGATATTTGGAAGCAAAATTTAAAGATTGCTTGGGTAGGAAATTTTTTGACAGGAGCCAGCTTTTCAATGGTCATGCCTTTTATTTCGGTGTTTGTTGAGGAATTAGGTGCACCGAAAAATCAGGTTGAATTTTATGCAGGTCTGGCTGTTTCAACAACAGCTCTGGCCTCAGCCATTATGTCCCCGATTTGGGGAAGTCTTGCAGACCGTTATGGACGAAAGCCAATGATGGTCCGAGCTAGCTCGGTCATGATTATCAGTATGGGAGGGTTGGTCTTTGTACCGAATGTATTTTGGCTGATTCTCTTACGGATCATGACAGGAGTATTTGCAGGCTATGTGCCGAACTCTACCGCTTTAATTGCTAGTCAGGTTCCTAAAGGAAAAACGGGCTACGCTCTTGGAACCTTGTCGACAGGCTTGGTTGCAGGAACCTTGATTGGTCCTATGCTAGGAGGCTTTTTAGCAGAAGTTGTTGGTATGCGTTTGGTTTTTCTAATTGTGGGGATTTTATTATTACTTGTGACCATCGTGACCTATTTCTATATTAAAGAAGATTTCACACCGATTAAGGCTGGTCAGGAGATGAGCTTGAGAGAAGTCTTTCATCAAATTAAAGACAAGCAGATTGTCCTTAGTTTGTTCGTGACCAGTATGATTATTCAAATGGCAGCTCAGTCGGTGGTGCCTATATTAACTCTTTATATTCGGTATTTAGGACAGGTGGAAAATCTCTTGTTTATCTCAGGAGTGATTATCTCAGCCTTGGGTATTTCATCTATGATTAGCTCGCCCCAACTTGGAAAGTTAGGGGATAAGATTGGAAATCACCGCTTGTTACTTGCGGCTCTGTTGTATAGTTTTGTAATGAATTGGCTTAATGCACATGCTACAACACCTTTGCAATTAGGAATTTTTCGCTTTTTATATGGCTTTGGGACAGGGGCTCTCTTGCCTTCCGTCAATTCCTTACTCGCAAAATTAACACCTAAAGAGGGGATTTCACGGATTTTTTCATTTAACCAAACCTTTATGTATATGGGCTCTGTCCTGGGTCCAATGTTGGGATCAGGAGTTGCGACTTATCTAGGTTATCGTTGGGTCTTTTATGTAACTTGTAGCCTAGTTATGGTCAACCTTATCTGGTCGCTCTTTAGCTTTAGAAATTACTTGAAAGTAAAGGAAATTTAGTGAGAGTTAAAATCAATTTACAATGTTCAGAATGTGGTAGCAAAAATTATTTGACCAGTAAGAATAGTAAAACACATCCGCAGAAGATTGAAGTCTTAAAATATTGTCCCAAAGAGAGAAAAGTAACACTACATCTTGAAACAAAATAAATTTTATGGTATACTGTGGGGAGTTCTTAAAGAAAGAGAAGAAATATGTACAACGCTTTATTAACCATTCTTTTAATTTTATCTGCTATTATTATTATTGCAATCTTTATGCAACCAGCTAAAAATCAATCTAGTAATGTATTTGATGCTAGTTCAGGAGCCCTCTTTGAGCGAACAAAAGCGCGTGGCTTTGAGGCTGTTATGCAACGGCTAACAGCTGTTCTCGTCTTTTGCTGGATGTTGATTGCGCTGGCCTTGGTAATTATTTCAAGTAAGTAAAAAGACTGGGACTTGTTCTTAGTCTCTTTTTTATCATTTGCTAGTGGGAAGAAATTAGGACACAAAGACCCGATATTCTGTGGAGGTCAAAAGCCTAGGTTGTCAGCCTGTCTCTGTGAATATCCGTTCTATCCTTGCCTTAATTTTTAACGTGCTTGTGGCTTATTTAACTGAGTTCGGACTAAAAATGTTAGAAAAAGGGACGAAGCCGTTGCGAACTATGTTCGCTTACGGATACGGCTCCCTTTAGGGGGACGAAGCCGTTGCAAATTTTATTTACTCTAAAGGTACGGCATACCTTTGGTGCTGTGGTTCCCTTTAGGTGCAATCTCATTGGCTGCAAGCCAACCTGCTTCGATTACTTAGCGGTATCTATCTGGCTAGTCCCTGCATTTCATTTGTGGCGAGCCTAGCTATTCTCGCAGGGGGTTCACGACGAAGTTGGTTGCAACTTCTGTTCGGCCGCTTGCCGGTAGCTAGCTGGCAATTCCCTACACTTCCGTTTGGGACTAGCCTAGCTATCCTCGTCGGGGTCTCACGAGGAAGTTGGTTGCAATTTCTGTTCGACCGCTTGCCGGTAGCTAGCTGGCAATTCCCTACACTTCCGTTTGGGATTAGCCTAGCTATCCTCGTCGGGGTCTCACGAGGAAGTTGGTTGCAACTTCTGTTCGGCCGCCTATTTTTACCGTAGCTGTTGCAGGCTGTACCTGCTTTACAGATATGGAAGAAACTATCCAGCGGAGAGTTTCTTAGACACAGGGTACATTCGCTTTTTACACGCCCTTGTATCTTGATGTAATTGAACTCGGGCTAAGAGCTGTGTAAAAAAGAGACGAAGCCGTTGCGAACTATGTTCGCTTACGGCTACGGCTACCTTTAGGTATAGATTTCCTTGTGTTCATCGAACACTACGTCAATCTCCTATTTTTACTTTGCTCTTCACACCCTCGTATCTTGGTGTAATTGAACACGGGCTAAAATTTTAATGAAAAAGAAACGAAGCCGTTGCGAGGTTACTTGCTTACGGATACTTTTAGGAAGTAGGCTGAAAACCTCCACAGGAGCTTTTCACTCGTCAAATTTCCTATTTTCGCTTTGAGTTTTTAACGGGCTTTGTATCTTGATGTAATTGAACTCGGGTTAAAAGCTCGGAAAAAAGAGACGAAGCCGTTGCGAACCATGTTCGCTTACGGCCACGGCTACCTTTAGGTGCCAATCTCATTGGTTGCAAGTCAACCTGCTTCGATTGCCTATTTTGTCTAGGAGTTGTTTCACGCCCTTGTATCTTGATGTAACTGAACTCGGGCTAAAAGCTCGGAAAAAAGATAAATACTCCTAGAAGCAGAAGCTTCTTCGTCGTATTTTCTATTTTTCATTCGCTTTTTACATGCCCTCGTATCTTAATGAAATTGAACTCGGGCTAAGAGCTGTGTAAAAAAGAGACGAAGCCGTTGCGAATTATGTTCGCTTACGGCTACCTTTAGGTATAGATTTCCTTGTGTTCATCGAACACTACGTCAATCTCCTATTTTTACTTTGCTCTTCACGCCCTCGTATCTTGGTGTAATTGAACACGCCCTAAACTCTGTGCGAAAAAGAAAAATTCTCCTAGAAACTAACGTTTCTTCGTCAAATTTCCTATTTTCGCTTTGAGTTTTTAACGGGCTTTGTATCTTGATGTAATTGAACTCGGGCTAAAAGCTCGGAAAAAAGATAAATACTCCTAGAAGCAGAAGCTTCTTCGTCGTATTTTCTATTTTTCATTCGCTTTTTACACGCCCTCGTATCTTAATGAAAAGAGAGAAATGAAAAAAGAAATTATTAACTATATTCAAACAGTTGGTCCTGTGACCATGAATCAGCTTGCAGACTATTTGCAAGCAAGGTCTGCCAAAGAGTTTGTACAGCTGGTCAAGCAGGTGTCTAATATGGAAAGACGCCGGCAATTATGCTTTGACAGTAAGGGCAGAATTGCCTTACCAGAAAAGAAGAGCCCCCATCGCGTGACCCTAACAGGTATTTTTCGTGCCAATAAAAATGGTTTTGGTTTTGTAACGGTTGATGAAACAGAAGATGACATCTTTATCGGGAGAAACGATGTCAACCATGCCATTGAGGGAGATAAGGTTGAAGTGGCTATTAAAAAAGTGGCTGATCGCTTCAAGGGTACAGTGGCAGAAGCAGAGGTGATTGATATCTTGGAGCATAGTCTTAAGACGGCTGTCGGCCAGGTCATCTTTGATGAAGATAAAAAGGAATATGCAGGCTATATCAAATCGAAAAATCAAAAGATTAGCCAGCCGATTTACCTGAAAAAATCAGCCCTGGTTCTAGATGGGACAGAGATTGTCAAGGTTGCTATTGAGCAATATCCTAACAAAAAACGAGATTATTTTGTGGCAACAATCCTGGATGTCATTGGGCATAAGGATGATGTTGGGATAGATGTTCTCGAAGTGTTAGAATCAATGGATATTGTTGCAGAATTTCCAGACGACGTTCTGGCAGAAGCGAATCGAATCTCAGACCACCTCTTAGAGAAAGACTATGAGGATCGCTTGGATTTGCGTCAGGAGATTATTTTTACGATTGACGGAGCAGATGCCAAGGACTTGGACGATGCAGTTCATATCAAACAATTAAAAAATGGTAATCTAGAACTCGGAGTTCATATAGCAGATGTTTCCTATTATGTGACTGACGGATCTGCCTTGGATCGAGAGGCCCTTAATCGTGGGACATCTGTCTACGTGACAGATCGTGTGGTACCGATGTTACCTGAGCGCTTGTCAAATGGTATTTGTTCCTTGAATCCCAACGTTGATCGCTTGACCCAGTCAGCTATTATGGAGATTGATCACAAGGGGCGTGTAGTGAAGCATTGGATTGGTCAGACCGTAATCAATACTACTTACCGTATGACCTATGCAGATGTTAATCTGATGATTGCTGGAGATAAGGCGAAGCTAAAAGAATTTTCAAGAATCGTACCCAGTGTCGAGAAAATGGTTCGGCTTCACGAAACGTTAGAAACCATGCGCTTTAGGCGCGGTGCGCTTAACTTTGATACCAATGAAGCTAAGATTATTGTCAACAAAGATGGTATGCCAGTTGATATTCAATTACGCCAACGTGGTATTGCCGAGCGTATGATTGAATCTTTCATGTTGATCGCAAATGAAACAGTTGCCGAGCATTTTAGTAAATTAGATTTACCGTTTATCTATCGGGTTCATGAGGAGCCAAAGGTAGATAAACTGCAGAAGTTTATCGATTATGCGAGTAGTTTTGGAGTTGGAATTGCAGGTACGGCAAGCTCTATCAGTTCAGAATCCTTGCAGGCTTTGATGAACCGTGTGGCAGATGAGCCCTACGCTGATGTTCTTAATATGATGTTGCTACGTTCGATGCAACAGGCCCGCTATTCGGAGCATAACCATGGTCACTACGGGTTAGGTGCGGATTACTATACGCACTTTACTAGTCCGATTCGACGTTATCCTGACCTCTTGGTGCACCGTATGGTACGAGAATACAGTACTGTTACGCCAGAAGTAGTAGCACATTTTGAAGCAAGCATTCCTGCGATTGCTAAACAGACTTCCAACTTAGAACGCCGTGCGATTGATGCTGAGCGTGAAGTAGAAGCTATGAAAAAAGCAGAGTACATGCAGGAGTTTGTTGGGCAAGAATTTGACGGTGTGGTGTCCAGTATTGTCAAATTTGGTCTTTTTGTTGAGTTGCCAAACACTGTTGAGGGATTGATTCACATTCAAAATCTACCTGAATTTTATCAGTACAATGAGCGAACCTTGACCCTCAAAGGTGAAAAATCAGGGCGTGTGTTCCGAGTGGGTCAAGCTATCCGCGTAAAACTAATGCGAGCCGATAAGTTGACAGGAGAGATTGATTTTGCCCACCTACCGTCTGATATGGATGTCCTTGAACCACCACTCAAGGCAATTCGAAAGAGTAAGAGCCATGCCAATCGTGATCGTTCAGACCGTACGGGGCGTGGCAAAGGAAAGGGGCATAAGCAAGAGGAGAGAGCTTATCGTTCCAGTAAAAACATTCCGTCAAAGGACAAGAAAAAGAAGCCATTTTATAAAGAAGTGGCCAAAACAAAACGCAAAAAAAGGAGATAGAGATGGCAAAGGGTGAGGGAAAGGTTCTCGCACAAAATAAGAAAGCCCGTCACGATTATACCGTTGTTGATACGATTGAAGCAGGTTTGGTCCTAACAGGGACAGAAATCAAATCCATTCGAGCAGGGAGGATAAACCTAAAGGATGGCTTTGCACAAGTTCGTAAGGGAGAAGTTTGGCTCAATAATGTCCATATTGCACCTTATGACGAGGGCAATATCTGGAATCAAGATCCGACCAGAACGCGTAAATTGCTGCTACGTAAAAAGCAGATTGCTCATCTTGAAAATGAAGTGAAAGGAACAGGTATGACCCTAGTTCCGCTCAAGGTCTACCTCAAAGATGGCTTTGCTAAGGTTTTAATCGGTCTTGCTAAAGGAAAACATGATTATGATAAACGTGAATCGATTAAACGCCGCGAGCAACATCGAGACATCGCGCGTACTATGAAAGCAATCAATGCGAGATAGGAACAGATGCTCTATCGAAATCCAATTCTGATGAACTTTCATACTTGAGAATGGTGAAAGGTTAGGGATAGGGAGCGGGAAATAGACGTTTGCAGAGCAACCTGCTTCAATTACTTAGCGGTATCTATCTGGCCCACCCTGCATTTCATTTGTGAGGACCCTAGCTATCCTCGCAGGGGTCTCACGACGAAGTTGCTTGCAACTTCTGTTCGGGTGCTTATTTTTACCGTAGCTGTTGCAGGCTGTGCCAGCTTTATAGATATGGAAGAAACTATCCAGCGGAGAGTTTCTTAGACACAGGGTACAGTCGCTTTTTAACGCCCTCGTATCTTGATGAAATTGAACTCGGGTTAAAAGCTCGGAAAAAAGAGACGAAGCCGTTGCGAACCATGTTCGCTTACGGATACGGCTACCTTTAGGTGCCAATCTCATTGGTTGCAAGTCAACCTGCTTCGATTGCCTATTTTGTCTAGGAGTTGCTTCATGCTCTTGTATCTTGATGTAATTGAACTCGGGCTAAAAGCTCGGAAAAAAGATAAATACTCCTAGAAGCAGAAGCTTCTTTGTCGTATTTCCTATTTTTCATTCGCTTTTTAACGCCCTCGTATCTTGATGTAATTGAACTCGGGCTAAGAGCTGTGTAAAAAAGAGACGAAGCCGTTGCGAGGTTTACTTGCTTACGGATACTTTTAGGAAGTAGGCTGAAAACCTCCACTGGAGCTTTTCACACTCGTCAAATTTCCTACTTTTACCGTAGCTGTTGCAGGCTGTGCCTGCTTTACAGATACGGATGCCCTAGGGGTACGCTTTGAGTTTTTTACGGGCTTGGTATCTTGATGTAACTGAACCCGCCCTAAACTCTGCGTAAAAAAGAGAAGCCTTTGCTAGACGAAACGTCTTCGCAAAGTTTCCTATTTTTACCTTGAGTTTTACGGGCTTTGTATCTTAATGTAACTGAACTTGGGCTACAAGCTGTGCAAAAAGACAAAATAGTCAAAAAATGACTACCAAACCACAAAATAAATATTTTTTCTTAGCGGTATCTATCTGGCTCCACCCTGCATTTCATTTGTGAGGACCCTAGCTATCCTCGCAGGGGTCTCACGACGAAGTTGCAAGCAACTTCTGTTCGGCCGCCTCTTTTTCTTTCCGTGCTTACCTCTTATTTGAATTTTATAGCTATTTAGTTTACATTTTTATTACTTCGTTCACTCGTCTTGCTGTACCATTGAGAAAAGTTACACTTTTCTTATCTGTCACTTGAAATAGTTATCAACTATTTCAACTACCTGCGACTCGTTGCCTAGTACTAAAAATAAACGAAACGGCTATATTTTCGCAGTGGATAAGGGGGAGAAAGTGATATGTGATAACTATAAAAAATCTGCATTCAGCTAACCAGTGGATACAGTTTTTTTTTAAAACAATATTGTTTACAAATGTAGTCAAAAGAAGTATACTGGTTTTATATAGAGATTACAACTGTAAACGAAAGGAGATGCTGATATGAAGAAAATTTATACAGTTGAGGGGATGAATTGTGCCTCCTGTGCCATGACGATTGAAAAAACGCTCCAGTCCTTGGTAGGTGTGACGGAAGCTAGTGTTAATGTTGCAACCGAGCAAGCTACTGTTATCTATGAAGCAGAAAGAATCAAAGAGGCAGCGTTTTTAGATGCTGTGGCAAAGGCTGGATATCGCTTAATCTCAAATGCAGTCGAGGAAACCTATCAGGTCAAGCGCATGAGTTGTGCTTCTTGTGCTATGGCTATTGAAAATAGTGTTGGAAAGTTGGATGGAGTGGAGGAGGCAACGGTCAATCTGGCAACAGAGAGCCTTTATGTGCGTTATGATGCGAGTGTGCAGTCCGCGGCAACCATTCAGCAGGCAGTGAAAGAAGCAGGCTATGAAGCCTTTTTAGAGGAAACGAATCAGCCAGTTGATAAAAGTGTTGAACAAAAAGAGCAAGCAAGAAAATTGTGGCAACGTTTTGTGTGGTCAGCTCTATTTGCTATACCACTGGTTTATCTTGCGATGGTTCCCATGATTTCGTGGAGCAATTTCCTACTTCCAGCTATTTTTCAACGAGCTTCAATTTCAGCCCTTGTTCAGTTAATCCTAGTGCTACCCATTGTATATCTAGGACGAGGCTTTTATCAAAAAGGTCTGAAAACGTTGAAGAAAGGACATCCCAATATGGATTCCTTGATTGCGCTTGGAACAGGAGCAGCCCTGATTCAGGGAATCGTTATGACAGCCCTCTTATGGCTAGGGAGGGTTGAGGCGGTGCATGGTGCCCATGCGGAATTGTATTTGGAATCGGTAGCAGTTATCTTGACCTTGATTACGCTAGGGAAATATCTAGAAACGGTATCAAAAAGCCGAACATCCGCAGCCATTCAACATCTAATGGCCTTGACGCCTCCAACTGCTCGCGTTCTCCGAAATGGTCAAGAAGTAGATGTTGCGCTTGAGACTGTCATGGTAGGGGATCAGATTTTGGTACGTCCGGGTGAAAAAATTCCTGTTGACGGAGAGTTGCTAGAGGGGCAATCAACGGTTGATGAGGCTATCTTGACAGGGGAAAGCCTCCCTGTTGTAAAGAGGGCTGGTGATGTAGTATTTGGTGGTTCTATCAATAAAAATGGAGCCTTTCGCATGGTGGCTACTAAAGTTGGCAAGGATACAGCTCTTTCACAGATTGTGCGCTTAGTAGAGGAGGCACAAGGATCGAAAGCTCCGATTGCCAAATTAGCAGATCAGGTAGCAGCAGTCTTTGTTCCAGTTGTGATGCTCTTAGCTTTGGGAGCAGGGCTTTTCTGGCTCTTAGTAGGTGAATCAGGGACCTTTTCACTGTCCATTATGATTGCGGTCCTCATTATTGCCTGTCCTTGTGCCTTGGGACTTGCGACACCAGCAGCTATTATGGTTGGAACTGGAAAAGGGGCTGAACAGGGTATCCTGATTAAGTCAGGTGAGGTGCTTGAACAGGCAGAGAAACTTGATACTATCATTTTGGACAAGACAGGAACATTGACACAAGGCAAGCCAAAGGTGACGGATGTGTTGACCTACCAAGATATATCAGAAGATGTTATCTTACAACTAGCAGCTAGTATGGAGCATTATTCAGAGCATCCACTGGGTGAGGCTATACTTTCTCGAGCGACAGAAAAGGGACTTTCTTTACAGGTAGTGAGTAATTTTCAATCTCTTTCTGGAAGAGGTCTAATCGGCAATATCAATGAAAAAGAAATTCTTCTCGGTAATCTTGCTTTAATGAGTGCCTACGATGTGGTTTTGGGGCAGGCAGAAGTTGATAGTCACATACTTTCTCAAAGGGGAAAAACACCTATTTTTCTCGCTATGGACAAGCAGGTAATCGGTGTCCTTGGTATTGCAGATAAGTTGAAACAGACTAGTCCTGAGGCTATAAGACAATTACAGGCAATGGGCTTGGAAGTTGTGATGTTGACAGGTGATATACAGGCTACAGCTCAAGAAATTGCTACTCAAGCAGGGATTCAAACGGTCATCAGTCAGGTCTTGCCAGAAGATAAGGCAACTATTGTCAAAAACTGGCAGGAAAAGGGTAAGATAGTTGCAATGGTTGGTGATGGGGTTAATGATGCACCAGCACTTGCACAGGCAGATGTAGGCATTGCGATTGGATCTGGTACAGATGTGGCCATTGAATCAGCCGATATCGTTTTGGTGCGCAGTGACGTGATGGATGTGGTACACACGATTCAATTAAGCCAGGCTACTATGCGGGTCATCAAGCAAAATCTTTTCTGGGCTTTTGCTTATAATGTTATTGGTATTCCTATTGCTATGGGGGGCTTATACTTATTCGGTGGGCTTTTACTCAATCCTATGTTGGCCGGGGCGGCTATGTCGTTGAGCTCTGTATCGGTATTGGCCAATGCTCTTCGTTTAAAGAGAGCACGTTTGGTGAATGATGCCCATTGAGAAAGACTATCTCCATATCCCCTCTAAAAACCAACCTCTAACTGGTTTGGAGACAAGGATAGTGACGAAGTAGAAAAGGTGGAACGGAAATTCAGTAAGGTGAGCAAATGGCAGAAGAAATGGATGTTTGACTAGTGTTACGGGTTATTTTCCATGCTTTCCATTTTTAGGCTTGGCTAGCAAATGCTAAACAGCTGAAACGGAATGATGAAACTTCAACGAGCTTTACTTGTATCTGTACTGGCTAAGAAACGATTAAAACCAGGAAATATTGGGGATGAAACATGGTTCAAGTAGAGGCGGGAAATATTCTGGGTATAAATGAAGAGGAGATTCCAATCAAAATACTAGCATTTCAGAGGTGAAATGCTTACAATAGACATACTAGATCTATCTCACAGTTCACGACTTTTACTTTTCATTTAAGGCTTCGTTTCAGCTAAACATCGCTCGTTTTGCCAACATAGGGTCCATATGTCTGTAAAAAGATGCCTTGATAATCGAAAAACAGCTTTTAAATGAAAGTCCCTTACTTGTGAGTATAGTTTTTTAAGAAAAGGAGCCTACTATGACAACATTTATCGGAAAACCAGTTACCTTGGTTGGACCTCAACTACACGTAGGAGATCAAGCGCCTGACTTTCTCTTAATGGCCAATGATTTAACCTTGAAAACCCTCAATGACTTTGCTGGGAAACGCAAGGTGATTAGTGTCGTTCCGTCTATTGATACAGGAATTTGTGATACACAGACTCGTCGTTTTAATCAAGAGTTAGCGGACACAGACAATATGGTTGTCATTACCGTTTCGGCAGATTTACCTTTTGCACAAGCTCGTTGGTGTGGTGCAGCAGGTCTTGAGGATGCGATGACCCTATCGGACTATTATGACCATGCCTTTGGAAAATCATATGGTCTTTTGATGCAGGAATGGAATCTTTTGGCGCGAGCGGTCTTTGTCCTCAATGAAAACAATGAAATTGTCTACGTTGAATACCTGGACAATGTCAATGCACATCCAGATTACGATGCAGCCCTAGAAGCGGCAAAGAGCATATAATACATAAAAAGCGAGTAAGGATCACCTACTCGTTTTCTAGTCCTTTCGTTTATCTTTTATTACTTCCGTAACTCGCTTTTCCCTACTTTAGTACAGCCTGCAAGTTCGTTTTCTAGTACTAAAAGACCATATTTGATGAATGTCAGAAATGCTGAAATTCGAGAAAATGTACGTTTCGGGAGTGGGAAAGAACTCGACAGGTCAAAAAAGAGTTCGGTTTTACCTTATTTCCTACATTCTAGCTTAGGCTGAAACAGTCTATTCCCAGACCGTTTCACTTCCTCCCTCATAGCTCCAATAGTCAAAGTAGTGACTGTTGAAGCTTGGAGATGAAGCCAACGCGTTCGCATCAGTCGTAGAGGTCAGATGTGGAGTGTGAAGCACGAACAAATATGAATATAATCGTTTCGTTTATTTTTTATTACTTCCGTAACTCGCTTTTCCCTACTCTGGTACAGCCTGCAGTTCGTTTTCTAGTACTAAAAGACCATATTTGATGAATGTCAGAAATGCTGAAATTCGAGAAAATGTACATTTCGGGAGTGGGAAAGAACTCGACAGGTCAAAAAAGAGTTCAGTTTTACCTTATTTCCTGCATTCTAGCTTAGGCTGAAACAGTCTATTCCCAGACCGTTTCACTTCCCCCCTCATAGCTCCAATAGTCAAAGTAGTGACTGTTGGAAGTTGGAAATGAAGCCAACGCATCAGTCGTAGAGGTCAGATGTGGAGTGTGAAGCACGAACAAATATGAGTATAATCGTTTCGTTTACCTTTTATTACTTCGTTAACTCACTTTGCCATACCCTAGTACAGTCTGCAGCTCCTTGCCTAGTACTAAAAGCAAACTAAAAGACTATCAAAAGCTCCAGTGGGGCTTTTGAGCCTGCTCCCTGAAAAAGAGCAATATTTCATTTCCAATTTTCAAGGGCATGATAGCCATTGAAGCAAGCTACCATTGCATCAAGGTCATTCGGTTGATAAAGTTGAAAGCTGGGACTTTTTGCCAGCCTCGGGTTATATTTTCATAAAGAAAGATAAGAGTAGACTCCTCGATTAAGCTATAGGTGCTGTAATGCTAGGTGTAAGGAAGCCCTACTCATTTTTTCCGTTGAAAGCGAAAACATGGTATAATGATACTTAAGGAAAATCAAATAAGGTAAAGCCATGAGAAGCTAGCCTGACGATGCAGTTGGGAAGAGTGAGATGAGAAGTGGAAGAAAAGAGGTAGGGGATGGCTTATATTGAAGTCAAGAATAGTTCAAAATCTTATGCTATGGGCAATACCCGCATCGTTGCAAATAAGGATATTTCTTTTGAGATTGAAAAAGGAGAGTTGGTCATTATTCTAGGTTCTTCTGGTGCAGGAAAATCAACCTTGCTCAATATATTGGGTGGTATGGATACCAATGATGAGGGCGTGGTCCAGATTGACGGGGTGGATATTGCTCAGTTCACCAATAAGCAGTTGACCAAGTACCGCCGTGAGGATGTTGGATTTGTCTTTCAATTTTATAATTTGGTTGCAAATCTGACAGCCAAGGAAAATGTGGAATTGGCTTCAGAAATTGTACACGATGCCATGGACCCGATCGAAGTTTTGGAAAAAGTTGGATTGGGACACCGTTTGGATAACTTTCCAGCCCAACTGTCAGGAGGAGAGCAGCAACGGGTGGCGATTGCGCGTGCAGTAGCTAAGCGCCCTAAGATGCTCTTGTGTGATGAGCCGACAGGAGCTCTTGATTATCAGACCGGCAAACAGATTTTACAGATTTTACAAAATATGTCAAAAAAAGAAAGGGCAACTGTAGTTATTGTCACCCACAACGCAGCTCTTGCTCCTATTGCAGATAAAGTGATTCAAATGCGGGATGCGAGTGTGCATTCGATTCAGGTCAATCCCAGTCCACAGGACATTATGACCTTAGAATATTAGGAAAAGAAGATGAAAAAGAGGATGTATTGGAAAACGATGTGGCAGTCCTTGCTGTCATCAAAGGGTCGTTTTTTCTCCATTTTTAATCTGATGTTGATTGGTTCTATGACCTTTATAGGCTTGAAGGTCGCAGCTCCTAATATGGAAAAAACGGCGCAAGATTATATTGAGCAAGGACAAATGTTGGATATAGCTGTTATGTCAGATTTGGGTATCAGTCAGGCAGATAAGGTGGAGTTGGATAGGGTGACAGGAGCCCAGATTGAATATGCCTATTTTAAGGATGTGACGTTCGAGACAGGAAAAGAAGCCATTCGGCTATTCTCTATCCCCAAAAACATCTCGCGTTATCAGCTAAAAGCAGGTAAGGCTCCCTCATCAGCTAGGGAAATCCTATTGTCAACCAATCTTGATGGAGCCTATCAGATTGGTGATAAAATCACCATTAAAGAGGGAGATAAGCAGGCATCGATTTTAAAAGAAACAGTATTTATAGTGACAGGCTTTGCGGATTCGTCTGAAATTTGGGGGAAGATTAATCTTGGACCAGCCAGCACAGGGACTGGTCAGTTAGCTGCCTATGCCTTTGTACCTGAGGCTGCTTTTGATTCAGAGGTCTATACGATGGCTCGGATTCGCTATGATGATGTGAGCAAGGTTCCCTACTATCAGGCAGTCTATAAGCAAAAAGTTATCAGTCACCAAGATGAGCTCAATAAACTTTTGGCAGATAACGGTAAGGAACGGCTCGCGAATATTCGCAAGGACGGAAAAGACAAGATAGATGATGCTGAGAGAAAAATGACAGCTGCCCAAGACCAACTGGAAACAGCGGAGAAACAGCTTGCAACAAAAGAAGCGAGTTTAGAAGCAGCCGAGCAGCAACTAAACCAAGGGCAAGCGGACTTGGAACTGAAAGCCAATAGATTAGATCAGATTGCAGCAGATTTAGCAGCCGCCCAAAAACAGCTAAACAGTAGCTACAGTCAATTACAGGCAACCAAAAAAGAATTGGATACCAAGCGTACTGACTTAGACAAAAGAAAGCGGGAATTGGAGCAGATAGAAGCAGGGCTTCTCTCCACTCAGTCCGACTTGAAAGGGAAAGAGCAGGACTTGGAAAAATTGGCTGATCGAATCAATCAAGCAAAGAGTGATTTTGAGGCAACGACCCAGGCTATTCAGGATCAGATTGCTGTGGCGGTAGCCATGGGAGAAAATCCAGGCGATATTCCGGAGCTTGTCGAGTTTCAACTTCGCTTAAAGCAATTAGAAACAGACATTGCTACTATGCAGCAGGCGTATCAAACAGGGCAAGTCGCCTATGAAACAGCAGTGGTTCACTATCAGCAGCAAGAAGCCACGTATAGGAGTGCTAAGGAGCAGTACGAATATGGAGAAGCTCAGTATCAAGTAGCTCTAAGTAGCTATCAAGAGGGTGTTACTGCTTATCAGATAGGTCTTTCTGAGTATGAATCGGGTCGTCTTGCCTTTGAAAATGGTCAGAATCAATTAGAGCTTGCTCGCACTAGTTTAGCGGATAAACAAGCAGAAAGCGACCGAGGAAAAGCAGAACTTCAAAAGGCTAAGAAAGATTTTGAACGGAAGCGTGCAAAGGCTGAAGAAGAAATCAAGACGACACGCAAAGATTTACAAGTTGCACAAGCAAATCTAGCACAGCTTAATACACCAGAATACAAAAGTTATACTAGGGATAGCTTGCCTGGGGGCAATGGGTATGCCAACTATGTTAGTAGCACCAAGAGTATCTCAGCGGTAGGCAATATCTTTCCTATTGTTCTCTATGTAATAGCAGCTCTTGTAACCTTTATGACCATGACCCGTTTTGTCGATGAAGAACGAGTCAATGTGGGGATTTTAAAGGCTCTTGGGTACACGAACGGGCAGATACTAATCAAATTTGTCCTCTATGGCTTATTATCTGGTTTGTCAGGCACCATTATGGGCTTACTCTTGGGAAATTTTCTCCTTGCTCCTATGATTAGTCGAATTATTACAGATACGACTGTCATCGGAGAGAGCCAGTTGTCTGTTTACCCTAAGTGGATAATGCTAGCACTTATCTTTTCTCTCCTTTCTTCTGTTTTACCAGCCTATTTGGTGGCACAAAAGGAATTAAGAGAAAGGCCGGCGCAATTATTGCAGGCCAAGCCACCGGTTTTGGGAGCTAAGATTTTCTTAGAATGTTTTCCTTTTATCTGGCGGCGAATGAGTTTTACGCAAAAGGTTACAGCAAGAAACATCTTTCGCTATAAAAAACGTATGTTTATGACCATTATTGGAATAGCAGGATCCGTTGCTCTCTTGTTTGCAGGCTTAGGCATCCGTTCTTCGATTTCAGGTGTCATGCATCAGCAGTTTACCCAGCTCCTCCATTATCATATGGTTGTGGTTGAGCAAGAGCGAGCTAGTAAGGAAGAAAAAGCTAAGGTAGAAACGGTACTTCGTTCAAAAGACATCAGAGATACCTTGTCTATTGCTTACTACAGTTTAAATGAGACAATTAAAGGGCAAGACGAAGCCCTTACCGTCAACTTCTTTGTCAGCAAAGAAAAGGATTTATCTTCTTTTATTACCCTGCGTAATCCCGAAACAGGTCAGTCACTTGTGCTTCCAGAAAAAGGGGCGATTGTCTCTGAAAAATTCGCCCAACTTAATCAGGTTGAAGTTGGAGATAGGATTACCATTCATCTCAATCAAGAACCTATTAGCCTTAAGGTAGCGGGCATTACAGAAATGTATGCAGGTCACTTTATCTACTTATCTGCACCAGCTTACCAAGAGGTAACTGGGAAGTCCTACCAGCCAAACGCAACTCTCGTGATGTTAGCTGATGATCGGACCAAAATGGTTGAAAAAGTCTCAGCAGACCTTCTTGATATGAAAGGAGTGGTTGCTGTTGTGCAGAACACCTCCTTGATTACCTTACTTGAAACCATCGTCCAGTCGCTCCAGTCTGTTATGATGATTTTGATTGTTTTGTCTGTTTTATTGGGGATTGTGATTCTTTATAATTTGACCAATATCAATATGGCAGAGCGAGTTCGAGAAGTGTCTACCATTAAGGTTCTGGGCTTCTATGACCGCGAAGTGACATTCTATATCTATCGGGAAACCATGACCTTATCTCTTGTGGGAATTGGTCTAGGATTATTTGTAGGTTTCTTTCTGCATAGACTGCTTCTTGTTGTAATTGCTTCCCCAGCCATTCATTTTGCTCCGACGGTGTCCGTTGATGTTTACCTCATTCCGATTGGTGCAGTTCTGAGTATCTTAGCAATTTTGGGTATATATGTTCATCACCACTTGAGTAAACTTAATATGCTAGAAGCTCTCAAATCTGGTGAATAAAAACTGAAAATACTTATGACAGATGTGAAAATATCCTGCTTATAAAGCAGGATATTTTCACATCTTTTTTTTTTAATATATACCCCTTGACAAAATCGGGGGGGGGGGATAAAATGTAGTTTAAGATATAGGTATCTGTCTGTTTTTTTGATTATTTCCAGAATAACTGTACAGGAGTATCGAACATTTAAGGAGGAACATATGGCTGAGTTGAAAGGGACATTGTTTTTGGGTTACTCAAAAGCTTCTGTCCATAGTGTTTTGGATGCTCAACGTAGAGAGCATGAAAGTGAGTTAAATCGACAACGAGGAGACTATGAAAAAAAGATCCATGATTTGGAAGAATTGAATGCGACCTTACAACAGACAATTAAACGCTATCAAGAAAAAGAACTCTTTATTTCAGAAGCTTTGACGGAAGCAAAACGAATTTCAAGAGATATTCTGGCTGACTCAGAAGTGAAAGCCGAAGAATTAATTCGTCTAACGAAAGAAAATCTTAGTGAGCGCGTACGGGACACTGAGGAGAAGTTACAAGAGTTAGATGAAGCTCGTCGGAGGATTGTGAACCATGAAGAGTTCATGAAAGTTGAACTTCGTCAACTACTCAATCGGCATATGGAGATGATAGACCATATTGAGTTAACAGATTTACATGATCGTAATTCGGAATTGAATACGATTCTGGAGAATAGTCGAAAAGTGCTCTATCTCACCAAACAGATAGCCAATGAGTCTGATAAGAGCGTGAAAAATTCGTCTCAAATCGAAAACGATGAGGGTAATAAAGAGGACATAGAAGAAATTCCTCTCTACTCAGTTGGTCACCAATAGGAGTGGGGTTCATGTCGGATTTAAACCAAACATTTCAACAGTTGTTAGAAGACAAAGGTTTCCCTCTCAAAGTGAAAGAAGAGGAAGATGCAATAGTCTATAAAGGGAGGCTATTGCTTTTTGAGGAGCATCAGGTAGATTTTGCCCTCTCGATGTCGAAGGGAGCATCAGAGTGTATTGCGCAGATTGTGTTTAATAATTTGGCCACTCTAGCGAATGAAGATGAGCGCTCTCTTTGGTTGCAAGGTCTCAATCTTCTCAATTTACATCATGGACTCTATTATTATTTTGCACTGAATGAAGAAAATCGATTGTTTGCACGTTATGTGACTAGAGTTTCAGGAGATATAGAAGACCTATTTTACATTCTTAGTAAGGGAGGCTATATTGTTGAGCGCTCTCTAACGTTTTTAACAGATTATATACTAAACCACAAAGGAACGATGAAGTAATGAGTAAAAAACAAAGAAATAAAAAACGCTTGCGTTTGGAACAGAAACGACTGAAAGCAGTTGTTGCAGCTGCGGCTATCGGAACGACAGTAGGTGTCGGAACACCTCTTCATGCAGAAGAAGTGCCTCTTAGTAATGTTGGTACAGAACAAGTAGATACGAGTGTAGCAGAAAAAGAAGCATTGATGGCTGAGGGAAGCTCGGCAGAAGCTGAGGTATCAGAAAAAACGGTTTCAACTGAAGAGCCGATAGAAACGACTCTTGTTGATAAAGCAAGCTTAGCACAGACATTAGATACCTTAAATGCATTGATTGAACAAAGTGCAAATACAGATACCAGTGATAAAACAGCAGAGAGCGTGACAAGCTATGAGGCAGCCCTTGCAGTAGCTAGGCAGGAACAAGAAAGAGCAACTGCTCTTAAGGCAAACTTGTCCGCGACCCAAGCAGAGATAGATGCTCAAAATCACGCATTAATAGCAGCGATTTCGACCTTATCTCAAGCTCGTGCGGCATTGGTTGTATCCATTCCTGCTGGAGAAGAAAGCGCAAAAAGTGAGGAGCTTGCTAGGCCAGTCAGTGAGCCTCTTGTTGCTGTAGCAAGTGGTGAAACGATTGAGGTAGCACCTGTAGAGCGTGAGGTCGCTTTAAGCTATAAGGTAGTGTATCAAGATATCGAGACAGGTGAGCGAATCGCCTCTGAAAACCATAGTGTCACCTTCATGACGACAGATGAAGTCGGCGAAACGAAAGTGACAGAGGTTGCTCGTGCCATTGAGGGCTATGTCCTAGCGGAAAATCAAAACCCAGCAGTGGTCTTTACCATCCGTGAAAAGGAACGCAATATCCTTATTTTCAACCTCGCAAGGGCTCAGCAGCCAAATGACACTGTAGTCAATAAGGACAAGGCTACTTTCCGGGCAAATACTGCAGTGGATAATGATAAACCATATATTACCATTGAGCGGTATTGGGGAACTGGTGATCGGAGTCGTGTTGAGATGACTTCAACTAAAAATGGAGACACGGTTGAACTCATCTATAAAACAGGTCTCACTCGCATTACTTCCGATGAGGTAGAGTTGACAGAAGACGCGAAAAAATTAGGCTTGACCTATGATCCTGTAGCCAACTATATTCGTGGGAATGTAGAGTTGGGCGTAGCTCTAGCAATTGGAGATTATCAGATTGGACTCGTCTCAAAGAGTGATTCGACTGTTAAGGCGACTGCACTTTGGAAAGTGCAGAGTCACAAAGGCTTTGTACCGAGAGTAGATGCCACGTACACTGGAGAGTTAGGAGAGGACTTACCTAGCAGGACATCCTATAACGTAACAGGTCCGTCGGTATGGATCGGTGGCGGTGGTTCCGATAATTTTAATTGGTATGTGAAAGAGGGAAGTTTTCAAAGTACCGATGGAGAAACGGTACAAGTTGGTGGGGAGTTTAGTGATGGTCACAATCAACCAGCTACAAATCTTCGTTATCGAGATTTGAAAGTAACAACGACACCTTTTGGTTATTATATAGGTAATGGAACTATTGAAAATGCGACCTCCACTACCCAGCAGTATCAAGCACGTTTCTCGCTTCTAGGTTTGGATGATCTAGGCACATTTTCAAAGCAGCTCACGATTGCTGAGTTTAAGCAAACAGGAGGATCAGCAGGTGTTGAGCTAGAATTTATTGATAAAAGCGAGCTTTACCCAGCAAATACTTATTGGACACTGTCAGGGTATCCTCCTTCAGGAGGAAGCTCTGTTGATGCTATGCGTACAACACCCTACTTGGTTAACTTCAAAAAGCTTCCTGATTTAGCAGGTAACTATTATGTGACCTTCCAAGTGACAGATAATCTAGGCTTAACGAAAGATTTTCGGATTGATTTTACAACTATTGAACGTTCACAAAATGGTGCTCTAACCAATGCAGACATCAAGTTTGAAGGAAATAAAGACTACACATTAGATGAACCAACCAAGGTACGTGTGCCGATTAGTTCGGAAGAACAAGAACTCGGTGTTATTACTAAAAATAAAGAGAACGCTACGCTCAAACCGGTTCGTTTCCCTGACGGAACAGAACTCACTGCCGATGGACGTTTGGTGAAAAAAGCAGGGGCTGAATTGTTGCCAGGTAAATACACCTTTGATGTTGGGGTCATCGATGGACACTTTGGAGATAATGCACCGACTCGTACCTTTGAGTTTGAGGTGGTAGATGCTATCAACCCAATTTCACATCAAATCTGGAAAGAGGGGGAGCCTATCACGCCGATTTCTATCACCATGAAGAAGAATACTCCATTGGCAGAAATAAAGGTCATCCCAAATGACGGAGATACTTTTGCAGTACTTTCCGCCAACAATACAGATAGAACGCTCGTTGGTCATGGTTTGACTCGTACAACTGAGCCCAAGACAGCTCGTGTGGAAGCTCAATATCTAAATGCCAATGGCGAAACGGTAACAGTGGTGACACACTTCACCTATGAAGTCCAGCCAGGAGAAGAGACAGGGCTAGAATTAGATGTTACAAATGCCAACCAGACAGTTGTAGAGGGTACACGTTGGGAAGATATGGTGATTACCCATACAGAAGGAGCAACCCTAACGGTTGATAGAACGAAACTTCCAGCCGGTGTACGCTATAATAATCGGACTAAGACCATCTCTGGTCGTGGCTTGTATGAGGGAACCTATAAAATTCCGATTACAGTAGAAAAAGATGGTAAATCCTTGACCAAAATGGTGAATCTGACTGTGACACCAGGTGAATTTGTCGTTGCTCCAGTAGATGAAACTGTCCAAGTTCTTGACAGCTTCAATTATAGGTGGGACTTGCCTGAAAACTATCGCATTTCTTATGCAAAGAAACAAAGAGAATGGGATATCGAACCTCAACCTTTTGAGATTCCTGGTATTTCTATTCGTGACTTGAAGCTTAATGGAACTCCGACTAAGGCAGGAACCTATGAAACCCAAGTTACTGTTATTCGGGTACGCGCAGATGGTACGAAACAATCAGCTAATACAACCTTTAAATTGACCGTTACACCACTTCCCCACATTATTGAAGTCAGCAACGATAACCAGACGATTACTCGAGGAGACAGTATTACACCCATGGTAGTGACTGGAACAGAGCAAGCTACCAGAACCCTTGATACTGAAAACCACTATCTCAATGAATTTAGTAAACTTCCAAAAGGTTTAATCTATGATTCTGAAACAGGTATAATTAGTGGCATACCTGAGAAAGCAGGGACATATAGATTTGATATTCTCTCAAAAATTCACAAAGATTTGACAGGGGAAAGCTATTATTATGATGACTATGATGATGCTAAGTATAGTCAAATACGGAAAACAGTGACGATAACAGTCTTACCTAAACCACTAGAAATTGGTGCTCCTGATCGTGAAGTTACCGTTCTTTCTCCGATTGAGCCAATTATCATCAGTCATACAGACGGAAGTATTTTGGATGAAAGCTTTGTTCGATATTTACCAGAAGGTGTGACGTATGATTCTGCTACTAAGACCATTAGTGGAACTCCTACTCGGGCTGGAGAGTATAGAGTTTACCTCTTTGCTAACTATGAGGGCAACGGTCAAGGGATTACAGAAAAAATGTTCACAATCAAAGTAAATCCACTTCCTGCTAGTATTGAAGTCAGCAACAACGGTCAAACCATTCAGCTAGGTGAGCCAATTAAGGCTGCTCTTGTGACGAATAGTGAACATTCTTCTATTGTTGGACGCTACTTATCTACAGAATTGGAAGAGGCCGATCTTGTAGATTATATTGCAAAAGAATATGGTTTAACTTATAACCCAGCGACGAAGACCATTAGTGGTACACCTAAAGAAGCAGGAGTACATCGTATTCGTTTTGGTGCACAAAACCCTGATGAACTTGGTAGAGCGTCTGCAGAAACAGTATTTGAATTTACTGTTTTACCAGATTCGCCAATTTCATTGAACGTGACAAATGATAGACAGTTTATCCTATTGGGAGATAGTGTCCGTCCGTTAAACATCAAAAATAGTGATAATACAACCTTGACTGTGGATGAGACGACGCTACCAGAAGGTTTGGTGTATGATGCAGCTACTAAACAGATTACAGGTACTCCAACGAAGACAGGGAAATATGATTTTGTTGTAACTGCGACTAGTCAAGATGGTAGCAAAACATTAACACATACAGTGTCGATTGATGTGATTGAATTACCTAAGAATGATCATGAAAGAACTCAGTCAGCTGATCCACGTATTCATTCAGTTATTGAGGGGCAAACGACGGTATCTGGTACGGGTCTAGCAGGTGCGACAATCATGGTGGCATTGCCAGATGGTAGCACACAAACGGCAACAGTAGCAGCTGATGGGACATGGTCTGTCGAAAATAGTAGGCCTTTTGTCAAAGGTCAATCTGTTACAGTGAAGCAGACAGAAAGTGGCAAAACACCGAGTGATGCAATCAACGCGACCGCTGTGCCAGTTATCACACAAGGCGATAAGGGTGAGCCAGGTAGAGATGGTGTTGACGGTAAGTCCCCAACTATCACAACTGAGCGTGGTACAGATACTGTCAATGGTGAGGAAGTCACAGGTACATGGATTATTGTGACACCAGCAGACGGTGGTGAAGCAACACGTACCTTTGTGTCAGACGGTAAGAACGGCACAAATGGTCAAGACGGTGCTCAAGGTGAAAAGGGTGAAAGTGGCAAATCTCCAACTGTTACAACCGAGCGTGGTACAGATACTGTCAACGGTGAGGAAGTCACAGGTACATGGATTATTGTGACACCAGCAGACGGTGGTGAAGCAACACGTACCTTTGTGTCAGACGGTAAGAACGGCACAAATGGTCAAGACGGCGCTCAAGGTGAAAAAGGTGAAAAAGGCACCGACGGTCATGACGGTGTCGACGGCAAAACTCCAAGTGTAGAAACAGTCAGCGGCAAGGGTACGAACTCCGACGGTGTAGAAGTAGACGGCACATGGATTATCACCAAAGACGGCGACGGTAATGAGGTTCACCGTACCTTTATTCCAAACGGCGCTCAAGGCGAAAAGGGCACCGACGGTCGTGACGGTGTCGACGGCAAAACTCCAAGCGTGGAAACAGTCAGCGGCAAGGGCACGAACTCCGACGGTGTAGAAGTAGACGGCACATGGATTATCACCAAAGACGGCGACGGTAATGAGGTTCACCGTACCTTTATTCCAAACGGCGCTCAAGGCGAAAAGGGCACCGACGGTCGTGACGGTGTCGACGGCAAAACTCCAAGCGTGGAAACAGTCAGCGGCAAGGGCACGAACTCCGACGGTGTAGAAGTAGACGGCACGTGGATTATCACCAAAGACGGCGACGGCAATGAGGTTCACCGCACCTTTATTCCAAACGGCGCTCAAGGTGAAAAGGGCGAAAAAGGCACCGACGGTCGTGACGGTGTCGACGGCAAAACTCCAAGCGTGGAAACAGTCAGCGGCAAGGGTACAAACTCCGCCGGCCTAGAAGTAGACGGCACGTGGATTATCACCAAAGACGGCGACGGCAATGAGGTTCATCGTACCTTTATTCCAAATGGCGCTCAAGGTGAAAAGGGCGAAAAGGGCGAAAAAGGTGCTGACGGTCGTGACGGTGTTGACGGCAAAACTCCAAGCGTGGAAACAGTCAGCGGCAAGGGCACAAACTCCGCCGGTGTAGAAGTAGACGGCACGTGGATTATCACCAAAGACGGCGACGGTAATGAGGTTCATCGTACCTTTATTCCAAACGGCGTTCAAGGTGAAAAGGGTGAAAAAGGCACCGACGGTCGTGACGGTCGCGATGGCGTAGACGGTAAGTCTCCGACAGTCAAAACTGAACCAGGTAAGGATACGGAAGGTAACACAGGTATCTGGGTGATTATCAGCGATGGTGATGGCAATGAAATCAGTCGCGAATTTGTCCGAGATGGAAAAGATGGTAAGAGTCCGACAATTAAGACTATTCCAGGTAAGAATACAGACGGTCACATCGGTGTTTGGGTCGTTATTACAGACGCTTCCGGTAATGAAATCAGTCGTGAGTTTGTTCGTGATGGCGTAGACGGAAAAGATGGCAGAGATGGGGTATGTACTTGTATCAATAAACCAACCCCAGAGGGAGAAAACCCAGGTAAGCCAACTCCACCAACCCCAGAGGGAGAAAACCCAGGCAAGCCAACTCCACCAACCCCAGGGGGAGAAAAGGACCCAGGTAAGCCGACCCCACCAACCCCAGGGGGAGAAAACCCAGATAAGCCAACTCCGCCAACATCAGGAGAAAAAGACCCAGATAAGCCAACCCCACCAACCCCAGGGGAAGAAAAGGACCCAGGTAAGCCAACTCCGCCAACCCCAGGAGAAAAAGACCTAGGTAAACGAACTCCACTAGTTCCAAGTGTTACAAAGGATACAACAGGTATGTCTTCTATACCAAATGTACTCCCATTGAAGACATTTAACTCTGACAGTACAACTCCTCAAAGAATGACAGTTTCAAATTCAAATACCCAATTACCGAATACAGGTACAGAAACAGCTTCATTCTTGAATCTTCTAGCCTTTGCAAGTCTAGGCTTGGCAGGAGTCATCCTTTCTAGAAATAGAAAACAAGAAGAGTAAATGGTGAATAAACTGAATACAGCCTAATATTGATAGGCTGTATTTGGTGTATACTGGCATAAAAAATGCCATATGAACAAGGTATAGTCATTTCGTTTATATTTTTTATTACTTCGTTAACTCGTCTTGCTGTACTCCAGTACTACCTGCGACTCGTTGCCTCGTACTAAAAATAAACGAAACGGCTATATATTTAGGAGACAATGAACACTTGTTCTCTTGTCAAAGCCCAATTTAAAAGACGATACAGTTATTAGAGAGGAGACGATTGTGAAAAAATCTTCATTTGATTGGAATAGAGTTGGAAAGTATGCGATTCGTAAATTTTCTGTAGGAATAGCCTCTGTTATGGTTGGTAGTATACTTCTTCCAAGTATCGTTCCTATTTCTTATGTCTATGCAGAAACACAGCCAGTAACAGCCCGGGATATTTTTGACCTTGAGAGTAGAGTAAAGTCGAATTTGAATTTCTTTACAACTCCAAGTCCTAGTTATGAAAGCATTGAAACATCGATTACGACGATTCGTCGTGAGGAGGTAGCGAGTGCGAATCGTCATCCAAATGACTACACGAACGAGAGTTATGCAGCCTATGTAGCAGCCTTGGCACAGGCAACGACCTTGGCAAATTCCCTTGAGAGTGCGGTATCAAAAGGGCGTGCGATTCAGGGGTTAGCTCCTGGTTATTTCTCTGAAATTTCTGGTTTAATTGATGCAAAGCGTGCAGATATGGCTTATAATACGGTATCCCAAGAGGAAAAGGTTTCGATTTATAGCCGTTTGCAGGAAATCTTGGTAGAGGTCAATTATCAGACAGAGTTTGGGAATACTGCAAATCCTCTTGCAATCGAAGCGACTGTAAATGCCTTGGATAAAGCAGTGAAAGGACTGTCACTGACGATTGCAAAAGAACTAGAACCAGATTTCCAGAATCCGATTCCAGAGAATTTAAGGGTATCTGTCGATCATTTTGAGAATGTAACAGCGAGTGATTTAGCAAAAATTGATCAGTTGTTAGATGATAGATACTATATCGGTGAGTATGCACATACCTTATCTTATGAAGGACGAAATCTCATCATTACCTATACAGATGATGGGTCGCAGACAATAGTGCCCATTGAAGCTGTGGCGATTGCGCGTAATATAGCTCCGCAACCCTCTCAGCCGGTTGTCGAGACGAAAGAAGAGATCCGTACGGAACCTGTTGCCTACAAGACAGTCCGTCGTGCCAATGCTAGCTTAGCTGAGGGACAGGAGCAAGTAATCCAACAAGGTCAAAATGGTGTCCGCACGATAGTTGAAACGGTGACCTTGACAGACGGTCGTGAAACCAGTCGTGTGGAGAAATCCAGCAGTATCACAACAGAGCCAGTAGACGAAATCATCGAATACGGCACGCAGAAAGTACCTGTTGTTGAAACGAGAGAGGAAATTCGTACGGAACCAGTTGCCTACAGGACAGTCCGTCGTGCCAATGCTAGTCTGGCTGAGGGCTTCGAACAAGTGGTTCAACAAGGCCAAAATGGTGTCCGCACGATAGTTGAAACGGTGACTCTGACAGACGGTCGTGAAACCAGTCGTGTGGAGAAATCTAGCAGTATCACAACAGAGCCGGTAGACGAAATCATCGAATACGGCACGCAGAAAGCGCCTGTTGTTGAAACGAGAGAGGAAATTCGTACGGAACCTGTTGCCTACAGGACAGTCCGTCGTGCCAATGCTAGTCTGGCTGAGGGCTTCGAACAAGTGGTTCAACAAGGTCAAAATGGTGTCCGCACGATAGTTGAAACGGTGACCTTGACAGACGGTCGTGAAACCAGTCGTGTGGAGAAATCCAACAGTATCACGACGGAGCCGGTAGATGAAATTATCGAATACGGCACGCAGAAAGTACCTGTTGTTGAGACGAAAGAAGAGAGTCGTACGGAACCTGTTGCCTACAAGACAGTCCGTCGTGCCAATGCTAGCTTAGCTGAGGGACAGGAGCAAGTAATCCAACAAGGTCAAAATGGTGTCCGCACGATAGTTGAAACGGTGACTCTGACAGACGGTCGTGAAACCAGCCGTGTGGAGAAATCCAACAGTATCACAACAGAGCCGGTAGACGAAATTATCGAATACGGTACGCAGAAAGTGCCTGTTGTTGAAACGAGAGAGGAAATTCGTACGGAACCTGTTGCCTACAGGACAGTCCGTCGTGCCAATGCTAGCCTGGCTGAGGGCTTCGAACAAGTGGTTCAACAAGGCCAAAATGGTGTCCGCACGATAGTTGAAACGGTGACCCTAACAGACGGTCGTGAAACTAGTCGTGTGGAGAAATCCAACAGTATCACAACAGATCCGGTAGACGAAATCATCGAATACGGCACGCAGAAAGCGCCTGTTGTTGAGATGAAAGAGAAGACAGCTCTTGCTTCAAATAAGAAATCTAATTTCCTATCAGTGGATGATAAAGAGGATAAAGAAACGACACTCACTTCAAAGGATATAGATATAAAAGAGCAAAAGCATCAAAGTGTTCTTCCGAAAACAGGAGAAATCGAACAGCTCTTTCTTCCCCTAGCAACTTTTATAATCGTAACAGCTTCAGCAGTTATTGATTTAAAACCTCGAAAAAAATGATATAGAGGTTTTTGGAGGATGTAAGTAGGAAAGTAGTTTTGCTATCCCCAGCTTGATAGGTTGGGGATAGCTATTTTATACTCTACAACAATCAATATTTTTCGTCGTTCCCTTGCTGAACGCAGTTTTGTTGCTCGGACAGGGTTTGACTTCTATAGAGTAATCAGCTACTAGAAAGCTTGTGAAGACAGGCGGATTGGAGTCTAAAAACGAGTTCGATTTTATAGAGCTCGTTTTCTTTCTACCTTTATAGATAAGAAAATAGAAGTAGGTATGGTATAATAAGAGCATGGATAAAAATAGATTATTACTAATAGACGGTTCATCTGTAGCTTTCCGTGCATTCTTTGCACTCTACAATCAAATCGAACGCTTTAAGAGCCCGACTGGTCTCCATACTAATGCCATTTATGGATTTCACCTCATGCTTGACCACATGATGAAGCGAATCCAGCCAACCCATGTACTTGTGGCCTTTGATGCGGGTAAAACGACCTTTCGCACAGAGATGTATGGTGACTATAAGGCAGGACGGGCCAAGACACCAGAAGAGTTCCGCGAGCAATTTCCTTTTATTCGTCAGATGCTAGAAGTCATGGGCATTTGCCACTATGACTTGGAGCGCTATGAGGCAGATGATATTATTGGAACCTTGGATAAAATAGCAGAGCGAACAGACGTTCCGTTCGATGTCACGATTGTTAGCGGCGATAAGGACTTGATTCAGCTGACAGATGAGAATACCATTGTTGAAATTTCTAAAAAAGGGGTGGCAGAATTTGAAGAATTTACTCCAGCCTACCTCATGGAAAAAATGGGCATTACACCAACCCAGTTCATCGATTTAAAAGCTCTCATGGGAGATAAATCAGATAATATTCCTGGCGTGACAAAAATCGGTGAGAAAACAGGTCTTAAACTTCTGACCACTTACGGGTCGCTTGATGGTATTTATGACAATATTGATAGCATGAAACCCTCCAAAATGAAGGACAATCTGATTCAGGATAAGGAACAAGCCTTTCTCTCTCGAGCCTTAGCAACCATTGACACTCAGGCACCGATTACCATTGGTTTAGAAGATATTGCCTATCAAGGACCAGAGCTAGAACAACTTGCGCGCTTCTATGAAG
This sequence comes from Streptococcus sp. LYSM12, assembly GCF_004569635.1. Taxonomy (GTDB): domain Bacteria; phylum Bacillota; class Bacilli; order Lactobacillales; family Streptococcaceae; genus Streptococcus. The sequence continues at coordinate 34,641 of NZ_SPOZ01000024.1, forward strand.
ATATGGGCTTTAAAGCTCTTCGCGCCCAGCTCGGAAGTGAAGCAACTGCATCAACTGCTAGCAAGAATGACTTTGTAACAGTTGAAAAAATTGAAGCAGACATGCTTCATAAAGACCAATTTTTTCATTTTGAAATCTTTGGGGACAACTACCACAAGGAACCGATTATCGCTCTAGCTTGGGGAGATGAGCAGACGATTTACGTAGGGGGAGAAGACTTACTCTCACAAGATATTTTGAAGGAGTTTCTGGCGAATACAGCGATTAAGACCTATGATTTTAAACGTAGTAAGGTTCTTCTTTCTCACTACGGTATTGATTTAGGGCTGGCAGCTTTTGATAGTCGTTTAGCAAAATATCTGCTGAACACTGTTGAAGATAATGAAATTGCAACTATTGCTATGCTTTACGGCCAGCATAGTTTGAATGGTGATGAAGTGATTTATGGCAAGGGGGCAAAACGTGCGTTACCAGATCAAGAAAGCCTCTATCAACATTTGGCCAATAAACTAGCGGTACTGGTTGAAACTGAGCCAATCATGCGGACCAAGTTAGCTGAAAATCAGCAGTCAGATCTGCTCTTTGATATGGAATTACCACTCGCAAACGTCCTTGCCAAAATGGAAATGACAGGGATTAAGGTTGAAGCTGAGACTCTGAAAGCCATGCAGCTTGAAAATGATATCTTAATCGAACAGTTGACGCAGGAGATTTATACCTTGGCAGGTGAAGAGTTTAATATCAATTCGCCTAAGCAATTAGGGCATATTCTATTTGAGAAAATGGGATTGCCACTTGAATTTACAAAAAAGATTAAGACAGGCTATTCAACAGCTGTTGATGTCTTGGAAAGATTGGCACCGATAGCACCGATAGTATCGAGGATTCTTGAATATCGTCAGATTACCAAGTTGCAATCCACTTATGTGGTTGGTCTGCAGGAATCCATTATGGAGGACGGGAAAATTCATACCCGTTATGTCCAAGACTTGACCCAGACAGGTCGTCTGTCCAGTACAGACCCTAACTTGCAGAATATCCCTGTTCGTCTAGAGCAAGGGCGTCTGATTCGTAAAGCCTTTATCCCAGAATGGGAAGATAGTGTTCTGCTTAGTTCGGATTATTCACAGATTGAATTGCGGATTTTGGCACATATTTCGCAGGATGAGCATTTGATTGAAGCATTCCGCCAAGGAGTTGACATCCATACTTCAACTGCTATGCGGGTCTTTGGGATTGAAAAGCCAGAAGATGTGACAGCTAATGACCGCCGCAATGCCAAGGCCGTAAACTTTGGAGTGGTCTACGGGATTTCAGACTTTGGTTTGTCCAATAATTTAGGGATTAGCCGTAAAGAAGCGAAAGCCTATATCGAGACCTATTTTGATCGTTTTCCAGGTATTAAGAACTATATGGAAAGTATAGTCCGTGAAGCACGTAACAAGGGTTATGTAGAAACTATCTATCACCGCCGTAGGGAAATCCCAGATATCAATTCGCGCAATTTTAATGTTCGGAATTTTGCTGAGCGGACAGCTATCAATTCTCCCATTCAAGGATCTGCAGCAGATATACTAAAGGTGGCCATGATTAATCTAGATAGGGCTATGTTAGAGGCTGGTTTGCGTACGCGGATGCTCTTGCAGGTGCATGATGAGATTGTTCTTGAAGTGCCAAATGATGAATTGGCCACTATCCGCTCTATGGTTAAGGAAATTATGGAAGCAGCGGTTTCCCTCTCTGTTCCATTGATTGTTGATGAAAATGCAGGTAAAACTTGGTATGAGGCTAAGTAGAAAGGATAGTGATGACGATGAAAAAGAGAGTTTTATATGTAGGAATAGCGACCCTACTCTGCTTATCAGCCTGTGGCTCTAAGGAAGAAATAGAGTCATCTAATCCTGTAATAGAAAAAAATATATGGGAGCAGAGTCAGTCAACGACAGGAGTCATCGAGTTTCAGAAACTTGCAGAAGCAGAGGCTCGTGCCTTTGAAACGACTAAGGAGCAAGAAAAACTCTATTCTGCTAAGAATGGTGTGATGAAAACTGTTGGAGTTGGAGATGGTACAGAAGAAGAAGTGTCGTATCGTCCCTATCAAATACCAGATAGTTGGCAACCCGACCAGGTAGATGGAGGGACGCAACCGATGAATTATATCTATAGGGTCTCTGAGAATGGATTAAAAATGGGTGTGCAGCTATATACTCTAAACGCCTATCAGACTTCACCTCTTTCAGGTGGAGAAATCATGAAGAAAGAAGAAGTGACGCAAGGCTTGAAAGCAGACGGTCAGGACTTTATTCAGGAGACGAGTATTTCCATCAATGATCAGGAATGGCAGGTGGGTTATGAGGTAAAGCCTGAAAACAAGGCTGCTAAAATCACCTTTTATCGCCTGGAAGATACAGGTAATTTTGATGATTCTGTCATCGTGGGATCTGTTGTCTACCCTCTTTCCTCGGAGTATTTAAACCAGGAAGAGACGGTGATGACCACCGTTTCCCAACTCAAGACTATCTTGTATCAGGTAGCGGCCAATCGACAGACAGAAATTGTAGCGGTAACACCTTAAAAATGTTCAGGCTTCGACTTTTTCACTCTTAGGCAGGAAGATGTTGAAGTATACGCACAATCAATTTTAGTGCAGTGGTTGATTGGCAAATTGGGTCGTGTTTTACTTCCCAATAGGGTCTAATCAACTGTGCAGGGGTGGACTAAAACAGTCAATTCCCAGACTATTTCGGCCCGAACTTAGAATGTAAGAAGTCTGGCAAAACCGAACTCTTTTTTCTACCCGTCGCCTTCTTTCCCGTTCCCAACCCTTTGCCATTCTGAAAGCTCGTCAGATATTGATGTTTATAGGGGATCAGTCGCTTATCTATTTTTATTGTGACAGTTTTACAAAATAAAAAATGCTACTTTAATAAAGTTTATAGATGGATTGGCATCTATACTTTTTTCAGGCCTAGGCAGAAAAAGAGGATGAAACCAAGCTCTTTCTTGTTCTCTTTTTTCTGTAAAAACGTGGTATAATAGGGGAAAGATCTATGAGGAGGATAGGAAATGTCGGACAAACGCTTAGCATGGGATGAATACTTTGCAACGCAGGCACTCTTGATTGCCAATCGTGCGACTTGTAAACGAGCTAAGGTTGGTGCAGTCCTTGTGAAAGACAACAAGGTTGTGGCAACAGGCTATAATGGTTCTGTCTCAGGGACGGAGCATTGCTTGGATCAGGAATGCCTGGTGGTGGATGGTCATTGTGTGCGCACCTTGCATGCCGAGGTCAATGCTATTTTACAAGGAGCAGAGCGGGGTATTCCCAAAGGCTTTACGGCCTACGTAACTCATTTTCCTTGCCTTAATTGTTCCAAACAGCTTCTCCAAGTGGGTTGCAAGCGCGTGGTCTATATCAATGAGTACCGGATAGATGACTATGCTAAATACCTCTATCAAGAAAAAAATTGTGAACTCGTTCATCTACAGATTGAAAAGGTGAGGGAGGCGATTGCTCAGACGGATTGGATTTGATGTAGCCATTTCGTTTATCTTTTATTCCTTTGTTTAACCCGCTTTGCCGTATTCTAGTACAGCCTGCAGCTCCTTGCCTAGTACTAAAAGCAAACGAAAAGACTATAGTAGCACCTATCCAATTTTTTATATGAACTGAGCAGGGAGTATCGTCAATCAAATGGACGATGTTAAGCTTGAGCCTAAACGTTGGAAAACACGCTGAATCTAGTGGCTCTGTTCGTCTGAACATAGAAATAAGAGAGTGAGGGAATCAGGACTTCGGAGTCATGGTTTCCTTACTCTCTTTTTTGTATGGACTTTAAAATTGACTCAAAAAATCTGAAATATCTTTCTAAACATGGTATACTAAAGAAGTTATAAGTCCCGAAAAGGCGATTGTTCATGAAGATTGGATAATCGGTGCTTTGTAACTTTTAACTTGGCAAGAATGTCGGTAGCACAGCTACACGTCATTGTATGGCAGCCGCTATCTGCGGTTAGCCTAGCCAACTTACTAGAGTGAGAAAGGTCTTGATGTTGAATCCCTTTCCCGCTCGTCGTAACTGTGCTAAGAAAATCGACTTCCAGCTCGCAGGCTTTTCATGGTTGACACTATTTACGGAAATCCTAAGCGCCTTACTAGCTTTTCCCAGCGAAACGATTGGGAAAAACGTCGTGACCTAGGTGTTTAGTCAAGTCGATCGTAATCGATCTGTCATTCGGCGGAGTGCTTAACTAACTGACTAGAGTGAGGAGTTCCTACTATCTCGTTGTCTGGGAATGGTGCTACTCCTTGCTCGGCTTTATCTATGGAATGTAGGCAAGCGGGAGAGTAGGCAGTTGTTTTTCTAGTATCAATTTTATTTAAAGGGGGACATGAAGATGTCAGAACGTAAACTTTTCACTTCTGAATCGGTATCTGAGGGACATCCGGATAAGATTGCGGATCAGATTTCTGATGCGATTTTAGATGCGATTTTAGAGCAGGACAGTGAAGCTCATGTGGCAGCCGAAACAGCTGTTTATACAGGCTCTGTCCATGTGTTTGGAGAAATCTCAACGACGGCCTATGTCGATATTAACCGTGTGGTTCGTGATACGATTGCAGAGATTGGCTACACCAATACGGAATATGGATTTTCAGCTGAAACAGTAGGGGTCCATCCCTCCTTGGTAGAACAGTCACCAGATATTGCTCAAGGAGTTAATGAGGCCTTGGAAATCCGGGAGAACTCAGACCAAGATCCACTCGATCAGATTGGGGCTGGTGATCAAGGGTTAATGTTTGGTTTTGCTGTGGATGAAACACCTGAATTGATGCCACTACCGATTTCACTTAGTCATCAGTTGGTTAAAAAATTGGCAGATTTGAGAAAGTCCGGTATGATTACCTATCTCCGTCCAGATGCTAAAAGTCAGGTTACAGTTGAATATGATGAAGAGAACCAACCCTTGCGTGTTGATACCGTGGTCATCTCAACCCAGCATGACCCAGAAGTGAGTCAAGAAATCATTCGTAAAGACATCATCGAACAAGTCATTCAAACGGTTATTCCAGCCCATTATCTGGATGAGCAGACTAAGTATTTTATCAATCCGACAGGTCGATTTGTCATCGGAGGACCGCAGGGAGACTCCGGCTTGACTGGTCGTAAAATCATTGTGGATACCTATGGCGGTTATTCACGCCATGGTGGTGGTGCTTTTTCTGGGAAAGATGCAACCAAGGTCGATCGTTCAGCCTCTTATGCAGCGCGTTATATCGCTAAAAATATCGTCGCAGCGGGTCTTGCTAAGAAAGCAGAAGTTCAATTAGCTTATGCAATTGGAGTAGCGCATCCTGTATCAGTGCGAATTGACACATTTGGAACGAGTAGAGTTGCAGAAAGTCGCCTTGAGGCAGCTGTTCGGGAGTTATTTGACCTCCGTCCAGCAGGCATTATCCAAATGCTGGATTTGAAACGCCCGATTTACCGTCAAACAGCAGCCTATGGTCATATGGGACGGACCGATATTGACCTGCCTTGGGAGCGGGTGGATAAGGTAGAAGCGCTAAAAAATATCCTCAAAGCTTAAATCAGAGAGTGGGAGTCAGTCATCATTTCAAAGAATTGATTGTCCCACTCTTTATTTGTAGTTTGGGGGATTAAGACTACTATAGTCTTTTAGTTTGCTTTGGGTACTAGGCAAGGAGCTGCAGGCTGTACCAGAGTGCGGCAAAGCGGGTTAACAAAGTCACAAAAGTTGATATAGCCGTTTCGTTTATTTTTAGTACTAGGCAAGGAGTCGCAGGTAGTACTGGAGTACAGCAAGACGAGTGAACGAAGTAATAAAAATATAAACGAAATGACTATAACAGCAAAACTCTTCCACTTTTAACAGGGCAGAGATTTAGGGGGATACAGGTGTTCTAGTCTTGGTGACGTTTGACACCATATCCACTGGGTCGATGATAGGTCTTAATGAGGTAATTACTCTTGTTCTTACCTCTTTTCTTTTACCTCAAATATGATATACTAAAATAAAGAATAGTAGGCCAAAGATGGTCAGGGAACTTCGCTGGCCTAGACATCTAATTGGGATTTCCAAATTAAAGGAGAAAAGCATGCGGGATAATCATTTACATACCTATTTTTCTTATGATGCCGAAGCACGATTTGAAGATTATTTAACGATTTACGAGGGAGAGATTGTGACGACAGAACACTTTGATTTGTCCAATCCCTATCTAGGTGGTCCTCGTGATGATGTGCCAGACTACCAGGCTTACACTGAACAAATTGCATGTTTGAACCGACAATATGGCAATCGAATCAAAAAGGGAATTGAAATTGGCTATTATGCACCTCGAGAAGCAGATACGCTGGCTTATCTAGAGGGGAAAGACTTTGATTTGAAACTATTATCGGTACACCACAATGGTAGCTTTGATTACTTGGAAGATGAGGTTTTATCTCTAGATCGAAACGAGCATATCGTGGCGTATTTGCAAGAGATAGAACGAGCCATCGAACGGATTCCAGCAGATGTGTTAGCACATTTTGATTATGGTTTTAGGAGATTATCTCTTACTGTTGACGAGTTGCGAGAATTTGAGCCAAATCTACGTACTCTCTTTCAAAAGATGATGGACTATCACTTGGCTTTTGAGTTAAATAGTAAGTCCATGTACTTGTATGACAATGAGCCCCTCTATCTCTATGCCCTTTCTATTTTGCAGGAAATGGGCTGTAAGCGCTATTCAATCGGTTCAGATGGGCATTATCAACGACATTTTCGATTACAATTTGACCGTATCAAGCAAATCTTGGACGACTATGGTATTCAAGAAGAGTGGTTGGTATAGTGCTTGTTTGGCTTACGACTCCTATATAGTCCTTTCGTTTCTCTTTTATCACTTCGTTCACTCGCTTTGCCGTACTCTCGTACAGCCTGTAGCTCCTTGCCTAGTACTAAAAGCAAACGAAAAAACGATAATAGAGCTAGTTAAAAACTTTCTTTGCTTGTATATCCCTTGGCTTGTGTTTAGTAGTATAGTCCTTTCGTTTCTCTTTTATTCCTTCGTTCACTCTCCAGTACAGCCTGCAGCTCCTTGCCTAGTACTAAAAGTAAACTAAAAGACTATATCAGAATGATATACTCCCCTTATAGTAGACAGTGAAAAAACAAAAATTCACTAGACACTATAAGGGGAGTTTTCGTATGTCTAAAAGAAGTCCAAAATCAGTAGAAGAAAAATGTGAAATCCTTCAGTTGTATCTGAGCCATAAGCAGTCCCTCAGTCAATTAACGAAAACCTACCAAGTGTCTGATTATACTATCAGACACTGGATGAAGCGATATGAAAGCGACG
>NZ_SPOZ01000025.1 GCF_004569635.1 Streptococcus sp. LYSM12
CAGGTGCGACACCACTGGTTCACAGCGATCGTGGGAGCCAGTATACTTCTAAAGCGTATCGATACTTTGCACGACAAGCTGGATTAACCTTATCCATGTCTCGGGTTGGTAAATGTATTGATAACGCCCCAATCGAAAGTTTCTTTGGGCATTTCAAGACAGAAGCTTATCACCTGAAGAAATATAAGACCTATGATGAGCTCGTCACAGACATCGAACACTATATTGAGTTTTACAATACACGACGCTATCAGACCAAATTAAATAACCTGACTCCTATAGAATTCAGGAATCAGGTTGCTTAATATCTTTTATTATTTGACTGTCTACTTGACAGGGAGCCGTTCATCTCGTCTAGCTCTTTCGTATTATTTTATTTCTCGGACACTTGTTTTGCCAAAGCAAAGTTTCCGAGAGTTGCTGAGCCATTTTCTGCCACAGCAGGCGTCACAATGTACTCTGTTACATCTGGTGTTGGCACATAGCCATTCATCAAGGCTGTAAATTTATCTCGCACACGCTTAAGCATGTGCTCTTGTCCCATCACACCACCACCAAAAACAATAACTTGCGGACGATACATCAAGGTCGCTTGTATCGCAGCTTGGGCGATATAGTAGGCTTGAACATCCCACACATCAGCATGTTGCTCAATCAATTCACCACGTGTTCCTGTACGAGCTTCCAATGACGGACCAGCTGCCAGCCCCTCTAAGCAACCCTTATGGAACGGACAAACACCCATAAATTCCTTTGCCACATCTTGCGGATGAAGCGCAACGTAAGTATGACCCGCTTCTGTATGCCCAAGACCTCCAATAAATTGACCATTTTGGATAGCACCAGCTCCAATCCCTGTTCCAATAGTGTAGTAAGCGAGACTTCTCACACCTTTGCGAACAAGGGCTTCTCCAAAGGCAGAAGAATTCACATCCGTCGTAAAATAAAACGGAATCTTAAATTCTTTGGAAATCAAACCTAGCAGGTCTACATTGGCCCAATGGGGTTTTGGTGTGGTCGTAATATAGCCATAGGTTGCAGAGTTTTGATCGATATCAATCGGTCCAAATGAACCGATAGCAATCCCTGCCAAGCGATCCTCATAACGCTTAAAAAATGCAACTGTCCGCTCAATGGTTTCATAAGGTGTGGTCGTTGGAAATTGTGTTTTTTCAATCACTTGGAAATGCTCATCTCCTACCGCACAGACAAATTTTGTCCCCCCTGCTTCCAAACTGCCGTACAATTTTGTCATCGTTGTTCTCCCTTTTTGAAATCGTTTTATTCCACTTCATTATATCATAGTTTAAGACGTAAGAAAAAGGCTAAATGCCTTTTTTCTATGGATTATTTTGCAATTTTGATAAAGACGTCACCATGGGTAACTGTTCCGCTTGCAAGTGCCTCGACTGCCACAAAATCTGCTGTATTGGTCACAATAACCATGGTAGTGTCATCCAGACCTGCAGCTGCAATTTTACTTGCATCAAATTTCGCAAGCGGTGTACCTGCGGACACTGTATCTCCTACTGCGACCAATTTTTCAAATCCATCTCCGTCCATTGATACAGTATCAATACCGATGTGGATTAAGATTTCAGCCCCGCTTGCTGTTTTCAAGCCATATGCATGACCCGTGTCAAAAGCAATCGTGATTTCTGCATCTGCTGGCGCATACACAACACCCTCAGACGGTTTTACAGCAAGGCCCTGCCCCATTGCACCTGAGGAAAAGACAGGATCATTGACATTTTCAAGTGCAACAACCTCACCTGAAAGAGGGGAAAGAAGTGTCTCTTCACCGATTAGGCCTGTCTCGGCTGCTTTCGTCAATTCTACCGTCGCTGTTGCTTCAGACTGTGCAGCAGTAGCTACTTCTTCATCTTCAAATCCGAACATGTAAGTAAGACTGAAACCTATAACAAATGATACTGCAACCATAAGAAGGTAGGAGATAAGCTGACCATTGCCAACATAGAAAGATATTCCTGGAATAATTGTAAGCCCCATGCCTTCCCCAGCAAGACCTAAAAGCGAAGCAAGGGCACCACCGATTGCACCAGCAATCAACGAAAGAACAAACGGCTTACGGAAGCGTAAATTAATACCGAAAATCGCTGGCTCAGTTATACCTAAAAAGGCAGAAAGTGCAGCTGGAAAAGCAAGAGCTTTCAATTTTGGATTTTTGGTCTTCACACCAACTGCGACTGTTGCAGCACCTTGCGCTGTCATGGCTGCGGTAATGATAGCGTTAAATGGGTTAGCTCCAGTTGCTACCAGCTGAGCCTCCAAAAAGTTGAAGATATGGTGTACTCCAGACACTACGATTACTTGGTGAACACCACCAAGTACGAAACCACCCAACCCAAATGGCAGGTTCAAAATCGCTTGTGTGCCCATTAAAATATAGTTTTCAACTACGTGGAAGACTGGACCAATTACAAACAAGCCAAGGATAGACATCACAAAAAGAGTCACAAACGGTGTTAGCAAGAGGTCAAGCACTTCTGGGACAACCTTACGGACGACCCTTTCAAATTTAGCGCCAATAATACCAATGATAAAGGCTGGGAGCACTGAACCTTGTAAACCAACGACCGGAATAAAGCCGAAAAACATCTTTGGTGTCACATCGCCACCTGAGGCAACATCCCAGGCATTCGGTAACTGACCCGCAATGAGCATCATTCCAAGGACAATACCGATTGTTTGGTTTCCACCAAATACACGGAAAGTTGACCATACAACAAGGGCTGGAAGCACGATAAAAGCTGTATCAGTTAAAATTTCAGAATAAACAGCCAAGTCCCCTGGGAGCTCAATTCCCCATGTTTTCAGTAATCCACGCAAACCCATGAACAAACCGGTCGCTACAATCGCTGGAATGATAGGAACAAAGACATCACCAAAGGTACGGATTGCACGTTGAAAAGCATTTCCTTGTTTAGCAACCTCCGCTTTCATCTCATCTTTTGAAGACGTGGGTAAACCAAGCGCCACTACTTCATCGTATATTTTATTGACTGTACCAGTACCAAAGATGATTTGGTATTGACCTGAGTTAAAGAACGCACCTTGTACTTTTTCAATCGCTTCTACAGTATCCTTATTGATTTTTCCCTCATCAACAACCATGACACGAAGGCGCGTCGCACAATGGGCAACACTTCTGACATTATCACGACCACCTAGGGCATCAATGACTTTTTTTGCAATCTCTGTATTGTTCATCTTGCAAAAATCTCCTTATATTTTCATTTTTGAAAGCATTTTCAAACTTTCTATGTTTTTTTATTATACCATTTTTGAAAAATATGTCAAACGCTTGACATAAATTTTTATCATCTTCAGATTTACACAGAAAAACCTTGCTTTTTGACAAGCAAACGTTTACTATATTACTATAACTATCGAAAGAAATGCGTACAGTATAGTCGTTTAGTCTATCTTTTATTACTTCGTTCACTCGCTTTACCGTACTCTAAGTACAGCCTGCAGCTCGTTGCCTAGTACTAAAAGCAAACTAAAAGACTCCAGTACAAAAGGAGAATCTATGGCTTTCACAACTGAAGAACGCTACCGTGCCTATGCAGACTGGTCAGCAGACTACATCGAAACAATTAAAAAAAATACCGAAAGCTCCCCTTGGAGAACCAACTACCACATCGAACCACCACATGGTCTCTTAAATGATCCGAACGGCTTTTCCTACTTTAATGGAAAATGGAACCTCTTCTACCAATATTTCCCATTCGGTGCCGCTCATGGTTTAAAATCGTGGGTTCACACCGAGTCAACCGATCTGGTCCATTTTAAACCGACAGGCACCATGGTCTACCCTGACACTTCACTCGACAGCCACGGTGCCTACTCTGGCTCTGCCATCCAGTTTGACGATAAACTCTTTCTTTTTTATACAGGAAACGTCCGCGATGAAAACTGGACCCGCCACCCCTACCAAATCGGTGCTCTCATGGACGCAAATGGAGAAATCCAAAAAATAGATAAGGTCTTAATTAACCAACCTAGCGATACAACCGACCACTTCCGAGATCCACAGATTTTCAAATTTAAAGGTGATTACTATACCATTGTCGGTGGACAAAATCTAAATAAAAAGGGCATTATCAAGCTCTATAAAGCAGTTGACCATGACTATCTCAACTGGAAATATATCGGTGATTTACAGTTTGACAATGACCTAACTGCCTACATGATGGAGTGCCCAAATCTCGTCTTTATCGATGAAAAACCTGTCTTACTCTATTGTCCGCAGGGGCTTGACAAGGCTGTCCTTGATTATGGCAATATCTATCCAAATGTGTATAAAATTGGTCAGTCTTTTGATACTGATACAGCTAGCCTAGGCAATCCAAGTCCCATTGAGCAATTAGACTACGGATTTGAATGCTATGCAACGCAGGCTTTCAACGATCCTTGCGGGCGAGCGCTTGCAATCAGTTGGCTTGCCTTACCAGATGTAACATATCCGACAGACAGCTATGACTACCAAGGATGCCTCTCTCTGGTCAAAGAATTAACCATTAAAGATGGCAAGCTTCTCCAATACCCCGTTGAAGCCCTCTCAAGCCTCCGAACAGATTCTCAACCCTTTGCAGAAAAGGCTGAAACCAATAATGTCTACGAATTAGAATTGACTGTTGAATCAGACAGCAGATTAGAGTTGGTCCTTTTTGCAGACGCTAACGGACACGGACTAAAACTCACTATTGACCCTGCAGGCGAACGCATTGTTCTAGACCGCAAAGACTGTGGAGAAGCTTTTGCCCTAGACTTTGGTACACAACGCCATTGTCAGATTGATCATCAACCTACAACCGCCAATATCTTCATTGACAAGTCTGTCTTTGAAATTTTCATCAATAAAGGAGAAAAAGTATTTTCTGGACGTGTCTTCCCACGGCAAGACCAAACTGGTATCAAAATTCTAAAAGGTCAGGCAACTGGAAATTACTACCCATTAGATTATGGTCGCAAAACTTACTGATGTCGCAAAACTTGCAGGAGTTAGCCCCACGACTGTCTCCCGTGTCATTAACAAAAAGGGCTATCTATCTGAGAAAACCATTAAAAAAGTTACCGATGCCATGCGAGAATTGGGCTACAAACCCAACAATTTCGCTCGGGGCTTACAGGGAAAATCTGCCAAACTGGTCGGCCTCATCTTTCCTACTATTAGCAATCTCTTCTATGCAGAATTGATCGAACATCTGGAAAAAGAATTGTTCAACCGAGGTTACAAGGCTATTATCTGTAACAGCCAGCATGATTCTGCAAAAGAGCGGGAATACCTAGAGATGCTCACAGCCAATCAGGTAGATGGCATCATCTCTGGTAGCCACAATTTGGGAATCAAAGACTATGACCGCGTGTCTGCACCAATTATTGCCTTTGACCGAAATTTATCCCCATCAACACCTATCGTTTCATCAGACAACTACAGCGGTGGGGTACTAGCAGCCAAAACCTTAGAAAAAGCAGGATGCAAACAGCCGGTTATGATTACAGGAAATGATGATTCTAATTCTCCGACTGGTCTGCGTCAGACGGGATTTTCTAGTGTCTTTCCACAAGCTGAAATCTACCATGTTTCGAGTGACTTCTCACCTGTACGCAAGGAGATGGAAATCAGAACCATCCTCCAAACAAGCCGGGCAGACGGAATGTTCATCTCAGGAGATTTGACTGCTATACTTGTCTGGAATATCGCTCAGTCCCTAGGGCTATCTGTTCCCAAAGACCTCAAGCTCATCGGCTATGATGGAACCTACTTTATCGAGTCACACTATCCCCAGCTGACCACAATCAAGCAACCCTTGCAAGATATTGCCATTCTCATGGTTGACCTCCTCATTCAAAAAATCAAAGGAGCAACTCTTGAGCCCCATTATACTCTCCCAATCAGCCTCTTAGCAGGTCGAAGCATCTAAAAACCTCCACCTAAACCGGAGGGCAATCAAGACTTCAACATCACGATTGCCCACCCTCTTTTAACTTGGATACAAACAGATACTTGTATCCAAGCTGAAAAGCCTGGGTAAGACAGCTCTGTACTTGTCTTACCCAGGCTCTTTTTTAGGATATAGTCATTCAGTTTATCTCTTATTACTTCGTTCACTCGCTTTGCTGTACTCTCGTACAACCTGTAGCTTGATGCCTAATATAGTATTGCGTTTATATTTTTATTAATTCGTTCACTCATCTTGGCTGTATTCCAGTACTACCTGCGACTCGTTGCCTAGTACTAAAAATAAATGAAACAGCTATACTTAAAGGCAAGCTAAAAGACTATAGTCTCTCAAAATTCAATATCTAATTAGCAGAATGGTGAACAGTCAAGAGATGAGAATAGCCAAAGCTAGCCTCCTCTAAACCAACGCTAGTACGGAAGTTCAACAGGGGGGCATTCAACGGAAGAAGCTGATAGTTGACACGCATAGATTTCGGACCTTAGCTTTTAGACTTCTGTGGAACATACAAAAACTCCTCTTATTGTTTCTAGTGAATGTTTGTTTTTCACTGTCCACTATAAAGGGAGTATCGCAATAAGATTTATCTTTCGTCTTTTCTGATAAATTGACTCAAGACACCATTGATGAATTTTGCAGAAGCAGGATCTGAAAATTCCTTGGCTAACTCAATGGCCTCATTGACAGCTACACGATATGGTGTTTCTTCGAAATACAGGATCTCAAAAAGCCCCAAACGCATAATATTCTTATCAATCAAGGTTAAGCGTTCCAAGCTCCAACCTGCTTTCAAACGCGTCACTAATTGAGCATCAATCTCTTCTAGTAGGTCTGCTACTCCTGTGACTAGGTTCAGCAGAAAGAGGGGAAGCTCCACTTCTTGCTCTTCTTCAACGTCATAGAGATAGGCAAACTGAGCCGCTCGGACAGGCTCCTGACCAAATTCCAAAGAGACAATCGCCTGAAGAGCACATTGGCGCAAATAATGCCGTGATTCGTGTTGCTTATTCTTCATCTAAGAAATCCTCACCAAACAAGTCTTTTAAGTCTGGTTTGGGTGTCTTATCAGGTACAATACCATCTACGTGAATGTTAACCGTTTTTAGAACGACATCCGCATAGTCGGCAACAGCTGTTTTCACTGCGCGCTGAATATTCATTGATACTGTCGGAACATTGACACCATATTCTAGGTAGACATAAATATCAGCTGTCACGTCCCCTGCTTCATCTGTCTGAAGATAGACACCACGATTTAAGGCAGTCTTTGATAAGCCATCTCTTACTTTTTTGTTGTGCAGCGAATGAACACCATCCACCTTAGCAGATGCAATTCCTGTAATCACCTCCAAAACACGAGGTGCAATAACGATTTCGCCTAAATTTTCTTTTGCCATAAGAAATCCTTTCTAAGAGGAATGTGATTAAGCACGTGATACGTATGTTCCCTCTGCTGTGTTGATGACCAATTTTTGACCCACTTCGATAAAATCTGGTACATTGACCACAAGACCTGTTTCCATAGTGGCAGGTTTTCCTGAACCAGTCACAGTCGCCCCCTTGATGGATGGTTGTGTTTCAGCAACCACCAATTCAACGGTTGTAGGAACAGTTACACCAATCACTTCTGTTCCATAGAATTGAATTTTAACTTCCGAATTTTCAAGAATATAGAGCAATTCTTCCTGAACACTTGCTACTGGAATTTCATACTGGTCAAACGATTCTGTGTCCATGAAATAAGCTGTTTCATCCATTTGGTAAAGATAGGTTGCTACACGTGTTTCGATAATTGCTTGCTCAAATTTTTCATCTGGACGATAGGTAGTATCAAAGGTTGAACCTGTACGAACATCGCGCAATTTCATACGCATAATCGTGTTTCCTTTACCTGGTTTGTGGTGGCTTGCGTCCAATACTCGGAGAAGTTTTCCATCCGGAGCAATAAATGTCATACCCGCTCTTAACTTACTTGCATCAATCATGTCTATGATTACCTCTTCATTATTTTATTATTCGCTTTATTCTATCACAAATTGTCTGATTTCTCAAATTACAATCAATTCTTTCGGGGCCCGGGTCAAGATTGTACAGCCCGTATCTGTAATCAAAAGGTCATCTTCAATCCGTACCCCGTACTTGCCCTCTAGATAGATACCTGGCTCATCTGTCAAGACCATGCCCGCCTGAATGGTATCGGTCGCTGTTTGTCTGAAATAAGGAAGTTCATGGACATCCAGCCCCATGCCATGCCCAATTCCATGAGTAAAATACGACCCGTATCCTGCTCTTTCAATCACACGACGAGGCACACCATCAAATTCACGGTATTCCATACCTGCTTTCGCTTCCGCAATCAAGGCTTGGTTGGCCGCTAAAACAGTCTGATAAATCTCCGCCTCTTCATCGCTGACAGAGCCAACGTAAATGGTCCGCGTCATATCACTAACATAGTGGTTGTAGATACAGCCAAAATCCAAGGTCAGTGCATCTCCTGTTGCAATCACCTTATTGGACGCACGTCCATGTGGCATAGCAGAGCGGTAACCAGATGCTACAATGGTATCAAACGATACTGCTTCAGATCCCATTTCCCTCATGCGGAAATCAAGGAAATTTGCCACTTCAATCTCTGTCTTCCCTGGCTTAATAAAATCCAGAGCATCCAAAAAAGCTTGGTCTGAAATCTGGCAGGCACGCTGAATGGTCGCAACTTCTACCTCGTCCTTTATCATGCGCAAGCCCATGACCACACCTGTCGTAGGTGTCAACTGCATACGTTCAAAAACCGTCTGCATAGCGTGATAGTAGGCTACAGACACTTCATCTTCAAAGGCCAATTCTCTCAAGTTAGCATCTTTTAGCACCTGGGCCACAACCGAGAGAGCATCCCGGTTGGATACTACCTCAAAATCTGTTACAACTGACTGAGCATAGGTGATATAGCGATCGTCTGTAATCAGAACTTGGCGATCTTCTGTCACCAAAACTGTCCCAGCTGTCCCCCAAAAGCCAGTCAGATAGTAAATATTTTTAAGGTTGGTAATGAGGAGGGCTAACAAGCCCTCCTGCTTCATTTTTTGACGAAGTCTTTCTAACCTTGCTTGCATTTCTTTTCTCCTTCACTTTTTCTACCATTCATTTTATCACTATTTACAAGAGAATACTAGAATGAAGAATAAGCTTATACGATTGATAGAGTCATTTCGTTTATCTTTTTATTCCTTCGTTCACTCGTCTTGCTGTACTCCAGTACTACCTGCGACTCCTTGCCTAGTACTAAAAATAAACGAAACGGCTATAAGACAAAAAAACAAACGATTATCTAATCGTACATGAATACATCGGCTCAAGTTTTAACAAGCTACGATTGGTTTTTAACACTCAAAGAAAAGCAAAAATAGACAGTTGAAGACAGAACACCGTTCCTCCATACTTTTAAGAGAACAGGCTGAAAAACTCCACTGGAGCTTTTTACTCACTAAGACAAGTTGACAAAGAGTCCAAATTATCCCTATCACTTTTGTTCTTCATATTTGGCATTATCTGAGGTTTAACATAGTCACGAATTCGTTTGTAATCTTTGATGGTCTGGACTTCTCGGGGCAAAACAAGGAAAAAAATGAAAAGGGTTTCCACTCATGAACACAAGTGAAAAAACCTAATAACAAGCCATTTCTAACCTATACATTTGTATCAATTTCAAAAAGTGATTAGATTATAAATTTTATTCTTTTCATCCTTGCTCAGCATGACAATTCTAGCCAATAGTTTGGACATACTTTTGGAGTGAAAATTCTCCACCAGATTTTCGTTTATTTATGTAACTTCCCCTTTAAATACTGCCCTGTATAGCTGGCGTCGTTTGCTGCGACTTCTTCTGGTGTTCCGGTTGCGATGATCATACCGCCACCGATACCTCCTTCTGGTCCTAGGTCGATGATATGGTCTGCTGTTTTTATCACATCCAAATTATGCTCGATGACCAACACTGTATTACCATCATCGACAAAGCGGGCCAAGACTTTCAACAACTGGGCAATGTCTTCTGTATGTAAACCAGTTGTTGGCTCATCTAAGATATATAAGGACTTACCTGTTGAGCGCTTATGAAGTTCTGAGGCTAGCTTCATCCGCTGCGCCTCTCCACCTGAGAGGGTGGTAGCCGGTTGCCCCAGAGTGACATAGCCTAGACCAACATCTTGAATGGTACGTAACTTCCGCTCAATCTTTGGAATGTGCTTGAAGAAGTCAACTGCATCATTGACCGTCATGTCGAGAACCTCTGCGATATTTTTTTCCTTGTAGTGGACTTCAAGAGTCTCTGAATTATACCTGCGGCCGTGACAAATCTCGCAGGGGACAAAGACATCTGGCAAGAAGTGCATCTCTATCTTGATAATCCCGTCTCCTGAGCAGGCCTCACAGCGTCCACCCTTGACATTAAAGGAGAAGCGGCCTTTCTTGTAACCACGAATCTTAGCTTCATTGGTCTGGGCAAACAAATCTCTGATATCATCAAAGACACCTGTATAGGTGGCAGGATTGGAGCGCGGGGTCCGTCCAATCGGGCTCTGATCGATGTCAATCAAGCGATCCAGGTGTTCAATCCCTGAAATGGTCTTGAATCTCCCAGGCTTGTCCGAATTGCGATTGAGCTTCTGGGCAATGGCTTTTTTCAAGATTGAGTTGACCAAGGTTGACTTGCCAGAACCAGATACCCCCGTAACAGCAACAAACTTGCCAAGAGGAATCCGAGCAGTTACGTTCTGAAGATTGTTCTCACGCGCCCCGATTACTTCGATAAAGCGACCATTGCCAATCCGACGCTCCAGAGGAACGGGGATTTCCCGTTTACCCGACAAATACTGACCAGTGATGGATTTTTTATTCCTTGCAACCTGGGCTGGCGTTCCAGAAGCGACTACCTCCCCACCAAAGACACCCGCACCTGGTCCAATATCAATCAGATAGTCCGCCTCTCGCATGGTATCCTCATCATGCTCCACTACAATCAAGGTATTTCCTAAGTCCCGCATCTTCTTAAGACTAGCAATCAGACGATCATTGTCCCGCTGATGAAGACCGATGGAGGGTTCATCTAAAATGTACAAGACCCCGCTCAGATTGGAACCAATCTGGGTCGCCAAACGAATCCGCTGGCTTTCCCCACCCGAGAGGGTTCCGGCCGAGCGCGATAGGGTCAAATAGTTCAAACCTACATTGTTCAAAAAGGTCAAGCGATCCTTAATCTCTTTGACAATTGGGGTTGCAATCGTCGCTTCGTTGGTTGAGAGTTGTAGGTGGGATACGAGTTCTAAGTGATCCGCTACTGATAAATCAGACACTTCCCCAATGTGCAAGCCCTTTTCACCACCCACGCGAACAGACAGGGCTTGGTCATTCAAGCGATAACCATGACAAGTCGCACAGGTCAATTCGTTCATATAAGCCCGCATGACTTGACGGGTATAGTCGCTATTGGTCTCGCGATAACGGCGGCTGATATTACTCATCAAGCCCTCAAAGGGAATATCAATGTCACGCACACCACCAAATTCATTCTCATAATGAAAATGGAACTCTTTGCCGTCTGAACCATGGAAAATCAATTCCTTTTCCTCGGCCGACAAGTCCTCAAACGGCTTATCCATATCAACACCGAACTGGGTCATGGCCTGCTCCAACATCTGCGGATAGTAGTTGGACGAAATCGGATTCCAAGGTGCCAAAGCCCCCTCACGTAAGGTCTTCTGAGGGTCTGGCACAATCAAATCTTCATCGACTTCTAGTTTCATACCGAGACCGTCACAGTCGCTACAAGACCCGAAAGGCGCATTGAAAGAAAAGAGCCGTGGCTCCAACTCTGGAACGGTAAAACCACAAACCGGGCAGGCATAATATTCTGAAAAGAGCATCTCCTGCTCGTCCATGGTGTCAATGATGACATAGCCCTCCGCAATCCGCAGGGCTGCTTCAATCGAGTCAAACAAGCGCGAACGCACTCCATCTTTGATTACGATACGGTCGACCACCACTTCAACTGTATGTTGCTTACTCTTTGATAATTCTGGAACTTCTGTCACATCATAGATGGCTCCGTCCACACGAACACGGACATAGCCGTCCTTTTGAATCTTCTCAAAAATCGCCTTGTGTTGTCCCTTTTTCTTCCGCACAATTGGTGCTAGAATCTGCAACCGCTGACGCTCTGGCAATTCCAAAACTTCATCGACAATCTGCTCTACAGACGAAGCCGAAATCGCCCCGTGACCATTAACACAGTACGGCGTTCCCACTCGGGCATACAAAAGACGGAGGTAATCATTGATTTCTGTTACTGTCCCAACTGTCGAACGCGGATTTTTCGAGGTTGTCTTTTGGTCGATTGAAATCGCAGGACTTAGTCCCTCAATCGAGTCCGCATCTGGTTTGTCCATATTCCCCAAAAACTGACGGGCGTAGGCCGACAAACTCTCCACATATCGCCGTTGTCCCTCTGCATACAGGGTGTCAAAAGCTAGACTGGACTTCCCCGAACCAGAAAGTCCAGTCACTACAACCAATTTCTCCCGCGGAATGGTCACATCAATATTTTTTAAATTATGGACACGTGCCCCATGAATCACAATTTTATCGTTCATTTTTCTTCCTTCTACAAGCCTTCAATGAGGCTGGGTCTTTATGACATCTTCATTTGAACAATCTGACGTCTACCCAGCAACAGGGAGCTACTTCTTACTCACCAATGATGTCGTACCTCCTCAAGGCTCATCCAATCACATTTTGACTATCTTACTTAATCGTTACTGTAGCCTGATAGCACCCTACCATTGCACTGATGAACATGATCGCACCTCCCATCTCTAGCAAGCATTATCAACATCTACATTGTATCATTTTTTCTGCGCTTCTAAAAGCATGAGAAATCACAAACGATTGCTAGTTACCTCTTTCTTGCATTTCATGATGGCGATACTAGTCAGATGATTCTTGTAGTTCCTCTACATCATCAAGTTGGAGCTAATTTCTAGCCTCTCACATCCCGTGCGTGCTAATCTAGCACATGACGGTTCAACCAACTGTTAACTCCTGTCGTTTAAGATTATCATCTTAAGAAAGAAACCAGTCCACGTTCAGCGAGGAGTGATTTTAATTTAATAGGGATCGTTTTCAGTCTGCTCGGAGAAGAACGATGTCGCTATCTCTTTTCATGATGTATACTGTCAGACTTAAAACGGTCTCTCCCTAGACCATTTTCATCTGCTACCTCACGATAGTCAGGCTTGGGAATGACACGAGGTTCACCGGTAACAGGTACTCCAACAGACTTGCACCCCAGATGTACAACAGGCTCGTCATACAGAAAAGCAGTGAGCCTAATAGCCACTGCTTCCATGCTTATCAAAAACGAATTCCACTCCAATAAAAGTTGCCTACTTTATTGGAGATACCATTGACCTCTCCATGCTCCTGTATGAAGCTCGCCTACTTCCAGATAACCTTGCTTATTTTCTGTATGGATGACTTGAGTTGGTTTCCACCTGTTAACGAGCCTAAAGTAGTCACCGACAGGTTCTTTTTTCCATTGAGCACTCCAATAGGTAACCGGTACCTTCCCATGTTCAACGTAGCCTTTTTGATTTTCATTGTGTAAATATTCGCCCGTTTTCACGTTCTGAATGAGAACATAGTCTCCTCTAGGAACTACTCGCCACTGGGCGGCATCACTTTTATCCCTTGTCAGTTGAACCTTATCGCTTTGACCATCCAGATAGATAGTCTCTCCAGTTTCACGGCTTGTCAAGAGGTTTGTAGGTAATTCATACCCCTCGTTGCGTTTATAGACACGGAAATAGTCAATTGCCCATTCCTTAGGGTATACATCATTTCCTCTACCAGAACCTGCATCTGTATAGATGTTCAAAATAGTCCCCATCGGGTAATCTGGTGCTTGATTGAGCTCTCTATATAAGACACCGTCATAGTAGAATTTTAAAGAGCCTGGAGACCAATCAAGACCATAGGTATGGTATTCTTGCGTCTGATCATTGGTAGGTGCAGGGTCTTCTGATGAATACCACGAGCTACTTTGGAAGAAAGGATCATTCCAACCATAGGCCGCAATCCGCCAAGTATTTGAACGGCTGAAAAATGTTTCAATGACATCAATTTCACCGGTTTCTTTCGAATTAAACCAGTCATTGGTATCATTTTGCATTCCGACCATCCACCATGCTTGATGGCCTCCTCCACCCACATCGGACAATTTTGCTCTGATTTCAAAATAACCATATGTCGTCGCATAACCTGTCCACTCTTCTTGATTGCTCATTAAGGTTTGACTGCCACTAAAGTTATGTATCCAATTTTTATTGAAACTCATGATGGCACTTGATTTTACAGCTCCATCTAATTCTGGAGACCAGGGTTTTTGATCCTTGGCAATGTATTCGATGAGTTTCCCATCTTCGAAGCGATAATTCGCCTTAGCATTCTCAGGATTTGATGCCCAATGTGGAAGGTAGTAGTCCGTCCATTTGCTCCTATCGAGGCTATCTCCATTAAATTCATCATGAAAATCTAAATAGTAGCCTTCTTTTTGTGGCACATTCTCTTCTGCCTGAACAACTACTCCACTGCTAAACAGCAATACCGAGAAGAGGGAAATCGCCAATTTATTCATAAATCATTTCTCACTTTCCATGTCATTTACTAGTTGAGTATCGGCCAATACTCTTTATTAGCTTCATAAAGTTCATCTAGGACTTTCTTGCCAATAGTGTAGTTTGGAATTGTTTTATTAAGCATCACGGCTTCTAAGGCAGTTTGATAAGATCCTGTTAGAGCAGCATCAACGGTCTTCTTTTCATAAGCCTTTTGCATTTCCATAAGCCCTTTTTGGAAAGTTGGAATATGACCAATATTGATGGTTTCTGCTCCCATACTCCCTACATAGGCAGGAACTTCTACAACTGCTTCTGGGTCGAAGTTTGAAATCGCCCCATGATTTTTTTTATTGATCGTAAAGCGCTCTCTTGTGTTATGAATAATGGCATAGGCAATATCCACGATATAGTTTCCATGAACCCCTGCATGCAGCGAAGAATCTTTAGCCGTCCCAGCTGCAATCACTCGGCGACATTCCTCATAAATCCGCTTTTCACGCCCCTGTTGAACATAATCACCACGGGTGAAGTTGATGTCATCGTGTTCCAACATTTCATCTGGTGTCAGATAGTACTGCAAATAACAATTAGGGAAGTAGTCAGGGAAACGTTTGAACAGACTAATCATTTGCTTGTAGGTATCAATCCAGTACCGGTCTGCCTTGGTCTCCTCGTTTGATTGAAGCAGAGTGTCAATCTTACCCGATACAACATCCTCGCGTAATTGAGGTAACAGGTCAACTCCATTTTCATCGTACACATTAGTCCACCAGCCAAAATGGTTCAGACCGAAGTATTGGAAGGTCAAGTCACGTAAATCCTTATAGAAGTACTTAGCAATTGCTCCTTCAATCGAAATCGGCATATCGCAGATACAGAGGACTTTTGCTTCGGGGAACTCACGGTAAATGGCTTCTGATAAGATGGCTTCGGGATTGGTGTAGTTCAAAATCCAAGCATTTGGACAGACCTCCTTGACCTTATGAATGATTTCCATCACTGCAGGTATCACCCGCATGGCGAAAGAAAATCCGCCTAAACCACATGTTTCTTGACCGACTACTCCGTTTCGAATACAGATTTTTTCATCAATCGCTCGTTGGCGGTTGAGACCTGGACGAATTTGCATAAAGAGGTAATCAGCCCCAGTGAAGGCTTCATCAATATCTGTTGTGTAGGACACATTGACGGGTGACCCTGTCTCTGCATAGTACATTTTAGTGTATTGTCCTAACAAAGAGACCCGTTCTTCATCAATGTCATAGAGTACCAAGTCCGTTAAATCAAGTTCTTCAGATCGTTGGCGTAATACCTCCAAAATTCCCGGTGACTGGGTAGATCCTCCGCCTACCATAACAAATTTATGACCCATTTTATAATCCTTTCTAGTTATGCTTTTTCTGTTTTCAAGTATGCTTCGATGTCTTCACGGACTTTTTCAACACCAAGACCAATGACAATTTGAATATGCTTGCCCTTATCAACAATGCCAGATGATTGAACCTTATGTTTCAAAATGTCCATGTCCACCTTACTCTCATCTGCAATATCAATGCGCAGACGGGTGTAGCAGTTGATAATCGTAATAATATTTTCTTTCCCGCCAAGACCTGCAACGATTGCCTCGACTTGCGGACTAGCAAGCGGCTGCTCGGTAGTTGTATTAGAAACGCCTTCATCACTCGTTCTCTCTGTCATGTCCTCACGACCGAGGGTTGGAATATTCAGTCTAAGGATAAGGTAACGAAAGACAGCGTATTCCATTAGGGCAGTGACAACAAAGACAAGAGGAATCCAGTATTGTTTCCCGAGTGATACAGGGAAAGCAAAGCTGTTGATAATCATGTTAATCCCTGTATCAAACTGGATGGAGATACCGATGAGATTTGTAAGTAGTAGACTAAGCCCATAGACAACTGCGTGAGCTACCCACAGAACTGGGGATAAAAAGAGGAAGAGGAACTCAAGCGGTTCTGTCACGCCTGCCATGAAGGCTGTCACAACCGTTGGAATGAGGATAGAAGCTACCTTTTTAC
This sequence comes from Streptococcus sp. LYSM12, assembly GCF_004569635.1. Classification (GTDB taxonomy): domain Bacteria; phylum Bacillota; class Bacilli; order Lactobacillales; family Streptococcaceae; genus Streptococcus. The sequence goes on from NZ_SPOZ01000025.1 coordinate 16,696, forward strand.
GGTTCTCAGGTCGGGCTGTTTTCCAGAGGGCAAAGGCAATACCAATCGGTAGTGAAATCGAACCAAAGTTCGATAAATAACCGATAGATGGGTGCATACTGCTAATACTGCTTGCATTTCCCAGTTCTGCCAACCAGATATTAAAGGCACCATTTTGGACTTGACCAGCAATCTCTGCTGTCCCGCCTAGTGGTGTATAAAACAAAGGCATCCATAGGAAATGGTGTAGACCAAGCGGTAAAAGCATTCGATTTAAAAAACCATAGAAGAAGAAGCCGATAGCCCCTGCTGTGGTTGTTGTAGCAACAACCGCCTCGACACCTGCATTGATTATCGGCCAGATATAGGTCGTACAAATTGCAAGGATAATCGTTAAGAAAATCAGAAGAATGTAGACCGACTTGGTGCCTTCATAGGGGGAGAGGTACTTGTGGAGCTTGATTTCACCAAACTTATTGACCATTACTCCGACGAAACAGCCAAGCATGATACCAAGAAAGACACCCATATCAACTACTTGTAACCCAAAGACCATTCCCTGACCTGTGCCGTAGAGACCAAACTCCCCGGCTTCTGCTAGGCGATTGGTCAAGGTAAGCCAGGCGTTATTAGCGTATAAGAAAATCAAGAAGATGACGATTCCCAAAATAGCGGCATCCGTCTTATATTTGGGCTTAGCCAAGGCGGTTGCAATTCCCACACTAAAGATGACACTCAGCTGGCCAATCATCCCGCCAGATAGGATATTAAAAATGAAATTCCCGACATTCTTCGTAAAGTCTGGCATAAAATCCAGCTTTAAAATGGCACAGATTGACAGCACTATCCCCGTGACAGCCATAAACATGACTGGTTGAATGATAGCCTTAGAAAAAATACTAGCTGATTTCATCAATTTTTCTTTCATGATAAACTCCTTCTATTATACGTTAGCATCACCATAGTGGTAGAGCTGAATATGATTCTCCTTAAATAGCTGCTCAATATCTGGATCACACAGGAGAGAAACTTCTTTTACTCGTGCAATATTGAAGGAGGAATTAAAATAAAGAATCTCATCAACATAGGCCGGGTGCACCATCAATTCTGTAATGGCATTTTCCTCAATAGCCTGAAGCACTAACTCCACCTCTTGAAGACAACCCGACTTATTGCTTTCAAAGCTCTGCGATAAATCACGAATATTCGGATAGTTGGTCAAATCCTGAAAACCTGTTGCTCCGATTTGATAAGGAAGAAACACATTCTCTTCTAATTGGTAGGCATTTCGAAAAGGTAGCTTGTACCTTTCTGCCAACCTTTGAGTGATGTTCAGATTTTCTGAAAAGGTATGTAGATGATGATGACTATCAATATGGGTCAAGGAAACCCCCTTATCCAAGAGGTAATCCAGCTGGAAGCACCATTCCTTGAAGATTTCCTCGTCATCCATGCTGGCTCTTTTTTCACGATAGGCTGCTAGACTGTAAAAATGGTTATCAGATGTGATAGTAGTGCCATTTGTCATAGCATAGCCACAAGTGAGTACTAGGTGAGCTCCAACCCCTAAGTTTGGATGATCCTGTGCCAATGCAATCGCCTCGTCACAACCAGGCATATTGGCCATCAGGGTTGTTGAAGTCAGAATCCCATCTTGATGGGCTTTGATAATCCCAGCATTCACAGCTGGTGAATAGCCAAAATCATCTGCATTGATAATAACTTTTTTCATGCGTATATCCTTTCACGATAGACTCTGGTAATGTTGCTACGTATCTGATCATTTACTTCACAGCTAAATTGTAGTACAATTAGAAAGCGAATACAATGCTTTTTATTCCCTTTGTATCTGTTCCCAATACGTGAAAATATTTTCAGCTAGGAGGTCGATACCGTGCCACAAATCTATCATTTCAACCGCCTATTTCCAAACAACTCACTTTACAAGGAAGATGAAAGAATTCTCAATCATATTTTAATGATGATTCAGAATAAGGAAAACCTCGATATTCGCAATATCGCCCTGCAAAACTACACTTCAGCTTCCTCAATCAGCCGTCTAGCAAAGAGAGCGGGCTTCAACAATTTCAAGGAGTTGCTCTTCTTCCTCTCCACCACAGGGAGACCGTCTTTAGAAAACCAGCTAGAGCCTCTTCCTTTTGCCCATTCTGATACTAACTGGGAGGATATTTGCAGGCAACTCAAATTAGCCCTGGCCTCAAGGAGTATCTTCTTATATGGAGAAGGTTTTTGCCAGTTTTTAGTCAGTTACACCTATCGGAAACTCCTTCTAAAAAAAGTCTATGCCGTTGACTTAGATGGGGTTGAGATCAAAACTGTATCAGACGAACAACCGCACACCCTGATTACCTTTTCCCACTCAGGCGAAAATAAGCGTGGTCTTAGAAAAATGAGCGAGTGCCGGGAACAGGGTGATTGTGTCATCGCTATTACAGCCTCTCCCAACAGTCGTTACAGTCAGGAAAGTGATTTTTGTATCGTTGTTGACAATCAAGCAACTATTACAGATTATGAAAACCAACACCTCAATTTCTTCTTTGGCAATACGCTCAACTTAATGGAATACCTGATTGACATCTGTACCTAAAGCGTGTCATCTACTCTAGTAGTTCGCCCTCGTTTTGTGAGTGTTCCTCCTGTTATTGTCCTATATAAGCCAAAAAGGGATGAGAAAAATAGACAAAAGTGTACAAAGAGGTCGTATTTTCCTCCCTCCTTAATGCTCTGTTCGGGCCGGAACAAGCTGGAAATAGACCGTTTCACTCCCATTTCTGCACAGCGGCGAGGTCATCCTTGGTGCTTAACAAGCGGACAAAGATGAGCCAAAAGCCCTGAGCTGCTTCTCAGAGTTCGTGTCACTATCTCAGCATAGTGGTTGATTGCATCACAAGAGCCACAAGGCTTGCACTCTTAGCCACTTACAAGATGGGCTCCTTGTAGAGAGAAGTGGTCTTTTATTCCTTAAACACGGGACCGATTGCCTCATTCACTTCTGGTCCTTTTTATCTTGAAGAATAACTAAAAACTGGAGACAAACAATTCTTTTTTTATGCCGTGGGCATCTATTTGTGAAAAACTTTTCCTTCAGAGAGCTTTTTTGGTATAATGAAAGGGCGTGTCCTAAACACAATCAAAACTGAGGAGGATTTGAGTATGAAGCAAATGTTTCGTTCTACATTAACTAATTTAGAAGAAATCCAAACCTTTGAACCGGGCTCTTGGATTAACTTGGTTAACCCCTCCCAGGAAGAATCTGTCACATTAGCAGAACAGTTCAACATTGATATCACAGACCTGCGGGCTCCACTTGACGTGGAAGAATCATCCCGTATCACCGTAGAAGATGATTATACTTTGATTATCGTAGACGTTCCCACCTATGAGGAACGGAACAATAAAAGTTACCATATCACCCTACCGCTCGGAATTATCGTCACCAAAGATGTCGTGATTACCACCTGTGTTCAACCCTTGAACCTCTTTGATTATTTCTTCAATCAACGCATTAAAAACTTCTATACCTTTATGAAGACGCGCTTTGTTTTCCAGTTGCTTTATCGCAATGCTGAACTCTTCATCACAGCTCTTCGTTCAATTGACCGACAAACAGATAGAATCAGCTCGCATATCGACCGCGCAACCAAAAATGAGCAGGTCATTGATATGATGGAGTTGGAAAAATCCATTGTCTACCTAAAGGCTTCTCTTAAACTCAACGAACGCGTGGTCAAAAAACTCGCTATCCGAAATAGCACCTTAAAGAAATACGAAGAGGATGAAGACTTACTGGAAGATACCTTGATTGAAACCCAGCAGGCCCTTGAGATGGCAGACATCTATGGCAATGTCTTGTATGCCATGACCGAAACATCTGCAGCTATTATCTCCAATAATCAAAACACGATTATGAAGACCTTGGCACTCATGACAATGGCACTCGACATTCCAACGGTTATCTTCTCAGCTTATGGGATGAACGTTCCTACATCTGGTATGCCCTTTGCAGGATATCCCAATTCTTTCTGGATCATCGCCTTTATATCTGCCTGCTTCAGCGCGATTGTCGTCATTAACTTTTTACGGAAAAAATGGTTCTAACCCCCTGGAGGAGAGTACACATGTCATTTACAACAATCAAAGACTTAACCAAGAAAAATCAGGAATTTATCCACATTGCAACCAACCAACTCATCAAGACTGGTAAGACCGATGTAGAAATCAAAGAGTTACTCGAAGAAATTCTTCCCGTCATTCTCGAAAATCAAAAAGCAGGTGTCACAGCTCGTAGCATCTACGGTGCCCCCAGCGATTGGGCAGCTAGCAAAACGACTAAGACTAAAGAAACAGAACAGCCGCTCAATGAGAATCCTTGGCTCATGTGGCTCGATTCTAGTCTTTTACTCCTTGCCATTATCGGTGTGGTCAACGGTGCAATGAACTCATTTGGTGCAGGTGTCAACTACGGTCTCATTACCATGCTACTCATCGGTTTTGGAATAGGAGCTGGTATGTATATGATGTATCATTTTGTCTACCGTGAGCAAGCTAAGACTGGTAAACGTCCCAGCCTTGTGAAAGCTCTTGGCTTCCTCGTCTTAGCAACCCTTGCTTGGAGCCTTGTTTTCTTCCTTGCAGCACTCATTCCGAGCTCTATCAACCCATCTGTATCACCATTCTTTGCTATTATCATCGGTGTAGTAGCATTTGGAATTCGCTATCTCATCAAGAAAAAATATAACATTCGTAATGCCATGCAACCAATGTCTTGATGTTTATCATACTCTATAAAAATCCATTGGTTTCATTCCCTTTTCGATTTCATCAGAACGAATTTTGGAGGTCGCTATGAAAAAACCTTACTCTTGGCAGGTCTTATTGATTCTATTTGCCATCTATCTTATCCTTGTTGCCTTTTTCCCGGGACTAAATCTCATCTTCAACTACTTCCGTCTAACCTTGCTCTTGGCACTTGCCTTTCTATGGTTGGGAGTCGAACGTAAGAATACCATTTTATTCTTTATTGGACTAAGTTTTTCATCCCTCTATATGCGGGAAATCATTCCTTATTCCTACACTACATTTAACGTTGGTCCCCTCTTTTTCGGTATCCTCGTTCTAGGGATTGCCATCCACAGTATCAACAAGAAAAGAAATCAAGACAAACTCCTACAATTTGAAACCGCATCAACTGCTACCATTCACTCAAGTGCTACCAATTACTTGAACATTGAAGCCAATTTTACCGATAAATACGAATATTCTACCGCTCCTGCCCTACAAGCCATCTCAATTAAGACCTTTTTTGCTAATGTACAGGTGGATCTCAGTGAAGCACAATTCGAAAAAGACATGACCCACCTTATCATGAAAAACACAGTTTCAAACTGTCGTATTCGGATTCCTAAAAATGTCACGATTGTCAATAACCTTAAATCAGGGCTCGGTGAACTCTACCTACCACCAACACCTCAAGCAACCACTCATCAACTTTACCTAACAGGAACCAATACACTAGGTACTATCACCATTCAATATGCAGAGTAGACTTAATCCAGCGAATATTTCTTTCGTTGGATTTCTTTTTTCATAACCCTATCAATCGAAACGAGCTATCCGCTAATCGTTTAGACACAAATCGTGCTATAGTATTTTAGTACTAGGCAACGAGTCGCAGGTAGTACTGGAGTACAGCAAGACGAGTGAACGAAGTAATAAAAATAGAAACGAAATGACTATAACAGATACCCGTGTGCTATTTTTGATTCTACTCGAATACAAACTACTTTCTCATTTCCGCTCATAAAAACATGCTCAAGAAGTAGCAATTTGCATTCCTATGTTCAGCACAGTAAAAAAGAGGACGCAATGAAAAGAACTACTTATAATAGACAGTATAAAAAGCTGTATACTAGAGATTCTTTTCATCTTCTCGCCCCACACAGTTGATTAGGGAAGATTTGGAGTGTGAAACAGAACAAATACGAGTAAAAAGCTCCAGTGGAGCTTTTTAGCCTGCTCCCTGAAAAAGAGCAACATTCCATTTCCAACTTTCAACGGCATGATAACCATTGAAGCAAGCTCCGAGAAGTAGAGATGGACTTTTTATCCCAACTTCTACACCCACTTTCTAACCAAAAGAGAAACACTAGGCCTAAAAAATAGCCCTAGATGGGCTACAACTCGCTTTTCTAATTTGTAAGCTCATAAAAAAGAGGTTCACTGAACCTCTTTTTTAATCTTCATTTACAAATGGTAGCAATGCCATTACGCGAGCGCGCTTGATAGCAGTTGTTACTTTACGTTGGTTTTTAGCTGAAGTTCCAGTTACGCGACGTGGTAAGATTTTTCCACGTTCTGAGATGAAACGACTAAGAAGCTCAGTATCTTTGTAATCAACATATTCAATTTTATTTGCTGCGATATAATCAACTTTTTTACGGCGTTTGAAGCCACCACGACGTTGTTGAGCCATGTTTTCTCCTTTATAATTTTTATCTGTCCTTACCTAGAATGGTAAATCATCGTCTGAAATATCCATTGGATTGGTTGTTCCAAATGGACTTTCATCGCGTGCAAAGTTTGGTGTAGATTGTGCAGGCGCTTGATAGGAGGAGTTGTAATCATTGCCGCCAGCAAAGGAATTGCCAGCTTGGTAACCACCACCTTGGCCCTCACGTGCAGTACGGCTTTCCAATAGTTGGAAATTTTCTGCAACAACCTCTGTTACATAAACGCGTTGACCTTGCTGATTTTCATAATTACGAGTCTGAATACGACCAGTAATTCCCACCAAGGCACCTTTTTTAGCCCAGTTTGCCAAGTTTTCAGCCTGCTGGCGCCAAATCACCACATTGATAAAATCCGCTTCCCGCTCACCGTTTTGATTTTTAAAATTGCGATTAACCGCAAGTGTAAACGTCGCAACAGCTTGGTTCGCTGGTGTGTAACGAAGTTCTGCATCGCGGGTCATACGACCAACTAGTACTACATTATTTATCATAATCTACCTTCTTACGCGTCTAATTTCACAATCATGTGACGAAGAATATCGCCGTTGATTTTTGAAAGACGGTCAAACTCTTTAAGAGCTGCGTCATCAGTTGCTTCAACGTTCACGACATGGTAAAGTCCTTCACGGAAATCTTTGATTTCGTATGCAAGGCGACGTTTTTCCCAAACTTTTGATTCAACAACAGTTGCACCGTTGTCATTCAAGATAGAGTCAAAGCGTGCTACCAAAGCATTTTTAGCTTCTTCTTCAATGTTTGGACGAATAATATAAAGAATTTCGTATTTAGCCATTGATATGTTCCTCCTTTTGGTCTAATGACTCATGGCACTATCCATGAGTAAGTGAGGGTTGCTCACGAGAGATTATTGTACCATACTTTCAAAGAAATAGCAAGATTTTTATAATCTTCCAATACGCCCTACTATAACATCACAATAGGTGTCAAACTAATGGCGTAAAAAGGGGCCTTGAATAGGCCCCACTCATCAAACAGGAATCTTCTCACGACTAGTATAGTCTTTTAGTTTCTTTTTAGTACTGGGCAACGAGTCGCAGGTAGTACTGGAATACAGCAAAACGAGTGAATGAAGTAATAAACATATAAACGAAATGACTATACTAGGCAAGGAGCTGCAGGCTGTACTAGAATAGGGCAAAGCGAGTGAACGAAGTAATAAAAATAAATTAAAGGACTATATCCGACAAAACCCCAGACACCTGGCACACATACTCAGACACCCGCTACTACACTACCAAAATGGATTATAACAGACCTCAATCAGCTTCATTTATGAAAAAAGACTCTCTCACGCGTTGGAACAAGCGGTTTGATAGGCCACCTCCCCCCTCTTTTAAGTCTGGAGCCTATAACGTATCAAAAAGAGAGTAAGGATAGTTGGGTCCTTTGAACACAACTATCCTTACTCCTTTCTTTCTAGATTCAGGCTACACTCAGAATCTGGAAAACTCATTTCTTCCAAATCACAATGGAGTCTCAATCCCTATCCCTCTTTATTCAACACTAAATAAGTACGGATAGACTGGTTGACCACCTTGGTAGATTTCCACTTCGATGTCCTCATATTTTTCTTCAAGGTCTTGGGCAAGTCTTTCAGCCAAGGCTATCTCCCCCTCTTCCCCTACATAAATGGTCATGATTTCACTCTCTTCATCTAACATCTTATCAAAAGTTGCAACCAGTGTTTCCACCATGTCTGGATTTGAAACGACAATCTTTCCATCAACCATTCCTAAATGATCATTTTCATGAATTTCAAGACCGTCAATCGTGGTATCACGCACAGCAGTCGTCACACTTCCGCTCTTCACATCTCCAAGCGAAGCAGTCATTGCCTCAAAGTTGGTCTCAATATCACGGCTTGAATCAAAGGCTAATAAACTAGTAAATCCTTGTGGAATCGTGCGCGTTTCAACCACTTTGACCACCACTTCTGCAACTTCTGCTGCTGATTGAGCCGCCATTAAGATGTTTTTATTGTTTGGCAACAAGATGACATGGCGTGCATTAACCAATTCAATCGCATTGACAAAATCTTCTGTAGAGGGGTTCATGGTTTGACCACCTGAAATCACATAGTCTACTCCTTGCGATTTGAAGATTTCCGTCAAACCCTCCCCTGCCGCAACGGCGATCACAGCGTACTCTGTTTGTTCTGCTGGTTTTTGGAAACTTTCTTCTTTTTCAACTTGTGCTTCGTGTTGCTCGCGCATATTGTCAACCTTGACCTTAACCAAGCTACCATATTGAAGACCAGCCTGCATCACAAGTCCCGGGTCTTCAGTATGGACATGGACTTTTACGATTTCATCATCGTTAACTACAAGAAGAGAATCTCCTAAATCATTCAGATAGGAACGGAATTCTTCATAATCAAACTCTTTTACATAGGTTGGTCCTTGGCGAAGCGCCACCATGATTTCTGTACAGTAACCAAAAGTGATGTCTTCTGTCGCAACATGCCCCGCAACCGACTTATGATGCTCTGCATTGATCATACCAGACATCACTGCAGGAGTCGCTTCAAAATCGTCAGAAGCAATGTACTCACCTGTAAGAGCTGCAAGGAAGCCCTCATAGATGTAGACCAAGCCTTGACCACCTGAGTCCACAACACCAACTTCTTTTAATACTGGAAGCATTTCAGGTGTTTTCTTAAGTGCACGCTTTGCTCCCTCCAAAGTTGCACGCATCACTTCAATAGCATCATTGGTTTGTTCTGCTTTTTTCAAGGCGGCTGTTGCTGCCCCACGCGACACAGTCAAGATTGTTCCTTCAACTGGTTTCATAACCGCTTTGTAGGCCACTTCTACTCCATGTTGGAAAGCTTGTGCCAAATCTTTTCCAGTCAACTCCTCTTTGTCTTTAACCGATTGACTAAAACCGCGGAATAATTGGGATGTAATCACTCCTGAGTTACCACGCGCGCCCATCAAGAGGCCTTTTGATAAAATCTGAGCGGCTTCACCAACTGTGCTAGCAGGCTTATCAGATACCTCTTTAGCACCATTGGTAATCGTCATTCCCATATTTGTACCTGTATCCCCATCGGGAACAGGAAAGACATTCAATGAATTGACATATTCTGCTTGTTTATTCAGGCGAGTAGATGCAGCCTGCACCATTTCTTGAAATAAACTAGTTGTAATTTTAGACACCATTATTCTCCTACGACTTTGATATTTTGAATATAGACATTGACTGTATCTGCTGCGATACCTAATTGATTTTCCAAGTTGAACTTGACACGTTCTTGAATATTACGAGAAACTTCGCTAATTTTTACACCATAGCTCATCACAGTATACACATCTACCGCAATATGCCCTTCTTCAGTCGTTTTAATCACAACTCCTTTAGCATAGTTTTCTTTTCCAAGAAGCGCTTGAAAGTTATCCTTAATCGCAGATTTACTTGCCATACCAACAACGCCAAAAATCTCCGTTGTAGCACCTCCAACAACTGTCGCAATGACATCATCTGTTAGTTCAATCTGGCCATCTTTTGTATTGATCTTAACCGTCATTTTTCGCACCTCAAATCATTTTATCACTCTATTCTATCATAATTTCTCATGACTGTAAAAAACTAGGCTATTGCAACAGATAAGAAGTCCGTATCCCGTTTGATGACAATTCTAAACATAACAAGAAAAAAAGAGGCATTGAATCTCAAAGGTTCCCTCATTTCTCAACCTGTGAAAAATAACCGCCTATTCCTATCTACATTCGTTCATTTTGGGATGCAAAAAGAGGGGCATTTGAACCCTACTCGCTACTACATTTCTTGGCTCATGAAAAAACAGCCCACCGGGGCTGTTTTTTAAACACGTTCAACTTTACCTGATTTAAGTGCACGAGCTGAAACCCAAACTTTTTTAGGTTTTCCGTCAATCAAAACAGTTACTTTTTGAAGATTTGGTTTTACCGCACGTTTTGTTTGGTTCATTGCATGTGAACGATTGTTTCCTGATACAGTTTTACGACCTGTAAAATAACATACCTTAGCCATGTGTATTCCTCCTCATTTGATCAAATATTACGGATGTGCTAGCACCACATACTAGACTATTCTATCAAAAAATACAGCTCTTGGCAAGAAGAACTTTCAACTTATTTGTATCTAATTGTTGGTGGAACGTTTATATATCCCTTAAAATCCAAGAAAACATGTACTTTTTATCAGAAAAGACCGAGACAACTTTTTATAAAAGCCCCTGAATAGCTGTCGACCGTTACTATTTTTGACTACTCTCTGTTTACTATCTATCCGGATTAACAAGGTTTTTGCACGCTATTTGCTTCTTCTAGTCACTTCGTTTAACTTTTATGACTTCGTTCACTCGCTTTGCCGTACTCCAGTACAGCCTGCAACTCGCTGCCTAGTATAGTCATTTCGTTTATATTTTTATGACTTCATTCACTCGTCTTGCTGTACTCCAGTACTACCTGCGACTCCTTGCCTAGTACTAAAAATAAACGAAACGGCTATACTAAAAGTAAACCAAAATACTATATGTTCTGTTCTTTCAAGATCGACACACTAAAAAACAACTTCTCAAACGAGAAGCTGTTACTGATTGATCGTATCTTAGGCTTTGTTTTCAGAACCAAAAACATCAATGCGTTCTTCAACAGATGCTTGAATAGCTTTTACACCGTCAGCCAAGAATTTACGTGGGTCAAACAGTTTTTTCTTATCATATTCTGCTTCATTTGCTTCATAGCTACGAGCAAATGCACGAGTTGCGTTTGCAAATGCAATCTGGCACTCCGTATTTACGTTTACTTTTGCTACACCAAGTTTGATAGCTTCTTGGATTTGCTCATCTGGAATACCAGATCCGCCATGAAGAACGATTGGGAAACCTGGAACAGCTTCTGTCAATTTCTTCAAATGATCAAGGTCAAGACCCTCCCAGTTAGCCGGATATGGACCGTGGATATTACCGATACCAGCTGCCAAGAAGTCGATTCCAGTTTCTACCATTGCTTTTGCATCTTCGATTGGAGCAAGTTCACCAGAACCGATAATTCCGTCTTCTTCTCCACCGATTGTTCCAACTTCAGCTTCAACTGAGATACCTTTTGCATGAGCTAATTTTACAACTTCGCGTGCCTTTTCAAGGTTTTCCTCAACTGGAAGGTGTGAGCCATCAAACATGATTGAAGTATAACCAACTTCAATACACTCAAGGGCATCTTCGTAATGACCATGGTCAAGGTGAATCGCAACTGGAACAGTGATATTCATTGATTCTACAAGGTTTGCAATCAAGTTACGAGCTACTTTATAGCCACCCATGTATTTTGCTGCACCCATTGAAGTTTGGATAAGAACAGGAGCTTTTTTAGCTTCTGCGGCACGCAAGATTGCTTGAGTCCACTCAAGGTTGTTTGTGTTAAATCCACCAACTGCATACCCATTGTCACGAGCTGCTTGGACGAATTTTTCTGCTGAAACGACTGGCATTTTCTAGCCTCCTATTGATTTTTTATGGGTTTCCCCTTTTACATTGTTTATTTTATCACATTTTCATGAAAAAAGCTAATGTTTCATCAGATTTTTATTTTTCTTCTTTCTTATAGGTTTCTAAAAATTCCACCAATTTCTGTGGTTGAGTAGTGGGAAAGATTTTTGCACCTACTCCTACTCCAACAGTTGTATCAAAAGTTAGCATTTCTATTTTCTTATCCGTTACTTCTTCCAAGATATCCTCAAACTTATCACCATGGTTGATATCTAGATAGACATCCGCTTTTGCCATTAAGTCCTCAATAGTGACTCTCATAATTTTTGGATACAGCCTGACATTTTCATACTGGGCTAAGCGAGCAAGAGTCCCAGACATGGCAGTGTAAGCTCCGATGTGGAAACAACAGTCTGGCAAAGCGACGACTAGCTTTTCAATATGCTCCAAGTTGTCAGTATTGGTAAGAGTCAAGAGATGCAATCTTGTAGGAGGCTCGGTAGGTTTCACCCCCCCCCCAACTCTAGCGACAATCTCTTCCCACTCCAACATAGCATAGTCCCACCAAATCTGTCTAAGTCTTCCTGAAGAAAAGGTATTCCAAGGCTTATCTGGAGAAATATAGTGCAAAACTAAGGGAAGAGGATCAAGAGGAATCTCAAAAACACCTAACTCACCACGGATATAGGCTCCATAATCGTAGCCGATAGGAAAATTATAGGAATGATCTAAGGCAAGCCAACGTCCTGAAAAGACGCTATTTAGGATAGACTGGTCTCCCTCTGGTACTTCCTGCCAATCTCTCTTTGTCCTTTCGATGAGCTGTTCAACTAAACCCTCTGCTTTCCAGCGCTTATTATCGATTAGCAAGACTCCTGAGTTAAAGAGAGACGTCATCCCATGCAGGGCAGCTACTGCTGCTAGATAGTTATCTCCTAGATCGACATCAAACAAGTGACAGATCTCTCCAGTTACAATTACATCGCTATCTAGATAGAGAACACGATCCTCCATTACATATTCAGGGATGAAATATCGGGCAAAGGCCATATAGTTGATATGGGCAAAACCTGCTGTCCAACTCTTGTCCAGGCGAGAGTCTAGTAATTTGATGTCTACCAGTTCAGAGCCTATTCTTTCCATTTGTTTACGAATCGCCCTAAACCACTCACTAGGTATGTCCTGATTGAAGATATACACCTTCATCTCTCGATTGTGATAGCACAAAGATTTTAAAACGCTTTCAATTTGTCGAATATAGCCATAATCACCTGCTAAGACAATGGCTGCTTTTTGTCTTGTCTTCATCTTATCTTCTCCTCATGTTAACAAAAAAGACTGGCCAAGCCAGTCACAGATGCGGAGAGAGGGACTTGAACCCTCACGACCTAAAGCGGTCACAGGATCCTTAGTCCTGCGCGTCTGCCAATTCCGCCATCCCCGCGATTGAGTACCTTACTAGTATACCAGCTCCTCTACCTCTTGTCAATACTTTCTAGACATTTTTTCATGACAAGGGTATGAAATGAACATTTATGGATAATCCAACCGTTTTATGAGAGGTGTTCTCACAGAAAAATCAAATGCAACAGCCCTCCACTTTTTAGAAAATAAGGACTATTAAACAGTAGAAAACCTACGTTTCACCCTAAAAGCTTTCAAGCGCTGGTCGTGAATGCTTTTTATAAATCAGTAGAGCAATTAAACTAGGGTTAAATGCTCGAAAAAAGGGACATAACTGTTTCTACTTTAGTTGATGACAAATAGAGCTCCCTTTAGGAAACGATGACATTGGTTGCAAAGGAGACTATCTCGGTTTCCTTTTTACTTCACGCTCTCCTATCTTGTACTGAGAAAATAGTTGAAACTGAGGGACAAAGGCACCAATCTCATAAGGTTTTATAGGCATTTCGTTTATCTTTTATGACTTCGTTCACTCGTCTTGCTATACTCCAGTACTACCTGCGACTCCTTGCCTCGTACTAAAAATAAACGAAACGGCTATAAAACAATGAGGATCATCAAAATATCAAAATCACCTTGCCACAAGGCAAGATGATTCCACCAACACTTTATTTCTGATTTTCTACCGCAGCAGAGACAAAGGCTGTATACAGCTCCTCTGGACGGTTTGGACGGCTAGATAATTCTGGGTGATATTGGCAGGCCACAAAGAATTTGTTTTCAGGAATTTCCACAATTTCGACCAAACGATTGTCTGGTGATACTCCCGAAAAGACAAAGCCTGCTGCTTCAAATTGTTCACGGAATTGATTGTTAAATTCATAGCGATGACGGTGGCGACGTTGCACTACCTCTTGATGATTATAAGCTGCTGCTGCTCGACTCCCCTTTTTGAGTTTTGATGGATAGAGTCCGAGACGAAGAGTGCCTCCCATATCTTCCACATCAATCTGGTCGCGCATAATGTCAATAATCGGATAGCTTGTATCCGGAGCTAATTCAGCAGAGTTTGCGCCTTCAAGCCCTAGGACATGGCGAGCAAATTCAATACAGGTCAACTGCATACCGAGGCAGACTCCCAGCATTGGTACATCTTGCTCACGGGCATACTTAATAGCCTGAATCTTCCCTTCTGTTCCGCGTTGTCCAAAACCTCCTGGTACAATGATACCATCCGCATAACCAAGTATATCTGCTACATTATCTGCTGTCACATCGTTGGCATTAATCCAGTCAATCTTGACTTCCGCATCATTAGCATAGCCGGAATGTTTCAAGGCTTCTACTACAGAGATATAGGCATCTGGCAATTCTACATATTTCCCGACCAAAGCAATTTTCACTTGATTTTTCAAGTTCATGACCTTATCGACCATAGCAGACCATTTCGTCATATCTGCGGCAGGTGCATCAATTTTCAAGTGATCGCAGACAATCTGATCCATATTTTGCGCTTGTAAATTAAGAGGGATTTGATACAAATGCTCGACATCAAGCGATTCAATCACTGCTTCTGGTGCTACATCGCAGAATTGAGCCAATTTATTTTTAGTAGCTTGACCAACAGGCTCTTCTGTCCGAATAACCAGCATATTGGGTTGAATCCCCAGACCTCGCAGTTCTTTCACAGAATGTTGAGTTGGCTTGGTTTTCATCTCGCCCGCCACTTTCAAATAAGGTAACAGTGTAGTATGAATATACATGACATTATCCGCACCAACATCTGATTTCATCTGGCGAAGAGCCTCAAGGAATGGAAGACTTTCAATATCTCCAACCGTTCCCCCAACCTCAGTGATAATCACATCTGCATCCGTTGTTGTTGCCGCCCGCTTAATTTTTTCCTTTAAAGCATCTGTAATGTGTGGAATAACTTGGACTGTCGCTCCCAGATACTCCCCACGACGCTCCTTGCGAAGCACCTCGCTATAAATCTTACCGGTTGTTACATTGGAATATTTATTGAGGTTAATATCAATAAAACGTTCATAGTGACCAAGATCAAGGTCTGTTTCTGCCCCGTCTTCTGTCACAAACACTTCCCCATGTTGATAAGGACTCATGGTTCCTGGGTCAATGTTGATATAAGGATCAAATTTTTGAATCGTTACTTTTAATCCTCGATTTTTCAACAAGCGTCCTAAACTCGCAGCAACAATCCCTTTTCCAATTGAGCTCACCACTCCACCTGTTACAAAAATATACTTTGTCATGAACTTCTCCTTAAAAAATAAAAATAGCTCCCTGAAACAGGGAGCTCTGACCTCAAAAGAGGTGCCCGATTAATAGCATATCGAAAATATGAATATTTGTCAAATGGGAGTTACTCCTCATCAACATTTTCATCTTCATCTTCTTCTGTGTAGTCATCATCTTCTTCATTTAATTCAACTTCTTCATCTACCAAGTCCTCATCTGGGATGATTTCATTGATTTCAGAATCGTAGGATTCCGCTTCATCTTTCTCATCGTCTGGATTGTCATCATCGTATTCTGTTGGTTCTGCTGCGTCAAAACCATCTTCATCTTCTGGATCATCATTGCCATAATCAATCGCATCTTCATCACCATCCATAAAGGCATTGACACGTTTTTTCTTACGTTTTGGTGCGTCTTCATCCTCTTCCTCGAGAGTAATCACTTCTTCATCAATCTCATCAATAGCATACCATGAACGAAGTCCCCATTTATTTTCTCCTAGGGGAATAAAGCTACCATCCACATTCAAGTCAGAATAGAAAGTCGGAAGAGCAGCACGAATATCGCTATTTGATTTCTCAAGGTAGTTTTGAATGTCATTGACCAAATCATTAAAATACATCTCATTATCACGACCACGTTCTTCCAAAATGGCACGTGCTACTTCAATCATCGACAATTCACTTTTTTCTTGTCCTGCAAATACGTTTAATTCCACGCTTATTCTCCTTATGTAAAATACGAGTCTCAAAGCAAGCCTCGCCTCAGATTCATCCAGACTCTTTGAACACCTCAAACGAGTATCTTTTTGTCTTTCCACACTATTTTACGCTAAAATCAGCAAATAGTCAAAGATAAGTTTACTCTTGTTAGAATTGTAGAAAAATAGAAGCTAAGAACAAACTTAACCTCTATTTCTGTTGTTTTCTATTATTTTACAGTTGCAGTGCTGGTGATGACTTCAACAGCTTTTTTCACAGCAATATCATGTTTCAACATGTCTTCTGAAAGCAGACGACGTACTTGTTCTACTTCCATGTTATAAGTAGTAGCCAATTCTGCAATCTCTGCCTCAATTTCTTCTGCTGTTGCTTCAAAACCTTCTGCTTTTGCTACAGCTTCTACAACAAGATTTGTCTTCGTGCGTTTTTCAGCATCTGCTTCATACTGTTTATGAAGATCTTCACGTGTCGTTCCAGTGATTTGGAAGTACATATCTGGTGAGATACCCTGCTGTTGCATACCTCCGAGGAATTCATTGATCGCACGATGTACTTCTTCATGAATCATTTCTTCCGGAAGATCAACGATTTCTGCATTCTCAACTGCTACATCAATCGCTGCTGCCTCAACTGCATCGTCAAAAGCAATTTCTTTTGCTGCTTCTAATTCTTTTCGATATTTTGCTTTCAACTCATCGAGTGTTTCCACTTCTTCATCAAGGTCTTTTGCCAATTCATCATCAAGAGCTGGCACTTCTTTTGCTTTTACTTCATGGATTTTAGTCACAAAGAGGGCTGGTTTACCTGCCAAATCTGCTGATTGGTAGTCTTCTGGGAATGTCACTTCTACGTTGACTTCTTCACCTGCACTGTGACCTACTAATTGATCTTCAAAGCCAGGGATGAATTGACCACTGCCAAGACCTAGTGAGAAGTTTTCACCTTTTCCACCATCAAATTCGACACCGTCGATTGAACCAACGAAGTCAATGACAACTGTATCTCCCTCAGCAGCTGGACCTTCTTTGATAACCAATTCTGCCAACGTATTGCGCTCACGCTCAACTTTTGCATCTACTTCTTCATCTGTTACTTCTTTAGTTGCTTCAACTGATACAGCTAAGTTTTTATAGTCACCCAATTTTACTTCTGGCTTGGTAACAACTTCTGCAGTAATTGTCCAGTCTTGACCTTTTTCCATTGACACAACTTCAATCTTTGGCTGTGCAACCACTTCAAGACCTGCTTCTGCTACTGCTGCTTCATAAGCTGCTGGCAAAAGACTATTAACAGCATCTTGGTACAAGGCTTCTTCACCAAATTTTTGATTGAAGACAGCACGTGGCAAATGACCTTTACGGAAGCCAGGTACGTTGATATCTTTTTTTATCTTATTAAATACACGATTCAATTCTGGTTTAATAGCATCTTGAGCGATTGTAAATGTTAAGACACCGCGGTTTGTTTCTTTTGATTCAAATGATACAGACATTCTGTCATTTCTCCTTAAAATTTTATTGCATACACGCTATTATATCACATCCAAATCAAATAATAAAGTCAGAGAGTATCAAATTATACGCAAACCGTATCAATAGACGTATGGAGGATTATGACGGCATGTAAAAACTCAAACACTCTTGAAGCATTTATTTTCGGAATAGGGACAACACTAACGGGGAGCAGCTGTTAGTTGCTTATATTGATGATTTATTCACACCTCTCTCTTCATCTGTTGTAGATTAAAAATGAGAGGCAGACAGTCCTTTTACTATCCGATAAAGGCATACGAGTTACAGGTTTGGCACAGATATCACCCCTTACGAAGCATATCTTCCTGATACAAGGCTCTCGAACCTCCAATCAATTTTGGTCGACTAGCAAGAGCAGTCACATGAGCATAACCAATCTGGCGTAAGGTCGGTCTCAAAGGGACTTGGACATGTTTGACATGCATGCCAATCGCTGTATCTCCTATATCAAGCCCTGCATAAGCTGTGACAAATTCTACTTCGACAGGGTCTGCCATATACTCAAAAGCTGCTAATTGACCAGCACCTCCCGCATGCAAACTCGGAAGTACATTGACGATTTCCAATTTCTCAGCAAGGGCAAAGTCACGCTCAACCACCAAGGCTCGATTCAAGTGTTCACAACCTTGAACAGCAAGGTAAATCCCCCGTTCAGACAACACGTCTAAGATCGTTTTAACAATCACCTGCCCCACTTCAAGATTGGAGTGTTTCCCAATATGACCACCGATTACTTCACTGGACGACAGACCCAAGACAAATAATTGCCCTTTTCGAAGTTGACTCAATTCCAGCACTTCTTCCAGAATGGTCACAGTTTGCTGTTTTATGATATCCATCTCCAACATCTTTAAATAGCCTCCTTTCTAACACTTGTCATAGCGTTCGCAAGGATAGAACCTAGAACCATTCCTACCGTATTTTGAATGAGATTTCCCATAAGACCATCCAGCGCTCCTGCTAGATGATACATCTTCATGCTCGCTACAAAATAACCTCCCACCATAGCAAGACTCGCAAGGACAAGTCCCACAAAACGCTTCTTTCCTGACCATCCAGCCGCATAGCCTTGTAAACCGTGAAAGACCAGACTAAAGAAAGCCCACTGTGGATAGCCTAGTAGCAAATCAAGCAAAAGACCTGACAGACCCCCGACAATCGCTCCCTCTTTTGAGCCCAGGTAGAAAGCAGTAAAAAAGATACCAACATCTAGAAATGTGATTATTCCTGTTAAGGTTGACACATGCAGGTAGCCCAAGACAATAGTCAAGGCTGTCAAAATTGACAACAGCACGATTTTCTGTGTTTGCTTAATTTTCATATTGCACCACCCCATATTCATCAGATGCTTGAATAGCCCGATAGACAAAGTCCTTAGAAAGTTTCACAGCCTCAAACACGCTAGTTCCCAGAGCCAACTGGCTCGCAATACTTGAGGCAAAGGTACAACCAGCACCTGTGTTGTTTTTATCCAGGACCTGCGATTCCAAGACCTGACATTGTATCCCGTCATAATAGACATCAATTGCCCGCATTTGATCTAAGCGATTGCCTCCCTTAATCACGACATGTTGAACGCCTCGCTCATGCAAAGCTCTTGCTGCCTCTTTCATCTCTTCAACAGTCTGTATTTTTCTTTGGGTTAACAGCTCCGCTTCCACCAAATTTGGCGTAACAATCGTCACATACGGCAAGAATGCTAGCAGTTCATCGCGCAGGTTGTTGACCTCCACATCATGCGTTTCTTTACAAACGAGAACTGGATCCAAAACGATTGGAACTTCTGTATGTGCACGTACCATATTAAGCGCCTGCTTAGCGATGGCTATATTAGGCAATAGACCCACTTTTATGGCTGCAAAGTCTACCTCTTGCAGACTAGCTACTTGTTTTTCAAATACAGCTTCTTCGACAGGAAACACTTCAAAACCCGTTTCTGTCATAGCTGTCAAGCAGGTCACCACTACAAAGCCATGCAGACCATTGACCGTATAAGTAGTCAAATCTGCATGCAGACCACCACCGCTAAAAATATCATTGCCTGAAAGGGCTACTATATACTTACTCCTCATATCGAATCTCCTTCAAATACAAGCCGTTGGGTGCAGCTGTAGGTCCTGCTAGTTGACGGTCCTTTTCTTGTAAAATCCGCTTTACCTGTTCAACTGGCATCCGATGGTTCCCTATCTTGAGCAAGGTTCCCACCATATTACGCACCTGCTTATAGAGAAAACCATTTCCCGTAAAGGTAAAAATAAGCACATTTCGTTCATTACTTAGCTCCACACGTGCTTCTGTAATCGTCCGTACCTTATCCTCCACTGCTGTCCCTGATGCTGTAAAACCCGTGAAATCATGCGTTCCTACCAAGAAAGAAATAGCCTGCTCTATTTGTCCGATATCCAAGTCGTAGGAAAAATGGGTTGCATAGCGCCGCATCATGGGATTTTTCGGTCGACCAATATCCACTAAAAATTCGTAGGTTTTCTGGTGTTTGGCATAGCGACAATGAAAATCATCTGCCACCTGTTCAACTGCTATCACATCTATATCTTCTGGACTTTGCGTATCAAGGGCAAAACGTAATTTCTCCACATCTCGCGCGCTAGGCAGGTCAAAATGAATGACTTGACCGTAGGCATGAACACCACTGTCTGTCCGCCCTGCCCCATGCACTATCACTTCTTGCCCACTATTTAAACGTTGCAGGGTCTTTTCTAATTCCTCTTGAA
The DNA here is from genome assembly GCF_004569635.1 of Streptococcus sp. LYSM12. GTDB lineage: Bacteria > Bacillota > Bacilli > Lactobacillales > Streptococcaceae > Streptococcus. The sequence continues at coordinate 37,345 of NZ_SPOZ01000025.1, forward strand.
CCGTCCGTGCATGCGGTTGGCGCTGAAACCCTGAAAAATCGTATCCATCGTAGGAAATAATTGCTTTATATCTTGTCATAGCTTGATTGTACCATAGCCTAAAAGTGTCTGACAAGACCTTTACCCACCATTTGTCCTAGGACAGATAGTGGGGTAACGTTTATTCGCGCTTTTTAGTCAAATATGGTGTATAATGAAGAAAATACCTTGAAAGAGAGACGTGCCATGTCCCACCACATACACCATAATCACCACGATGCCTATTCGCACGTCGTGGGTCATTTAAAAGAAAAAGGCATTCGGATAACAGAAACTCGAAAAGCAGTCATTCGTCACTTGATTGACAGCCTAGACCATCCGAGCGCAGAGATGATTTACAAGGAGTTGCGTCCAAACTACCCCAGCATGAGCTTAGCTACTGTCTATAACAATCTCAAGGTCTTAGTCGAAGAAGGATTTGTGACCGAGTTAAAACGCAACAATGACACGACTACTTACTATGACTTCATGGGTCATGATCATTTAAATATTATCTGCGAACGCTGCGGAAAAATCACCGACTTGATTGCCGAAGACATGCCAAGCCTTGAACAACAAGTCCAAGACCAAACTGGCTATCAGATTACCAAGGAACTCCTAACCATTTATGGCGTTTGCCCAGACTGTCAATAAGCAATTCGGCATCAGACACGCATCAAATGAGCGTTGCAATCCTTTATTTATGAACCAAGAGGTGTTTAGTAAGAGGTATTTCTATAGAAAACGAATAAGATAAAATCTACCAATCCCAAATGAAAGAGGAAGAAGTGATGCTCGTCAAACATCGGCATCTGATATTGTTAGCCCACCTTGCTGAACCTCCGCTCTATCTTCGGTTTAGATAAGACTAACTTCACTATCCTTATCTCCAAACGTTTACCGTTCTCAATTCGGGGCTGGTTTGTATAGAATATTCATTGTAGACAGGCTATTTCATCAAACTTCGTGAATCGATAAACCAAACAAAAAAGCGAACAACATTCATTTTCTGAGTATCAGAAAATGAATGTTGTTCGTTTTGTATCTTTAAGGTTGGAGTTAAGCTTTGGCGTACTCTCGTACAGCCTGTAGCTTGTTGGCTAGGACTAAAACAAACTAAAAGACTCTATCAATATGAACGGCTCCCTGTCAAGTAGACAGTCAAATAATAAAAGATATTAAGCAACCTGATTCCTGAATTCTATAGGAGTCAGGTTATTTAATTTGGTCTGATAGCGTCGTGTATTGTAAAACTCAATA
>NZ_SPOZ01000026.1 GCF_004569635.1 Streptococcus sp. LYSM12
TAGGCTTCCAACTGTTCTAAGGGAATTTTGCGAGACTTAGCAACACGTTTTTTCCGCTCTAGATGCCCTTGTTCTGAAAGTTGTTTTTCCCAAACGTAAAGTGTGTTTGTGCTAATGCCAAAAAGCGCACAGGTTTCTTTTTTGCTGTGACCAGCAGTTACGTATTCTAATACTCGGTTCCTAAAATCTAAATCATATGCCATATAACTACTATACCATATACTGTTTATAAACTAAAGGAGTATAGTACTAGGCAAGGAGCTGCAGGCTGTACTAGAGTACGGCAAAGCGAGTGAACGAAGTCATAAAAGATAAACGAAATGACTATATCATCAAATTGTGTCATTTTTCTGTCTAATATCTAGGCTTGTACTAAAATCGCAGAAAAGAGCTTTCGCTAATTTACAGCTGAGGAGGGAACGGGAAAGAAGTTGTCAGGTAGAAAAAAGAGTTGGTTTTTCGTGACCCAGGTACCATGGACAGCCTTAGGAGAGCTGACTCAAGCGGGACGTGTCGAAGTGATGAATGTCAAGGTAGAAGCGAGGCAGATGAAAGAGCTGTTAGCCAACCCAGCCATTTATCCAGCCTACTATATATCATATCCAAGAAAACTTGGGTTTCTATTAGCTTAGACGACCGCTTGGCAGATGAGATGTTGATATGAACTCTGAGACACGATGGAGATGGGCTGTGGTCCAGTCCAGCTAGTCTTGTGTTTATCGTGCTGTAGCTGTTATGAATGGTGTTTGCCTAGGGGGATGCGGGGAAACGATTGAGTGAAGATACTGGAAGTTTTCAGTGGATATTCTTTCTTTCTGCATCATTATTGTGGTGTTGGACATGTGTTGTCTGTGAAAAATGGACGATGAGTGATGAACATACAGTGTTGAATGGAAATGTTGACTTGTGAATACAGGGCTCAGACAAAAAAATTGAAAAGGCTCTTAAATTGCGGTAAAATAGGAGAATAGAAGATTAAAGGAGGCCAAACATGGCAATTATTTTACCAGATTTACCATACGCTTACGATGCTCTTGAGCCATATATTGACATGGAAACCATGACCTTACATCATGATAAGCATCATGCAACCTACGTTGCTAATGCAAATGCGGCACTTGAAAAACATCCAGAAATTGGTGAAGATTTGGTGGCATTGCTCTCAGATGTAGAACAAATCCCTGCAGACATTCGCCAAGCCTTGATTAACAATGGTGGGGGTCACTTGAACCATGCTCTTTTCTGGGAATTACTGTCACCAGAGAAGATAGATGTTCCAGCAGAATTAGCAGCAGATATTGCCGCAACATTTGGCTCATTTGAAGAGTTCCAAGCAGCGTTTACAACAGCAGCAACAACTCGCTTTGGTTCAGGCTGGGCTTTCTTGGTTGTCAACAAAGAGGGCAAGTTAGAGATTGTATCAACTGCTAACCAAGATACACCAATCATGAATGGTTTGACGCCAATCTTGGCGCTTGATGTGTGGGAGCATGCTTACTACTTGAATTACCGTAATGTTCGTCCAAATTATATCAAAGCATTCTTTGAAATCATTAACTGGAACAAAGTAAACGAATTGTACCAAGCTGCTAAATAAGAATGGCTAATGACAGCATGCTCTACTGGACGTGCTTTTAGGCTTGCGAAAAGGAAGTGCTACTCTGAGAGGGCTGTATTTTAACCCTCACAGTAGGGCGATGAATAAGCTTGTCTTTGGAGCGATGCAAGAAAGAAAGCTATCAGTTAGTTGCTGTATCGTGAGCATCTATCGATTGCAAAGAGAGAGTGGGAAAGGTCGTGATGTTGAAATCTCGATTTGACCTCACTCCTTTATTTTTACGCTCGAGTATTAGCAGTCCTTGCCTTAGCTGGCTTTGCTTTCTAGTTTTAAGTCTGAACTCAGTTAAACAAGATACAAAGTCAGTAAAGACCTCAAGGGCATTCATATCTGTAAAGCAGGTACAGCCTGCAACAGCTGTAGAAAAATAAGACTTTTAGCGAAGAAGATTAGGTGGTCATATCCGTAAGTAAGTTAACTTTGCCAGGCATCGTCCCCCTCAAGGGAACCGTATAAGAGAGCGCCATTGCTTCTTAAACGTCAATTTCCTACCTCCAAAGGGCTAACATTCTTTGGAGCAAATAATTTGCCACGGTTTCGTCCCTTTTTCCGAGCTTTTAGCTCGGGTTCCGTTATACCACGATACGCGGACGACCAATGTTTACGAACGTCCCCCTTGCCTTATCTTTGTTTCCTAGGCTAAGGGATTGATGGATACGTTAGACCGTTCAAACTGAGATTAGGTAGTTTGTCTTAGCTCTCACGAAAAACGTATAAAAAAAGATTTGTTTTTAGAGAATGGTGTTTCATCAGTGAGGCAGAGGTAGTTTTAAGCTAGAACAGCAGTAAAAATAGAGATTAGTCACATCGAACGATCCGTTTTATGAAACGATTTAAAAAAATGCATGTAACAAGAAAAAGGTTACATGCATTTACTTTATATGTAGGGAATACCAATATAGTTTTTTTATTCATTTTATTTGTATAAATATGATATACTAAGGAAACAAAGATCGGTATAAGGGGAGGGCGCTATGGAGATTGCAAGGTTTGGTGTGGAAGAATGGTTGAATGAATGGGAGGCACAGGCAGTCTATGATATCGCAGGAAGTTCGATTGATTCGTTGACCCTGGCAGAAGTTCTAGCGCTGGGAGGGTCATCCCAGTCAGCATTTTTAAAGGATTTGTGGGAAAAGAAGATGAACTATGGCTGGATTGAGGGGTCGCCTACTTTTAAGGAGGAAGTGAGAAAACTTTACCAGAATGTAGAGCTAAATCAGATTCTTCAGACCAATGGGGCAACAGGAGCCAATCATTTAGTACTGTATGCCTTAATTGAAAGTGGAGACCATGTTATTTCACTCTATCCAAGCTATCAGCAGTTGTACGATATTCCGCGTTCTTTAGGAGCAGATGTATCTCTTTGGCAGATTCGGGAGAGTGAATCGTGGCTGCCGTCTTTGGATGAGTTGCGAACCTTGATGCGACCTAATACTAAGATAATCTGTATCAATAATGCCAATAATCCAACGGGAGCTGTTATGGAGCGCTCTTTCCTAGAGGAGCTAGTGGCCATTGCTCGAGAAGTTGGGGCATACATCCTATCAGATGAGGTTTATAAACCCTTGGAGGAGCATTTTGATGTGCCAGCTATAGTAGATTTGTACGAAAAAGGTATTTCGGTCAATAGTATGTCCAAAACTTATTCGGTTGCTGGTGTGCGAGTTGGTTGGGTAGTTGCAAATGATGAACTATCGCAGTGCTTTCGGAAGTATCGTGATTACACGATGATTTGTGCTGGAGTAGTAGACGATGCTCTTGCAACCTATGTGTTGCAGCATAAGGAAGCAGTCTTAGCCCGAAATCGAGCGCTTGTGACTGAAAACCTAACTGTCGTCAAAGATTGGGTGGAAAAAGAAACGCGAGTGTCTTTGGTCTATCCAAGCGCTGTTCCTGTCTCCTTTATCAAACTAGAAATTCCAGAAGAAACAGAAACATTTTGTTTACGATTATTGAAAGAAAAGGGGGTCTTATTGGTACCAGGCAATCGCTTTGATTGCCCAGGCTATGCTCGTTTGGGCTATTGCACCCAGACTTCAATTCTAAAAAAGGGATTGGCACTAGTATCAGAATTTTTGAAACAGTATGACTAATTTGTAGGGAAGATATCCAAGTATGTTTTTCATTTGGGCATTTCTATCAAATGAACCTCCCTTGCAAAAGGATTGCGAGGGAGGTTGTTAATTATTTGATAAACATGGCATCGCCAAAGCTAAAGAAACGGTATTCACTTTCAATAGCGTGCTGGTAGGCTTCAAGGACAAATTTGCGTCCTGCAAAGGCAGATACCAACATGACTAAGGTGGATTTTGGCAGATGGAAATTGGTTGAAAAGGCATCAACCACCTTAAATTGGTAGCCTGGTTTGATGAAGATATTGGTCCAACCAGAGTCAGCCTGAATATCCCCACCAAATTTATTGCCAATCGTTTCTAAGGTACGGATAGAAGTAGTTCCAACAGCGATGATGCGGTGACCAGAAGCCTTGACTTCCCGTAGGGTAGTTGCTGCTACTTCTGATAAGCTATAAAATTCCGAATGCATTTCATGCTCGTTCAGATTGTCAACGGACACAGGGCGAAAAGTGCCGAGTCCGACATGGAGGGTTAGGTAGACTAGTTTGATACCTTTTGCTTCGATTTTTTCCAGTAATTCCTGGGTAAAATGAAGCCCTGCTGTCGGTGCAGCAGCTGAGCCATTTTCCTTAGCATAAACGGTCTGGTAGCGTTCGCGGTCATCGAGTTTTTCGTGAATATAAGGTGGGAGTGGCATTTCTCCAAGACTTTCTAAGACTTCGAGAAAAATCCCATCGTAGGTAAATTCTACGATACGACCACCGTGTTCTAATTCTTGAACGATGGTGGCTGATAAGCGTCCGTCTCCAAAGGAAATTTGGGTACCTATTTTGAGACGTTTGGCTGGTTTGGCAAGAACTTCCCATTGATCACCTTGAGTATTTTTGAGAAGGAGTAATTCCACATGTCCACCCGTTTCAATTTTTTCTCCGTAGAGACGGGCTGGTAGGACGCGGGTATTGTTCATCACAAGGGCATCGCCAGGTTCTAATTCATCAATAATCTGATCAAAATGGGTGTCTACCAATACCTGTTTGTTGCGGTCTAGTATCAAGAGACGTGAAGCGTCACGCTGTTCAAGAGGGACTTGGGCAATCAGATGGTCGGGTAAATGAAAATCAAAATCAGCAGTATTCATGAGGCTCCTTAATTTATTGAGATAGGGTTATGAAATAAATCAATACAAGTAGGGGAAGGGCAACGAGTAGACTTCCAAACACAAATAAAGGAATCCAAACCCAGGTCCTCTCCTTAATCAAGTAGGCAAGGACATCAAAGAGAATTCCAACGATAAAAAGAATCAATAAGAGAAGGGTCATAGGTTCTAGCTCCTCTGAGAATATTTCTATTCATTATACCATAAATCAGCCCTACCAAACGTATGAAATTAAAATTTCCAACCCTTTATTTATGAATAAAGGGTTCTGTAAGAGGCATTGTTATAGAGATGTGAAAGATGCAATCTCTCCTTTTTAGAAACTAACGATTGGCGGTATTCAGAAAGTGTAGGTTGCACTCTACAAAACGGTCGTTTATTACTCCGATACAGCAGCAGGACAAATGCATGAAGAAAGTTAGGTTTTCAGATATCGTCATTTCATCTATCTTTTATGACTTCGTTCACTTAGCTTGTCGTACTCTAGTACAGCCAGCAGTTCCTTGCCTAGTACTAAAAGCAAATAAAAAGACCATAACTACGGTAGGGGTGGAGGAATCCCCATGATAGATTGTACAAAATGTATGTGGCTAGAAAATGGGGACCTGCATTTTCTTCATGCGTATGTCGTGTTAAAACAGCGTCAGGTCTTGACAAAAATTGGTCTATACAATATAATAAAGACAAAGTGGTATATACCAAAATACAAAAATAAAGTAAAGGAGATTCACATGAAAGTTATTCGTGTTAAAGATCAGGTTGAAGGTGGTGTTGTTGCCCTAGAATTACTACAGAAAGAGTTGAAAGCAGGGGCTGAGGTCTTAGGACTTGCGACAGGTTCGACTCCGATTGAATTTTACAAGCAATTAGTCGCAAGTAATCTGGATTTTTCAGACCTTGTATCCGTCAATCTAGATGAGTATGTAGGTCTAGGTAATGAAAGTGACCAGTCTTATGTTTACTTTATGAATGAGCATTTGTTTTCCAAAAAGCCGTTCAAGGTATCTTATTTGCCAAATGGCTTGGCTGAGGACTTGGATGCAGAAGTAGAGCGCTACAATGCTTTATTGGCAGCACATCCAGTTGATTTCCAAATTTTAGGGATTGGTCGCAATGGTCATATCGGTTTCAATGAGCCTGGTTCACCATTTGATGGTTTGACGCGTGTGGTTGACTTGACACCGTCTACTATTGAAGCGAATAGTCGCTTTTTTGAAAGGGAAGAGGATGTACCAACGCAAGCGATTTCCATGGGGATTGCCTCAATCATGTCTGCTAAGACAGTGGTTTTAATGGCTTATGGGGAAACGAAAGCGGATGCTGTCTATCAAATGGTTCAAGGTCCAGTGACTGAAGATGTGCCAGCCAGTGTCTTGCAACGCCATGCTAATGTATATGTTATTGTGGATGAAGAAGCTGCTGGACGTTTAGAAGATTAGCAACAAGAAAGACTGAGTTTGTTCAGTCTTTTTCGGTGCTTTCATCCCAGTGTGGTACAATAGGAGCATGCGATTAGATAAGTGTTTGGAAAAGGCGGGTTGGGGCTCGCGAAATCAGATTAAGAAGCTGCTCAAAGCTCAGCAGGTGACAGTGGACGGAAGACCTGCAAGAACTGGTAATCAGATTGTAGACCCTGGTTTGCAGGTGATTGAAGCTAGAGGCAAACAGGTGGAGCTTGAATCTCCTGTCTATTACCTGCTTAATAAGCCAGCAGGTGTGGTATCTGCGGTATCAGATGCCAAGCATGAAACGGTAATTGATATCATTGCAAAAAATGACAGGCGGGTTGGATTGTATCCTGTTGGACGTTTGGATAGAGATACGGAGGGGCTTTTACTCATCACGAATAACGGTCCCCTAGGTTTTCGCATGCTACATCCCAAGTATCATGTGGACAAGATCTATTATGTGGAGGTTAATGGTATACTTGCTGCTGATGCCGTTGCCTTTTTTCAAGAGGGAATCCGATTTTTAGACGGAACAATTTGCCAGCCTGCTAGACTCGAAATTTTATCGGCAGAGCCTACGGCTAGTTGTGCGAGGGTTCAGATTGAAGAAGGGAAATTTCATCAGGTCAAAAAGATGTTTTTAGCCTACGGGGTCAAGGTAACCTATCTTAAGCGTCTTTCCTTTGGTGGCTTTGTCTTGGAAGATGATCTACCAGTGGGTGCTTATCGGGGGTTGACGTGCGAGGAAAAAGAAATCTTAAAGCAATATTTGGATTAGAAAGTAGATATCCCATTGTGCTCGCTCGTTTTAAAGATAGAGGATGTACAGTCCTTGACATTAGTGCTCTAATGTTACCTCAAGGATAATCCAGTTGATGAAAAGAGAGGATCAAGAATGCAAGAGTACAGCGGGGATCTATGCGGTTCTATCATTATAAGTGGGCCATATTTTGAAAAAACGAATAAAGCTATCCGTCAAACATCACCTATACTCTGCGAACCTCAAATCTAAACAGGGCTAGATCGCTTTTGGGAATGAAAGAGGGGCTTTACTATTGTTATCTTCGGACTTTCAGAAATGATAGTCATTTCGTTTATCTGTTATTGCTTCGTTAACTCTCTTTGCTGTACTCTAGTACTGCCTGTAGCTCCTTGCCGAGTACTAAAAGTAAACGAAAAGGACTTAGTCCTGTACAATATAGAACTAAATCCTTCACTTAAAATATTATGTCCAACTTTTGGGGGTCAGTACAGCTCCAGTCTTTTCCTGTTCTTAGAGATAGCGCTTAGCAACAGTCAAGTCACCTATATACGGTACCTTGGTGCCGTTGATGATTTGATACTGGTCAGCACCTTTTCCTGCGATGATGACGGCATCTTGTGCGGTCTTGGTCATGGAAAGTGCAAGTTCAATGGCTTTTTCACGATCCGCGATAATCTGGCTCGGGCGTTTCATGTAGGATTGAATTTCCTCTGCGATTCTTACAGGGTCTTCGTAATTTGGATCATCTGCTGTCAAAATGACGTGGAGGTTCGGATAGTGGTTCAGTAGTAATCCAAAGTCTTTGCGACGGCTCTCCCCTTTATTTCCTGTTGCACCAAGTACGAGAATGCTTTGACCTGTTTGATGAGCGAGGACGACATCAAGCAATTTTTCGATACTATCTCCGTTGTGGGCATAGTCAACAAAAACTTTTGCTCCGTTTGTCTGGCTGAGAACCTCCATACGTCCAGGAACGCTTGTTGTAGCAATTCCTGTCTGAATATCTGCTACATTTGCTCCCAAACGTAAGCAGGCTAGTCCTGCTGCAAGGGCATTTTCTTGATTGAAATGACCAATCAACTGAATGTCATAGTGTCCCGATAGAATTCCTCCTACTTCAAAGGTAAAGGCTTGAGAACTCAAGATACGGTTGTCAGACTGCGGACCGTAGGTGTCGTGCGGTATATCTGACGCCTGGTCTTTTACAAGCTGAAAATAATCCATATTGCTATTTAAGACGACAGATTTGCTATTTTCTATTAAAAGACGCTTGTGGTAAAAATAATCTTCAAAGCTAGGGTGTTCAATCGGACCGATATGGTCAGGACTGATGTTGAGGAAAACGCCGACATCAAAGGTTAGCCCATAGACTCGCTTGACTAGATAGGCTTGGCTGGACACCTCCATAATCAGGTGGGTGCGACCGTTTGCGACCGCTGCTGCCATCATGGCAAATAGGTCAATACTCTCAGGAGTGGTCAGAGCGGACTTGAAAAAAGTTTGTCCGTCTAGAGTGGTGTTCATCGTAGATAGCATGGCTGGCTTGTGACTTTGCTGGAGAATGGAGTAGGCAAAGTAGGCAGTGGTTGTCTTACCTTTAGTCCCCGTCACAGCGAGTAGTTTCAATTTATCTTGTGGGTGACCATAAAATTCCATAGCAATCAGACTCATGGCTTGTTTGATGTCATTAACGATGATGGCTGGAATGCCTACCTCATAGTCTTTTTCAGCGATATAAAAGCGAAGACCATCCGCAATAGCCGTCTCGAGAAAGGTGGCTTTAAACTGGGCACCCTTGACGAAAAAGAGAGTTTTGCTGTCAACTTTGCGACTGTCATAGCTAATCTGGTCAAAGGTTTCCTCGTCAGTCCAGTTGTAGCTGTAAGTTCCAGCATCTAGAATCTCGCGGAAATTGTGATCATTTTTTAAAATGGTTAATACAGTGTCTAGTTTTATCATACTTCTATTGTAAACTGATTGGCATAGATTGACAAGCAAGAAGCTGTATTCACAGTTCAATATGCCCTCAGTTGAAATTGTTTTTTTCCGCCATTCACTCGTGTTTTTGATGCACAGTCAGTATTCTTTCAAAAAATAGCTTCGAACATTGAATGAAGCGAAGCATACCTCACTTGTAGAATGTAGGGCTAAGGAAAATGGGGAAGCTATAGTATTGTTTGAGAAAAGACTAGGGCATGTTTGTATATTTTCATGAAAATTCTAATGATAAATGCTACAATAACAATAAGGCGTGCAAGGAGGGATTCTATGGTCAATTATAAAATAGATACATATTAGCACACGCGGGAAGTAGCTCAGTTGAAAGAACAGGGGTCTTGGTATCGCCGATTCATTGATCAACGACCTATCAACATCTAGAATGTGGTCAATCGACAGACTTTGATTATATATGGATCAAAAATACGCTGCGCTTGAAAAAGCTGACTATACCTTGATGACAAGTTCTGGTATAGCAGCTCTAGTCTTACTCTTTAGTGGTTTTTCAAGTGGTAGTCGGATTGTTGTTGTACGTGATTTGTACGGTGGTCGTTTTCGTTGGTTCAATGAATAGGAAGCAACTGGGCGTTTTCAGTTTAGCTATGCTCATTCAGAGAAAGCCCTCCTTGCCCAGATTACAGATGAAACAGACGATGTCTTTATTGCAACACCGACCAATCCCTTATTGGAGGAGTTTGATATTACAAAAGTATCGGAACATGCTCATAACCATGGAGCTAAGCTCTTTGTAGACAATACCTTTTACAGTCCGATTTATCAAAATTCGCTTTCTTTGGGAGCTGATGTGGTCCTGCATTCTGCAACTAAGTATCTCTTAGGCCACAATGATGTCTTAGTGAGTGCCGATGACTGATGACAAGGACTTGTATGACAGGCTTGTCTACAATCAAAATACGACAGGAGCCACCTTGTCTTCGTTTGATGCTTACTTGCTGATGCGAGGGTTGAAAACTCTTGCCTTATGCATGGAATGCTTAACAAAAAATACTCAGAAAGTGGTGGGCTTTTACGTTAATCAAGGATGGTACGAGAAGTTTACTATACTGGAAAAGGTGGGATGATATCGTTTAAGAGTAGTTAATGAGACATGAATTCCAAGCATTTTAGATTTGCTAATCGTATTTACTTTTGCAGAAAGTCTCGGTGGTGTGGTGATGTAGAACATGCTCGAGTGGTAAAGTATAAAAATGTTACTAACAGAATACCTCAATAATTACTAACGCATACATAAGACAATATTCAAAAATAAAGATTTTTAATGCTATTTATGGTATAATGATAGCAATGTTTTAAACGAAGTTAAGGAGATAATAAAATGGCAATTAGTTATAAACCTTTATGGCACCTATTAGTTGAAAAAGAAATGAATAAGGAAGATTTAAAAAGAGTAAGTGGAATTACAAGTAATATAATTGCGAGAATGAGTAAAGGAAACTATGTAAATCTTGAATCCATTGAAAAAATTTGTTTAGCCTTAGATTGTAAGGTTGAAGATGTAGTTAGGATTTTAAATAAGGAGAATTAATATGAAGCCCTTTATAAAATGGCCTGGTGGAAAAACTGAGGAATTAAAAATTATTTTGGATAATCTTCCAAAGAATATAAAAAACTTTTATGAACCATTTGTTGGAGGTGGGGCAGTTTATTTTGCAATAGATAACATCGATAAATATTTTATAAATGATAAGTCAAAGGAATTGATAAATTTATATAAATCTATTCAAGTTAAAAATGAAAAGTTTTTCTATACTATCAAAGAAATAGACAAATGTTGGAAGAGTTTAGAAAAAATTAGTGAAGATTACATATATGAACTATTAACTCTATATAAAGATTATAAAGCAGATAAAATATGTGATTTAGAATTAAAAATGAGTATAGAAAAATTTATTATTTGTAATGCAAATGAATTTAATGGAATATTAAATGATGAGCTTATAATTGACGGAAAAAGAATTTTAGTAGAGTTAGAAAACAATCTTTTTAAGAAATTAAAAAGAATGAAAAAAATAGAAAAGGAAAAAGGGGAACTTTCAATAAATGATGTTAAATTAAATATAGAAACAGGATTTAAAAGTGGATTATATACTCATTTTAGGTTTTTGTATAATAACTCTGATACTTTAATGTTAAATAGGCATTTTATTAGTGCAATTTATTATTTTATTAGAGAGTACTGTTATTCATCTATGTTTAGATATAATAAGAATGGCGGCTTCAATGTACCTTATGGTGGAAGCAGTTATAATAGTAAGTATTTAACAAAAAAAATTGAATATATAGAGAGTGAGGATATAAAAAAGAAGTTAGATATAACTCAAGTTTACTCTCTTGATTTTGAAGAATTTTTTTCGGAAGTGAATTTAGATAAAAATGATTTTATATTTTTAGATCCGCCTTATGATTCTTCGTTTTCAACTTATGCTAATAACAAATTTTTAAATGAAGATCATATCAGATTAGCAAATTTTTGTAAGAATACAAGAGCGAAATTTATGCTAGTTATAAAAAATACCGATTTTATATATGATTTATATAAAGGGTTTAATATTAAAACTTTTGATAAAAAATATGTTGTAAGTTTTCAAAACAGAAATGACAAAAGAGCAGAACATTTGTTAATAACAAATTATGGTTTTAAAAGAAAGTAAAAATAAATAATGGATATACTAAAACAAAAATCTATAGAAGCGATAGTGGAAAGTTCTATTTTAAGTTTTGCTATAGGACTAGAAGAAAGATATACAAAAGAAGTCGATAATCCAGATGGAGTTATTAATAGAAAGAAAAACAATTGTTTTATAGCAGAGCTAGGTGAAGAGTTTATGTTTTATAGTGCTTTTGTTAGAAGTTTTGATAGTTCATTTGGAAGAATATTAGAGAATATTGGTAATAATATTGCTAAATTATCTTACGATGTAAGAAAGAATGTAAAATCATATTTCTTACCACAACAATCTCAACATGTTGATTATATGATATCAGGGTATGAAAAACATACTAAGCCAAAAGTTACTGATTATAATTCATTCAATTGTATGATACCACATGATACAAGAAGTTTTGAAAAAGATCATGTAACAGATCATTACTTTTATAAAGAAGATACTAAAGAACATTTTCTAATTGAATTAAAAGCAGGTGGAGATTTAGACAATAAAAAAGCTAAAACGGAAAAAATAGCTTTATTACAAGAATATTTTATACTTAAAAATTCACTTGATCAAAATAGTGAAGATACTATAAAAATATTTTTAGCTACAGCATATAATGCCTTTGGAGAAGGAAATGTTTGGAAACAAGATAGGGTTAAGCAATTTTTTGCAGAGGATGAGCTACTGATTGGAAGAGATTATTGGAATTTTGTATGTGATGATAGTGAGGGGTTTAATATTGTATTCAAACAATATCAAAAAAGTTGTGAGCATATAAAGTCATCATTAGAAAGAATAAAAACGTTGTATTTTTTAAAAGATAATAAATATTTAATTGACGATTAGTTAAAAATCTAGTCATCTTTTTTAATACAAGAAAGGAGGAACTATGAAAACAGAAAACAAGAAAAAAATAAAAACAAGTACTGAAGAATAGATAAAACTTAAGAGAATAAAAGTTCCAACAAGAAAAGCAACAAACGAATAATCGACGGAACTATATGGGTGCAAAAGCACTATTGGTTAAAAAAAGATCCTAAAAACAAGTATAAGCTAATACATAGATGAAGAAGTTAAATGAATAATAGAACTCGTCTATAAGTTGTGTTGAGAGGGAAGGGAACTCAATTAGTAGCTAAGGAAATGATGTCGAGAAAAATACCAAGAGTAAAAACATTTACTGAAATGTAGAAAAATATAGCTTAACAGATGAAAATAAATACTTTTTGACATACAGAATGCTTTTAAGTATTTTTAGAGATAGCGCTTATTGTGGTAATATACCAAGAAATAAAAGACCTACATTTTCATTTAAAAATGATAAAAGGTTATATGTTTCTAGAGAAAATTATATTGTTGTAAAGAATACTCACGACGGAATTGTTAGTGAAGAAGTATGGTTACAAGTTCCAGATATGATTGATAAAAGGAAAGTTACAAATAAAAGTGGTATTAAGAAGGACTACTGTGGAGGTCTAAATGTAATTATGCCCTACGCCTAAAGTTGCCGCTAGATTAAAAAAGGAAGAAGATAATATATTCGTTAAAACTATAATAAATGTGAAAATATAACTTACACCTCATACAGAATTGAAGCAAGAGATTTATATAATGTTGTGTTTGCATATATTTAACGACACGGATTAATGGCAATAATTAAAGGCCAATACCTTTCCTGCGATCCAAACGTATGCAGATGTTCCTAAGGAAATTCGCTACGCCTATGGTTGGACAGATGATTTGCTACGCTTATCTATTGGAATTGAAAATGGAGAAGATTTGATTGTTGACTTAAGACAGGCCTTGGAGAGCTCGTATGGAAACATTTGGTTTTACAACACGATCGAATCGTTTAGCGCAACAGTCAGAGAAATGAAAGAACAGTGAAAATGAGCCTGATTTGCTACAAATGTGGGTAGCGGATATGGATTTTCTTCCCTTCAAGGAGATACGAGATGTCGTGAGGCGCTATGCGGATGAGTACATTTTTGGATATACGTATGCTAGTGATGCACTTTACCAAAGCATCATTGACTGGGAAAAATCTGAGCATGACTATGTTATCAAGCGAGAAGTCCTTGTCTTGATTGAGGGAGTTGTGCCTGCGATTTCGATTGCAGTTCAAGCACTGACGAAAGAGGGAGATGCCGTTCTCATCGATACGCCAGTTTATCCACCTTTTGCCCGCACTATCAAGTTTCAATCAGCGAAAGCTCGTCACCAATTCTTTACTTCAGAAACATGGCCGCTTTGAACTGGACTTTGAGCAGTTGGAAAAGAGCTTGCTAGAGCAGGATGTGAAATTGTATATTCCCTGTAGTCCGCACAATCCTGGTGATCGTGTGTGGAGCAGGAATGAATTGGAAAGAATTGGTCGCCTGTGTCAGAAGCACGGAGTTCTACTAACTAGTAGATGAGATTCATCAGGATTTGGTCTTGTTTGGCCATAGGCTACGGTGAAGTCAGATTTTAAGGATTTTATAGTCATTTCGTTTATCTTTTATTACTTCGTTAACTCGCTTTGCCGTACTCCAGTACAGCCTGCAGCTCGTTGCCTAGTACTAAAAGACTATACTATTATTCTGTCATCGGCTACCAAGACCTTTAACATTGAAAGTACCAAAAATAGTTTTGCGATCATTGAAAATAAAGACCTGCGCAAGCGATTTGTGAGGAGACAACTGGCTAATCATCAGCATGAAATTTCAACGGTCGGTCTCTTGGCAACTGAGGCTGCATTCTTTTATGGCAAGCCGTGGCTTAAGAAACTGAAATCTATTTTAGAACAGAATATTACCTATGTTGTGGACTATCTCAGTGCACATACCAAGATTGAGGTGATGAGACCAGAGGGTACCTATCTCGTGTGGCTTGATTTTTCAGTCTACGGGCTTCGTCATGATGAGATTCAGAAGATATTGTATGAAGAAGCGCGCGTGGTCTTAAATGATGGCTTGAGCTTTGGTAAAGAAGGTAGGTACCATGCCCGTTTTAATGCGGCCACACCGCTTGAAACTGTTAAGGAAGCCTGCGAGCGGATTGCGATAGCTTTCAGACAGGCCTAGTTTTTTAGAATAAGGAGATATGAATATGAAATGGAAAAAGAAAGGGATAGCAACGGTTTTAGGAGTGGGGGTTCTCATATTTTCCTTTCTCAATACCTCGTTTGGTTGGCATTTATTTGGCCTATCTAGCCAGATCTTTGCTGCTCTTGCAACCTTGGTTGGGAGTTTGATTTTATGGTTGTTTGTGGCAACGGATTGGCCGAGTCTGCTGACCTTAGTGAGTTTAGGCTTGATTCCAGAGATGACCTATGGTCAAATTTCTCAGTGGTCTTTTGGAAATTCAACCTTTGTCTTTTTGCTATTTACCTTTGTTATGACCTATGCCTTGAATCAAACGTCATTTTTAAAACGAGTGACTTCAAAAGTTGTCCATAGTCGCTTTGCCATGAGCAGTCCATCACGCTTTATTACAGCGTTCTTAGTCGTTGTTTTTATCTTGAGTAGCGTGATTTCCCCAACCGTCATCTTCATGTTCTTGTTGCCATTATTTGAGGAAATTTGCCTGCAATTTGGCTGGAAAAAAGGGGAAAAATCAGCCTCGCATCTTCTGATTGCTATGTTTATCACCATTGCGATTGGGACGGCTATGACACCGATTAACCATGTGTTTGCCATTACAGCTATGGGATTATATACTACCATGTCCAAGGTGGCCATCAGTAACTTGCAGTACATGCAGTTTGCTGTTCCAGCAGGTCTAGCCCTTTTTCTCGTCTTGCTGTTGTCTATTCGTCTGTTGTTCAAAATTGATAGCAGGGACATTCAGATTAAAGAGTTGGGTAGTTTGACAGATTTAGTGCCGGTTGACAAGCGGGAAAAATGGATAGTCGGACTCTTTTTAGGAATGGTGGCGATGTGGCTAGTTCCAGAGCTTTTAGCAGCTGCTTTTCCTGCTTTTGCTACTTTCTTTAAGCAGGCTGGAATTTTATTTCCACCGCTATTGATGACAGCTGTCCTCGCCTTATTGAACGTAGAGGGCAAGCCCTTACTGAATATTGCAGAAGCAATTTCAAAAGGTGTGCATTGGCCAAGTATGCTCTTAGTTGCTTCAACCCTTTCTTTGGGAACAGTCTTATCCAATGATAAGATAGGTGTCATTTCGCTTTTGAATGAGCAGCTATCACCATTTGTAGTGGGACTGAGTCCGGTATTAATGGTAGTATTCTTCGTGGTTTGGGCAGGTGTTCAGACTAACTTCACTTCTAATCTGGTAACAGTTTCTGTCGTGACAACTATGGCTTTAGCCATTTACCAGTCGGCCGGTACACAATTCTCAGTTAATATTGCAGTGATCTGTTGTGCTATTGGTTATATGGCCTCACTTGCCTTTGTAACAGCACCAGCCATGCCTTACGTTGCCATTTCAATTGGATCAGAATGGACCAATAGTCGTGATACATTTTTATTTGGATGCTGGATGTTACTATGGAGTATCGTATCAGCTATCGCTATTTTCTACCCGTTAGGGGTGCTTGTTTTACAATAGGAGGAATACTAGATGTTATCAAAACAAAGAGAAAAAATCGATCAGATTGATAGGGAAATCGTACACTTATTTGAAGAGCGGATGCAGACTGCTTTGCAAGTGGTTGCCATCAAAAAAGAACACGGTCTTCCAGTACTTGATAGTGGTCGCGAGGCCCAGGTGATTGAAAAGGTATGTAGCTATCTTAAAAATGGGACATTGCGCGAACCATTGATAGAATTATATACGGAAATGATGCGCTTATCGCGTGCCTACCAGCAGCAACAATTAGACAAATAGTGTAGTCACTTCGTTTAGCTTTTGTTACTTCGTTCACTCGCTTTGCCGTACTCTAGTACGGCAAGCGGCTCGTTGTCTAGTACTCAAAGCAAAGGAAAAGACTATAAGGAGTTTTCCTTTCCATAATTGGTTTTGAAAAATCCAAGTAGCCTGCCATTTTGGCAAGCTTTTTTTTCTATTTTTTGGTAAAATAGAAAAAACAAATAGAAGAGGTTAGATCATGGAGAAATTCCAAGTTATTGCACATCCACTTATTCAGCATAAATTGTCTATCTTGCGCCGTATAGATACGCCTACTAAGGCTTTTCGTGAGTTGGTTGATGAAATTGCTATGCTGATGGGATATGAAGTGCTACGTGACTTGCCATTAGAAGATGTGGAAATTGAAACTCCCATTACCAAAACTGTTCAAAAACAAATCGCTGGTAAAAAATTAGCTATCGTTCCAATCTTGCGTGCCGGAATTGGCATGGTAGACGGTCTCTTAAGTCTAGTCCCAGCAGCCAAAGTAGGCCATATCGGTATGTATCGCGATGAAGAAACCTTACAACCGGTCGAATATTTAGTGAAACTGCCAGAAGATATTGACCAACGTCAAATCTTTGTGGTAGACCCGATGCTTGCGACGGGTGGTTCTGCTATTTTGGCGATTGATTCGCTCAAAAAACGTGGTGCAACTAACATCAAATTTGTTTGCCTTGTTGCAGCACCAGAGGGTGTCAAAGCCCTTCAAACTGCTCATCCAGATGTGGACATCTTTACGGCAGCCTTGGATGAAAAATTAAACGAAAAAGGCTATATTGTCCCCGGCTTGGGAGATGCAGGCGACCGCCTCTTCGGTACAAAATAAGATACGAGAGCGTGAGGAACTCCTAGACAAAATAGGCAAACGAAGCAGATTGTCTTGCAATCAATGAGTTTGATCTTTTTGTCAGAGAGTTGTAGCTCGAGTTCAATTTCAAGATACAGAGCCCGTTAAAAACTCAAAGCAAAAATAGAACATCTGACGAGTGAAAAGCTCCAGTGGAGGTTTTCAGCCTATTTCCTAGGGAACGTTTGCCCTGCAAATGTCTATTTCCCGCCTCCAAAGGTATACTATACCTTTGGAGCTAGGAATATTTGTCCCTAAAGGTAGCCGTATCTGTAAGCAAATAAAATTTGCAACTGCTTCGTCTCTTTTTTGCACAGAGTTTAGGGCGCGTTCAATTCCATAAGATACAAGGGTGTAAAAAGCAAGGCAAAAATAGGCGGCCGAACAGAAGCGGAACGCTTCGTAGTGAGACCCCGACGAGGCTAGCTAGGCTAGTCCCAAACGGAAGTGTAGGGAATTGCCAGCTAGCTACCGGCAAGCAGCCGAACAGCAGTTGCTTGCAAGTTCGTTGAGAGCCCCCTGCGAGGGTAGCTAGGATTGTCACAAATAAAATAGCTGGAGGACCAGCTAGCTACAAACAACCAAACAATCGAAGCAGGTTGACTTGCAACCAATGAAATTGGTATCTAAAGGTATGCTATACTTTTAGAGCTAGCTAACGCTAGAACAGCTGCGCCCCTTTTTTACACGGCTCTTGGTTCGTGTTGAATGATCAGATACAAGGAGTACAATGTTTAAGAAACTCCCCGTTGGATAGTTTCTTTCGTGTCTGTAAAGTAGAATCAGTAGATCCTTTTGATGTGTGAAGAATGTCAAAAGGATTTTTATCTTCCCTGAGTTTTTTATTTGACCTTTTTTGACTATTTAAGTATAATAATTTCAATATTGAAAAGGAGAACACTATGATTCCTGTAGTTATTGAACAAACTAGCCGTGGGGAACGCTCGTACGATATCTACTCACGTCTTTTAAAAGATCGTATTATTATGTTAACAGGTCCTGTTGAGGACAATATGGCCAATTCTGTTATTGCTCAGTTGCTCTTCCTTGATGCTCAAGATCCGACCAAGGATATTTATCTCTATGTCAATACTCCTGGTGGCTCTGTTTCAGCAGGTCTTGCGATTGTGGATACGATGAATTTTATTAAGGCAGATGTGCAAACCATTGTCATGGGAATGGCAGCCAGCATGGGGACTGTCATTGCTTCAAGTGGTGCTAAAGGCAAACGCTTTATGTTGCCGCATGCAGAATATATGATTCACCAACCAATGGGCGGTACTGGTGGCGGTACCCAACAAACGGATATGGCTATTGCTGCGGAACACTTGCTCAAGACCCGTAATACCCTTGAAAAGATCCTTGCGGATAATTCAGGAAAGAGTGTCAAGCAAATTCACAAAGACGCTGAGCGCGATTACTGGATGAGTGCCAAAGAAACTCTTGATTATGGCTTTATTGACCAAATTATGGAAAACAATCAGTTGAAATAAGATACAAGCCCGTAAAGAACTCAAAGCGAAAATAGGAAATTTGACGCAGAAACATTGGTTTCTAGGAAAATTTATCTTTTTCGCACAGAGTTTAGGGCGCGTTCAATTCCAACAAGATACAAGCCCGTAAAGAACTCAAAGCGAAAATAGGCGGCCGAACAGAAGCGGAACGCTTCGTAGTGAGACCCCGACGAGGCTAGCTAGGCTAGTCCCAAACGGAAGTGTAGGGAATTGCCAGCTAGCTACCGGCAAGCGACTGAACAGCAAGTTGCTTGCAAGTTTGTCGAGAGTTCCCTACCAGGCTAGCTAGGCTAGTCCCAAACGGAAGTGTAGGGAATTGCCAGCTAGCTACCGGCAAGCGGCCGAACAGCAGTTGCTTGCAAGTTCGTTGAGAGCCCCCCGCGAGGCTAGCTAGGCTAGTCACATATGAAATGCAGAGGGGAGCCAGCTAGCTACCGCTTAGATTGGCACATAAAGCTAGCTCTGTATCCGTAAGCAGATACAATTTGCAAGGGCTTCGGTATTTGTAAGGTGGGTAGGGTTGTGACAGTGAATTTGGAGGCAGGAGGTGCTTGTTCAGTTTTGGCAGTAATCCAGTGAAAGATAAGATGCTGTTCTCTCGAGTTTTTTTCTGTATCAAATACGTTATTTTTTGATATAATGGGAAAGAAGAGAAATGGAAGAGGAACAGTATGTCATTTGAAAAACAAGAACGGATTAGTCTGACAGTCTATCTGCACTACAATCGGGATGCGAGAAAATTAAACCAATACGGGGATATCATTTACCATTCCCGCCGATTGCGCTATTTGTTGTTGTACGTCAATCGGGAAAATGTAGATAGCTTGATAGCAAGCTTAAAAAAAGAAAAGTTTGTGAAGAAAGTAATTCCGTCTTATTTGAAGGAACTGGATACCAATTTTGTTGGGATTTTATGGCGTGAGGAAGAGAAAAATAGTATTTAAATTCTTTTTCTTTTTTTGTTGACAATTTTCTGATAATTCAGTATATTAGATACATCGCAAAAATTAAGAACGTTTTAAGGAGCTTTTATGAAAACAACTAAATTCAAACTAGCATTGGTGAGCTTTGCTTCTGTGGCCTTTCTTTCGGCCTGCGGAAATGTGTCAAGCACAAATACATCGGCTACTGGTACAGAATTAGGAGACACGATTAAAATCGGTTATAACTTGGAATTGTCAGGTGCCGTTTCATCTTATGGTCAAACAGAAAAAAATGGTGCAGACCTTGCGGTGAAAGAAATCAATGCTGCAGGTGGTGTAGACGGTAAAAAGATTGAAGTCATTGTAAAAGACAATAAATCAGAAACAGCTGAAGCAGCAACAATCGCAACGAGTCTTGCAAGCGAAGGCGCAAATATCATCATCGGACCTGCTACATCAGCTGCGTCAGGTGCATCCATTGCCAATGTAACATCAGCAGGGGTACCAATGATTAGTCCTTCAGGAACGCAAACCGACCTCGTTGTAAACAGCGAAGGAAAAGTTCAAGATTTCTTCTTCCGGGCAACCTTTACAGATGGATACCAAGGTGAAATCATGGCAGAATATGCTACTAAAACCTTGAATGCTAAGAAAGTTGTGCTTTACTATGACAACTCTTCAGACTACGGGAAAGGTATTGCAGAATCATTCCAAAATGCCTACAAGGGTGAGATTGTTTCAACTATTACATTTGCTTCAGGAGATAAAGACTTCCAAGCAGCCCTTACAAAATTAAAAGGACTTGACTTTGATGCGCTGATTATGCCAGGTTACTATAATGAAACTGGTACCATCGTAAAACAGGCGCGTGGTCTTGGAATTGATGCACCAATCCTTGGATCTGATGGTTTTGACTCACCATTGTTTGCAGAACTTGCAACAGCTTCAGCAGCAAATAAAGTGTATTATCTATCTGCCTTTGTGCCATCAGCAAGTGACCGTGCAAAAGCTTTCCATGAAGCTTATACAAAAGCATATGGCGACGAACCGTCAATGTTCTCAGCCCTTGCTTACGATGCCATTTATATGGCGGCAGAAGCCTCTAAAGGTACGAAAAACTCTGTAGAGGTGAAAGATAAATTGGTTACTTTGAAAGATTTTGAAGGTGTGACTGGGGATATGTCTATTGACAAAGATCACAATGTTGTAAAATCTGTTTATGTAGTGAGTTTGAAAGACGGTAAGGCAGATACTGTTGATACAGTATCGCTTACAGAGACGACTAAATAATGGTTGTTAAAGATATTTAGTCCCGACTATACGGATAAATGAAAGGAGTCTAGGACGTTAGTCCCAGACTCCATTGCCGTGTATAGCTATTTAAAGATAGCCTCGTTTCCTACTTTATTATAAGGGGATTGGCTAGAATTAATTTTTAGAAAGTTTGGTGAATGCATGCTTCAACAGCTCGTCAATGGTTTGATTCTGGGTTCTGTATATGCCTTGTTAGCACTGGGTTATACAATGGTATACGGAATTATCAAACTGATTAACTTTGCCCATGGGGATCTCTACATGATGGGAGCCTTTATGGGATATTATTTTTTAAATCAATTAACGTTTATTGCAGATGGGGGTCTTCGCTTTTTTGTAACCTTGATGTTGACTATGCTTGGTACAGCTATTTTAGGTGTTGTGATTGAATTTTTGGCCTATCGTCCCCTACGAAATTCGACCCGTATCGCAGCCTTGATAACAGCAATTGGTGTTTCGTTCTTTCTTGAATACACCATGGTGTATTTCTTCACATCAGACGTCAAACCATTTCCTCAAGTTTTAAATGTAGCAAAATTCACATGGGGCCCTGTTACAGTTGATAGTATTCAGTTAATCATCTTAAGTGTCTCTCTCTTCCTTATGGCCGCTTTGCAGCTCATCGTTAAGAAAACAAAGATGGGAAAAGCCATGCGAGCAGTATCGGTTGATAGTGATGCCGCACAACTAATGGGAATCAATGTCAATCGTACCATTAGCTTTACCTTTGCTCTTGGGTCAGCCTTAGCAGGTGCAGCTGGAGTCTTATTGGGCTTGTATTACAATCAAATTGAGCCACTGATGGGAATGACACCCGGTCTTAAAGCCTTTGTTGCGGCGGTGTTAGGTGGAATTGGGATTATTCCTGGTGCAGCGCTCGGTGGATTTGTCATCGGAGTCATTGAAACGTTCACCTATGTTGTTGGGATTGATCCTTTCCGTGATGCGATTGTGTATATTGTCTTGATTATTATTTTATTGGTGAGACCAAGTGGTATTCTTGGCAAAAATGTGAAAGAGAAGGTGTAGTCATGGCAAGAAATCTAAAAGTAAATGCAATCTGGCTTCTTGTCTTACTGGCAGGCTTTGGATTGATTCAGGGGCTTGTTGTAGCAGGTGTCTTGAACTTCTATTATATTCAGGTTGTTCAACAAATTGGCATTAACATCATCATGGCTGTTGGCTTGAACTTGATTGTTGGTTTTTCAGGTCAATTCTCGCTCGGTCATGCAGGATTTATGGCGATAGGTGCTTATTCTGTCGGCGTGCTTGGAAAAATGATGCCAACCTATGGTGGATTTGCGATTTCACTTCTCGTTGGGATGGTACTTGCAGGGACCCTTGCCCTCTTGGTTGGTCTTCCAACGCTTCGTTTAAAAGGAGATTATTTAGCGATTGCAACGCTTGGTGTGGCTGAGATTATCCGCATCTTTATCATTAATGGGGGTTCCTTAACCAACGGTGCAGCAGGTATTATGGGGATTCCTCTCTTTACCAACTGGCAGTTGGTCTATGTTTTTGTGGTGATTACGACAATTTTCACTGTGAATTTCCTGCGCAGTCCCGTAGGACGGGCAGTGATTTCTGTCCGTGAAGACGAAATTGCAGCAGAATCTGTGGGGGTTAATCCAACCAAAATGAAAGTGATTGCTTTCGTCTTTGGAGCGATGACAGCAGCTATTGCAGGAGGACTTCATGCAGGATATGTAGGAACCATTGTACCAAAAGACTTTGCCTTTATGACCTCTGTTAATATTTTGATTATTATCGTATTAGGTGGTCTTGGATCGATTACAGGTACCTTTGTAGCCGCAATTGTTCTTGGGATGTTGAATGTCTACCTCAAGAGCTATGCGAGTGTCAGCATGATTATTTATTCCCTTGCTCTTATCTTGCTTATGATTTTCCGTCCAGGTGGTCTTTTAGGAACGAAGGAATTATCTTTTGCTCGATTCTTCAAGAAGAAGGAGGACGCGAATTAATGGTACTTCTTGATGTAAAAAAATTAACGAAAAACTTTGGCGGTCTGACTGCGGTTGGTGATGTAACAATGGAATTACACGAGGGTGAATTGGTTGGTTTGATTGGACCAAATGGTGCAGGAAAGACAACCCTCTTCAATCTCTTGACAGGTGTCTATGAGCCAAGTGCGGGAACCATTACCTTGGCTGGAGTTCTTTTGAACGGAAAGGCTCCGTCTAACATTGCCTCTCTAGGATTAGGACGAACCTTTCAAAATATCCGCTTGTTTAAAGACATGACAGTCTTGGAAAATGTCTTGATTGGTTTGAGTAACCATGGGAAGAATCATGTCTTTGCAAGTTTTTTCCGCCTGCCAGCCTTTTATAAAAATGAAGTGGCTTTACGTGAAAAAGCCATTGACCTCTTGAAAATTTTTGATTTGGATAAGGATGCAGATACGCTGGCTAAAAATTTACCATATGGCCAGCAACGTCGTTTGGAAATCGTCCGTGCCTTAGCAACTGAACCAAAGATCCTCTTCCTTGATGAGCCAGCTGCAGGGATGAACCCGCAAGAAACAGCTGAATTAACGCAATTAATCCGTAAAATCAAAGATGAATTTAAGATTACGATTATGTTGATTGAACATGATATGAGCCTAGTGATGGAAGTGACAGAGCGCATCTATGTCTTGGAATACGGACGCCTTATCGCACATGGAACACCAGAGGAAATCAAGACCAACAAACGCGTAATTGAAGCATATCTTGGAGGTGAAGCCTAATGTCAATGTTAAAAGTAGAAGACTTATCCGTCCATTATGGCGTCATTGAAGCGGTGAAAAATGTATCCTTTGAAGTGAATGAAGGGGAAGTTGTCACCTTGATTGGAGCTAATGGTGCCGGAAAAACCTCAATCTTGCGGACTATTTCAGGTCTGGTGCGCCCGTCTTCTGGGAAAATTAGCTTTTTGGGAAATGAAATTCAACGTGTTCCCGCCCGTAAAATCGTGGCGGCAGGCTTATCTCAAGTCCCAGAGGGACGCCATGTCTTTGCAGGTTTGACCGTTATGGAAAATTTGGAAATGGGAGCATTTTTACGGAATAATCGTGAAGAGAACCAAGCAAATTTGAAAAAGATTTTTGCCCGTTTCCCACGTCTAGAAGAACGTAAAAATCAAGATGCAGCAACTCTTTCAGGTGGAGAACAACAGATGCTTGCCATGGGACGTGCGCTCATGAGCCAACCTAAATTATTGCTTCTTGATGAGCCATCTATGGGGCTTGCACCGATTTTTATTCAAGAAATTTTTGATATCATTCAAGATATTCAAAAACAAGGCACAACCGTTCTCTTGATTGAACAAAATGCCAATAAGGCCCTCTCTATCGCAGATCGAGGCTATGTCCTTGAAACAGGGAAAATCGTCCTTTCAGGAACAGGAACAGAACTGCTCGCCTCAGAAGAAGTCAAAAAAGCCTACCTGGGTGGTTAAAACGAGGCATATGCCTCGTTTTTTATAGCCATTTTGTTTATCTTTTATAGCCGTTTCGTTTATTTTTAGTACTAGGCAAGGAGTCGCAGGTAGTTGAAATAGTTGATAACTATTTCAAGTGACAGATAAGAAAAGTGTAACTTTTCTCAATGGTACAGCAAGACGAGTGAACGAAGTAATAAAAGATAAACGAAATGGCTATATGACTTTGTTCGCTCACTTTGCCGTACTCTCGGACAGCCTATCGCTTGTTGCCTCGTACTAAAAGGCAACCTAAAGACTATACGTTGGAAATGAGGATTTGTGCTAGCAACTCCTCCCTTTGTTGGCATGTCTGAGGAACGTTTTCAGGTCAGCAAGAGGAAACCCTGTTGAGTATTTTTCCTCTTGTAAGCAAGTTATGCCCTGTTTTAGGTTATCCATAAGAAATGGCACAAGTGTTTTTCCTTGCGAATTAGTGGACCTTTTAAGTTGGAAATGAGAGCTAGCCTAGAGCTAGTTTTTTTGTTTATTCCTATCCGTCAGACATCAAAATCTGATGTCGTTCGCTCACCTTGCTGAATTTCAGTTCTAGCTTGGGTTTAGAGGAGGCTGAATAAAAGTTTCCTCTCCACTTCTCAGACTAAGTATCAACCTCTCAGCTTAGTAGCTGATGGCTTCAATGGCTTTCATACCGTTGAATGTTGGAGAGGAAAGCCTGTTCTTTTTTGTTTCAAGGGGAACAGGTTAAAAATTTCTACTGGAGCTTTTCGCTCCTATTTGTTTCCTTTCACGCTCCCAACCTACTCTCATCAGCTGTGTGGGAGTGAAACGACCTATTTTCAGACCGTTTCAGCTTGAACCCAAAATGTAAGAAGTGAAGAAGAACCGAACGCTACCTGTCGCGTTCTCTCCTACTCCCTATTTCCAAGCATTTACATTCTTCATTGTGAGAGGTAGTCAGATATTGATTTTGCTTTTGAGTATCAGTTTAACAGTTTTTTATCTGGAGATGTAATCCTACTTTATTCGTTGTGCCAATCCATTTTTCTTCTTTTTTCATCAACTTGTTTCTCTTTGGAACGAGGTGAAAGAATGGATGACAAATGCTGTGAAATCAGCTGTCTTCGTAATGGACGAGCACGACAGATAACCCTTTCTAAAAATAAGCGTCTGACGGGGCAGGAGCTAAAAGCTTCTAGCTCTAATGGACTAGAGATGAAGTTTTCTTCAAGAATAAAAGATCGTTAGAGAAAGGACTATTTTGACCTATACCCAAAGACAAGAAAGCAAGGTCAAATCAAGGGAGGAAACCTAAAAAAGTGAGGGGATTTATCAGTCAGCTTAGAAACTAGAAAACCAAGTCAGTTTTACAAATCTTTCCTACCTTTATCCTGGTTAATCCCCTTTATTTTACTGAAAAATAGCTGGGAGTATGGTATAATAGGAAAGACAGACAAAAGGAGTACCTATGCAAGGATTACAAAAAAAATTGGTTGCTGAGTTTGGGATTGATTTTTCAGATTTAACCTTACTTGAGACAGCATTTACTCATACATCTTATGCCAATGAGCATCGTCTTCTAAAAATTTCACATAATGAGCGTCTGGAATTTTTAGGAGACGCTGTTCTGCAATTCATTATTTCTCGTTATTTATATCAGAAATATCCTCATTTTCCAGAAGGGGAGATGTCCAAGTTGCGTTCGACCTTTGTGCGGGAAGAGAGTTTGGCAGGTTTTACACGAGCTTGTGGCTTTGAGTCTTTTCTGCGTCTTGGTAAGGGAGAGGAAAAATCCGGAGGACGCAATCGGGATACGATTTTAGGAGACCTATTTGAGGCCTTTTTAGGAGCGCTCTTGCTCGATAAGGGAGTAGAAGCGGTCGAAAGGTTTCTCTATCGAGTTATGATTCCTCAACTTGAAGTTGGTAATTTTGAACGTGTAACAGATTACAAGACCCGTTTACAGGAACTGTTACAGGTGAATGGTGAAGTGATGATTCAGTATCAAGTTGCATCAGAAAATGGACCAGCTCATGATAAACTATTTGAAGTCGAAGTATTGGTAAATGGTCAAGCGATGGGGAGAGGTCAAGGTCGCTCCAAAAAGCAAGCGGAACAGGCTGCTGCAAAGAATGCAGTGGAGGCAAGAGGGTAGATATGTATCTCAAATCAATTGAAATGCAAGGATTCAAGTCCTTTGCAGATAAAACAAAGGTTGTCTTTGACCGAGGAGTGACAGCAGTTGTTGGTCCAAACGGTTCAGGCAAGTCCAATATTACAGAAAGTCTCCGTTGGGCCTTGGGGGAATCTTCTGCTAAAAGCCTCCGTGGTGGCAAGATGCCTGATGTCATTTTTGCAGGGACTGAAAGTCGCAAGGCGCTCAATTATGCTTCTGTTATTGTCACCTTGGATAATAGTACCGGCTTTATTGCAGGTCGTCAGAAAGAAATCAAGGTTGAGCGCCATATTTATCGTTCGGGTGATAGCGAGTATCTGATTGATGGGCAGAAAGTTCGCCTGCGAGATATCCATGATTTGTTTATGGATACAGGTCTTGGTCGAGATTCCTTTTCAATTATTTCCCAAGGTCGAGTTGAGGCTATCTTTAACTCCAAGCCAGAAGAACGACGTGCGATTTTTGAAGAGGCAGCTGGTGTCCTTAAATACAAGACCCGCAAGAAAGAAACAGAAAGCAAATTATCACAGGCACAGGACAATCTTGATCGATTAGAAGATATCATCTACGAATTGGATAATCAAGTCAAACCATTAGAAAAGCAAGCAGAGGTTGCTAGAAAATATTTGGGATTAGATGAGGAACGTAGAGGTTTGTATCTGAATGTTCTGGTGGCTCAGATTGATAAGGGACGTCAACTGATCCGTCAAAAAGAAGCGGATTTAGATGAGATTAAAGCAGATTTAGCCCATTATTATGAGCAACGTGATCAGTTAGAGCTTGAGAATCAGGGCTTGAAACAACAGCGCCAGCAGTTGAATGTTCAGTTAGAGCGTGAGCAGGCTGTCTTATTGGATGTGACCAAGTTGATCAGCGATTTGGAGCGAAAGATTGAAGTCCATCAACTAGAGTCCAGTCAGAATGAAACGAGCCGTCAAGAGGCGCAGGCTAGGTTGCTAGACTTAGAGGAAAAACGGGCTAAAACAAGGGAAATACTAGATACAAAGTCTGGGAACTTAATCCAGTTGCAGGAAGAATTGGCAAAATTGAAAGCAGCAATGGTGGAAAAAGAAGCAGAATTAGGTTATTTTTCAGAAGACCCAGATCAGGTACTGGATCATCTTAGAGAACAGTATGTTGCATTGCTACAGGATGAAGCAGAAGTATCCAATAGCCTTGCCAAAGTAGAGCAGGATATTACCAACCAGCATCGGTTAACAGAAAGCCAGTCCGAAGAATTAGAGCGCCTGCAGTCTGAAATGAATACCAGTCAAGCAGAATTAGATCAACTACAGGCAAGTCTAGTAGCAGCAGAGGCTAGCTTACAGGAGTTACTGCAAGCCTATCAAGACAAGCAAAAAGTCTTGGTCGACCTGGATAAGGAGTATCAAGCAAGCCAATCTAAGATGTTTGACTTGTTAGACCAGTTAAAGATGAAACGAGCGCGCCAATCTAGTTTGGAAGCAATCTTGCAGAATCATTCTAATTTTTATGCGGGGGTCAAGGCTGTCTTACAGCAAGCTGATCGAATCGGAGGAATTGTAGGAGCGGTTAGTGCGAATTTGACCTTTGATATAGAATACCAGACTGCTCTTGAAGTTGCTCTTGGTGGGGCTAGTCAGCATGTGATTGTCGAAGATGAGGCGACAGCAAAATCAGCGATTGCCTTTTTGAAGCAACATCGGCAAGGGCGGGCAACCTTTTTACCCCTAACCACGATTAAAGCGCGCCATTTAGCAGGTCATCTCTTGAGCCAATTAGAGTCATCGACAGGATTTTTGGGGCTAACGAGTGATTTGGTCACCTTTGATGCTCGCTTAGAATCTATTTTTCAAAATTTATTAGGAACGATTGCGATTTTTGATACTGTAGAAAATGCCAATCAGGCGGCGCGAGCAACTAAATTCCAAGTGCGTTTGGTGACTCTTGATGGTACCGAAATTCGTCCTGGAGGGGCTTTTGCAGGAGGAAGTAATCGCACCAATCATACAACTTTTGTTAAGCCGGAATTGGATGTGCTAGCAGAAGAAATTGCGGTTTTAAGTAAGAGATTGCAAGAACAAGAAGATTTGGTCGGTACCAAAAAAGAAGCAGCAGCGCTTATTCGTCAATCCTTGGAGGAAATGAAAGAGGCCGGTGAGGAGGCGCGTCTTGTTGAACAACGACTTCGTTTTTCTTACGAACAGTTACTAGCCAAAGTTGAGGAGTTGCAGGCCTTGTATGCTGTTAAAGCAGGTCAAGCTGGTAATAGTATTTTATCTGACTTGCAAGATTTGGCTAAAAAATATCAAGGACAGTTGGTTCACTTTACCGAGAAAAAGGTCAAGTTAACAGGACAGATTGAGGAGATGAAAACCAATCGTCATGCTATTCAGGAGCAAGTGCAGGTATTGCAGGAAAGTCTCTCAAGTCTGAAAGTCACCCAGAGCCAGTTGGCTAGTGAGGTACGGTTTGAACAGACGGATTTGACTCGTTTACAGGAAGAAGAAGCAACTATTGCGCGTGAAATAGAGCTTTTACAGATTGTCATTGACCAGAAAGTGGAAGCACAGGATGACACTAGCTTAGAGGTTTTGAATGAGCAGTTGCTAGCGGCTAAAAGCAAGCAGATAGAAACCAATCAGCTCCTTATTCGTCTTAAATTAGAACTAGAAGATATCGAGGGACAATTTGAGGATATTCAATCACGTTTAGAGCAGATGCGCTTGAAAAATGATGAATTGATTCGGAAACAAGCCAGACTTGAAGCAGACTATGAGCAAGAAGCCAGTCAATTGAGGACCTTATTGGCTAATCTGACAGAACATTATAAAATGAGTTTTGAAGAAGCACAGATGCAGGCTGAAGTCCTAGAGGACTTGTCTCGTGCAGAGCAGACCTTGAAAGAACTAGAACGAGCCATCCGCGCCTTGGGACCAGTCAATTTAGAAGCGATTGCTCAGTATGAGGAAGTCCACCAACGTCTGACTTTTTTAAATGATCAACGTGAGGATATCTTAACTGCTCGTAATCTCTTGTTGGATACCATTCATGAGATGGATGACGAGGTTAAAGAACGCTTTAAACAAACTTTTGAAGCCATTCGTGAGAGTTTTAAGCAGACTTTTAAACAGATGTTTGGCGGTGGTTCAGCAGATTTAATCTTGACCAGTCCTGATATTCTTACGGCGGGTGTAGAGATTTCAGTCCAGCCACCTGGAAAGAAAATTCAGTCCTTGAATCTGATGTCTGGTGGCGAAAAAGCTCTGTCAGCCCTAGCCCTCCTCTTTTCGATCATTCGCGTGAAGACAATTCCATTTGTGATTCTAGATGAGGTAGAAGCAGCGCTTGATGAGGCTAATGTCAAACGTTTTGGTGACTATCTCAACCGATTTGACAAGTCTAGCCAATTTATTGTGGTTACTCACCGTAAGGGGACAATGGCAGCAGCAGATGCCATGTATGGAGTAACCATGCAAGAATCAGGTGTCTCGAAGATTGTCTCTGTCAAGTTGAAAGATATAGAAAGTGAGTAGGCAGGTACAGATGATTCAAAAAATAATTGCAACCGACATGGATGGCACATTTCTCAGAGAAGATCATCAATTCAATCGAGAACGTTTTCGCCGTGTACTGAATCAATTCCATGAAAAGGGATATGTATTTGCAGCAGCAAGTGGTCGTTCTTTACTGAGTCTGCAAACTGTGTTTCAAGGCTTTGAAGACGAGATAGCTTTTATTGCTGAAAACGGATCTCTGGTATCTTATAAGGGAGAGGTTATTTTTGAAGAACAGCCGATTGAGCGTAAGGTCTATATGGATATTGTCCACAAGCTAGAAGAAGGACCATACGGTAGCAGCAGCTTTCTTGTCCTATCAGGTAGACAGGGTGCCTATCTATTAACCAGCGCAGAGCAATCCTATATTGATATGATTTCTCAATTTTACGTGAAAATTCATCTTGTCACGGATTTTTCTGAGGTAACAGAAGATATTGTTAAGATTGTGGCGACGTTTCCAGATGGCACATTAGAAGCTGGTCAAGAGTGGTTGAATGAACACTTTGATCGTGTGACAGCTGTTACGACAGGTTTTGAATCGGTTGATATTATCTTGTCAGATAGCCATAAGGCAGTCGGCCTATATAACTTGTGCGAGTACTTTGGAGTAGATGCAGAACATGTTGTCGCTTTTGGTGACAATCAAAATGACTTGGAAATGCTTGATTTTGCAGGAACTTCCCTTGCAACTAGCAATGCCAAACCAGAGGTGAAAAAGGTCGCAGACACAGTTATTGGTCACTGTAATGATGAAGCTGTTTTGGCTTATATGGAGGAAATGTTACATGAGTATTAAACTAATTGCCCTTGATTTAGACGGAACCTTGCTTACAACTGATAAGCGGATTTCAATAGAAAATAAAATGGCTCTGCAAGCAGCACGAGATAAGGGAGTGTATGTGGTCTTGACGACTGGACGCCCGCTACGAGCCATAGAACCTTTCCTAGAAGAATTAGGTCTCTTGGGCCAGGGGAATTATTCTATCACTTTCAACGGTGGCTTGGTGCAGGAAAATACGGGGTATGTGCTGGATAAGGTGGGTTTTGGCTTGGAGGAAGCACGAACGATTCGAGCAGTTACCCAACAATTAGAACTCCCTATAGCTTTATTGGTCGATGGGACAGTTTATACCTTGCCATCTGAACAGAACTCTCTCTATGCCGTCTTGAGTCCCTTGTTAGATGCGGTTGATATAAACGATACAGATTTGCCAGATATTGTCTATAATAAAGCAGTGACAGCCATCGATGCTGCTTATTTGGATGAGCGAATTCCTCAGATACCAACAGAACTGCATGATCAATTTGAAATTTTTAAATCGCGGGATATTTTGTTGGAATGGAGCCCTAAAGGGGTTCACAAGGCCAATGGGCTTGCAAAATTGATTCAGTACTTGGGAATTGATGCATCAGAAGTGATGGCCTGTGGAGATGAAGAAAATGATTTGAGCATGGTCGAATGGGCTGGCCTAGGAGTGGCTATGGCAAATGCCAATGCAAAACTAAAAGAAGTTGCTCAGGTAGTATTACCATTGACTAATGATGAGAACGGTATCGCCTGGGCGATTGAACAGTACGTAATAAGTGAGGAATAGAATGGGGCTATTTGATCGATTATTTGGACGGAAAGAAAAAGAAGAAACACCTGTTCTTGAAAAAGTTCAAGCAGGACAAGGAGCTGATACAGAAGAGCAAATTGCTAGTGATACAGAGCGGGTTCATGATGTGAGTGAAGAAGACCGAGACATGAGAGAACCTGTGGAAGCAATGCCGACGGAACTTTTGGAAGAAGTAGGAACAATAGAACAAGCTACTTCTGAAGTTGCAGAGGAAAGGTCGGACGTGCAGCAGTATCTCCAGGATTTCATGGTAGAGCATGACGGAGCTAAAGAAGTCGCTACTGTTTCAGCAAAAGGAAAAGAACAGGAGGCTAGTCAGACCAAAGATGTACAGTTAGAAGAAGTTGTTGCCTCGCAATCAGTATCTGAGAGCGAAGAAGAAAAATACCAACGGACTTTGAAGAAAACGCGGACAGGATTTAGCGCCAAACTCAATGCATTTTTTGCTAATTTCCGTTCGGTAGATGAAGACTTCTTTGAAGAATTAGAAGAATTGCTCATCATGAGTGATGTAGGTGTGCAAGTGGCTTCTAGCTTGACTGAAGCACTACGCTACGAAGCCCGCTTAGAAAATGCGAAAAAGCCGGAAATCCTGCGCCGTTTAATGATTGAAAAATTGGTTGAAATTTACGAAAAAGATGGTCAGTTCAGTGAGCAGATTGCTTTTCAAAAGGGCTTGACTGTCATGCTTTTTGTCGGTGTCAATGGTGTTGGAAAGACAACGTCCATTGGTAAACTAGCCTATCGTTATAAACAGGCAGGTAAGAAAGTCATGTTGGTTGCAGCAGATACTTTCCGTGCAGGTGCTGTCGCCCAGTTGGTCGAATGGGGGCACCGTGTCGATGTCCCTGTCGTGACAGGACCGGAAAAATCGGACCCGGCTAGCGTAGTCTTTGACGGTATGGAAAAGGCTTTGGCAGAGCAAGTGGACATTCTCATGATTGACACGGCAGGTCGTTTGCAAAACAAAGAGAATCTCATGGCTGAGTTAGAAAAGATTGGTCGTATTATCAAGCGGAGCCTACCAGATGCCCCCCATGAAACTCTGTTGGCTCTCGATGCCTCAACTGGTCAAAATGCCCTTGTACAGGCTAAGGAATTTTCGAAAATTACCCCGCTGACCGGTCTCGTTTTAACCAAGCTGGATGGTACAGCACGCGGTGGTATCGTACTTGCGATTCGCCAAGAATTGGATATTCCTGTAAAACTCATCGGATTTGGAGAGAAGATTGACGATATCGGTGAATTTCATTCCGAAGCTTTTATGAGAGGTTTATTAGAGGGTTTGGTATAAAAAGTTTACCCTAGGAGATTCTTCAACTGTTGGGAGGGTAGATAGGTTTCAACATGAGCTACGGTCAAAAGCGGCGACCTTAGGGTGTATGGTCTTTTCGTTTGCTTTCAGTACAAGGCACCGAGCTGGAGGCTGTACTAGAGTACGACAAAGTGAGTGAACGGAGGAATAAAAGATAAACGAATGCCTATATAACTGGTGTGATGCCTATCTGGTGACGAGTGCTGTCTGGTTTTCATTCGTCACAACTGAGGATTGCCAGACTTGAAAAGGGAGATAGGCTCCCATTCCAGTGAGAAGAGCTTCCCTAGGCCCGTGTTATTTCTCTCTCCCTCCTTTCAATGAGAAGCGCGGAAATTCCTTGCCTTATCCTTATAAGCTTGTTTC
>NZ_SPOZ01000027.1 GCF_004569635.1 Streptococcus sp. LYSM12
TGAACCGCACCCCAAAAGTTAGACAGAAAAAATCTAACTTTTGGGGTGTTATTTTTATGAAATTGAGTTATGAAGATAAAGTCAACATTTATGAGCTACGGCAGAATGGTGAAACAATTAAGTCTTTGTCAGAACGATTTTGTATGAATCAATCTGGCATCAAATATATGATTCGATTGATTGACAGGTATGGAATAGGCATTGTCAAGAAGGGGAGGAATACCTATTATCCTCCAGAACTCAAGCAGGAAATGATTGACAAAGTACTTCTTAAGAAACAGTCAAGTCTGTCCGTCTCACTTGATTATGCTCTACCAAATCAAGGTACTCTTCCAAACTGGATAGCGCAATACAAGAAAAACGGGTATACTATTCTTGAGAAAACAAGAGGGAGGCCACTAAAGATGGGGCGTAAACCAAAGAAGACCTGGGAGGAGATGACGGAGTTGGAGCGACTACAGGAGGAAATTGAGCGTCTTAGAACGGAGAATGTCTATCTAAAAAAGTTGAGAAGGGACGAAGCCAGAGAGCAAGAAAAGCTCAAACAGTTAGAGAGATGGTCGCAGGAGGATTCCGACTAGACATACTTCTGAATGTGGCTCAATTAGTTTCTTCTACCTATTACTATCAAGTCAACCAACTGGACAAACCAGATAAAGATAAGGAGTTAAAAGCTGAAATTCAATCCATTTATGATGAACACAAGGGCAACTATGGCTACCGCAGGATTCATTTAGAACTGCGCAACCGTGGGTATATTATCAACCACAAGAAAGTACAACGATTGATGAAAGAGTTAGGATTAGCCGCTCGTATCCGTAGGCGCAAGACATACAAGTCTTACAAGGGAGATGTGGGCAAGAAAGCTCCTAATCTGATTAACAGAGCTTTCGAGGGAGCTAAGCCTTTTGAGAAGTGCTACACCGATGTGACCGAGTTCGCTCTGCCAAATTGCTCGGAGAAACTCTATCTATCGCCTGTTCTGGATGGCTATAACAGCGAAATTATTGACTTTACCTTGTCCCGTTCTCCCAACCTCATGCAGGTCAAGTCCATGCTTGAAAAGGTCTTTCCTGAGGAAGCGTATCCAAATACGATTCTCCATAGTGACCAAGGCTGGCAGTACCAGCATGAAGCCTATCATCATTTTCTTGACAGTAAAAGCATACGTTCCTCCATGTCTCGCAAAGGAAATAGCGCGGATAACGGCATGATGGAATCCTTCTTTGGTACCTTGAAAACAGAGATGTTTTATGACTTTGAGAAGAATTTCAAGTCTCTGGTTCACTTAGAACAAGCTATCACTGAATACATTTTTTACTACAACAACGAACGCATTAAAGCTAAACTAAAAGGACTTAGTCCTGTTCAGTACAGAACTAAATCCTTTCACTAATATTTTTGTCTAACTTTTGGGGTGCGGTTCATTTATCCGTTCTTTTTTTATATTCTATGACCTCAAAAGCAAGAGCAAGTTAAGCTGACAAAGTATTTTTGGGTGTTTGAAAAGTATCAGCGTTTCGCAGTTGAGGTAAAGGTAATTTTGTCGGGGCGATAGCTGATGCTTCCATATTGAAAGGCTTGACCATTATCGAGGTAGCTGGTGCTTTTAACAACGACCACCATGTCGTAATCTCCTAGATCAAGCCGCTTACGTTCTTTTTCATTAGCATAGCGGAAAGAAATTTCGCGCTGTGAATGGCTGATTGTTAGGTTGAGTTCTTGTTCTAGGTAGCGGTAGATTGATCCCTCTGCAATATTGCGGTTGAGATAAGGGACGATTCGACGGTCAAAATAGGAAATTTCATACTCGACAGATTCTCCATTAATAATACGAGTTCGTCCTACGCGATAAAAATCCACACTATCATCTACATGAAATGTTTCCATTAGGAGAGGTTCTCCTTGGACGATGTAAAGACTAGACAGCTTGGTTTTGACGTCGTGGGTATGAGGATGGTTTAACTCGCCAACAGTCTTGAGGGTAGATAGAGACTGGGGTTTGGTTACGGGTGGCTCTAGTACAATGGAGTTCCGTCCCTGTTGTTTGCGGATATAGCCATCTCGCTCCAGAAGCGACAATGCTTTGCGAATAGTATCTTTTGAGAAATGATAGTGGTGCATTAGGTCATTCTCGCTGAGTAGTTCTTGATTGGCTGGAAATACGCCTGTGATAATCTTTTCTTTTATATCTTCATAAACCGTTTGGTACTTACTCATCACATATCCTCCTCTCCCTTTAAGTATATCATAAAAAGGGCGATAGTTATACGTACAAGTATCGAAAAAGGGTTCAAAATTACGTAAAGGAACAGACTGTTACGTAAAAGTTATTGACAAAAGCAAACGTTTGCGTTAGAATGAAAAAGTAAGGAAAAGAAAGGAATACGTATATGACAAATCGTACAAGCGGTGTTTTGATGCACATTACTTCCTTACCAGGGAAATTCGGCATTGGAACATTTGGGAAAGAAGCCTATGACTTTGTGGATTTCCTGGTAGAAACAAAGCAAACCTACTGGCAAATCCTTCCCTTGACAACGACTAGCTATGGGGATTCACCCTATCAATCCTTTTCTGCTATTGCAGGAAATACCAATTTCATCGATTTTGAGCTATTGGTTGAAGCTGGTTGCTTGCAAGTCAAAGACTATGAGAAAGTCAACTTTGGAGAAGATCCAGAAGTGATTGACTATGCTCAGTTATTTACCACACGCCGTCCGATTTTGGAAATGGCAGTAAAAGGCTTTTTAGCCCAAGACAAGCAGATTGCAGCATTTAAAGAATTTGAAAAGGCCAATTCATCATGGTTGAATGACTATGCCGAATTTATGGCTATTAAAGAACATTTTGACAACAAGGCGCTTCAAGAGTGGGAGGACAAGAAAGTCGTTGCCCGCAATGAAGAAACGCTTGAAAGATATCGTCAGGAGTTGGCAGAGCAAATTGATTATTTCAAGGTAACTCAATACTTCTTCTTCAGTCAATGGAAAGAATTGAAAGCCTATGCTAATCGCAGACATATCAAGATTATCGGAGATATGCCGATTTATGTTTCTGCAGATAGTGTAGAAGCGTGGACCAAGCCCCATCTCTTTAAGCTAGATAGTGCACGTAATCCTCTCTATGTAGCGGGGGTTCCTGCGGATAATTTTAGTGTAGATGGTCAGCTCTGGGGCAATCCGCTTTATGACTGGGAGCAGCATGAAAAGACAGGCTTTAGCTGGTGGCTTTACCGCATTCATGAAAGTTTCAAACTCTATGATGTCTTGCGGATTGACCATTTCAAAGGCTTCTCTGATTTCTGGCAGGTGGCAGGAGATGCTACAGTGGCCAAGGTCGGTACATGGGAACCAGGTCCAGGCTACAGTCTTTTTAAGGTGGTCAAGGAAGCCTTAGGAGATCTTCCTATTATCGCTGAAGATCTGGGAAATATCGATGCCAAAGCAAGGAAGCTTTTGAATGACTGCGGATATCCAGGTATGAAAATCTTGCAGTTTGGTTTGGAAGATGTCAGTGGTAAGAGTATTGACAGTCCACACCGTTGTATTCCAAACTCAGTTTCTTATACAGGAACGCATGATAATGATGTGATCAATGGTTGGTATAATACTTTGACAGCAGAACAACAGGAATATGTTGATGATTATAGCAACCGTAAACCGATTGAGCCAGTCACTCAAGCCATGCTCCGTGTCTTATTTGCGACTGTCAGTGATACGGTGATTGCAACTATGCAGGATATTTTAGATTTACCAGGCTCATCGCGCATGAACATGCCGTCTACTATCGGTGGCAACTGGAAATGGCGTATGAAAGCAGAAGATTTAACCCAAGAGAAGAAGGACTTCTTAGTAAAAATTACTACATTATATCAACGAGGAAATGAACAAAATGACTAATTTTACAACATTTGCAGAGACAAAAACAGCCAAGAAACTAACCGACTTGACCAACGAGGAAATCTATTTTCAATTACTAAGCTATGTTAAAGAAGCAGCAGCGACCAAACCAAAGAACACAGGAAAACGGAAAGTTTACTATATCTCAGCAGAGTTCCTTATTGGAAAACTCTTGTCTAATAACTTGATTAACTTAGGTGTTTATAAGGACATTCAGGCAGAACTTGCTGCAGCAGGGAAATCACTCAGCCAAGTAGAGGATGTGGAACCAGAACCATCTCTTGGAAATGGTGGACTTGGTCGTTTAGCCTCTTGCTTTGTAGACTCAATGTCAACACTTGGGATTAACGGAGAAGGAGTTGGTCTCAACTACCACTGTGGTCTTTTCAAGCAAGTATTTGACAAGAACGAACAGGAAGCAGAGCCGAACTTTTGGATTGAAGATCAATCTTGGCTGATTCCAACGGATATTAGCTATGAAGTACCGTTTAAAGATTTTACTCTGACGTCTAAATTGGATCGTCTAGACATCTTGGGCTACAAGAAAGATACGAAAAACTACCTCAACTTGTTTGATATTGAGCGTGTCAACTATGACTTAATCCAAGACGGTATTACCTTTGATAAGACAGAAATAAAGGAAAACCTGACCCTCTTCCTTTACCCAGATGATTCGGATAAAAATGGGGAATTGCTCCGTATCTACCAACAGTATTTCATGGTATCCAATGCTGCGCAGCTCTTGATTGATGAAGCGCTTGAACGCGGCAGCAACCTCCATGATTTGGCAGAGTATGCCTATGTACAAATTAACGATACCCACCCATCAATGGTGATTCCAGAATTGATTCGTCTTCTAACAGAAAAACATGGCTTGGACTTTGCAGAAGCTGTTGAAATTGTCCGCAATATGACGGGTTACACCAATCATACCATTTTAGCAGAAGCCTTGGAAAAATGGCCGCTTGCTTTCTTAGAAGAAGTCGTACCACACTTGGTTGCTATTATCAAGGAATTGGATGCTATGGTGCGTGCTACGTATCAAGATCCTGCAGTGCAAATGATTGATGAAACAGGGCGTGTTCACATGGCCCACATGGATATCCACTTCTCTAACTCAGTCAATGGGGTTGCAGCTCTTCATACGGAAATTCTGAAAAATTCTGAATTAAAGGTTTTCTATGATCTCTACCCAGAAAAGTTCAACAATAAGACAAACG
This sequence comes from Streptococcus sp. LYSM12, assembly GCF_004569635.1. GTDB lineage: Bacteria > Bacillota > Bacilli > Lactobacillales > Streptococcaceae > Streptococcus. The sequence continues at coordinate 5,123 of NZ_SPOZ01000027.1, forward strand.
GAATTACGTTCCGTCGTTGGTTAGAATTTGCCAACCAAGATTTGGCAGACTATATCAAGGAATTAATCGGAGATGGCTACCTTGAAAATGCAACAGAGCTTGAAAACTTATTGGACTATGCAGATGATAAAGCTGTCCATGCCAAACTAGCCGAGATTAAATTACAAAATAAACGAGCTCTAAAACGCTACCTCAAAGACAATAAGGGTATTGACTTGGATGAAAACTCTATTATCGATACACAAATTAAGCGCTTCCATGAGTACAAACGCCAGCAGATGAATGCCCTTTATGTGATTCATAAATATTTGGAAATCAAAAATGGTAATCTACCAAAACGCAAAATTACAGTTATCTTTGGTGGGAAAGCTGCGCCAGCCTATATCATCGCACAAGACATTATCCACCTCATTCTTTGCCTATCAGAATTGATTAACAATGATCCAGAAGTCAGCCCATACCTCAATGTGCATTTGGTGGAAAATTACAATGTTACTGTCGCTGAAAAATTGATTCCTGCAACCGATATTTCAGAGCAAATTTCTCTTGCTTCAAAAGAAGCATCTGGTACAGGAAATATGAAATTTATGTTGAACGGAGCGTTGACATTAGGAACGATGGACGGTGCCAATGTAGAGATTGCAGAGCTTGCAGGTAGCGAAAATATTTATACATTCGGTAAGGATTCAGATACGATTATTGACTTGTATGCGACTGCTGGTTATGTATCACGTGAATACTATGCAAACGATGAAGACATTAAGCGCGCGGTTGATTTTATCGTGAGCGAGGACTTGGTGCGTTTGGGTAATAGCGAACGTTTAGAGCGCCTGTATCAAGAACTCTTGAACAAGGACTGGTTCATGACCTTGATTGACTTGAAAGAGTACATCGCCATGAAAGAACAGGTCTTCTCAGATTACGAAGATCAAGATACTTGGAACAAGAAAGTGATTCACAATATCGCAAAAGCTGGTTTCTTCTCATCAGACCGCACGATTGAGCAATATAATCAAGATATTTGGCATAGTTACTAGTCGTTGGGAGAAAGTGACATGAAGTTACTAACGCTCAATGTTCACGCCTGGTTGGAGGAGAATCAGGTGGAGAAAATGGATATTTTGGCTCGGACGATTGCTGAAAAGCAGTATGATGTGGTGGCTCTTCAAGAGGTCAATCAGTTGATGACGGCACATCCAGTAACAAAGGATTTAAAAGAAGATAACTATGGTCTGCTTCTGGTGGAGAAAGTCAATCAAGTGAGTAAGAGCCAATACTCCTTGTTTTGGAGCAATTCGCATATTGGCTATGATAAGTATGATGAGGGGATTGCCTTTCTCACCAAGTTACCCGTTTATGATGTAGATTCGTTCTACTGTACGAAACTTCAGACGGTGCAATCAATCTTATCTCGTAAGATTGTTGGCATCACGGTTGCTTATGAGGGACAGCTTATCGATTGCTATTCCTGTCATATGAACCTCCCAGATTGTCAAGAAGAAGATGTAATTGAAAATCTCCGAGTAGTTGTGGAGCGTTCCAGTCATTCCCGCTTGAAGATTTTAATGGGGGATTTTAATACGGACGCTATCTCTGCCCCAGCTGATTATGAGGCGATTAAGGGAGTGGGCTTACTAGACACCTATGAACTGGCTCAGGAGAAAGATGCAGGGATTACCGTATCAAAAGCCATCGATGGCTGGAACTCTCATAATGCTCAAAAAAGAATTGACTATATCTTTGTAAACCAGCAGTGTGAGGTCCTCTCCAGTCAGGTTATCTTTAATGGGAAAAACCAAGCGGTTGTTTCAGACCATTTTGGTCTTGAAGTGCATGTAAAATGTTAGGAGAATAGAGATGAAAAAATTTCTCAGTTTTGAATTTTGGCAAAAATTCGGAAAATGTTTGATGGTTGTGATTGCCGTTATGCCTGCTGCAGGTTTAATGGTCAGTATCGGTAATTCCCTACCCTTGTTGAGTGCAGATTCTGAACTCTTGGCTCGCATTGGCAATATCATTGCTCAAATCGGTTGGGGTATCATCGGGAATCTTCACCTCTTGTTCGCACTAGCTATCGGTGGTAGCTGGGCGAAAGAGCGTGCGGGAGGAGCTTTCTCGGCAGGTCTTGCCTTTATCCTCATCAATTTGATTACAGGAAATTTCTTTGGTGTTACTGTCGCTATGTTATCAGATGTAGATGCACATGTTTCTACTGTTTTTGGGACACAGATTCCTGTTGCCAACTACTTTGTCAATGTCCTTGGGCAACCAGCCCTTAACATGGGAGTCTTTGTTGGAATTATTGCTGGTTTTGTTGGGGCGACAGCATTCAATAAATACTACAACTACCGCAAATTACCTGATGCCTTGACTTTTTTCAATGGAAAACGTTTCGTACCGTTTGTCGTCATCTATCGTTCCGTCTTGGTTGCTCTTATCTTAGCTATCTTCTGGCCTATTGTCCAAACAGGGATCAATAGCTTTGGTAAATGGATTGCCAATTCACAAGATACGGCACCAGTCCTTGCACCATTTATCTATGGGACCTTGGAGAGGCTCTTGTTGCCGTTTGGCTTACATCATATGTTGACCATTCCAATGAACTACACTTCACTTGGTGGAACCTATGAGATCATGACAGGGGTTCAATCGGGTCAACAAGTATTTGGACAAGATCCATTGTGGCTGGCCTGGATTACAGATTTGATTAACCTCAAAGGGGCAGGAGAAACTAGTCAGTATAATGCTTTACTAGCAACTGTCACACCAGCTCGTTTTAAAGTTGGACAGATGATTGGTTCAACCGGTATCCTCATGGGCTTGACCCTTGCCATGTACCGCAATGTGGATCCTGATAAGAAGAAAAAATACAAAGGAATGTTTGTGTCGTCTGCTCTTGCGGTCTTTCTGACAGGAGTGACTGAGCCGATTGAATACATGTTCATGTTTGCCGCTATGCCCCTTTATGCAGTCTATGCGATTATTCAAGGAGCAGCCTTTGCCATGGCTGACATCGTCAGTCTGCGCGTGCACTCATTCGGAAATATCGAATTTTTGACACGTACCCCAATGGCCTTGAAAGCTGGTATTGGACTTGATGTAGTTAATTTTATTTGGGTATCTGCCCTCTTTGCAGTTCTGATGTATTTCGTCGCAGACTTTATGATTAAGAAGATGAATCTTGCAACAGCAGGTCGCAATGGAAACTATGATACGGAAACAGTAGAGGATACTCCTATTTCTGGAGATGCCGGTGTTGCAGATGGCAATTCTCAAATTGTACAGATTATCAACCTTTTAGGCGGTCGCGATAATATCACGGATGTTGATGCTTGTATGACCCGTTTGCGCGTCACTGTCAAGGATATTGAAAAAGTCGGTGAAGAGGCTACTTGGAAGCAAGCAGGAGCAATGGGATTGATTACCAAGGGCTCAGGGGTGCAGGCAGTCTATGGACCAAAAGCCGATGTCTTGAAATCGGATATTCAAGACTTGCTTGATTCTGGACTTGACATTCCTAAAACTAGTGTAGATACTAGCGGAGAAGCAGCTATAGAAAGCCAATTTAAAGGCATTACAGCAGAAGTGCATTCTGTCGCAGACGGTCATGCAAGGGCGATTACTGAAGTGAGTGATCCTGTCTTTGCACAAAAAATGATGGGAGATGGCTATGCAGTTGAGCCTGCAACTGGTAATGTCTACGCACCAGTTTCTGGTCTTGTCACGAGCGTCTTTCCCACCAAGCATGCAGTAGGACTCTTGACAGATAGTGGTTTGGAAGTCTTGGTTCACGTTGGTTTGGATACTGTCGCCCTAAACGGAGTACCATTTTCTATCAAGGTATCAGATGGACAACGTGTAGAGGCAGGGGACTTGCTCCTTGTTGCAGATCTTGAGGCTATCAAATCAGCAGATCGAGAAACAACGATTGTCGTTGCTTTCACCAATACTGCCGAAATTAAGGCTGTTCACTTACAAAATCTTGGAACTGTCAGCAAAGATACTGTCCTCGCCCAGGTAGAATTGTAATCTTTTGTAAAAAACAACAGTATACGTTATGTATATGTCGAAAACAGCCCGTTGGGCTGTTTTTTCACAAACTTTTCAGACCAATGTCTTGTATTTTTTTAAAAATTATGATAGTATAAAATAAATGTATCGATTTGGAAAAAATCTCTGTTTATAGGGGAAATAGGTGCTAACATAATCACAAGATATAGATAAAGTGGCATATAAAAGAGGGCTTATGAGGAAGTTTTTACAAAATGTTGTGACAGAAGTCGTTTATTATTTGGAGTTGATTTTATCAGCGATTTTGGCCATTGCGCTCTTGATGTTATCGCTTCTTTTATTGGGTGATTTGGTGTCAGCTATTCCAGACGGCATTCAGGGTAGGGATTTCCTACAAGACTTTTTAAATCGGACGATTACACTTGCGGTCGGGGTTGAGTTCATTAAGATGTTGTGCAAGCAGTCGCCACGCACAGTGATTGAAGTGTTACTCGTTGCGATTGCTCGTCAGTTGATTGTTGAGCATGCCTCCAGTGTGGATTATCTTATCGGGATGATTTCGGTAGCCATCCTCTTTGCAGTACGGAAGTATCTCTTTATCCAGTTCGATGATTCAGATAATATCGTGATGCGTGCTAGTCAGAAAGTAAAAGTGGCTAATATTATTGCACGGGTAAAAATCCCAGGAGAAAAGGGAGAAACCTTGCGCGATTTTGTTGTTCGCAAACTCAATGAGGAAGAAAAGACCATCTCTATTGGTGCCTGTGTTTATTTGAAAAATGTCGCGCTTCGTGTGGATAACATGCATGGTGATTTGGTTACTCGGGTCGAAGTTATTAAGAGTATGTACTAGCCAAGGAAAGTAGACAGCTGTCTACTTTTTTTAATCGGTTAGCTCGCATTCTATATTTTTTGATGTTACGGAAAATGGGGACGGCGGATAATTGCAAAACTTGGATGATGGGTGTAGTATGGTAAGTATCAATGGATGGGAGGAATTAGGATGGATAAATGGAACTTTTTGAAAGATGGTCGCATGATAATGGTAGCCTTTGTTCTGATTCTTTATGCAGTAGTACGCTGGTTTACGGATTCCTGGTTGGTTAAGCAGACCAATCTCTCAGTTCGGTTTATTGGGAATCTTCTTAAAAGTTTAACCTTGATAGTTGGCTTGGTGCTAGTTCTCAGTCAGTTTGCTTACTTTGGTGATTTTATCAAGACCTTGTTGGCTAATTCTGCCTTGGTCGTGGCTGTGCTTGGCTTTGCGCTTCAGCATGTAATTCGGAATTTGTTAGCAGGGCTATTACTCATCCAATCAGAAGCTTTTAAGATTGGCGATCGCGTTCGCCTGTCTGATAAGAATGTGACAGGTGTCATTGAGGAGATGAATCTTCACTACACTGTAATCAAACTCTATACCAATGAGCGGGCCATTATTCCCAATTATATCATGAATGAAACAGTGGTCATCAATAATGATAAGAAAGATTCGACTACAAGCTACCCACTCTCTTTTTATATTGGATTGGATAAGGATTTGGAAGTAGCTATTGCCATTATTACCAAAAAAATTCAGGAAAATCCTTCTGTTCTTAATAAGAATGATACCAAAGTGACCTTGTCAGAAATCAATGAACGGTACGTTAAATTAAAAGCTTTTATTTGGACACGGGATATTGGAGAAAGTTTTGAAATGGTGTCTACGATAAAATTAGAAATCATCAAAGAATTGCAGCAGCAGGGTTTGATTGATATAAAAGAATAAAGAGTGGAGCGGTTGTCAATCTCCTTTAAAAGCCCCTGTTATACATTTATTGATAGACGGGAGTGCGACAAAGCAAGCTAGTTTGAGGACGCTTTTAATAGGAGCAGGTAGAGTGCATGGAGGCATCTACATTTCGTTTTTACTCATGATTTCCACCTCTGGTATAATAGTCTAGTCATGAGTTAGTTTAAGAAGTGATAGTAGCTTGTCTTGATTAGAGGCAGATGTTCAGTTATTCTACCGTTTCATTAGCTGAGTGAAAAGGTTTTACAGGAAACCATGCTCACGAGTGGCGTTATCGTATAGGTGATTATCGCCTAATTTGCGACATCCAAGATAATAAGATGGTTATTATCTTGGATGTGGGCATAGGAGAGCTATTCATTAAATAGAAAAATAGCACCCGTTAAGGTGCTGTTTTCTTGCCTACTGAACTCATACATTTACTACCTCTCTGGTATATTGTATTTGTTTATGCTTTATGCTGTAAAATGAAAAATATAAAAAGCGGGTTAGTCAGTTAGCATATTTTGGTGAACGGTTCGATATTGAGATAGTCTAAAAGAGTAGAACATTGTGGTTTGGTTCTTTAGAGGAGCATCTTTTGTAAAAGCGTTGGAAACGTTCCGTTCATTTCCTGTGTTTTGGCATGTCAAAAATAATGTACAGCTTATCAAATAGGCAATCTTATGGTATAATAAAACGATTGAAAAAAATGTAGGAGGTTCCCTATGGGACGTAAGTGGGCCAATATTGTAGCTAAAAAAACAGCAAAGGACGGAGCGAACTCAAAAGTTTATGCCAAGTTTGGTGTAGAAATCTATGCCGCAGCGAAAAAAGGTGATCCAGATCCAGAGACGAATACAGCCTTAAAATTCGTTATTGATCGTGCCAAGCAAGCGCAAGTACCTAGACATATTATTGATAAGGCCATTGACAAGGCAAAAGGAAATACCGATGAGACGTTCGTAGAAGGTCGTTACGAAGGCTTTGGACCAAATGGTTCGATGCTTATCGTTGATACCCTTACTTCTAACGTTAACCGTACAGCTGCAAATGTGCGTGCGGCTTTTGGTAAAAATGGTGGAAATATGGGAGCGAGCGGATCCGTTTCTTACTTGTTTGATAACAAGGGAGTGATCGTTTTTGCTGGTGATGATGCAGATAGTATCTTTGAGCAGTTACTTGAAGCAGATGTAGATGTGGAAGATGTGGAAACTGAAGAAGGAGTTATTACTGTCTACACTGCACCAACGGACTTGCACAAGGCTCTTGTAGCCTTGCGTGAAGCAGGTATAAGTGAGTTCCAAGTGACAGAATTGGAAATGATTCCTCAGTCAGAAGTGGTTCTCGCAGGCGATGATCTTGCAACTTTTGAGAAGTTATACGATGTTCTTGAAGATGATGAAGATGTTCAAAAAGTCTATACCAACGTAGAGGGATTTTAATAGACATGACATGAGGCTGGGACTTTTTGCCCAGCTTTCATTTTAATTAACCGAATGACGTTGACGCAGTGGTTGAATGCTTCAATGGCAATCATGCGGTTGAAGGTGGGAAATGAACTGCTGCTCTTTTTGTTTTAGAGTCATTTCGTTTATCTTTTATTACTTTGTTCACTCGTCTTGCTGTACCATTGAGAAAAGTTACACTTTTCTTATCTGTCACTTGAAATAGTTATCAACTATTTCAACTACCTGCGACTCCTTGCCTAGTACTAAAAATAAACGAAACGGCTATAAGGGAACAGGCTAAAAAGCTCCACTGGAGCTTTTTATTCATATTTATTCGTGTTTCCCACTCCACATCTGACTCTACGACTGATACGAACGAATTCGCTTCATTTCCAAGTTCCAACTCACTACTCTGACGGTTGGAGCTGTGCGGAGGGAGTGAAAGGGTCTGGGAATAGACCGTTTCGGCCCGAAGCTAGAATGCAGGAAATAAGGAAAACCCAACTTTTTTTGACCTATCGAGTTCTTTCCCACTCCTATTTTGTTTATGGCTTGAAGCCATAAACAAGATACAGCTCAAGGGGCATTCGTCAAGTCATCATAGCACTAGCCTGAACGAAGTTCAGCGAACATCGTTAGACGTCGCTGGTGGGAAATGGTTTATAGCCGGTGTACAAGCTACCTGTTTTCACGGGCGGTTATGACTGAAAAAAGAGAAGCATCAAACGTTAATCTTTATAGGGTAAAATCCTCATTGAGCCAAGTTGGTAAGGTATTGTCTTGATGTTTGATGAGTAGAGTATGAATGGATAGATGAAATAAATCTAAGATTATCAAAGGAACTCGACTATTTAAGGCTATAAAAAGTTTCTAGCTTGTTGAATTGAGAGGGAGTTCCGGCTTTTTAGGAAATAGCGAGTGCTGAAATTCAGAAAATCTACGTTTCGTTCTAAACTTTTATAAGTTGGTTCAGATATGCTATCGTCCATATTTGGCATGATTCTAAAATTTTGGTATAATTGGTATAATAATCTATAAATATGGGGAGAAATATCAATGAAACAGAAGCAAATTGTAGCATTTTTAGTTCTGTTATTTAGTGTTATTTGCCTTATTTCTTGTGGAATTAGAGGAATACAAAGTGCTAAAATGAGAGGAAGTAGCCAAGAGGTTCGAGTAGCCGAAGAGTCTGCTCGGAAAGATGCAGACACCTTGCTAAGAAGCGTACTAACTCAAAATGATCAGGGCTTTTCGATTCTCTACGGAAAATCGTATAATCAATGGACGAAAGAGATGATTTTCCCTAGTCAGATTGAGGCAGCTATCAAAGACAATGGTTGGACACCTGCGAGCAAGTACACCTATCAATATGCTAAAGGATTTGAGAAATTAACTCCCTCGGAAGTTCTCGGGAGATTCTTGGAAACTAGACGCGATAATTTGAAAGATATAAAAGAATATGAGCTGACAAAGGTTGAAGTATTAGATGATAAAGCGACCATCACCTTTATATCGCATCAAATCAATAATACTGCGATTGCAAATGCCATCAATAGCATCTATCTCGTCTTGGCTGATGGTCATATTGATGTGTTTGCGGCTCTCAATAAAGCGAATGAGACAGATAGTGAATTTAAGAAGTTGCATATGTTGGCTTCTGATTTCTTATACTATGCTAATTTTAGCGATTTGTTAAGTGATGATAAGGAGATTCCAAGTTATGTGAGTGAAACTCCTTTGACAGAGGGAAGTTATGAAATCAGCTTTGATTTAGAAAAAAATAGCCAAGGTCACTGGCTTATTTCAGATAAGAATTATAAAAATCTCGTGTCTGATTTGCTAAACTATGATGAAAAAGCAAGCCAAGTTTCCTATGCAGATACTACAGCAAAAACATCTTCCTCAAGGGAGGATAAATAGTTGCTTAGTTTTCTACTTATAAAGTGAAAAAACACTCCCAGGAGTATGGAATTGCTCCCTGTCAAGTGGACAATATAGTCATTTCCTTTATCTTTTATTACTTCCTTAACTTGCTTTATCGTACTCTAGTACAGCCTGTAGCTCGTTGCCTAGTCCTAAAAGTAAACTAAAAAACTATAAAATATAGACATTTAGTTTATATGTTTTATTACTTCGTTCACTCGTCTTGCTGTACCATTGAGAAAAGTTACACTTTTCTTATCTGTCACTTGAAATAGTTATCAACTATTTCAACTACCTGCGACTCCTTGCCTAGTGCTAAAAATAAATGAAACGGCTATAATAAACACCGGCCTTGTTCCTATTAAAAAGAGGAACAAGGCCGGTGTTATGTTCTTGGAAATGTTGATTAGTATAAAAAGGCATCAATGAGTGGCAATCTGTTCGGTTGCTTAGCGATAGCTATCTGGCTCGTCACTACATTTCATTTGTACCCAATCTAGCTATCTTCGCAGTGGTTTCACCACGAAGCGTTCCGCTCCTGTTCGACCGCCTATTTCCCGAGGCAGAATTGACTAAAGAGTTGGGTAATTAGCTCATCCGGTGCTGCATCTCCAGTGATTTCTCCAAGAATTTGCCAGCAACGGGTCAAATCAACTTGGAGCAAGTCAACGGGCATGCGCATTTCAAGTCCCTCGTTAACCGCCTGCAAGGCCTGGATAGCTTGTTCGATGAGAGAAATGTGACGAGCATTAGAGAGGTAGGTCGCATCTTGCTCTATGAAACCTGCTTGTTCAAAGAAGAGTTGATTGATCCGCTCTTCAATCTGGTCGATATTTTGATTATGAAGTACCGAAATCGCAATGGAATCAGCCGGTAGTTGCTCTTGCTCGATTTGAATTGGCAGGTCTGTTTTATTGAGTAAGATAATGCGATTGCTATCGTGGCTAATAGCCAGCAATTGGCGGTCTTGTGGGGTCAATGGTTCGCTGGCATTTAAGACCAAAAGGACCAGATCCGCTTCTTCTAGTGCTTTTTTGGAGCGTTCAACCCCAATTCTTTCTACGACATCGTCTGTTTCACGAATTCCTGCGGTATCAATCAATTTAAGGGGGATACCATTGATGTTGACATATTCTTCAATGATGTCGCGAGTTGTCCCCTCGATATTAGTGACGATGGCTTTTTCTTCTTGTAGAAGATTGTTCAATAGGCTTGATTTGCCAACATTGGGACGACCGATAATAGCAGTTGCAATCCCCTCGCGAAGGATTTTTCCTCTGCGTGCAGTTTTGAGCAAGCGCTCCAGTAATTGTTGAAATTCTATGGTTTTCTCACGGATTAATTCGGTCGTAGCTTCTTCGACATCATCGTATTCAGGATAGTCAATGTTCACTTCAACCTGAGCTAGAGTATTGAGAATTTCCTGCCTCGTATCGTTGATGAGTGTAGAAAGCGATCCGTCTAGTTGTTGAACCGCCTGGTGCATAGCTTTGTCTGTCTTAGCGCGGATAATATCCATGACTGCTTCTGCCTGAGTGAGGTCGATACGACCATTTAAAAAGGCTCGCTTAGTAAATTCTCCAGGTTCTGCCATCCTTGCTCCCTGACGAATCAGTAGCTGGAGAATTTCATTGGTTACCGCAATCCCGCCGTGAGTATTGATTTCAACGATATTTTCCCGAGTGAAAGTCTTTGGTGCTTTCATGACAGAAACCATGACCTCATCGACCACGATACTAGCAAGAGGATCTAGGATATGACCATAATGGATTGTATGGCTGGCTACATCCGCTAGATTTTTTTCTTTAAAAACGCTGTTTGCAATATCGATAGCCTCACTTCCAGACAAGCGGACAATGCCGATGGCTCCTTCACCAAGAGGAGTCGAAATAGCTGCAATGGTATCAAATTCTTTGGTAATCATATAGTTCCTTTATTTAATAGCGTTTTGAGACATTACGCCCAAAATTCACCCAAAAAGTTTTTTAATTTCTTTGAAATCTTTTTCTTTTTGCTGTTCAAGTTGATGGGCGTATGTTTGTAGTGTGACGGTCAAATCTTTGTGACCTAGCAAATTGGAGATAGTGAGTAAATCTATCTGTCTGGAGATAAGGTAAGAAGCGTATGTGTGACGCAAGGAGTGGACGTGAATGTTGGTTTTAGTCAATTTTTTTATTAAGCGGTTGAGCCAGGGATGATTTACTCGAATGAATAATCGATTGTAAGGATTCACAGTCCATTCCTCTGTTTTAAATTGCAGAAGTATTTTTGCTGTTGTATTATCCAGGGGTATAGTTCGCATGGATTGCTTGTTTTTTGTCGGTGCAAATTCTGCATTTGTATATACATTCCACGTTTTATTGATATTGATTAAACCATTCTTAAAGTCTATGTCGTTCCAAGTTAGGCCCAAAGATTCTCCAATTCGCATGCCGGTTACAGAAAGCAGATAGAGCTGTACGTAGTCTGTTTGTGGGCAATTTTGTTTCAAGGTTGTCAATAAGGAGAGGTATTCATTCTCCTCGAGGAATTTATCTTCAATAGGTTTATGCTGTCTTTCAGCGTTTATTTTGGCTAAGTCTGTAAAGTTTGTATCGATTAGTTTTTCCACGACTGCCTGTTTTACAGCTCTGCGTATTCGGTGATGAACTTTATGAATTGTTCCTTGATAGTACCGCTTGCCTAAATTATTTAAAAATTGTTGATAGATGCTGGGTGTAATCGCTCTAATTTTTGTTTGTCCAAATTCTCTCTCTATCAGCTTTAATGTTTGGTCATAGTTTTTCCATGTCCCTATTGAGACATGAGGTTTTTTATAGATCTTGGCCCATTTATCGAAATAGTCATAAAGCGATATATTTTCATCAAAGATAGTTGTTGAATTGAGCAGGCGTTCTGCCTCTGCTGCAGCAAGTTCTGCTTCTTTCTTTGTCCGAAAACCTCTTTTTGATTTCTGTTTATACTTCCCGTCGGGTGTTTTATAGGAAATGCGGTATTCCCAACTTCCGTCTCGTTTTCGATATGATGCCATGTTGATTTTTACCTCACTTCTTGATAAAATGGGTATAGTAAAGAGGGCTTTTTAATGCCTGTTTACTATTCAATCTTTTTTCTCCTCACACTCAACGTTAGGCGATGGCGAGTGTGGGGAGTTTTTTTATTTCGTTTTAGGTGCAGGAAAGTAGGAACTATCACAAGTTCTTAGTCCGTCTATATGCAGTGATAGGCTATCCCTGATTTGACCACCGAGAGCGTCAAGAACGAAATCAATTCCTTCTCTGCGCGCAAGTTTAGCAGCAGGAACAAAATCACTATCTCCCGCAATTAAAACAATCTTATCCACCTGATGCTTATAAGATAACGAGGCTATGTCCAGTCCAATCCGCATATCAACGCCTTTTTGTTGTAACTGTAAGATTAAATCTGATTCATCAATATCAGATATTTGTTTACTTCCGTTCAATAACTTTTTAGTAGTGCTAGCCTTTAGATTGTAGTGTACAGAGTCTTCATTCAATTCACCAAGCCGTAATGCTACTTTTCGTTTATGGCTTAGTTCGTTAAAGAAGTCATTCGTCCACGCTTTGGTGTCACTTTTACTAAAGTTTATATTTTTTTGGGTCAAAGGGTTGAATACTTGTTTATCAATCGGTGGACAATCATAATAAAATATTCTGTATAAATCGTGTCGAATGTCCATTCCGTAGCTATTTTCTTTCAAGTGTCGGTTGCAGTAGCTATATAACTCTTCTGCTCTTTCTTTAGCCGTCTTATGACCTAGAACAGAAGCAGAACGTTTACGATAATAGCCACCGTCTACTAGAATTGCAATTTTCATATTTTGTTCTCATTTCTACAAAAATAAAACCCATGATTTTATCGCTCTCCTTATGGTGGAGGGATTACTCTCATGGGTGCAATTAACTCTTTATGTATTCATTTTAGAACACATATTTCGTTTTGTCAACCCAAAAGATGCAAATTTTTAGACTCATGTAGATTTATATAGCTTTACTTTGTCATTTTTGAAGTACTTTGAAACGGTTTAGATAGATTAAAATAGCTTAAAAGTTATCTACAGCTCATCTCTCCATCGGCATGAAGTTGCCGACGACTTTACCGATAATGCGGGGATCTTCGGTATAGGGGGCGAATTTATCGGCATATTTACTATTGAGAGAGACGAGGCGCAGGCCGTCTTTTTCTTTATAGACTTTCTTGATATAGGATTGTCCATCCCAGTCTACAGCGTAAATTGCACCGTCATAATCGAAGCCTGTATCTTTGATGAGAGCAACGGATCCGTCAAGATATGTAGGTTCCATGGAGTCGCCATAGACCCAACTTGCCAGGTCATGAGTGATTTCTTTATCAAAATAGACGGTGTCGTAGTTGCGTTCCTCCCAGTAGGTAGCTCCTGTGCCAGCGGAGAGTTTTTCATAGACGTAGTATTCAAAGAGTGGTTCGCTAATCTCTAATGTCTTGCGCTTCTCTAGTTGTTCTTTTTCCTGCTCGTCTAGTTGCTCTGTAGCGTACTCTAGGACGTTTTCTTGACGCTCGGGGTGTAATTGTACCACCGTATCGTTAATCGCTTGTACGGTGTCATTTTTTGCGTCTGGGGAGGGGGTGTCTTTCTGATAATATTTCGATTCAATTAAATCCGATTTGTTTATGCCAAAATAGTTTGCTAAAAGCTCTATTTTGCCTATCCGTGGATAGGTGATTCCTTTTAGCCAATCGCGTACAGTAGTGTATTTTAAATCTAAATCTGTACACAACTGATTTCTATCTACGCCTTTTTTATTCATAAAATAGGCTAGATTTTGGGAAAATATTTCTTTACTCTCAAGAACCATTTTAACACCTCCTTATATAGTATATATTACGGAAAAAACGCAAAAAAATCAAGAAAAAAAGAAAAAAATACATAAAAAACGCAAAAAATTCTTGACATTGCGGTTAAACCGCAGTATAATATAATCAAGGTCAAGGAAATGACCTAGAAAAACGAAAGGAGCAAGGCAAATGGTGGATATACTAAAAAGCCTAAAACCAGAAGAACTCGGCACAGTTCTAATAGTTCTAGGCTTAGTCAGAGAAGCTCGTCTCTGGCACAAACAAATCTTGGAACATAAAACCAAGAAAAAGTAAGAGCAAGGGGCAGAAGCCCCAACCTCTTATCTTTAGTGTACCACCATTTGCTCGGGAAAGCAATATGAAAATTTTAGCTGTATTGTTATTGGTCGTGTCGGTTGTTGTACGGCAGATTGTGAAGCGGAGGAAGAAGTGATGTTAGAAAAAGTTATCGCTATATCTGTTGAAGAGCTTTTTGAAAGGGTTATCGAACAAGAAAAGCGCCTTTCGGAAATCGAAGAGCACTTGGGAATTAAACTGTCGGAAGATTCTTCAACATAAACTTTGATTTAAAAATTTGGAGAATGATTTCGACATAAGTTTTTAAAACAGGTAGAGTAATATTTGTGTCTTTATCCCAGTGTGTGTAATGGTTGCCAACTTCTCGAATGAAATGAAGAACGCCTTTGAGTAGGTCGTCATCTTTTACGTAGCGGTCAATAGCATTGTTGAAACTAAATTTAGGATCGGATAGGTATTCTTTGGTGTCTAATTCGAAATACAGAGCATAGTCTTTGACGAGACACTCAATAGCAGAGCGGTATCCAGTTCCAGCGATGTTCTCAAGTCCTATTTTTTCCGCTTCGATTGCTTCGCTATAAAATTCAACAAATCTAGGAGCGCATTCAATAAAGAGTGGGTCAATGTCAGTGATAACCTTGTTTGGATAGACAATAGCCATCGTGGTATAGTCGTTTCCTGCGTGGTACTCTTGCAGTGTCATGTGAGACTTTTGACAAGCAGTGCAACGATGAAAGAGCCCGATAACTTTTCCTTCTTTGGTATCCATACTCGAAATATTACTGGTCGTAGGATTGTTACCAATTCCACAGTTTGGGCAAGCCTTAGGGATTTCAATAGCTTTATTTGACGACAAATCGTTAATATAATAATTGATTTTTGAGATTTCCATATCAATTCCTCCAATCATTTTATTTTCATTATACCACAGAAAGGGGGTGAGGAGATGAGACCAAAACGTTATCCGTATAGTAATCAAAAAGAACCAGCAAAGCCAGCTCCATCTGATAATCCACTAAAGATATTTGATAAATTTCTGGCATCTGTATTATTGGTTGCTAAACCTAATAACCCAGACCATGTAAGATTGGTTAATGACCTCATGCAAACTTATTCAAAGCTTTATCCGTAACGTTTTGAAACTGCATTATTTATTCCATCGTAAATATGCTCAAATTGTTCGGCAACATATTGACCGAAAGGCTTATTAAAATCAGCTTGTCGGAAATATTCTTTGTGCAATTCGTCGTGTAAAGATGAAATAATTTCAGCAGTTAGCTCGATATTGTTTTTTCCCATATTCTTCTCCTTTCCGTTAGATTTTGTTATGAATAAGATGTTGGGTTATTCATAAAGTTATTATATCAAAATATAAAATAAAAATCAATATATAGTACACGTGTTTTATAAATGCACCATATATTGTATAAAAGGAGGGTAGGTATGTGGAAAACACTTAATCATATTTTAATTGAAAAAGGGATGACTAAAAAAGAACTTGCCAGCAAAGCAGAAGTCGCTTTAGGGACGATTCAAAATATCCGAAATGAACGAATTTCATTCAAGAACATGGTTGAAATCGCTGACGCACTAGATGTCAGTTTGGACGAATTTAGAAGGAGGTGAGAGGATGGACGAGCGGAAAGAAAAATTCATTGATATGTTAAAAATGATGCACGTAAAGATTGGGCAAGACTTTGTTAATACAAAAGACCCCTCGACAAGGTGCGAGCTTGCCAAAGGGTACCTGGAAATCGGAGATTATTTATCAAAATATTGATTTCCCTCTACCTAGAGCTTGTATTAAAGCTTTAGAATTTTCAGCTCTTTTCTTCTTTTCGGCATCAATGAATGGTTTATTGTAATCTTTGATAGCTTCAAGCGAATCTGTATATAGCTTGATTTTATCTTCGATAGATAATTCTGGACTTGATGACGAAACGATAGCTAGGGCTAATTCTTTAACGCTACTAATCATCATAATATTCACCTCCTTTCTGAATCCATTATATCAGATTCGAGGTGCGAGGAAATTAGAAAAGGAGGTGAGAGGGTGCAGAAGATGACGTTGAAAATGTTACGTATTAGAGATAATCTAACACAGAAACAAGCAGGAGTTATTTTTGGTGTGACTGCGGATACGTGGGCTAATTGGGAACACGGACGTACTACACCTGACGTTGTCGTAGCTTATAAAATTGCTGAATATTTTAGAGTATCATTAGATGATATTATTTTTTTAAACAACGTTGCGGTTTAAACGCAAAAAGACAAAACGTGCAGGAAAGGAGCAACATGCAGGAAATGATTAATAAAGGAGACGGTATGAATAAAACATACGAAGAACAACAAAAAGAATTGGTAGCAGCAGGTATAAAACGTGCTGAGGAAGTAATGGCAATAAATAAAGAATTTGCCAATAAGTTTAATGAGTTGATTAGCTGGGCGGCTGATTGGTGCCTTACTTTCCATGATATGAATAACGTTGACAAGCTAGATTGGAATATTGATCGTATCACAATTCCGTTCAAAAGCGAGCCAGAATTGCAAGAGGCAATTAAAAAAGCTATCCATTATGAGATTAAAAAACGCACACTAGATAGCTATTTGAAGCATCGGGATTAAACTAACTCAATCTTAACAACATTTTTAGACTCGTAGATTGTTTCCGGGTGTTCGGTGTCGTAAAAGAACTGTCCCATACATAAGATATCTACAAAGCTAAAAAATAGATTGCAATTAGGATGACTAAAAAGTGATGCTTTGTTTGCTGGTAGATGTTTGTCATCATTTTCGTTAAATGTCTGAAAAGTCATTTCTTCATGAAAAATGGTAGTTGAACCATCGGCAAAAGTCACTTTTATTTGTGGCATAATATCACCTCCTTTCCGTGTTGATATCCTAATTATAGCACGGAGGAGACTGAACACAAAAAAGCCACTGCGGAAACAGTGACTTACACAAAAAACTTACTTAGATTATATCATAAAGGAGCCTGATATGGAAGAAGGAATTATCTTGACGTTCGTCAATAAGATAATAGACGGTGTCAGGACTGCGTTAGTGGAAGTTTCTCAGATGTTTGATATAGAGAAAGCCATGCCACTGGAACTAAATCAGCAACAGGTTATGAAGATGTTGGGATGTTCTACGACAACATTCGAGCGTTATACGAAATACTCAGACTTTCCAAAAATTGATAGAGGAAAAGGCACACAGCTTAAGTACCCAAGAGACGCAGTCCGTGAGTGGTACAACGCAAACTGGAAACGATTCAGCGAGGTTAAATAAACATGTTTAGAAAACTATGTGCAGACTACTTGATTGACCAAGTGCGAAAAAGCAAATTATCGAACGATGAAAAGTCGCAGTTTATATGTTTTATCAAGTTCATTTTACAACAACTAAACGAAACAGAGGAAGTCGTTTATAACCTAGACGAAATAGAAAGGACACTTGCATGATGATGGAAGTAGACAAAGAAGAATACATTGAGATGAAACTCGAGAACCACCGGCTCAGAGAAGAGATTAAGCTACTAAAAGCGGGGCTGGATTCAATACAATCAATCGTAAAAAATGTGAGAGGAGTGGTGGTATGAAAGTCACAATAGTAGATACCCTAACGAACTCAAGAGGTTCTATTGGGTAGAAGGCGATACGGTGTTCCTAGCTAGTCACCTATCAGAAGAACAAAGAAGAAAGATTATTAAGAAATTTGGAGAACATCTAATGATTACAGTAGAAAAACAACAGCCAAAGACGTATGCCAGAATCCGTTGTACCAATGAAGTGTATGACCAAGTAGCTGAAATCGCTAATGAATGTGATTTAACTCTGAATCAGGTAGTTAGCTCATTGCTACTATTTGCGCTCAATCATGCAAAAGTAGTCAGTACAGAGAAAAGGATAGTTGAACATCGTCTAGTAATTGGAGGAGAAGAGTATGGGCATCACGATTAACAAGCTAGAAATCGAAAATGTCAAGCGTATTAAGGCTGTCAAAATCGAGCCGAGCGCAACAGGCTTGACGATTATCGGTGGGAATAATAACCAAGGAAAGACAAGTGTATTAGATGCGATTGCGTGGGCGCTGGGCGGAAATAAATATAGGCCTAGCCAAGCGCAACGAGAAGGGTCACAAGTGCCACCGATTTTAAAAATTACTTTATCAAATGGCTTAATCGTCGAGCGTAAAGGAAAGAATAGTGACTTGAAGGTCATTGACCCGAGCGGAAATAAAGCAGGGCAACAGTTACTCAATAGCTTTGTAGAGGAATTGGCTCTTGACTTGCCAAAATTTATGGAGCAAAACAATAAAGAGAAGGCTTCAACCCTGCTTCAAATTATCGGAGTAGGTCCACAGCTAGTTGAATTGGAGTTGAAAGAAAAATCACTTTATGATCAACGTCATGCGATTGGAGTGATTGCTGATCAGAAGGAGAAGTTTGCCAAAGAGCAGGTTCATTATCCGGAGGCACCAAAGGAATTGATTAGCATCTCAGAGCTAATCCAACAACAACAAGCAGTATTAGCTAAGAACGGGGAGAATGCCCGCAAGCGCCAAAATCTCCAGCAGATTCAGTTACAATACGACAGTGCAGAAGCTAAAGTATCGCGCTTACAACAAGAGCTTGCGCAAGCGATTGATGAGCGGGATAAGGCTAAAAATGATTTGGCAATCGCTCAAAAAGATGCCATAGAATTGCACGATGAATCGACAGCTGAAATCGAAGAAAACATTGCTCAAATTGATGAAATCAATCGTAAAGTGCGAGCAAATCTTGATAAGGAAAAGGCAGAGGAGGACGCGAAACAACAACGTGAACAGTATAACACATTGACTACTTCTATTGGAGAGGTCCGGAAGCAAAAGGCCGACCTGTTGACTAATGCGGACTTACCACTGGAGGGCTTGTCAGTAGATGACGGAGAATTGCTCTACCTTGGTCAGCGTTGGGATAATATGTCCGGTTCCCAACAGTTGCAGGTTGCGACAGCTATCGTCCGTAAGTTGAAACCAGAATGTGGCTTCGTTTTAATTGATAAGTTAGAACAAATGGACCAGGTCACTTTGCAAGAGTTTGGTCAGTGGCTTGAGAAAGAAGGATTACAAGCTATTGCAACACGTGTGTCTACTGGTGATGAGTGCTCGATAATAATCACTGACGGATACTCGGAAGAAAATCCAAACTATGAAAGCGTAAAGAATACACAGACTACACCATCTTGGGAAGGTGGATTTTAAAAAGGAGTAAAAAATTATGGCTATTACACAAGATACTATTAAGAAGTTTCTGAAATTGCGTCAAGAACTAACTCACCGTGAGTGGATTGAACTGGATCGTCTAGTAACGATGCGTTTAAGAGAAAAAGCCGAAGAGTTAACACTCAACGACTTCGATGTTCAGGTATTGGCTGAACGCTCTAAGAATATTAAGCAAATCGATCCTAAACCGGGAGAAGTGCTTATTTAAGATGCTCTAAGATATTTTCATAGGCTTTATTGTAGCTTTCGGCAAGTTGCTGATGTGTCCACATAGTGTCCTCGGGCTTGGCAACAATGTACGCTACTGCAAGCTCATGAGCAATATCTTCTTTTGTACGTAACATGGCTTATCCTCCTTATTTTGATAAGTCAATTATAGCAAAAAGAAAGGAAAAGAAATGCAAATTACAAAAGGTAAACGGGCACGGGCCCAACGCGTAGTCATCTATGGTCCAGAGGGGGTTGGCAAGTCTAGTCTAGCGGCTCAATTTCCGAACCCTCTCTTTATTGATACGGAAGGATCCACGGATAATATGGATGTAACACGGGCCGACAAGCCGACTAGCTGGACCATGCTCATGAATCATATTGCTTTTGTCAAGGCTAATCCAACGATTTGCCAGACCTTGGTGATTGATACGATTGATTGGGCAGAAGCCTTAGCCTTGCAATATATTTGTGCACAGCACAATAAAACTGGAATTGAGGACTTTAATTGGGGTGCGGGATATACCTATCTTATTGAAGAAATCGGACGCCTGCTGGATAGATTACAAGAGTTAGTCGAACTTGGCATCAATGTAGTATTGACTGCCCATGCGCAGGTTAAGAAATTTACCAAACCTGATGAAATGGGCGGATATGACCGCTACGAGCTTAAATTAAGCAATAAGAAGACAGAGACGAATGTATCGGCCAAAGTCAAGGAATGGGCAGATATGGTCCTGTTTCTTAATTACAAGACTTATATCGTTACTGATGATAAGACGAAGAAGCAAAAAGCACAGGGCGGTCAGAGGGTTATGCAGACAACACATTCTCCAAGTTGGGATGCAAAGAACCGCCACAACTTGCCAGAAGAATTGCCGATAGATTTTGCAGGAATCGCTCATATCTTTGCGCCTGCAACTGTTCAGGAACAACCTGCACAGACACCACCTATTCAACCAGTGCAATCAGCATCGGTTCAAGAACATCCTACTCAGATACCTACATCAACTCCTCAAACTAATCAGATTGCACCCGTCAAAGAACAGACAGAGCTACCAATTGATATGTCACAAGTTTCTATGGCACAGTCACAATCTGTAACAACTTCGGATATTAGTCCACTGATTCCACAAAGTCTACGTGACTTGATGATTAGTAGTCAAGTCACACAAGAAGAAGTCTTACAGGCAAGCTATGTCAATGGTATCTATCCGCTAGGAACGCAGGTGGAAGCGATTGAAGCAGGTTACTGGGAATATGTGGTCACTGTTTGGGACAAGGTCGTGCAGGTTATCAATACTAAAGTTAGATCTGATCCAACAATACCTTTTACGGTTGAAGGGAATTAGATTTAGACTATTTTTGGTCTTAGAAATAATAGGGAGGTAAAAGCTAAATGGATAAAACAATCAAGTTGGATTTGTCCGCTCTCGGAGAGGGTGGACTACAAGAAAAGGTGGACAAAGAGTTGGAAAAAGTCTTTGACAATATCCTTGATCCAAATACTGATAGCAAGGTTGCTCGTAAGCTAGTCATCACTTTAACTATGAAAGCTGATGATAGTCGTGAAGTAGTCAGCACTAGTATGGATGTGAAATCCACTCTTGCGCCGCAGACAGGTGTAGCCACTACGGTGCTTGTCGGTAAGAAAGATGGCAAGACTTATGCGAATGAGCTTAGAAGTAATATGCCTGGTCAAATGTATTTTGACGACAATGCTCAGCTACGTACGGATATTGGTCAGCCGGTTGAAGAGATTGAAAAAGGTATTAACGAAGACGTCATTGATTTTAACAAAAAGAAAGTAGGTAACTAAAATGGCAACAGAAAATATTAAAGAAGCATTGGAATATGCGGTTGAATTGGCAGGCAATGAAGAAAAGATTATCAAAGCTGAAAATGGCAAACTTTACTATGACGAGAATGTTCATTCGTTACGTGAATTAGATACTCGACCGATTCCACCACGACTTTATCTCAATACATTAGACAGTTTAGTGGATTATCTAAAAACTGACTTAGACCAATTAGGGAGCAAGCGTGTCTTGGTTGTAGTTGAAAGTCCAAAAGAAGTAGTTGTCTACGAAGAGCTAGATAAGGAAGCTAATCGTGCAAAATTGGTTACGGTTGAATCAATGACACCAGATATCCATTTCGGTCGATATGAAGAAACATCTGACTTTAACATCATGCTGCAGTCTCGATTTGTTGATACTGATGACCGCGCTATTGTTTTGGATTTTGCGAGTGCTTTGAAAATTGATAGCGGACTTGAAATTGTTGATGACGGTATTAGTCAGACTGCGACAATCAAAACAGGAGTGGCTAGTCTTGGTCAAGCTAAGGCACCAAATCCAGTCACATTGCGACCATATCGCACATTTGCTGAAGTGGAGCAGCCAGCTAGCCAGTTTATCTACCGTATCAACAAAGCAGGTCATATGGCTCTATTTGAGGCAGATGGGGGCAAGTGGAAATTGGATGCTATCAATAATATTGCCAACTACCTGAAATCTAAGTTGGAAGACCAAGTGAATATTACAATTTTAGCTTAACAAGGGGAGGATAGAATATGACACAACAATACAATCAACCAGAGCGTGAATTTGGATGGGATGATACTATCCAACAAGATGCAAAAGATTTTATCTTATTACCGCCTGGGGATTATCAATTTACTGTGACAGGATTCGAGCGTGGCCGACACACGCCAAATCCACAAAATCCAGGGAAATTACCTGAATGCAACAAAGCAATTATCACTGTTTTGGTCGAGACAGAACAGGGCGATGCGATTATGACCCACAATCTTTTTCTACATAGCTCAACAGAAGGAATGCTCTCTGCGTTCTTTGGGGCGATTGGGCAGAAAAAACATGGAGAGCCGCTCCGCATGAATTGGAATACTGTTGTTGGCTCAAAAGGAGTCTGTCGTGTGAAACACAGGGAATACAACGATGAGAAGTATAACGATATTAAATCTATGATTTATGCGGATAAAGTGGACTGGAGTAAAGTGCTCAACGCTGGTCAGCCTGCACAGCAAGTAACTGCTCCACAGACTTATCAAACACCCCAACCTTCTTACCCGCAACAACCTATGCAACAACAACCACAACAGCCAGCACAAGGTAACTTTACAGGGTTTTAGGAGGTACAGATGCAACTACGAGATTATCAAGAAGAGGCTCGTAGCGCAGTCCAGCAAGAATGGCAATCTGGTCGCAAGCGGACATTATTGGTCTTGCCAACAGGATGCGGCAAAACGATTGTCTTTTCCAAAATCATTGAAGACCGTGTGCGAATGGGCGAGCGCGTGCTCGTCCTTGCTCATAGGTCGGAACTGCTGGAACAAGCTTCTGATAAGTTAATGACTGCTACAGGATTGGGGACAGCCTTAGAAAAAGCGGAAAGCACCTCTATAGGCTCATGGTTTCGAGTTGTGGTCGGGTCGGTACAGACCTTGCAACGTGAAAAACGGTTGAGTCAATTTCCACCAAACTACTTTGACACCATTATCATCGATGAAGCTCATCACGCGATTTCAGACGGCTACCAACGTGTCTTACAACATTTTGATGATAGCAATGTATTGGGTGTGACTGCTACGCCAGACAGAGGCGATAAGCGGAATCTAGGGCAGTATTTCGACAGTCTAGCCTATGAGTATTCCTTGGTGCAGGCTATCAAGTCTGGCTATTTGTCCAAGATTTCAGCAGTAACAATCCCTTTGACCTTAGACTTGTCAAGTATATCTATGCAGTCGGGCGATTTTAAGGCGAGTGATTTAGGCACTGCACTAGATCCGTATCTTGAACAGATTGCTGATGAAATGGTCAAACAATGTGCAGACCGTAAAACGGTAGTATTTTTGCCCTTGGTTAAGACGTCACAAAAATTCAGAGATATTCTAAATGCTAAAGGATTCAAAGCAGCAGAAGTCAACGGAGAATCCAAAGACCGTGCCGAGGTTTTGGAAGACTTTGACAAAGACAAGTACAATGTCCTTTGCAATTCCATGCTTTTAACAGAAGGCTGGGATTGCCCGTCAGTTGATTGTGTGGTGGTACTTAGACCCACTAAGGTACGAGCTTTGTATAGCCAGATGGTGGGTCGTGGTACCCGCTTATTCCCAGGGAAAGAAAATCTGTTATTGCTAGACTTCTTATGGCATACAGAACGTCATGAACTGTGCCGGCCTGCTCATCTTATCGCAGGAACGGAAGAAGTAGCACAAAAGATGGTTGAGAATATGGAAGAGGAAGCCGGCTCTTTGTTTGATATTGAGGAATTGGAAGTTAAGTCAGCAGAAGATGTTGTTTCTCAACGTGAGGAGGCACTGGCTAAGCAACTGGAGGAAATGCGGAAACGCAAACGGAAATTAGTTGATCCATTGCAATTTGAAATGTCTATCCATGCCGAAGATTTAGTAGACTATGTGCCAGACTTTGGTTGGGAAATGTCCCCGGTATCAGATAAGCAAAAACAGGCTCTCGAGAAATTTGGTATCTTTACAGATGAAATAGGGAATGCTGGGAAGGCTGCAAAGCTACTGGATAGATTGGCTAAGCGTCGTGATGAAGGTTTAACTACACCAAAACAGATTAGATTGTTAGAGCGCTATGGTTTCCGCAATGTCGGTATTTGGCAATTTGACCAAGCGAGGTCAATGATTGACAGGATTGCAGCTGCAGGCTGGAGATGCCCTGCTGGTATCAGTCCACGAGAATATCAACCAGAATAGGAGAATAGATGACAGAACGAGAATTTGACCTCATCCCATTGCTTGATTACATTAATCCGACCACTCTGTCATATCAAGACTGGATTAATGTAGGGATGGCTCTTAAGCAGGAGGGTTATACAGCAATGGATTGGGATATGTGGTCTCAGAAAGACCCTAGTAGATACAAGCGCGGGGAATGTTTTAAGAAGTGGGATACATTTCAAGGTGGCAGTCTTGGAGCAGTGACTGGTGCTACCATCACTCAAATGGCTAAGGATAGTGGCTGGGTGTCCGAATACACAGGTAGTGGAGAATTTCGTGAGCTTGATTGGAACGATACTATTGATAAGGACTATCGAATCATTGACAAACATTGGGTAGAGTCTAAGGATATCTGTGAACCAAGCAATGATAAGTGGTCGCCAGTTGCTGAAATCATCACTTATCTACAGACTATTTTTGAAAGTACAGATAAGGTCGGATATGTGACAGAAACCTATACTATTCCTGGCAAGGAAGGGGAGACTATCTACAAACCAACACAAGGAGCGTATGCCCGGACGGCAGGAGAACTGATTGAGTTACTTCAAAAATGCAATGGAGACATCGGTGCAGTATTTGGAGATTACAAGGAAGAGGCTGGAGCTTGGATTCGTTTCAATCCACTGGACGGCAAAGGTGTTAAGAATGACAACGTGACTGACTTCCGCTATGCTCTGGTCGAATCCGACAGCATGGAACTAGGCAAGCAATACGCTTTATTTAAAGAACTAGAATTGCCGATTGCTGCTTTGGTCCACAGCGGGAAGAAATCCTTGCATGCTATCGTCAAGGTAGATGCCAGAGATTACCAAGAATACCGTAAGCGTGTGGACTACATCTACCAAATCTGCAAGAAGAACGGACTTGATATTGATACTCAAAATCGCAATCCTAGCCGATTATCACGGATGCCAGGTATTATGCGAAATGGTAAAAAGCAGTTTCTGATTGACACCAACATTGGTAAGGCCAACTATGAAGAGTGGTATCAATGGATTGAGGATTTGAATGATGATTTGCCAGATCCGGAAGGCTTATCAGAATCATGGAATGATATGCCAGACTTAGCTCCCGAGTTAATCAGTGGTTTACTTCGTCAAGGTCACAAGTTACTCATGGCTGGACCGTCCAAGGCTGGCAAATCCTTTGCTTTGATTGAGTTAGCAATCGCAATCGCAGAAGGAATCAAATGGCTTGCTTGGCAATGTGAGCAGGGACGTGTGCTATATGTCAATCTTGAGTTGGATAGACCGTCGGCCTTACATCGTTTTAAGGATGTCTATACTGCCATGGGTGTGCCAGCTAACAATATCCAAAACATTGATATCTGGAACTTGCGTGGTAAGACCGTTCCAATGGACAAGTTAGCTCCCAAGCTCATCCGTAGGGCCTTGAAAAAGGACTACATTGCAGTGATTATTGACCCAATTTATAAGGTATTGACCGGTGACGAAAACAGCGCTGACCAAATGGCTCACTTTACCAATCAATTCGATAAGGTAGCGACAGAGCTTGGTTGTAGTGTAATTTACTGTCACCACCATTCAAAAGGAGCACAGGGTGGTAAGAAGTCCATGGACCGTGCAAGTGGTTCTGGAGTATTTGCCCGTGACCCGGACGCTTTGATTGACCTAGTAGAACTTGAACTTAACGATGACTTGATTAAGATGCGGTCTGACAAAGCGAGCTGTGCTATTTATCAAAAAGCCTTGCAGGAGCGCGCCCTGAACTACTACCAACAATATGTCAGCTTAGATGATTTGGAAAGTAGGACACAGATGCGTAACCACTTTGAGAAGGCTATCAAGGATGTATTGATTCGTAAGATCTATACAGACGAAATTGACAAAGTCGTGCATGCGGTAAAAATTTCAACTGCTTGGCGTGTAGAAGGAACGTTACGGGAGTTTGCCAAATTTAAACCGGTTGATATGTGGTTTAGCTATCCAGTGCATATAGTAGATGAGTCGGGGGTGCTGGCAGATATTCAACTTGAAGAGACTAACTCCAAAAATTCTCCGTGGAAGAAGAATTTTGAAAAGAAAAAGGATAAACCTAAGAAGTCAAAAGATGAATTGCTAGAGACTGCTATACAAATATTAAAAGCTAATGCTGACGGTGATCAACCTGTCACTATAGCAGATGTTGCGGAATACTATTCTAAATCTGAAAAAACAATCCGCAGGTGGATAGACAACCATGAAAAATTTGAAATAGATAACGGCATAATCGTCGAGGGACAAAAAGACAAAAGGGACATTCTCGAATAGGTCAAAAAGGGTCAAAATCGATTAAATGTCCTTGGATGTCTATGGACAAAAGGGTCAAAAAATCGAAAATGTCAAAATGACCCTAAAGAGACAAAAGGACGGACAAATTCGATAAATAATCGAAAATGTCCGAGAGACAAACTGAGGGACAGAAATTATACCTTTTAGGTAATAATTTTAGAGAAATGTCCCTAGAGGTCCAGAAGAACAGGTACAGGTACAAGGGGGCTATGCATCCGCCCCTTGTAACCCTGTAACCCTGTCCTTCACTCTGGACTTAAAGCGAAAAATTAAAAAATATGGAGAGTTCAAATAAATATGGTTAGAAAAAAGAAAAAGTATTCTGTCAATTTAGATGCAGGGAAAAATATGCCACCGCTCTATCACACATTGCCTGGTCAAGAATTTGATTATAAAAAATCAGAAGTTCTTAATTGGATTGGTCAACAGTCTGAAATGCTAAATTTTGTCAGAGAGCAATTAAAATCAGCAGGATACATCACCTATGATCCCGAAACTAGAAAGTGGACCGGGGTGGATTATGACAATTAGATTTTTCCTGCCAATGAAAAAAATACCTACCGTGACACACCAACAGAAACAGGTTCGAGTGATCAATGGTAAACCGCAATTTTATGAGCCTGAAAAGTTGGCAGATGCCAGAGCTAAGTACGAGGAGCTGCTGGCAAAGCACGTTCCTCCAGACAAGTTTCAAGGTCCGATTCGCTTGACAGTCAAGTGGCTATTTCCTCGGACGAAAAATTCTAAGCATGGCCAGTACAAGACGACGAAACCAGATACGGACAATCTGCAGAAGTTGCTAAAGGATTGCATGACCAAAGTTGGATTTTGGGAGGATGATGCACAAGTGGCCAGCGAGATTGTGGAAAAATTTTGGTCGGATATTGTTGGAATATACATTCGAGTTGAGGTGCTGGAATGAATTATATTGAATTTTTTGAAAAAGAAGT
The DNA here is from genome assembly GCF_004569635.1 of Streptococcus sp. LYSM12. Classification (GTDB taxonomy): domain Bacteria; phylum Bacillota; class Bacilli; order Lactobacillales; family Streptococcaceae; genus Streptococcus. The sequence goes on from NZ_SPOZ01000027.1 coordinate 32,917, forward strand.
TCCTGCATGGATGCGAGCTAGCAATCAAAAGATGCAAGAGGTAGGCTTTGCGACAGATGCTTATTGGAAATGGTGTGTGCAGTCAATGGCAGAAATTAGTAAGAAGTACAATGATGACAGACTGGTCTTGAACCAATTTGGCATGATATTTGAATGGTTGGAGGAAAAAGCAAATGGCACAATTTGACACTATCACAAAACCGAAACACTACCAAGGTAAACATGGCCTTGAAGCTATGGCAGTTGTCGATAATTTTATCGGCAACTTAGCAGGGAAAGCAGCTTACTGCTGGGGCAATGTTATTAAGTATCTGCTACGCTTTCAAA